>JAPXSY010000078.1:0-12549 GCA_033812795.1 Kiritimatiellia bacterium
TCGGAGATGTGTATAAGAGACAGACTGTTACGCCCGCGCAGTGGCCCGCAGCGACAAGTGTAATGATGGCGGCGATCCCGATCCCGATAGCGATCCCGATACCGATAGCGATGACGCCGCAATGGAACCCTGAAACGCATGACCTTCGCACACCCCTGTCACGAACCGAATGCGTATATTCAAAATATTTCTATTGCCTATTTCGGGATAAACGTGCTATTGTCTCTCCACACACAACCCAATAATATATAAACACCACACGGTTTCCTGCCGGGTCACACCGGCAGGAAACTTTTTTTATCGGGAACGGCACGTCCGTTACTACCACACCCGGCTTACTACCACACCCGGCAGAGCAGGCCCTTGAGGTAGAGCCCCTCGGGGAAACAGAGCCCTTCGGGATGGTCCTCGGCCTGCTGCAAACGCTGCAGCACCTGAATATCGCGCCGGGCGTCAACCGAGGCATCCGACACCACCTTGTGGAACAGCTCGGCCGTCATCAGTCCGGAACAGGAGAAGGTCGCCAAGATCCCGCCGGGGCGCAACAGTTTGATGCCCAGCAGGTTGATGTCCTTATAACCGCGCGCGGCTTTCATCAGGCTACCCTTGGTCTCGGCGAACTTGGGCGGATCCAGAACCACCAGATCGAAAGACCGCCCCCGGTCCCGGAACGTGCGCAGCTCTTCGAACACATTCCCCCGGATGAAATCCGCCGGATCCACATGGCAGGTGTTGAGCGCTGCGTTCTCCCGGGCCAGATCCAGTGCCGACTCCGAAAGATCGACATGCGTCACCCGGGTCGCGCCCGCAGCCAGTGCCGCGATCCCGAACCCGCCCGTATACGAGAAGGCGTTCAGCACCTCCGCACCGTTGGCGTACCGCTTGATCAGATGGCGGTTGGCGCGCTGATCCAGATAGAATCCAGTCTTGTGCCCGGTACGGACATCCACGCCGTAACGGCACCCGTATTCCGTGATTTGGATACGCTCGGGCGGCTCTTCGCCCGCCAGAACGCCCGTGACCGGCGCCAAACCCTCGTGCTCGCGCACATCCAAATCGGAACGCTCGTACACGCCGCGGCAGGGGACGCACGCTTGCAGGGCCTCGACGATCTCGCGCTTCCAGCGCTCCGCCCCCGCCGTGGAGAACTGGCACACGATCCAGTCGCCGTACCGGTCCGCGACCAGCCCCGGCAGACCGTCCGCCTCGGCATGTGCCAGCCGATAGGCGTCCGTCACGTCATCCGCCAGAAAAAGCGCGCGCGCACCCACAGCACGACGGATCCGGTCATGAATGAACGCCTCATCAACCGTCTGGCTGACGTCAAAGGTCCACATGCGCACGCGAATTTGGGACTCCGGCGAGAAGGCGCCGTACCCGAGCGCCGTCCCGTCCGCGCCGAGCACCCGCACAGTCTCGCCCGCCGCAGGCTCGCCCGATACGCGCGCCACCGCGCCTGAGAAAATCCAAGGATGCCTCCGCAACACTGAAAAATCGCGATGCGGGTGAAGCGTGATGTCTGTCATCTTCCCTTATCTTTCGTCACGCCCCGTCAACTCAGGTTTCATCGCTGCCGCAGGGACGCTTATCAGATACTATACCACTCTCCCGCCTCGCGGATCAAGATTGCCGGAAGCGAGTTCGCATCTTCAAAAAAGATGACCACGAGTCCATCCTTGCAGGGAGTGGTATAGCTGAGCGTTGTACCATCGGCGGAGATGGAGAGCGCACCCCGGAGGTGCGGTTTGCCGATGTACGTGAAATGATCGGCGAGTTCTTGAAATGCAGCCGAGGAATCTTTGCCCCCGCCAGCCAGTAGCCAACGCGTTGCGCTGGCCACTGGCTGGCGGAGCATTCGTTTTCATTGGAAAACAAAGCTATCTATCGGAGCTGGAACAAGGTTCCCGCGCTGTAAAAGACGTTGGCGTAGACCGTGCCGCCCTCCAGCGTGAACCGGGCCGAGAGCTTCTCGCCGACATGGCGCGCGTTCCACTTGTCGAGATTCGGCACCGTGGCGCCGGCGAGATCCGCAATCGCCACCTTCTGCCCGCTGACGAGTTCCGACCCCGCCTCCGCGTCGAAGGTCACCATGAATCCCGACGGCAGCGTCACGTCCGACAGCGTCAGGCGGTCGGCGCCCGCGGGCGTCACGCGGCAGCGGTACCCCGCTGTCAGCGTCCCGTTCGTGATCAGGCCCGACCCCGAGACCTCACCGAGGGCGACCCCGCTGTTGCTGAGGTTCAGCCGCGCACCCGCCGCAACCCGCATCGCCGCGTCCGTGCGGATCGTGCCGTTGCTCACCGAGAGCGCGCCCTCCTGCACCAGGGTTCCGCCCGTGTAGTCGCCGGTCGCAAGACCGGTGAGGTTGGTCGCGCTCGGCGTGTAGTTCAGCCCCGCCGCGAAGACCAGCTCGCCCGCGCCCGTTTTGGTAAGCGCGCCCGCGCCGGTAAGCGGGAAGGTCAACTCATGCCGGATGCCGCTGCCGACCTTCACCGTCAATCCCCCATCCTCAATGATGAAGCTCTGCTTGTCGGCGCGCGTGGAATACGAGCAGCCATTCGCTAGAATCTCCATCGTTGCGTTGTCAAAAATCATATCCAATCCGTCCGCCGTGTTGTGGTTGCGCCCACTGAATTTCGCAAAGCGCATCACCGCACCGTCCTCCCAGCGGACGGTTCCGTCGGCTCCACCTTCGTTGAACCGCATGTCACCATCGGAATGGGTTTGCGACACCACGCTGTTCCCGCTGACCACCATATCGACGTTCCGAGAGAAGCAGATGCCGCCGCCCCATGGAGCCCCGCCTTTCGCGATTATCTGGCTACCCTCCATGATGCGCACATACGGAGTCACAGTACTGTCAGCGCCGAAGGACACCTGCCAGAAGGCTTCGACCGTCGCATTGCTCATAATCAGCGTCGGCGTGACCATGGCCGCCGAATTCCGCCCCATCCGAAGGTGGTCCATCGCGAGATGAGCGCCGTTCACCAGCCGCAGGGTCGGTGAACGCGCCAGACTGCCCGCCTGAATCTGGTTGCCGACGATGAGGTGCTGCCCGCTGCCGCCCTGATTGAGACGCACGGCATCGAGTTCAAGCGTCGGATCGGCCAGACAGGAACTGACCGCACCGCCAAGAACTCCGAAGTGCCGCTGATTCACGATCGAAAGCGTGCTGTTGACGCCCCGGATCCGCAAGGTCCCCTCCAACAGGTTGAACCCGCCCAACCCGTTGGCTGTGGCCGGAGTGTCCCCGTTCTCCGGGAACGTGATGATGCCCGAAGGATCATTATTACTGGCCGAACCGCCTGATCCCGACGAAAGGTTCCCGTGCCCGGCCCCGACATTCAGGGTCAGCGTGCCGACCCCGCGCTTGATCAGGATGCCGGAATGGTTGGTGACGGTTCCGTTGACCGTCAGATCGGACTTCACTTCCAGAATCGCCGAGAGGGTGCTGCCGCCCGCATCCACCATGATCCCCTTGCTGACTTCCGCCGGCGTTCCGCTATAGGTCAAGGTTCCCGCGCCGACCGTGACCGCGTCCGCAGCACTATTGGCCGCGCCCCAGGCGCCTGTCGTGGC
Organism: Kiritimatiellia bacterium; assembly: GCA_033812795.1. Classification (GTDB taxonomy): domain Bacteria; phylum Verrucomicrobiota; class Kiritimatiellia; order RFP12; family UBA1067; genus JAPXSY01. Next base: position 3,580 of record JAPXSY010000078.1, read on the forward strand.
AAAGACCATCCGTCCGCCGCCGGTCCGCCACGCGCCCTGGAACCCGGCATTGTCGCCCGATAAAACCACCATGCCGGAACCGCTCTTGGCGACGCGCGCCGCCAGATTCGCCGAGACCGGACCGCTCACCGTGGTGGTGGCCGCCGCCGCGGTCGGCAGCGCGACCTCGCCCGAGAGAGTCAGCGGCAGGGCGATCTCATGTTCGCCCAGCTTGTTGTCGATCATGCCGGCCGGCAGTGTGAGCGGCTGCGTGCCGCCAAGCGTGTAGCCCGCATCCGAATCGAACTCCATAAAGGTCGTCAGCCCCGGCGCGCTGAGCGTGACCGCCTTCCGCGCCGCAGCCGCGCCGAACTTGGCGCGCGTGCCGTAGGTCGGCACCCCGGCCGGGGTCCAGTTGTCCGCCGTGTTCCAGTCCGCGCTCTCCGAGCCGTCCCACTCCGCGTCCGCAATCGTATACGCGCTGACGATCAGCTGGATGGTCTCCCCGCCGCCGTCCGTACCGATGGCAAAGGCATATGCCTTGCCCGCCGCCGGATTGAGGAGTTCCACATGGTCCAGGCACGACGGATCGATGGTTCCCGCGCTGCGGATCAGCGTGTGCGTGCCCGCCGTCCCCGCACCCCCGAAATAGATCGCACAGCCGTGCAGCGTCAACGCATTGGTCACGCTCACACTGTCTCCGGCATCCAGGGCCAGGATCGCCCGGCCCCCGGGCGAGCCGAGCGTGAGATCCCCGGCCGTCAGCGTCACGGCCTCACCTTCCAGCGAAAGCGAGGCGATGTTCGAAACCGCGATCTCACGGCCGAAAAACGCCGCGGGTTCGCTGGCGCGCAGAACGCCCCGCGCGATCGCGGTCCGGCCGTGGAGGCTGTTCGAGACGGAGAGGGTTCCCGCGCCCGTTTTCACGAACAGCCCCGTTGCCCCGGGAAGGTCCGAGAACGGCTGCCCCATCCCGAGGTCCGTACCGGCCGAATCCAGAGTGAGTCCCTGCGCTCCCAGTTCCGCCTGATCGAACCCTCCGAAGAACAGTCCGGTCGTGGCGCCGCCCGCCCGCAGGGTCGTCCCGTCCGCCAGCAGTTCGGCTCCGCCCGTTCCGCCCCGGCACAGCGCGCCGACCCCGCCGCGCACCGCGTTGGCCTCCAGCGTGCCGCCCGTCAGGATCAGCCGTCCCCGGCTTGCGGTCCCGCTGTTCCCGGCCACCGTAAGGGCCGCGCCTTTCACGACAAGCGTTGCGGCATCGTCCAGCGTGAACACGGCGTTGCCGCCGGCATCGCCGACCAGAAGATCCCCGCCCGCGTAGACCGTGGCGTTGTCCCGCACCGCCATTTCGGCATACGACTCGCTGGCGCAGGCCACCGTGACCTGACCGGTCACCGCCAGCGCGGCGCTCCCGGCGACATCCACGGCGGCGGTCGAGGCCGAGGCGTAAGACACCCTCATGGCCGAGGCGACACTCAGCGCGGCCTCGTCGGCGAGGCGCAGCTCGCCGGTCGTTTTGTTAAACTGCGCAATTCGGAAATCCCCGCCCACGGCAAGCCGCCCGGCATCCCGCAAGATCACCGTGCCGCTGCAGTTGGTCGCGTTATACGCCACATAGACCAGGTCCCGCACCGTCATGTCGCCGGAACCCTCGATGACGAGATTCCCGTGGGTCCCGACTTTATTATCGACATACACCGAGCCGCTGCGCACCGCAAGGGTGCCGCCCGCGACCTCTACCGTACACGTCGTTCCCGCATTCGCGCCGCCCTCGGCGATGGTCATGCCGTTGTAGATCTCGTGCGTGCCGCCCTCGAACCGCATGAGATGGCCGTTCCGGTTCCCGCGCAAACGGACGTTGTTGGCCCGCAGCATTGAGTTCGTCTTGAAGAGGATCAGGCTGTTGGCCGGTGCGGTGGAACCGGTAATCAGCGAGTGCGCACTACGGTGGATCCCGCCGGGGTTGTACAGATTCAGCAGCCCCTCCTCCAGCACGTTCGTCATGCCGGTGCTGTGGTACTGCACCCGGAAGAGCGCGTTCGACATCTCCATGACCGGGTAATCGTTGGCCGCTGCTTTCAACACCCCCTCGATATTGAAAAAATGCGAGGAGTTCGCGCCCAGCTGAAAAGCGGTCCAATCGTTCGGCCAGGCGTCGCAACCGGCCTTGAGCCACCAGGTGCCGCGTGTGTCGAAGGTGACCGAGCGGCCGTTCGAAAGGCCGCTGACCTTGGTCACGCTGTTCTCGACCAGTCCGCCCTGGGGAAACCGGACCACATAGTCCTGATCGCCGGTGAACTGCCCGGTGTTGCCGTTGGTGGGCAGGAAGCCGCCCGTCCAGTTCGCGGGGTCATTGTAGTAGCCTTCCGCGACAGAGGAGAGCCAGTTGGTCGTTTCAAAGGCACCCGTCCGCAACACCGCCGCACACACCGTGACCATCGCCAACAAAACAGGATGATGCAACCTCATCCGCCACCTCCTCAACTCCTTCAACCATTATCCATTCGGACCCGCATTGTAATTAAAGATGTTCCTAAACGATGCGGTCCATTATCCAACGACAAATTCAGTGTATCGCACGCCTCCTTCCCGAATCAAGACCGAAAACCCGATGCGCGGGAATCAACTTCGGATTGGTTATCCGGACGATTTCGGTTAAACTGGCACTGTTCTTTCAGAAAGGACCCTCATGAGAATTCTTGTTACCGGCGGTGCCGGGTTCATCGGTAGCCACACTTCGGTCGAGTTGCTGCAGGCCGGGCACGAAATCGTGATCGTCGACAACCTTTGTAACAGCAGTGCGGAAAGCGTGCGGCGCGTTGCGGAGATCACTGGCGCGCGGCCGATTTTCCGCAAGGTTGACCTGCTGGACCGGGAGGCGCTCGACACGGTCTTTGCGGAAGACGGACCGTTTGATGCGGTGATCCATTTCGCGGCCCTCAAGGCGGTCGGCGAATCTGTGGGAATCCCTCTCACCTACTACCGCAATAATCTTTCGGGCACGATCACGCTTTGCGAGGTGATGACCGCACACGGTTGCCGTAACATGGTTTTCAGCTCATCCGCGACGGTCTACGGTGATCCTGCCTCTGTGCCGATCCGCGAAGAGTTTCCCACGCCCGGCGCCACCAACCCGTACGGCTGGACCAAACTGATGATGGAGCAGATTTTCCGCGACCTGCACCGCGCCGACCCGGCGTGGAACATCATTCTGTTGCGTTATTTCAATCCGATCGGCGCGCACGCGAGCGGCCGGATTGGCGAGGATCCCGCCGGCCTCCCCAACAACCTGCTGCCTTATGTGGCTCAGGTGGCCATAGGCCGCCTTCCTTCTCTATCGGTGTTTGGGAATGACTACCCGACGCCCGATGGAACGGGCGTGCGGGACTACATTCACGTGGTGGATCTGGCGGTCGGCCACCTGAAGGCACTGGAATTTCTCCATACCGGACCGGGGCTGGAGGTCTTCAACTTGGGGACCGGCAAGGGAAGCAGTGTGCTGGAGGTGGTGCGGGCTTTCGAACAGGCTTCGGGCCGTGCCGTACCCTACCGGATCATGCCGCGCCGCCCCGGTGACGTGGCCGCCTGTTGGGCCGATCCCGCCAAGGCAGAGCGCGTGCTGGGCTGGAAAGCCGAGCGTGATCTGCGTGTCATGTGCGAAGACGCCTGGCGCTGGCAATCAGCCAACCCCAACGGATACGCGGGAGGTTAATCGTGTCGGAATGGACCGACATCCTGGACGGTCTCACGGACCAGATCACGCTCCTCAAAGAACTGGGGCTGCGTACCGTGGAACTTGATCCCGCCGTGATTCGGGCTCTGGGGCGGCGCGCCGCCCCGGCGGCCGACGCGACACGCCCCCCACCGGACAGCCAGCCGCCAACGGTCCCGGCCCCCATTGCGCCCGAGCCTTTCACGGCACCCCGCGTCGCTCCGATTGAGGAGACGCAGGCCCTCTCTCCTGAGGCCCGGCGCGCCGCACTCGACGAACTGGCGGCCCGTATCGCCTCTTGCACCGCTTGCCCGCTGCACCAGAGCCGCAACCGGACGGTTCCGGGTCAGGGAAATTTCAACAGCCCCGACATTCTGTTCATCGGCGAGGCGCCCGGCGCGGAGGAGGATCAGCAGGGAGTGCCGTTCGTCGGCGCGGCGGGTCAGTTGCTGACGCGCATGATCGCGGCGATGGGCTATACCCGCGACCAAGTGTTCATCGCCAACATCTGCAAATGCCGTCCGCCCCGGAACCGTCCACCGACACCGGACGAAGCCGCGATCTGCCTGATCTATCTGCGGCAACAGATCCGCCTCATCCGCCCGAAAACCATTATTCTGCTGGGCGGCACAGCCATCAAAGCGCTGCTGGACACCCAAGTGGGCGTCAACCGCATTCAAGGCGAGTGGACCCAGTATGAGGGCATTCCCGTGATGCCGACCTTCCACCCTTCTTACCTGCTGCGCTTCGAGCCGGCTAAACGCGACGCTTGGCAAGCGCTCAAACGAGTGCTCGCGCATCTCGGCAAGCCAGTCCCCTCCTCATCGCGTTGAGAAAACCGCCCGGCCACGCGGGGTAGGGACGCCCGCTTCTCCCGTCAGACCTTATGTCGACCCCGATCCCGATACCGATCCCGACCCCGATTCCGATAGCGATTCCGATCCCGATACCGATCCCGACCCCGATTTGGATGAAACCTTGAAACCCTGAAACCAGAAACCTTGAAACCCAGAAACCCTGAAACCCTGAAAAGCGGCCTGCGGTGTCGGAAACGCGGGCGTCCCTGTCGAATGTCGCGGGTCGAATGTCGCGGGTCGCGGGTCGACGATCCCGATTCCGATAGCGATTCCGATCCCGACCCCGATTCCGATTTGGATGAAACCATGAAACCCTGAAACCTTATCCTTTTTGGGATTGGCTTTTATGACACTTCCGGCTATTGTGTCATTTCACAACCAGCTTGGACGGATTCTGGGCGGACATGACTCTTCGAAAAATATTTGAGGATACGGCATCCAGAAGGCCGGCGGCGATCGCATTGCGCTATCACCGGGATCAGGCTTGGCAGAGCCGTACATATGAATCCCTGATGCTGGGCGTCCGGCAGATGGCCGAGGCGTTCGGGCGTCTGGGGTTGAAGCCGATCACCGAGCGCGTCGCGATGATAATGGAGAACGGGCCGGAGTGGATCGAGACCTATCTGGCGACTGCAGGCGCGGGCGTGGCGGTGGTGCCGATCGATCCCAAGTTGCGGGCTGCGGAGGTGTCGTACATCCTGAACGACTCCGAGGCGGTGGCGGTCTTGACCGACACCCGCCATCTCGACATGCTCGAAGTGATTCTGACCGACCTGCCGCAGGTCCGGTTCATTGTGGTGACCGATGGCGCGGGGGAGCGCCTCGCGCCGATCGCGGGACGGCCCTGTTACGATTACGAGACGCTGCGGGCGGGCGTGGCGAATGAACCCCTCCTCTGGTATGCGGACCACCGGCCCGACCCCCAGGACGTCGCGTCCATCATCTATACTTCGGGCACCACGGGCACGCCCAAAGGCGCGATGCTGACGCACCTCAATTTTTGCAGTGACGCTTTCGGCTGTTTCGACGCGATCGGCGACGTCATCACTGCGGAGGACGACTTCCTCGTGGTGTTGCCGCTGTTCCACGCTTTTTCGTTCACGGCGAATTTTGTGGTGCCGCTGGTCCGGGGCTGCGGCATGTCTTTTATCGCGAGTCTCCGAAGCATAGGGGAGGACATCCGGACACTGCGGCCCTCCATCCTGATCGCGGTCCCCCTGCTGGTCGAAAAGATGTTCAACAAAATCGACGACAAGCTGCGGCGGAACCGGATCGCCCGACTTCTATTCCGGCTGGGGCTGGGGTGCTGGGTAGGCAAAAAGGTGCTGAAAGGACTCGGCGGCAGGTTGCGTTTCCTGATTGTCGGCGGGGCGCCGTGCCCTTTGTACGTGCTCAACGGGTTCCGGCGTCTGGGTGTGCCGATTGTGGAGGGGTACGGCCTCACGGAGTGTTCGCCGGTGGTTTCCATCACCAACAGCAAAAACTCACGTGTGGGGACGATCGGGAAAAAACTGCCCAACATCGAGGTGCGGATCGCGGATCCCGATCCGCAGGGCGTGGGTGAACTGCAGATCCGCGGCCCGATCGTGATGAAGGGGTATTTCAAAAACCTCGAGGCCACCCGCGAGGCGTTCGACGGCGAGTGGCTGCGCACCGGCGACCTGGCCGTGCAGGACGCCGAAGGGTACCTGACGATCTGCGGGCGCAAAAAGGCGCTGATCGTCAACCGCGAAGGCAAAAACATCTATCCCGAAGAGGTCGAAAACGTGCTGTCGCGGGATCCGCTGATCGCCGACGTGGTGGTGATCGGCTACACGGTGGGCGGAATACCCGGCGAGCGTGTGGGCACGATCGTGGTGCCCGACCTCGAGGCAGTGGCGGCGGCCCACGAAGGAGTGGAGCCCCCCTGGGAGACGGTCGAACGCCTGATCCGCGAACGGGTGCGCACACAATGCGAATGTCTGACCGAGTACAAGCATCCGCGAAAAATCAAGGTGCGCCGCGAACCGCTGGAACGCACCTCGATTCAGAAAGTCCGGCGCTGCGTGTATCAGGGTCAGCTCAACGAGTAAGCAGGCCTAAGTCGTACGCGCTGACGGAATAAGCCGCTTTCCGTCAGGCAATTGCGCTGGAAAAGCGCACAGGGGGTGTACTATACTTGCGGCCAAGGGAGGACAAGATGAAACGTCAATGGATCGGGTGGGTAATGGCCGGTATTCTGGCGGCGGGGATCGCAGCGGACGCGCCGGCGGGGGAAGAGGGGTTCGTGACGCTGTTCGACGGCAAGACGCTGAACGGCTGGATCCAGCGGGGCGGCAAGTCGCCTTACCGGGTTGAGGATGGCGCGATCGTCGGCTGTTTCGGCGACGCGGGCCGCAATTCGTTCTTGTGCACCGAAAAAGAGTACGGGGATTTCATCCTGCGTCTGGAGTTCAAGTTCGAGGGCGGCAACTCCGGGGTGCAGTTCCGTTCCGCGGCGCGCAAGCACAAAGACGGATCCGATTCGGTTTACGGGTATCAGGCGGAAATCGCGGGGCGCTCGCCGGTCACGGCCCGTATTTACGACGAGGGGCGGCGCGGGTTCAAATTCAAGCGGACTTGGCTGGATAACACGCCTGCGGAGGTGACCGCGAAATCGGTTGCCGCCTATAAGCAGGGGGATTGGAACCGGATGGAGATCCAGTGCGTCGGGCCCTCGATCCGCACTTGGCTCAACGACGTGCCGGTCGTGAACTATTTTGACGACGCCGCGCTCGCCGGGTTCATCGGCCTGCAAGTGCACGCGATCAAAAATCCGGACGGCAAACCCTGCGCCCGCTGGCGCAACATCCGTATCCGGGATCTGGGCACGAGCCGGTGGACGCCCTTCTTTGTCAAGGGTGAGGATGGCCGGTACGCGCTCCGCGGCGCCCGTTTCGTGCTGCCGGAGGATTGGTCGTTCAATCATGAAGAGGGCATTCTCATCGGCCAGCATAAGGAGGGAGAGAAGCGGGACGGGCTCGTGGTCTCGGACCGGAACTACAGCGATTTCATCGTGCGCGTGACTTACCAACTCTTCGGCGGCAACAGCGCGCTCTATTTCCGCGCCGAAGAGGTTAACACGCCGTGGCTGCTCAAGGGGTTCCAGAACGAGATCGCCGGAAACGCCAAGGATTCCGCCCTGTGGCATACTGCGGGCGACAAGACCAAGGGACGCGGTTGGGTGGCGCAGAATGACGAGTTCATCGCGCAGGTCCGGAACCCCAAGGGATGGAACACGACCTGCACGGTGGCGTACGGCGACCGGATCCTCTCGATCCTCAACGGCCAACGCACGGTGGACATCCTCGACCCGCTTTGCGAGAAGAGCGGTAAGGTGGCCCTGCAACTCCACGGCGGCGCAAACGGCAAGATGTGGTTCAAGGATTTCGAGATCCTCGAGATCACGCCGGAGATGCGCGCGCTGATTGACCGGTGAAAGCAAGCAAAGGGATTGCGAATGAAGCAGTACAGCGTAGGTCTCGTGGGCATCGGCGCAGTGGGCACGGAGATGATCAAGGTGCTCCGGCAGCGGAAGTTTCCCGCACGGGAGATCCGCATCATGGCCACCCGTGAGCGGGATGAGGAGGTGGCGGGCGAAACCTTCCGTGTGATCGAGGCCCGGCCTGAGGCCTTCGACGGGTTGGACATCGTGCTGTTCGCCGGGACGGAAGGCTCCAAAGGCGCGTCGAAGCAGTTCGGTTGGGAGGCGGTTCGGCGCGGCTGCGTGGTGATCGACAACGGCGACGATTTCCGCATGGACGCGCGCGTGCCGCTGGTGATCCCCGAGATCAACGGCGAGGCCCTGACCGCGCATCAGGGGTTCATTGCCAACCCCAACTGCAGTACGATTATTACGCTGATGGGCATTGCGCCGCTGCACCGCCGTGTGCCGCTGCGGCACATGACCGCAGTCACCTACCAGTCCGTGAGCGGCACGGGCCGCGCCGCTGTCGAGGAGTTGGAACAGCAGGTCCGCGCCTATGCCGCGGGTAACGAGCCGCAGGTGTGCGCCTATCCTCATCCGATCGCTTTCAACGTGCTGCCCCAGATCGGCGGGGCCAAGCCGGAGATGCCGGGGTTCACCTCCGAAGAAGCCAAGCTGACTTTCGAGGCGCGCAAGATTCTGGGCTGCCCCGACCTGCGCATTGCGGCGACTTGCGCGCGCGTGCCGGTTTTCTACGCGCATTCGGTGGCCGTGCACGCCGAGTTCAGTGCGCCGCTGGCACCGGAGGAGGCGCGCGCCATTCTGGCGAACGCCGCCGGCATACGGGTGATCGACGATCTGGCGGCGGCGCAGTATCCCATGCCGCTGAACACGGGCGGCGGCGATACGGTGAACGTCGGGCGCATCCGCGCCGATCCGAGTGTGGAAAACGGGCTGGCGCTCTGGTGCTGCGGGGA
>JAPXSY010000079.1:0-12191 GCA_033812795.1 Kiritimatiellia bacterium
TAGAGATCGACCGGCGGTTTTTTACCGCGCGCCGCGTAGGTGAGCCGCACCTTGCTGTACAGCGGGTAGGTGTCATCGAAACGCTCCGAGATTTCCACCGCTTCGCCCGCGGTCACCTCGCCCAGATTCAATCCGCGGAATGCCAGATTCATCGTGTGGCAGGCCATGTCGCCGAACGCCCCGGTACCGAAATCATAGAACGCGCGCCACATGATGCGGTGGTACACGCCCTTCTTGAACGGGCGGGCCGGAGAAGTGCCCAGCCAGAGGTCCCAGCTCAACTCCGGCGGGATCGGGTCGGAGCCTTCCGGCCGTTTCAGCGGCTGTTTCCAGCCCCATTTGTTGCCGGGGGAGATTTCAGGGCGATTCGTCCAGACATGCACTTCGGTCACATTGCCCAGCAAACCGGAGCGCAGGATCTCGACGCCGCGCCGCGTGCCGTCGCGCGCGCTGCCGTGGTTGCCCATTTGCGTGATGACGCCATGCTTTTTGGCGACCTTCTCAAAGTAACGCGCCTCCCAGATGGTGCGCACCAGCGGCTTCTCGACGTAAACATGGCAGCCGCGCTTCATTGCCTGAATGGCGGCTGGCGCGTGCGTGTGGTCGGGCGTTGCCACCAAAACCGCGTCCAGTTCCCGCTCGCTTTCCAGCAGCTTGCGGTAGTCCGCGTAGGTGTTGAAATCCGCCTTGAGCCCCTTTTCGCGGTACCAGCCTTTGGCGTTTTCCAACATCGTCGCATCGGTGTCGCACATCGCCACCACACGCACGTTACCGCACTCTAACATCTGCGACCAGTTGGTCACGCCCTGTCCGCCAGCCCCGATCACGCCCAGACGCAGCATCTCGCCGCTTTTACGCAACTTGCCGGTTGCCTGCACCCTGCTACATCCGCCCAAGGCCGCCGCACCCCCGGCTATAACCGCCCCTCGCATAAACCCGCGCCGCGTTACAACATTCTTCTTCATCGTTCCGAACCTCCTCTTGGCTTGCTCGACGTAAACTGATTTTTTAATCCGTTTCAAAGTACGCCAAACCGCTTGGTTTTTCAAGATGACAGTTGCGCATATTTAAGTTAGAAAACAAGGATACCCCAGCGGCCAAACCGGACGGTCTCGCCAACTTTGACCTGTTTCTGGAAGACCGAGCAGGTCTCATGGGAACGCGCCTGCCCGTCAACCAGCGTATAGACAAACTCAGGAACAGTGGTTTTCTCGAACCCTTGTGAGAACAGCTCATGGACGACATTGTCGTGCGGATTGCGTTTGGTGGACGGCGTGAACACATAGACCATTCCTGCCCGGGAACAGACGGCTTCAGTACTGTCGATTCCCGAATAAACAAAACGCCTGCCTGTCAGCGGTTCGGGGAGATCGTGGAAGGTGTACATGCGATTCGTGTAGATCTTCGCGCCCTTTTCAAGCGGGCGGATTTCGCCCTTGCCGGATTTGAATTCCGCCATCGGCTCTGTCCGCAAAGGCTTGGCCGCAGTATTGAACTCCATTTCGCGGAGACGGTTCTTGAGCGGTCGGCTGATCAGCATTTTCAGCTTCGAGCGGGGCGAGGAGATCGTCCGACCGAGGATATCCGCTTCGGTAAACCGAGCGAGCAGGATTTCTCCGTCCGTGGAGCGGTTGCGGTCATAGGAGATGTAGATTGTGCCGTCCGGATGCTGGAAGCCGTCCGGATAGGAGATGCCGGTGCGTTCGTCGAGCATCAGCCCGCCCTTCCACGTCTGCCCCTCGTCCTCAGAAAGCCAAGCCGTCAGTTTGGAGCGCCCTTCGTGGGTATCGATGGTCTCTCCATGTTTGACAAGCAGAATGCGTCCGGATGCGAGGCGGCGGATGTGGAAACGCGCGACAGGATGTTTGAAACTTGGGAAATCAGGCTTTGTCCACGTTTTACCCCCATCGGAGGAAAAACTCTGCATCGGTCCTTTACGGGTACGGGCGACCATCCAGATACGGCCATCCTTGAGTTCCACGAACATGTGCTCATCCCAGTCAGGTTTAGGAAAGCGCACACAACCGCGGCGGCGCCACGTCTGCCCCTGGTCGGTTGAGACAAAGACGTTCGCGCCGCGCAGGTGCTCCAGATCTTGATTGGCATGACGCATCGGTCCGATGCCGCTGAAAGCCGGAAATTCAATGGGGAGCCACCATTCGCCGTTAGCCAAGATCGTGGGCTTATTGAGCACTGCGCCATGCCAAATCCGTTTCGGTTTTGACCAGGCGGGCTGGTCAGCGTCGGGATTCGTGCAGACCGTGACCCAGACGCCCTGGCGGCCGTCGTAGTGGTTCATGGTCTGGTCAAAGAAGAACCAGAGACGGCCGGACGGATCAGTCCAGAAGTTGCCGACGATCACGCTACGGGGGATCGGCAGGTGTGGTGCCTGACTGTCCACGACGAAGCGCGGTTTGGACCAGGTTTCGCCGTCGTCGTCGCTGGTTGCGGCGACCATAAAAGCCTTGGGGCCGTCTTCGCCAGCGACCCAAGCGGCCCAGAGACGTCCACCGGGGGTGCGGGCGATGCCGAGCGTCATACCGTAATCGAGTTGGTCGTAGTCGTACTTCGGCAGCGGATGGGTGTTGATGATGGGGGGGATGAGCGAGAGGTCGGCTAGGCGCTGAAGCGTATCGCGCTCATAGGCGCGGATTTCGTCGGGCGTCATAGCCGCAAAACGCGCCTCGGGGGCGGGTTGCGCGAACAGGAGGGATCCTCCTGCGCTAAGGCTACCGAGGACAAGCAGAAGGGAAGTCTTCATGGAAGGGCTCCTTGGGTATCGATGTGACCGGTGTAGCCGGGGCCGCCAGCGGCAAGATAGCCGCCGCTTGCGCCAGACTCGGACGGGCTGACCCAGAAAGCGTACAGGCTAGCGTTGGTGAGGCGGAACCGGAACCGAACGGGGCGTCCGGCAAATGCGGAGACATTGCCGAGTCGATGGCGGGTTGAGTCAACAGAGTCCGCCGTCAATGGCGGCAACAGGACTTGAGAAGAGGCGGCGTCGAGGAGTTCCACGGAGAGTGAGCCGGAGGCGTTGACGAAGAGGTGTTTACCCGTGAAGACAACGGGACGGGTGGTGAGGGTTCCGTTGCCGTCCATGGAGGCGAACCCGTCGCGGCGCAGGGTAGCCATGCCGACGCTCGCCCCGTGATAGATGCCGCGCGAACCGTCCGGCGCGATGCCGGAAAACGCGCCTTCGAACGCAGGGGCTGAAAAAGTGTTCGAGACGCATACGAAAACAGGCAACAGCGACAACGCGAAACGGACTTGCATGGACATATTTTCATTTAACAGCAACGACTGCCTGTTGTCAATCGCACGTCACACTGCTCGCCATGCGTACTTTCACGGATCAGCCTCGTGTTCTACATGTTCCCCCTGCCTGTTTTAAAGTGCGTCAAAAACGGAATGGCTCGTTCAGGCGTGACAGACACCTGTAAAACCGGATAATATGAATCTGTCGGACAGGACGTGATGTGGCGACAAGGGAAACGGATACGGAAGATGCATGCGAACACCCTGATACTGATCGTGGAGAGAGGGCCATTGGTGGGCCACCGGTTCCCCGTGCCGCCGAACGGCCTGCTGTTGGGCCGGTCGAGTCGGTGTGATCTCGCGTTTCTCGATCCCTCGCTTTCCCGCCGCCACTGCCGGCTCGAATGGCGTGGCATGGTGTTGTGGGTGGTGGATCTGAACAGTGCCAACCAGACGCTGGTCAACGGTCAGCCGATCCACGAGTCGCCCCTGATGCCGAACGATACGATCACGGTCGGCGAAACGACGCTCCGCGTCAGGCAGGAAGAGGTGCCCACCGTGTCGTTGTCCGACCTGCCGGATCAGGATATTGCAGTGGGTAGGGTGCCGCCCCCGTTTGCGGCGGAAGGCGGGGAAATGCTTGAATCGTGTGCCCTGCGGCGGCGTTCCGTGCGGCTTTCCTTGGCGATAGGGGGTGTGCTGGCGCTCCTTTGCGGCGCGGGGCTGCTGTACCGGTTGCGCATGGACACCGGCGCGGGCGAGAGGATCGCGCTGCCGACCGCAGAGTTCGGCGCGGCAACGCAATCCGACTCTGTACCTCCCGCACCGGCCGCGGATCCGGATCGATCCGTTTCGTCTACCGAAGCCGATGCGGCGACAACCGCGCCGAAAACGGAAACAGAGTCCGGACCGTCTTCTCCCAGACCGGCACCGGATCAAGCGGGGGACCGTTCGGATCCCTCCGCCTCGCCAGTGCGGATGGATAACGCGCCGCAGGGCGAGAAGCCTTTGCCGTGTTCTCTGCGCGTGGAGTCCGATCCCCCTCAGGCGAGCGTCATCGTCAACGGTACCGATCGGGGTGAAACTCCCTGCGTGCTGGCTGATCCGAAACCCGGGGTGTACACGTTACGCGTGGAAAAAAGCGGGTATGAGACGCTGACCCGCAAAATCATGTTGGAGGGCGGGGACGCGGTCACAGAGCGTTTTAGGCTGGAATCCGTCACCGGCAGTCTTGCGATCCGCACCGCGCCCTCGATCGTGACCGTTATGCTTGATGGTAAAAAAGTCGGCATCACCCGCCCGCGCGGTACGGATGCGTCCGGTGCGTCGGAGCCGTTGGTGCTGCGGGATCTGCCTGAAGGTGAGCATCAGATTGAGGTTCGCCGCAAGGGGTACGCGACCCAGCGCCGGACGGCGATCGTGAAGCGCGGAGAACACGTCGCCGTGGCGCTCGCTTTGCCCCGGCAGTTCATACCCAATTATGAGGTCCGCACCTCACGCTCGTACTACCGGGGCGTGCTGGAGTTCATCGACGCCGAGGGGATCCGCTTGGAGACGGCGCCGGGTGTCACCCAGACCATTTTGCTGCGGGATGTCAAACAGCACGGCGCACTGCCAGCGGAGGAATAGGGGTGTTTCCGGTTGACCGCATTCTTCCCGCTTTGGCTGACTCGCTGGCCGCGAACCGTACGGTAGTGCTTCAGGCGCCTCCCGGATCCGGCAAGACGACGCGCGTCGCCCCCTTTCTGTTGGACGCAGGTGCCCCTTGGCTTGCGGGCCGCAAAATCCTGCTGCTCGAGCCGCGCCGTCTGGCAGCCCGGGCTGCGGCGGCATACATGGCCCGCCAACGCGGCGAGGCGATCGGCGACACGATCGGTTACCATATCCGCCTGGAACGCAGGATCGGGCCGCAGACCCGTATTGAGATCCTGACCGAAGGGTTGCTGACCCGGCGTCTGCTGGATGACCCGGAACTCGCCGACACGGGACTGATCCTTTTCGATGAGTTTCATGAACGGAGTCTGGCGGCGGACATGGGGCTCGCCCTCGCGCTCGACGCGCGCCGTGCACTGCGTCCCGATCTGCGGTTGGTGGTGATGTCCGCCACGATCCGTCCGGGTCCGGTGGCAACACATCTCGGTGACGCGGACATTCATGAGGCGGACGCGCGTTGTTATCCGGTGGAAACCCGGCTGTCGGGCCATGTGTCCACAATGCCGTTGCCGATCCGGGTGGCGGAAGCGGTGATCCGGGCATTGCATGACGAGCCAGGCAGCGTTCTGGTCTTTCTGCCCGGCGAGGGCGAGATCCGCCGCACCCTTGAACGTTTACAGGGGGCGGAACTGCCGCCCGGGGTCTCCCTGTACCCGTTGTACGGCGCGTTGTCGCCTGCAGAGCAGGATGCGGCAGTCGCACCGGCGCCGCCCGGTCGGCGCAAGGTGGTGCTGGCCACCTCGATCGCGGAGACCTCGCTGACCATTGAAGGGATCCGTGTGGTGATCGATTCGGGATGGATGCGCGTGCCGCGGTTTTCGCCCCGTCACGGCATGACCCGGCTCGAGACCTTGCGCGTCACCCGCGACCGCGCCGACCAGAGGCGCGGTCGCGCGGGTCGTCTGGAGCCCGGAGTCTGTTACCGGCTGTGGGATGAGGCGGCCGACCGCCAGATTTCCCCTGAAGCCCTGCCGGAAATCCTGGAGGCTGATCTCGCCGCCACAGTGCTGCAGGCCGCAGATTGGGGTTCCGCCGCGCCGGACGGGCTGCCGTGGCTCACGCCGCCGCCGGATGCGGGCTGGCGTCAGGCTGTGGGGTTGTTGCATGAGTTGGGTGCGCTGGACGGTCCTGCGCCGGACCCGGCCGCGGCCGACCGCGTCTGGCCCGCTATCACGCCCCGCGGACGCGAGATGACGCGACGGCCAATCCATCCCCGTCTTGCCCATATGATTCTGGAAGCGGCCCGGAAAGGGTGTGCCCGTCAGGCCTGCCTCGTTGCGGCCGTCCTCTCCGAGGCGCCCGCAGAATCCGCACTGCGTCGGGAGATTGATGTGCGTGTGCTGTTGGACCGTCTCGAGTATGCGGGCGGAAGTCGGAACCGCTTTGCCTTCCGGGTGCGCGAACTGGCCCGCCAGTGGGGCCACGCTTATCCCGCGCGGGATACGCGGGAGCTTCCAGTGGGGAGATTGCTCGCCTGGGCGTATCCTGAGCGTATCGCGCGTCGCCGCGATGCGGCGGGCCGCTATCTGTTGCGTAGCGGACGCGGCGCGGTTCTGGAACCGACCGAATCGTTGGCGCAGGCCGAATGGCTGGTGGCTGCGGAACTTCAGGATGGCGCTGCAGAGGCTCGGATCCGTCTTGCCGCGCCGCTCACGGTTGAGGAGGTGGAGGAGGCGTTCGACGGTGAATTTGAGGATCGGGCCGAGACGTATTGGGATGCGCGCACTGAGGCCGTTCAGGCGGTCCGCAGGATCAGGCTGGGCGCCATCACGCTGCGCGAGGGTGGCCAGGCCGCGCCGGATCCGGCCGCGCTACGTGCGGCACTGTACGAAGGGATCCGGCAGAAAGGGGTGGATCAGTTACCGTGGACCCGGAGTGCCCGTGCCTTGCAGGCCCGCGTGGTGTTTCTGCGTCAGGCCATGCCGGAGGGCGGCTGGCCCGATTATTCCGATGAAGCGCTGGCAGCGGATCTGGATGCGTGGCTGGGGCCCCATGTCGAGGGGATCATGCGGTGGAGCCGGGTACAGGCACTCGATCTGACGTCGATCCTTTGGGGAGCCCTTAACGCGCACGGCGTGTCGCGACGGCGGCTGGACGAATTCGCGCCCACACACATCCGGGTTCCGAGCGGCTCGTCCATCCCGATCCGCTATGAAGGGGACACGCCTTATCTGCATGTCCGAATCCAAGAGGTGTTCGGCATGACGCAAACCCCGCGGGTGGCGGCAGGCCGTGTTCCGGTGGTGATGAGCCTGCTCTCACCGGCCCAGCGGCCCGTGCAGGTCACGCGCGATCTCGAAAGTTTTTGGAACACCGGATACGCGCTGGTGCG
Source organism: Kiritimatiellia bacterium (assembly GCA_033812795.1). Taxonomy (GTDB): domain Bacteria; phylum Verrucomicrobiota; class Kiritimatiellia; order RFP12; family UBA1067; genus JAPXSY01. The sequence continues at coordinate 7,301 of JAPXSY010000079.1, forward strand.
TAAAGATCTCCGGGGGCGTTACCCCAAACACTACTGGCCGGAAGATCCCCGCGAGGCAACGGCCACACGCCGCGGACGTCCCTGACGCCGTTCCGCGCACAGATGACGGATGCAGCCGACCGGATTTTTGTCATGCCGGGAGGTCGACGGATCAGTGGGAGTTTGGTTCAATGGTGGTGATGGCTGGGTGGATCCGTGACAGGAACCACACAATCTTCGCAATGACGGAGGCGGATGGCCTCGTTGATGACCGCAGCGATCTGTTCGGCGAAAAGGGTGGATATCGGGAACGGGGGCAAGAAAAATGAAGGGAAAAGGGATATGGTGCTGGGTGTGGGGGATCGTGGGAGTCGTATGGGCTGGGACGGCGAAACTGCCGGACCTTCCGCCGCAGGATCTTCCGCCGCCAGCCGTCACGCCGGACTGGCTCGTGGCGATGGCGTCGCGCCATGGTGAGGATGCGGCCCGGGAGTACCGGCTGCTGAAACGCGAGATGACGACAAAGCCGATGACGCTCTCCGGCACGGTCGATGCTGCCGCGCGTCTTGCCCAGACGTTCCACCAACAGGCGGAGATCCTGCCGACTGACCGTGACCCGCTGGATGTGGTGCTGCGCCGCACACGCGCCCTGTATGAGGATCTGGCGCCGCAGGTGGAGTTGACCGCAGCGGGCGCGCGGCTGGCGGAGTTGGAGGCCGAGGCCCGGGGGGTGGCCGCGGTCGACGTCCCGGCGCGCGCGGACTGTTTCGGTCGGGTGGTCGCCTTGCGCAAAACCATCGCTTTCGCCAATCCGCTGTTGAAGGGTATCGACCGCATTCTCTTCATCACGCGCGAGGCGCTGCCGCCGAATGAGTTCGACTGGGGTGTTCACATGTGCGACCAGTATTATGGTTTCCACGCCACAGTGCACGGCACGACGCAGGGCAACGGGCTCTATGTCCTGCACGCGCCGTGGTCGGAGCGGCCGCGGGCGCAAAACCTGCTCGCCGAATCGGTGATCGAGTCAGGCGCGCGTAAGGGGCAGAAGTTGGGTAACGGCGGATATCTTTCTCCGGACCTCTCCTATGACGGGCGGCAAATTCTGTTCGCGTACACGGACGGCGAACCGCAGATCCGCGTGTGGAACGAAAAGACGACCTTCCATCTTTTCCGCTGCAACGCGGACGGTTCGGGGCTGGTCCAGCTCACCGATGGAAACGTGAATGATTTCGATCCCTGCTGGCTGCCCAACGGCCGCATCGCCTTTATCTCCGAACGGCGCGGCGGGTACGGGCGGTGTCACGGTCGCCTGGTGCCGACCTACACGCTGCACAGCATGTTTGAGGACGGTAGCGACATCGTGGCGATCAGTGTGCACGAGACCAACGAATGGCAGCCGAGCGTCGATAACAACGGGATGATCGTCTACACGCGCTGGGACTATGTCGACCGCGGCTTCAATCAGGCGCACCATCCGTGGATCACCTATCCGGACGGACGCGACGCGCGCGAGTTGCAGGGGAACTTCCATCTTTCGGAGCGTACCGCGCCGCACATGGTGATGGACCTGCGCGCCATCCCCGGTTCCTCAAAATACGTTGCCATCGCCTGCGGACACCACACCGAGGCGCGCGGCTCGGTGATCATTTTAGACCCGACGTTGCCGGATGACGGGGCCATGTCACAGATCCGGCGCTTCACACCGGACCAACTCATGCCCGAGGCCGAATATTACGATTGGAAAACAACCAAGGGGTCTGCGGCGTACGCGTCGCCTTGGCCGTTGAGCGAGCGCTACATGCTCTGTGTGTACGACGGGGACGCCAACGCGCAGTACGGCGTGATTGACTACAAGAAGCGGCGTTACGCGATCACGCTGCTGGATGCGTTCGGAAACAAGATCCCGCTCTACACGCATCCGCAGATCTCCTGCCTCAGCCCGATCCCGCTCGTGCCGCGGCCCCGGCCGCCCGTGTTGACGCACGGTACGCAAACGGGTCGCCCGCGCCTGCCAAACGGCGCGAAGCCCGCGCCGATTCCGGAAGCGGAACGGACATCGAAGGCCACCGTCGGACTGATCAACGTCTACAACTCGCGGTACCCGTTCCCGGCGGGCACGGTGATCACTGCTCTACGGGTCTGGCAGATTCTGCCCAAGACCGAACCGATCGTGGGCAAGCCCCGCCTGGGGGTCTGCGACCAGACGCCCGGACGTCAGTTCCTGGGCACGGTGCCGGTCGAAAAGGACGGCAGCGCGTTCTTCGAGGTGCCGGCCGGAGTCCCGATCCTCTTCCATGCGGTGAATGAGAAGGGCGCGGCGGTTCAGGGCATGCGCAGTCTCACGTACACGGCGCCGGGCGAGACCCTGATGTGCGCCGGTTGTCATGAGTCGCGCACCGGCGCGGCGGCGCGTGACACGGTGTCCTCCAAACCGGTCGCCATGCGGCGTGCGCCGTCCGTGTTGCGTCCCGGACCCGACGGGTCGAACCCCTTCAATTATCCGCGTCTGGTGCAACCCGTGCTCGATGCCCGTTGCGTCACGTGCCACGGGGCGGATCGCAAGGAGGGGATGCCGGATTTACGAAAGGGAGAGGTCGCGAAAAACCGGTACCGGTTCCACACCTCATTCGTCAGTTTGGTGCCGTATGTCTGTTATTACACCCTAATGTACCACGGGCCGGGGTGGCTCACCATGGGTGTGCAACGCGACTCCTTTGTCGAACCCTTCACATTGCCCGGAAGGTTCGGTTCGTACGCGTCGCGGCTCCATGCGATGCTGGCCAAAGGTCATCATAACGTCAAGCTCACGGAGGAGGAGAATCTCCGGCTAACGCTTTTCATGGACTCCAACGCGGCGTATTTCGGTCATGATCACGAGTTAGAACGGCAAGCTCTTGGCGAGATCGTCCATCCGGTGCTGCAGTGAGTGGACAGGCCACCGGCGTTCCGGGATGGGGTGTCAAGGCAAGGTGAAGCGGTAAAATCTGAAAGGCGGGGCTATGAAGCGTCTTGCCCGGATGGGGCTCCTGAAACTCTGCGCGGCGGCGGTGGCAAGCGCTGGGGCGCAGACGTTGGGCACAGGCACCGGCGGGCTTATTTTGTCGGATGATAACCGGACAGTGCTGGCGCCGCCTCCAGTGCATGCGGACGGGGAACTGATCATGGCGGAACTGCCGCTGCGGGTCATGCCCCCGCGCGTCTCTTTCCTGTTCGGCACGAGCGGCCGCCACGGACCGATTGACTTGACGGACGGGAGCCGGGTCGGGAATCCCAGGGCACCCTATGTTCTCCGTTTGGTTGAGGGAGGCGCGTCCTTCACGCTGAGTCCGGAAAGCGCGACGAATCAGGTGTCCGGTCCCTTTTCCACGGCGGACCGGACGGTCTTCACCTTGTCCGGCGCGAAGGTGACCCTGGTCCGCGTGCCTCCCGAGCTGCGCGTGGCTGTGCGGCATGCCGGAGAGACCGGGCAGGCACCAAAAATCGGCGTGTCACCGTATACCCCTGAGGTGACAAAAGCCCTGTACGCATTACGAACCCGGTACGTCGGACTGGCGAACCGCGTGGATGTTGAAACAGCGGATATCGCGTTTCAGGGTGTGCCGCGTGTCCACTCCCGAATCACCGGCAACACCTTCACGCCGGTGGTCAAACGCTCGGAACGTGACAAACAACAGACGCTCAAAGGCGCGGAGCGGAGTGCGGTCACGTTTCTGGATTCCCTCTTCCGCCAAGCCTTTTCCCTTCGGTCGCAGGCGATCACAGATGGATGCGTCTACCATTTCCGTATGCCGCCGGGAGAATACCTGCTGTGCGTGATGCAGCCGGTACGCGATCCGGACGCGCGCGGGAACATGGGTTCGGCCACCGCGATCTGGTGGACCGCGTTTTATTTTGACGGTGAAAGATCGCTCGAGGTGGAGCTGAACGGGGAGAACGCGATCACGTGGCGTGACCTGTTCAAGCTGTGAGATGCGGATTTTCCCGTTTGACGAAGGAAGGCGTACGAATTGCGGGCTTGCCTTTTCAGGACGGGTTTGGTAAAAGACCCTCACTTTCTGGCGAAAATAGCTCAGTTGGTTAGAGCGGCAGATTGTGGTTCTGCGGGTCGCGGGTTCGAGTCCCGTTTTTCGCCCCAAGCTTTACCCCTTTAAAACTGCGCTTTTATTGGGGTTTTTTCATTTTCTGGACAAACAGCCCGTTTTAGGCGTTTCCCGTCGTTATCCCAAAATACCCCCCATTAGACGCAAGATAAATAATCATAAAATAACCATACCCCCAGCCCAGCCCTGCCGGGTCTGCTCGGTCGGAAGCCTTGCCCGGTCAGCTTCGGAAATTCCGAACCTGAAAAGCGCACCGGCTCCGACGGTAAGAGCTATCCCGCAACGCGCAAGCCGTCTCAATTCGCGCCAGACGCGCCGGAAGCAGACCACCTGCCTGAAAATCCCGCTCTAGGACACGGTTTCCCGCATCCGCCGCCCGTGGGGGTGTAATGACGTGGGTCTGCCAGCCCTTGCCCGTGTGGCGCATCCTAGCACCGTCTGACGGCATAGAAAAGCCCGCCTGCCGATTAGAGCAAACGGGCACATGTGTTTTGATCTGGAGTGCGCTAGTCCGCATCCTCAATTTGCTTATACGCCTCTTCTAAAACCTCGTGCATACGCCGTGCCTTGTTTACGATCTCGAAAGACCATTGAGACAGTTGCCGCAAGGCTTCAAGTGCCGTGTTTTTCTGCTCGCTTGTCATTCGTTGACCTCCGTTCCCGCCGCCTGGCATACCGGGCAATGCGTTTGCTCCATTAAATAATTCCAACCTTGAATTGGGTCGTTTTCCTCTTCCTCGGTCGGCATCCGCGCCGTCCAGCTTGCGCCGCAATCTCGACAATAATACTTTTTCACTTTTCCGCCTCCGTTT
>JAPXSY010000080.1:0-12062 GCA_033812795.1 Kiritimatiellia bacterium
TGGCGGCATCCTGATACCCGGCCAGCAGAGCCGCCGCTTTTTCGCTTTCGCGCGCACGGTCTTTCTCTTTCGGTGACAGCTTCAACGCCTCCTTCATGACCGCGTCAGGCGCCGCCACGTGATTGATCTGGTTGTGGCCGACTTTTGCGGTCATGCTGAAAAGTACGGGTGTTGACAAGAGGCGCGCGGCGCGGAAAAACTCCTTGCTGTCGATCCCCAGCCAATCCCGTGCGAAAGCCTCCTCATATTGCGCGTCGTCCAAGCCGTCATACGCCGCCAGTGCGACCACCGGCATCTGCAGCTCCAGCGGGAAGAGGTGCCAGCTCCAGCTTGTCAGCATCACGCCCTCCAAGGGGATTTCCGCGAACGCCCGCCGCCATTCGCGGTAGTTCTTGAGATGGTGGTCGTGTCTGGGGGCGAAGACCGAGTCGCCCCAAGAGCGCGAGGCAGCGCACCCCCACACGGCGAAACCCGATTTCCGCAATTCGGCCGCCTCGGCGAACACATTGACCCGCTTCTTTTCCGGGCCGACCTGTCGGAAGGCCCGCTCGGCAGACTCATACCACCAGTCGGCGAGAATGGTGCGCCGATCAAGCATGGTCTTCAGTTCCGGGTGGTTGTGGACCATGTCTGCCCACATCACAGGCGTGATCCGGCGTTCAAAGAGCGCCTGCTTTACGGGCGAGAGATGCTTCACGATGAGGCCCGCGACCCCCAGTTTCTCCACGCTCTTGCGGCACAGGTCACACTCCTTGCCGATTTTGTGCGCCTCGTCGGCACCGATGTGAAAATAGCGGGGGTTCCCGAACAGGTCTGCGATTTCCCTTGCCCAGTCTGTCAGGAAACGTCCTGTCTCCGGACGTGAAAGGCAGTACAGCTCGAGGAACCCCGGCTTTTCCGACAGATGCTGATATTTCGGATGACGCAGGACATAGGCGTTATGCGAAAGCGTCTGCAGCAGCGGCATGTTTTCAAGCCCCGACTCGCGGGCGAAGGCCAGAATCGCCGCCAGTTCCGCTTTTGACATGGCGTCAGGCGCGGCGATCTCGGGGCAGGTGTCGAAGCGCACAGCGTCTTCCATCTCCCAAAGGATCGTATTGAACCCGCATTTTTTGAGTTGCGGGATCAGACGCCTCAAATAATCCGGGCGGTATTTTGCGAAAGCCAGATCAAGATGGAAGACTTGCGGCTTTGCCCTCCCGTTTTTTTCCAGAGCCGATGGGGTATCGGCCGCATGGGCGCAAAACGTCATGGTGATGCAGGCAAGGCCTGCCACAGCTAAAGCCGCAGCGCTTAAAAACATCCTTCTTTTCATTTTTACCCCTTCTTTTTCTCAGCCAAACACGACGCGTGCGCGACTGGCCAGCGCAACACCTAAAGTTTTGAAAGCGGCCACGCGTTGAAGGACACTTCTTTCATGTGAGAGAACAGAAAGGAGACAAAAGCGTCTTACGCATGCGTGACCGAGACAGAACGTAACCCGATTCGCGCTTTGAGGCAAGCCGGAAAAGGCAACATGTCGGCGGCAGGTCGTGGTGGGGCACTGAGGCGCCTCCTTGAGGCGTCCGCAGCATGAAACGAAACCTCACCGCCCAGGGGAACAGGAGCGCGTCTTGATCACGCTCGGAGCGGTTTTCTGTTCCGGGTCTGCCGCACTTGTGATATAAAACAGGCGCATCGCAGGAACTCCGAGGCGGGAGGGGGGGAGACGACCTTCCTGAAGCGGGCGTTCTTACCGGTTGCGTAGGGTGGAGCGGATACGGGGAATATGATCGCGTTAGCCAGGAAAATCAAAGCGAGACTGGGTCGGTTGTGGTGGTACACGGCGATTCTGTTTCTGGTTTTGAGGGCGTGTGATTTATGCAACGCTTTCATCGGCTTATGGCTGGTTCCCCGGTATGTGCCTCAGGATGAGTTGGGGGCGGTTCTGCCGCTGACGCAGGTGGGAGGCGTGTTGGGTTTGCCGCTGGCGATTCTGCTGGTGCCGTTCACGAAGTTCCTGAACACCTATGCGACACGCGGGGAATACGGAAAGGTGAAGCGGCTGTTGCGGGATGTGTTCGTCCTGTCGTTGCTGCTGTTTGTCGGGACGTTGTGTTTTGCCCGGTTCATCCTGCCCCTCGTGTTTGAGCGCATGCGTGTCGGGGCGGGATCCCTGGGCCTGCTGATTGTGGCTTCCGGGGTTCTCAGCGTGCTGTCGCCCTTATTCATAAATGCGCTTCAGGCGCTGCAGCAGTTCCGGATGGTGGCGGTCATCAACCTGATCGCGGCTCCGATTCGCTTGCTGGCCATGTGGATCGCCATGCCGTTCCGCGCCCTTTCGGGGTACTTTGTCGGGCAGTCGGCGCCCTCGCTGTTTCTGATCGGGGCCTCGCTGTTCGGTCTGCGGAGGCACTTGGGCAGGGAGGTGCGTTCCGAACCGTACTGGCAGAAAGACTGGCACTCGATACTCCGGTACACCCTCCCGGTTGCGATGATGACAGTCGCGAATGCCGTGCAGACCGCGGTGGAGTCTTTTGTGATCCGCCACCGGTTGTCCGAACTGGATTCTGCGGGGTATTACGTCATTTCCCGTTTTGCGGAGATCGGGGCGTATGTCGGGCTGACGTTCATGTTTGTCCTGTTCCCGCTGGCTGCCGAACGCCATGAGCGGGGGAAACGCTCCGACCGCTATCTTTGGCATGCGATCGGGGGTACGCTTGTGTCCGGGTTGATTCTGACGGGACTGTTCGCCCTGTTCGGGGAATGGTTGCTGCGGCTGAATCCGGTTTGGAGCGATTATGCGGGTTACGGCCACGCGATGGTGGTGTTGACGCTGGTCGTTGTGGCGCGTACCGCCGCCAGTTGTTTCACGAGCCATGAGATGGCGTGCGGCCGGTTCGGTTTTGTCTGCGGGTTCTCGCTGATCGCGGGCATCGAGTGCGCGGTGTTATACGGGTTGACCGGAGTCTCCTTTTTTTACGGGATTCTGCCCACGTCATGGGTGGATGGATTGGCTTCACTCCATGCCGGCCGTTTGGAGTTTATCCTGAATGTCATGCTGGCGAGTGCCGTGGCTCTGTGTTCCTACGTCGGCCTGCATGAATTTAGGCGGCGCAGACAAACGACGGGGTGAGCGGTTTCATCAGGTCTCGTACCTGCCGGTTTCGGAGGCCAGTAGCGAATGGTACTCTTTGAGGAGTTGTTCCGCTGTCTGTTCGATCGCGTGATGTTCCTGCACGAATGCGCGCGCCGCGTCCGCGATTTGGCTGGCGCGCACGCGATCCGCCAGTAGCGCGAGCGCCGCGTCCGCCATGCCCTCCTCATCCCCGTCCCGGACCAGCACACCGGTGACCTGCTGCCGGATCAGGGTGGCCGGCCCTCCGGATTCGGCGGCGACGACCGGGACGCCGCTGGCCATGGCCTCACAGATCACGCGGCCGAAGGGTTCGCGCAACGCGGGATGAACCAGAACGTCAAACGCTGGCAGAATCGTTTCAGCCTGATCGAGGTCTGTGACCCAGTGAAAACATTCGGAAAGACGCTCTTTCTCAACCTCCGCATTCAATTGAGTGCGCCAGCGGGTATTTTCCCCGAACAGATCCCGACCCACCGAAACGAAATGCGCGTCCGGTTGTCGCGCGCGAATACGCGCGGCCGTCCGGATGAACGCGTCATGGCGTTTCCAGGGGGCGAGATGCGCGATCATGCCGACTATCGGCGCATCCGGCGGAAGTCCGAAACGGCTGCGGGCCTCGACCCGGCAGGTCTGGCCGAAACGCTGGAGATCGATCCCGTTGCGCACCACGCGGATACGGCCAAGGTGCTTTTGAGGCAGGATCTCAACAAGGTATTCGTCCACCGCCTCGGACACGGCAAAAAGGCGCGCGGCTTTTTTTGCCGCGTCCCGCGCCAGGGCGACCGGCATCTTCAGGTCGCGGACATGCCAGATGAGCGGGGTCTTTGCGTGATGGCCGCGGACCGCGAGAAAGGCCTGCAAACTGTTGCAATGGATGATGTCGGGTTTGACGACTTTGAGTATCTGGGAAACCGTTGCGGGCGCGCGCAGCAGTTTGGCTGCTGTGGTGAACAGCGCGAAGCCCCGACGGTGCGCCCGCAGGGGCGAGACCGGGAACACGGTGATGCCCGCAGTGGTCAGACGGTCAAACAACGGCCCTTGCGGGACGGCGGCAACAGGCTCAACGCCCAAACGGGAGAGCGAAACACAGGCGTCATAGAGGCTGTGTTGGGCACCGCCCCATTCTGACACCAAGTCAAGCATCAGAACCTTTACAGACATAAGAAAATATCTTATCAGATTCAGGCAGGGAATCAAGCCGCGCGATCTTTTTTCCGTTTCGCCTTTGGGTAAAGGCGCATGGATGGCGTGGGCGGGAGGCAAAAAAAGCGTGCGGCCCGATTATTCGGGCCGCACGCCGCAAGCGCGGGTTTCGCTTACAACGGAATTTCTTTGTAAATCGTCTCGATTTTGGCTGCGGCTTTGAGGCCTTCGATGTATTTTTCCACTGCTGCGCGTGATTTCTGCTGTTTCAGATGGTTCTGGATCTGTTCGGACGTGGGAACTTCTTGCAGCTCTTGCGGGCTTTCCGTCTTGATCAGAATGTGGGATGCGGTCACCGAAGCCGGTTTGGCGGGTGTGTCGCCTTTGGCCTCCGTGGCCGGCGATTTGGCTGTCACCTTGATCAGGTGGTACCCGAACGAGGTCTCCACGATATCCCCGACTTTGTTGATTTCCTGCGCGAATGCGGCATCTTCAAACGGCTTGACCATCTGTCCTGCGGTGAAGGGACCCAAATCGCCGCCCTGCTCCTTACTCGGGCACTCGGAATGGGCTTTGGCGAGTTCCGCAAAGTCCGCACCGTTGTCCAACTGTTTTTTGAGTTCCTGAATTTTGGCTTTGCGTTCGGCATTGATGGCGATGAGGTTTTTGTTGGTCGCCGCGATTTCGGCATTTCTCGCTTCGATCTCCGCGAGGGTTTTCTTCACCTCTTCCTCGTCGATGACGATACTGTCCAGAACGGTTTTCCTCAGCAGCTTGTCGATGACAAGTCCGTCCTCGAATTCGGCGCGGGCAACCTTTTCCCCCAGCGGGGAGTCTTTGAAATACTGTTCCGTCGTTTTATTCTGGGGTTTGAGCGCCTCGGCGATCTTGTCGATCTGCGCTTTACGATCTTCCTCTGTCACCGTGACCGTTTGCTTTTTGGCCTCATCCAGCAGCAGGGTTTTCATGATGAACCCGTAGACGACGCGTTGCTCGAAATGTTTGCGCGCATCCTCCAGTTGGGCCTCGGGGATGTTCTGCGCCTTCAGGAGGGCAGAGACGGTCTGGTCCATGTCTTTGCGCAGATAGCGGGTCGCATTGACTGAAGCGACCACCTCGTTTGGATCCGTGGAGGTTTCAGGCGTTTGCGCGGCGGCCGCAACTGCCGCGTCCATGTTCGCGGCCGGTTGTCCGGTCGCCTCTTTTTTGCATCCGCCGGTCAAGAACAGTGTGGTGGTCAGCGCGGTGCAGAGTAGTATAGGTGAGCACTTCATCATGAACCGATCTCCCGTAATGCGGCGCATGTACCGCATATGTGTTGTGTGTCGATCATCTCGAACGTGACACGCCGGACAACCGAAGGCACATCGAGGTGAAACGGGATAAAGATACCAAGAAATCGGCATAAGCCAAGGAGAAGATTTTCAGGGGGAGGGGAGGGGGGGGGCACGGTCGGCCGATGCTTCATGTTGTCGGCGGGTGGGGTCCCGAGTCGGCTGAAGCGATGGAAGAGGGCGGGGACCCCCCGGTGCAGCGTGATGACGGCATCGTCCGGATGGTGCTGGGCGAGGTGCGGGCAGACAAAGCGTCCGGAGGGGAGGGAGAATCGCATCCAGCGCCGCTCGGGGGGGTGGCAGAGGGGGCAGGTCGTGAAGTCCGGCAACAGTCCCAACAGACGGAGCAGGTGCGTCTCGTACCAAACGATCAGCTCGCGCGGGACACATCGCGCCGTCGTGAGGTGGTCAAGTGCGCAAGTCAGCAGTTCGAACAGCGCCGTGGTCTCCTGATGGCCGACTGCCGTTTGGGCGGTCAGATCGGCAAGGTACGCCGCGGCCGTCGCATGGCGCCAATTCTGGCGTAACGCGCTTCGCAGGGTGACGGGCGAACATTCGCGGATGGCATGCACGCCCCCGCGGTCTCTGCGATAGAAAAGCAGGTCGCAGGTGTAAAAGAGGTCATACTGTCCCAGAAAGGCGCTCTTGGGGCGGCAGGCCCCTTTCACGGCGGTCACGATCTTGCCGTGACCCGGTGTCAGCCAGGTCACCATCTGCGAGGTTTGGGACCAAGGGCGGATTTGCAGGGCAAGGGCTGGTGTCCGGATAATCATACGTGTCGGATATGGGGGGAGTATCGCCTCTTTTGGCGCGGTAGACAAGCCGTAACCCGCAGGGTGGGGCACCCGTCGGGTTTTCCCGGTAAAAGAAGAATTGACGGCGAGCGGTTGACAAGGGGGGAGGCAACCTGTTAAGGTGCGGCCAACTTGGGCGAGACGACCGGGCTCCGCGATACGGAAACCGGTTCGCCCGATTCGTTCGGGAGGTACATCATGTCCAAAAATCACGATGCGAAAAAAGAAGCGAAAAAGAAACCGACCAAGACGCTGAAAGAGAAGCGTCTGGAGAAAAAAGCCAAGAAAACGGCACAGTGACCTTTTCGCGCGCTCCGGTTTTGTCTGGAGCGCATTTCCCCCCCCTTGTTTTCTGGCATGGGGGGTGCTTCTTAATCCGGCATGATGATGCGTTTCCGCCCGATTTTTCTCTCTCTGCTCTGCGTGTCTGTTTTTTCCGGAGTGCGCGCCGATCCTGCCGTCGTCCCGATCGGGATGGCGGAGGGAGCGGCCGGTGCGGTTGTCCCGTTGCCGCAGGGCTTGCCCGTGGCTTTTCCCGGTGAAGTGAATGTGCCGTTGGCGTCGACGGTTCTTGAACCCTGGCTGAAGGCCGATGCACTGCACCTGGCCGTGGCTTGGCCCGAAGGGAAACCGGAGCGGGTCGGGGCGTTGGTTTGGCTCAAAGACCGTGACGCGTTCTGGCACCAGTATCTCATCCCGCAAAGCGGGGAGGGGAAGGAGACCAACCTGTGGGTCATTCCGTTCCGGCCCGGGGCCGCGGGATGGCAGACGCCGGGGCACACGCTGGCTTGGCACCATCGTGTCCGGATGAGTCCGCAGAGCGTGGGGGTCCGCCTTTTCGGAGACTCGGTCTTTACCGGCAAGTGCGTTCTGGTGTCGGCATTCCTCACGCCGCAGCCGTCCGCGTCGCCGCCGGAGATTGTGAAGGTGCGGCCGCTGACCCGTTCCGCGCGCGCCTATGCCCTGTACGAAGCGCGGTTTGATCTGCCCGACCGCTATGACAACCCCTTCGATCCCGGCCAGATTGACGCGGGTGCGGTCGTGATCACACCCGCGGGCCAGACGAATGCGATCCATGCCTTCTACTATCAGCCGCATTACCGGCTGGAGGACGAACTCGGCCAGCCGGTTGAGCCGGACGGCCAGCCCGAATGGCGCATCCGGTACTGTCCGCGCGAAGCGGGTGAATACCGGGTCTCTCTGATCGCGCGCGATGCGCACGGTGAGGTGACGCTCACGAACGCCCTCCGGTTCCATGCCGCTCCGGCTGATCCGGAAGCGATGCGCTTTATCCGGGTCTCGCAAAAAGACCCGCGCTTTTTCGAGTTGGATGACGGACGGCTCTTTTATCCGATCGGCCACAACGTGCGCTCGGCAACGGATTCGCGGATGGATGATAAGTTCCCCTGGGTGTTCCGGCAGGATGAGGGCCCGACCGCCTATCGACGTTATTTCAGCCGCATGCAGGCGAACGGCGAGAACATCGCCGAAGTCTGGATGAGCGCGTGGTCGCTGGGATTGGAGTGGACCGAAGGCGTGAGCGGGTATCACGGGGCGAACGATTACCACATGGGCAACGCATGGGAACTGGACCGTGTGATCGATCTCGCCCACGAGCACAACCTGTACATCAACCTGGTGCTGAATTACCACGGGCGTATCAGCACATGGTGCGATCCGGAATGGCATCTGCATCCTTACAACAAGGCGACTCCCGGAGGTTGGCTCACCCGGCCGCTCGAATTTTTCAGCGACGAACGGGCGCTGGAGATGCAGCGTCGTTTCTGTCGCTACACGCAGGCGCGCTGGGGGTGGGCGCCCGCGATTTTCGGGTACGAATTGTGCAGTGAAATCAACCTCACGGGGCACGAAACCCATCATAAAACGCATTTCGACCCGGCGGTCGTCGCCTGGTGCCGTGCCCTCGGCGGATATCTCAAGCGCATCGATGTCTATGGCCATCTGGTTTCCGCGCATGTGTCCAACGATTACACGTTTCTCAACCCTGCCATCTCTAATCTGACGGAGATGGATTTCAATCCCCTGGACGCCTATCATCACGGGCAGCCCGAGCGCATCATCCCGCTGGTGGCGGCGACCGCTGACGCCGGCGCGGCGTACAACAAGCCGATCCTCATCACCGAGTTCGGCGGGTCGCCTATGGCCGCGGGACGCGAGCACCTTCTGATTGAACAGCATGCCGCGCTGTGGGCCGGCGCCTGTGTGCCGATGTCCGGTGTGCCGATGTTCTGGTGGTGGCAGGTGATCGATGAGAACGATCTGTACGGACGGTATGCGGCGATCCAAACCTTCATGACCGGTATCGATCCCCGCAATGCCCTTGCCAAGCAGGTGAAGCCGGCACTGGGGGTGTCGGAAAACGGGGACCCTCTTCTTCTCAAACGCTATGGCGCGTTGGGCACCGCCGCTCCCGAAACGCTCCGCTGCTATGTGCACCCGGTGCGGTTCGCGCGCGGCGACGCCAAGTTGCCGGTTGCCGCGCACCTGACCGTTACGGTTTCCGGCATGACGCCGGGAATCTTTCGCGTGGAAGTCTGCGAGACCTCCACCGGCAATCCGGTGCGGCGCTTTGATGTCCGGACTGCGGACGGTGCGCTGACGGTTCCGCTGCCGCCCTTCTCGCCGGACTGCGCGTTTAAGGCGCATCTGCTGACGCCGCTGGCGGCCAAGCCCGCGGCCGCTCCCTGAGACGGGACGATACGCCTCGGGAAGGCATCCCGTCCCGAAGCCCGAAACGGTTTCGGCAGACAGGAGACAAGAGACGCGAGACAGGAGTCGGGAGTAGGGAAAAGCGGTGGGTCAGGCCTTGGGGCCTTCGACCTTTTCCGGTTCCTCTTTCTTGATGTCGTCGACGATTTCCCTGACCTTCTCGTTGGCCAGTTTCTCGCCCTCTTCCTTGCCCTTCTTGAACTCGCCCAGGCTGCGGCCCAGCGAGCGCGCGAGGTCAGGAAGTTTTTTCCCGCCGAACAGCACCAGAATGATCGCCAACACGACGAGCAGTTCGGTCGGCCCGACATTCATCCCCAGAAAACCTACGGGTTGTGTCATATGCTCCTCCTTGTTTGAAAACCTCTTAACCTTTGTAGTGTTTCGCCATCGCGCGGCGGGCTTCCCTGTCCGCATCACGCCGTCTGACGGTTTCGCGCTTGTCCTCCTGCGCTTTGCCGCGGCAAATCCCCAGTTCGACCTTGACCAGCCCTTTCGGCGTGAGGTACATCCGCAAGGGAATAAGCGAAAGTCCTTTTTGTTCGGTCACAGCCTGAAGTTTGCGGATCTCCCGTTTGTGCAACAACAATCTCCGGGTACGCAAGGCGTCATGGTTGAAACGGTTGCCGAACGCATAGGGAGGGATACGTAGCTGATTGAGATAAACCTGCCCGTTCTTTACTTGGGCATATGCGCCAATCAGTCCCGCCTCGCCGTTGCGCACGACTTTGACTTCCGTGCCAACCAATTCGATCCCGGCCTCAATTTTTTCAAGAACAAAGTAGTCGTGGTGTGCCCTGCGGTTGACAGCCAGATTGCCGCCTTTCCGCTTTTTCTCGCCGGTACTCATGCTGACCTGCGCCGCCGTTCCGCGGAAGGGTTACTCCGACCAACGCGAATGCGCGAACTCTGCACGGGCGATGGCGCTGAAATCGACCTCCGAGATCAACAGGCCTTCCGCGATCTCCCGCAGGGCGATGTCGCACTTGTCCTCGTCCGCGGAAAGCGGCTTGACGTAGGGCCGCTCGCCCATATTGAGCTGGCGCACGCGCTTGGACACCAGATTCACAAGGACCGGAACGCTGGGAATCCGGACCCTCGCTTTTTCAATCAGTTCAACGTTCACAAAATGCCTCCAAGGATTAAGCCGGTAGTATAGAGGCTCCTGACGTGATGGTCAATCCGCAGTTTGCTTGAATGCGCCGGGCCGCTTTGATACGCTTCTGCCCCGCAAATCGCGACAGGATAAAGGAACGTACGGATGAAACCATGGATGTTGCAGGGTACTGAGGCTTTTTCTTCTTTCCGTCTGAAGGCGCTGACCGGGAGGGTTCAAGCATGTCTCGACCGTCCGCAGGCTGTGCGGGTCGAGGCACATTTCGTCTATCTGCTGGATTGTGCCCGGAAACCGGATCGGCTGACACTTGACCGGGCCTGTACGCTGCTGGGCGCGACAGAGGGGCCGGAGCCGCAGGGCGGTTTTTTTGTGACGCCGCGCAAGGGGACGGTCTCGCCCTGGTCATCCAGAGCGACCGATCTCTTCCGCAATTGCGGGTTAGGGGGAATCAGCCGCGTGGAGCGCGGCGTGCATATCCGGGTCTTTGCGCAGGAGACCGAACTGTCGCTCGCGGCGTTGCGCCCCGCGTTGAACATGCTGCATGACCGCATGATCGAAGGTGTCTATCTCGATTTGGACGATCTCTTTGAGACGCGGCCGCCGGCTCCGGGACGCACCTTCGATCTGTTGGGCCAAGGCCGCGCCGCCTTGGATGCCGCCAACCGCGAGATGGGGCTGGCGCTGAGCGATGACGAGATCCGTTATCTGTGCGACAGCTACACCAAAGCCGGCCGCAACCCGACCGACACCGAGTTGGTGATGTTCGGCCAGGTCAACTCAGAGCACTGCCGGCACAAGATTTTCAATGCCGACTGGATCATCGACGGCGAGCGCAAAGAGTCGTCGCTGTTTCAGATGATTAAGAACACGCACGCCTGCCACCCCGATGGCACGCTGGTGGCCTACAAGGATAACTCTGGCGTCATGGAGGGCTTTCCGGGCGTTGGCTTCGAGGTGGACCCCGCTACGCGCGCTTATCGCTTTGAAGAGGATCAGATCGACATCCTCATGAAGGTCGAGACGCATAACCATCCGACCGCGATTTCGCCCTTCCCCGGCGCCGCCACCGGCGTGGGCGGCGAAATCCGCGACGAGGCTGCGACCGGCACCGGCGGTCGCAGCAAGGCCGGCCTCTCAGGCTTTATGGTCTCCAACCTGCGCGTGCCGGGCTTTGAAATGCCGTGGGAAAAACCGTTCCCGAGCTTGCCCGCTCGCCTCGCCTCGCCGCTCGCCATCGTGCTGGAAGGATCGGTCGGCGGTGCGTCGTTCGGTAATGAGTTCGGGCGTCCCCAACTGTGCGGCTTTTTCCGGACCTATGAGGAGATGACGGCGGGCCGTTATTACGGCTATCACAAGCCGATCATGCTGGCGGGCGGCGTGGGTAATATCCGCCGCAGCCAGGTCTACAAGAAGGCGGTTCCGCCGGGATCCTTGATCGTACAGTTGGGCGGTCCCTCAATGCGCATCGGCCTCGGCGGCGGCGCGGCCTCTTCCATGGGCACCAGCAGCAACGACGAGGCGCTGGACTTCGATTCGGTGCAACGCGCCAATGCCGAGATCGAGTGCCGTTGCCAAGAGGTCATCAATGCCTGTGTGGCACTCGGTGTAAACAATCCTATCCTCAGTATCCATGATGTCGGCGCGGGCGGCCTTTCCAACGCCTGTCCGGAACTGATCGAGAAGACCGGCGCGACCTTTGACTTGCGCGCCGTGCCCAATGCGGACCCCTCCCTGAGCCCGATGGAAATCTGGTGCTGCGAAGCGCAGGAGCGGTATGTGCTGGCGATCGCGCCCGAGAGCCGCACCCTCCTTGAGCGTTTGTGTGAGCG
>JAPXSY010000081.1:0-11947 GCA_033812795.1 Kiritimatiellia bacterium
GGCAGCGCAAGGGTTTTGTCTGTAAATTCGTCAGGCGGGTCATACCGGCATGCCCTCCATGCTGAGATAGATTCTCCCTGTCTCCCATTCCTCGCTGGTCTCCGACAGCACGGCTGACACGAGCCTGAGCAGCGAGGCCTCGTTGGGGAAGAGCCCCGCGGTGCGTGTTCTTCGGCGCACCTGCCGGTTGAGGTTCTCCGCCATGTTGCTGGTCCGCAGCCTGCGGCGCATCGGCTCGGGGAGCCTGAACACGGCGAAGCCCTCCGGGATGTTGTCCTCCATCCACGCGGCAAGCCTGGGCTGGGTTTTCGCGTACTTCCCGACGGCCGCCGCGAGAAGCCTTTTTGCCTCTTCGAGCGACGGCGCGTTGAAGACGGCGCGGATGTCGGCGGCCACCTGCGGCTTCAGGTCCTGCTTGGTGACGC
Source organism: Kiritimatiellia bacterium (assembly GCA_033812795.1). Taxonomy (GTDB): domain Bacteria; phylum Verrucomicrobiota; class Kiritimatiellia; order RFP12; family UBA1067; genus JAPXSY01. The sequence goes on from JAPXSY010000081.1 coordinate 426, forward strand.
GGGCCTGCGCGTTGCGCTGGAGGTGGCACTGGCAGCGCTGCCAGACGACCCCGGGGAGGACTGCGGCCATGCCCTTTTTCAGGCCCTCGTGGTCGTCGCTGACGACGAACAGCACCCCGTGCATGCCCCTGTCCCTGAGGCTCTGCAGAAACGCCCGCCAGTGGACCTCGTGCTCGCTCACCGACACGCTCACGCCCAGCACGGCCCTGCGCCCGTCCCCGAATATGCCGCTGGCGACCAGAACGGCGCAGCTGACGACCGAGCCGTCCAGACGGACCTTTTCGTAAAAAGCGTCCAGGACGAGGGCCACGACGCGGCCGATCGGGCGGTTCCGCCACTTCTCCAGTTCCTCGTCCAGCAGCGCCGCCGCGCGCGAAACCTGCTCCGAAGAGACCGGGCACCCGCACATGGTCTCCAGGACCTCCGTCACCCGCCGCGTCGCAATGCCCTGCACGTACATCTCGGCAAGGGACAGGACCAGCGCCCGCTCGTGGCGCTGGCCCCGCTCCAGGACCGAGGGGTAGAACGCCCTCTCCGCCCCGCGCACCTGGGGCACCCGGAGCGAAAGCTCGCCGACGCGCGTCTTGAGCGTCCGCGGCTTGAACCCGTTCGCGTGCCCGGCGCGGTCCGGGGAGCGCTCGTAGGGCGCCGCGCCGAGCGCGTTCTCGCGCTCGACCAGCATGGCGAAGTTCAAGACCGAGGAGAGCGCCTCCCCGAGCCCGTCGAAGCCCCGCTCAAATATCGGTTGCAAAACCGCCTCCATAGCGGTACCTTTCTCTTCGTGGGTCATGGCTTGTCATTCCTTTCTTTGTTTTTGTGGCACAAAAAAGAAGAAGGATAGCCGTGGCCCGCCTTTTTTCAAGCCAGCGGTTCCCGAAGGGGGACCACAGGCCCTTTAAATGAATTTACAGACAATATGTTACACCCCCCGATTTGGATAAAACCTTGAAACCATGAAACCAAAGAACGTTGAAAGTTCAACTGCTCTTTTTAGGTTAAAACCCCTTGCTTGCGTGTGGTGCGGGCATCTTGCCCGTATTTCATGGGCGGGACGCCCATGCCACGAGGGGGCAAGAGTCTCTCATTTGAAGCATCATTTGAACGTAAACGGAGCCTGAGAAAAACATGTGCTCCTCTTCCACACCTTTCAAGGTGTGGAAATAAGGCCCAGAGAGGAAAAGGGAACAATAGTGAATAAACCCTAGTAAACATTGGGTTTTTTTGATGTTTCCTTATCTGTTTGACTGTCGTTTTCTACTTCCACACCTTTCAAGGTGTGGGCACGACAGGAAGGCAATTGCGGAGCATCGGGAGCAAAATCGGTTAGTGTGATCACGCAGTGGCTCGCAATGATGAGTGTAAAAGTACTGCTCGGTTGTTTCACGCGAAGGCGCAGCCGCGCGACGTGCGGAGTTTGCAGTTAGGATTGAGGATTTAGGGCAAAGAGCACTAGAGCCCCTTGAGCAGATCTTCTCGGAGTATTCCCTTGTGGACGGATACGGACTGGAGGATGCCGTTCAAAGTGCCGACACGGAGCGACGCATGTGCTGAAATCACGATCCGGTGGTGACTTGGCATCTCGGTTTGGAGAACGATATGGCTGCCGACCTGATGGACAAGCGTATATCCCCACAAACGGCAAAGGTGGCGGGCTAAACGGATCCCGGACAGATCGCGGGGCAACTTCATGCCAAAACCTCTTCGCGCGTCAGACGGATGCGAACGGAAGGCTTTTCAAGCCGGTCGAATGTGTACGCGGCCACGGCCTCGCGGACATTGGCGCGGAGTTCCTCCCATGTGTCCGCCTGCGTGAAGATATCCTCGCCCAGTGCTTCGGCTGTGTATCCACCGTCGGCATCCTGAGTTACATTAAAAATAATCTCATTTTTCATGATTGAAAGGGTATCACGCCTATGCGTCGTGAGCAAGTCGCTTGTTTTTATCACGTGAAGGCGCGGCCGCGCTGTGCGCGGAGTTTTCAGTTAGGATTGAGGAAGATAACTGCTTAGCTCATTACTTAAATCTCTGACGCGCTCAAAACCGGCCTCAAACAACCTGTCCCACGCATCAAGACAGGCACCAACGCACTCGGAATCTCGTGCAGCTTGTGACTCTTCGTAAAGACGAAGTAAGACTCCGGGAAGGTCGTGAAAACGCCAGCCTTCTGTCGGCTCTGTTGCCGTCTGCAAATGAGCAGTCAGGCGGTCAACAAACTTCATGATGACGCGATTTCTTCACGTAGCAGGCGCACACACTGCCGAACAACCCATTTGGCCTCATAGCGGTTGCCCAGTTTTCCAGCTTCACCTCCGGGTCGCCATGCCATGTCCAGTGTCTCCTAAAAACAAGCATGTGAAAGCATCAAAGTGCACCATTTAAGACTCCCAGTCCGCGCATACGAGTTCGGCTTGGGCCAGGACGGTCTTGACGGCCTCCTCCTGAAGGTCTGGCGGGTAGCCGTATTCTCTGAGGATGCGCCTGACCATGACCCGGATCTTGGCCCGTGCGCTCTCTCTGAGGTTCCAGTCGATGGTCACACTCTTGCGTACGGTTGACAGGAGTTTCACGGCGATGACCTTGAGCTTGTCGTCGCCCATGACTTTGACGGCGGCATCGTTGGTGGCAAGCGCGTCGTAGAAGGCCACCTCGTCGTCGTTGAGCCCCAGGTCCTGTCCGCGCTTCGACGCGGCATCCAGATCCTTGGCCATGCGGATCAGCTCGTCGATGAACTCCAGCGTGGAAATCGCCCGATTGTGGTAGGCGTTCAAAGCCTTCTTGAGCCGCTCGCTGAAAAGCTCGGCCTGCACGATGTTGCGTCTGGACCTGATTCGGAGTTCGTCACGCAACAGCTTCTCCAGCAGTTCGGCGGCCACGTTCTTGTGCTTGAGCCCCCGGACTTCGGCCAGAAACTGGTCGGACAGGATCGAGATGTCGGGCTTGGCGATGCCAGCGGCGGTGAAGACGTCGATCACCTGACCCTCGGTGACGATGGCTTTGGACACGAGCTGTCGCACGGCGGCGTCGAGTTGCTCCGGTGTCTTGCGGCTGCCTAAGGACTGCTTGTTCAGCGCCGCCTGCAGGGTCTGGAAGAAGGAAACGTCGTCGCGGATCGCGCGGGCCTCGTCGGATGCTGCGCACAGGGCGAAGGCGCGTGACAGCTCCGTCACGGCCTTGACGAAGCGCTGCTTGCCGTCAGCCTGCGCCAGAATGTGCTCTTGGCCCGCCGGGATGAGCTGCAACCTTTCCGTGGCCGTGCCCGTGGTCCACTTCGCCCACTTAAACCCATGCAGCATACTGCACGCGACCTCGTGTTTTTCCAGCATCACGGCAATGGCCTGGGCGGTGTCGTAGGTGGGGTCGCCCATACCGCCGCTCTCGGTGTAGACGGCCAAGGCCTTTCTCAACTGGTCGGCCAGCCCCAGATAATCGACCACGAGTCCGCCGGGCTTGTCCCTGAACACGCGGTTGACGCGGGCGATGGCCTGCATGAGGCTGTGGCCCTGCATGGGCTTGTCCAGATACATGGTGTGCAGGCAGGGCGCGTCAAAGCCGGTCAGCCACATATCCCTGACGATCACGATGCGGAAACTATCCTTGCTGTCCTTGAACCGCACCGCAAGCTTGCGCCGCTTGAGCGTGTTGCGGATATGCGGCTGCCACTCGGGACCGTCGTCGGCTGATCCGGTCATGACAACCTTGACCACGCAGTCTTTGCCCCTTTCGGCATCGACGTCATCGTCTTCGGCGCCGGCCCAGTCCGGACGCAGGCGGATGATGGCGTTGTACAACTCTACGCAGATCCTGCGGCTCATGCAGACCACCATGGCCTTGCCGTCCATGGCCTCCCAGCGCCGCTCGAAGTGGGTGACAATGTCCTGCGCCACGAGGGCGATGCGCTTGGGATCGCCCACGAGCGTTTCCAGCGCCGCCCACTTGGTCTTGAGCTTCTCCTTGCGCGTCAGCTCCTCGCCCTCGGTGATCTCCTCAAACGCTTCGTCTAGTTTCGGCACGGCGGCGGCGTTGAGGGCGAGCTTGGCGATACGGCTCTCGTAGTAGATGGGCACCGTGGCCTTGTCAGCCACGGCACGCTGGATGTCGTAGACGCTGATGTAGTCGCCGAACACGGCGCGGGTGTTGGCGTCGGCCTTCTCGATAGGCGTGCCGGTGAAGCCGATAAAAGTCGCGAAGGGCAATGTGTCCCTCATATGGCGGGCCAAGCCGTCAATGAGGTCGTATTGACTGCGATGGGCTTCGTCCGCAATCACGACGATGTTACGCCGGCCGCTGAGCGCGGGCATGCGCTCGCCCTTCTCCGGCAGGAATTTCTGGATCGTCGTAAAGATAACGCCGCCGCTGGATCGATTGAGCAGCTCGCTTAAGTGCGCCCGGCTCTCCGCTTGGACAGGCGTCTGGTTCAGGATCTCGTGGCAGCGCTGGAATTGGCCGAAGAGCTGGTCGTCGAGGTCGTTGCGGTCAGTCAGCACGATCAGGGTCGGGTTCTGCATCTCCCGGTTCCGGATGATGCGGCCCGCGTAAAAGAGCATCGACAGGCTCTTGCCGGAACCCTGCGTGTGCCAGACCACGCCGGCCCTGCGGTCGCCGGCGGCGCCGTCGTTCATACGCCCTGTCCAGTAGCGGCCCTCAGTGTCCTTCGGGTCATGCGCTTCGCCCCAGACGCCCATGCCCGAGGCCCTGAGCGTCTCTTCAACGGCGGCGTTGACGGCGTGGAACTGGTGGTAGCCGGCGATGATCTTGTTGACCGCGCCCGTGTCCGGGTCTTCCTCGAAAACGGTAAAGTGCTGGATCAGGTCCAGGAAACGCCTGCGGTCAAACACCCCGCGTACGAGCACTTCGAGTTCCAGCGCGGTCTTGGGCGCGTCGCCCTCGCCGTCGATTGTGCGCCAGACCTTGAACCACTCCTGGGATGCGGTGAGCGAGCCGATCCTTGCGCTGACGCCGTCGCTGACCACGAGCGCGGCGTTGTAGCCGAGCAAGGACGGGATCTCGGCCTTGTAGGTCTGCACTTGCTGGTACGCGCTCCAGATCGTGGCGTCGGCGTCGGCAGCGTTCTTGAGTTCGATTAGCCCCAGGGGGATGCCGTTGACGAAAACAGTGATGTCGGCGCGGCGGCTGCACGGGCCCTCGACAACCGCGAACTGGTTCACGGCCAGCCAGTCATTCTCGCTTGGGGTCTCGAAATCAACGAGCCGGACACGGTCACCGGCGATGGAGCCGTCAGGGCGCGGGTACTCGACCTCCACGCCGTTTCTGAGCATGCGGTGGAAGATGCGGTTGGTCTGGACGAGCGAGGGCGTGGCCACACGCAGAACCTTGCGGATGGCGTCCTCCTGCGCTTCGGCGGGGATATCAGGATTGAGGCGCGCCACGGCATCGCGCAACCGTCCCGTGAGCACCGTATCGCCGAACGAGTCGCGCTCAGCCGCAGGCTCGTCAGGGGCGATGTGCGGGCCGAACGCGACCGTGTAGCCCAGTTCCTTGAACCAGGTCAGCGCCGCGTCTTCGAGGATGGATTCGGTGAGGTTACTCATGATCATTAGACCGTTGCTCGTTGGGTTTTATTTCTTGTCCTTGGGCACATAGTTTATGGGCTTAAAAGTCCCTAGACCGGTCCAAAGCATTAGTGCATATGCCTCCATGGGCTTTCCGTCTTTTGTTTGCGCACTCGTGTGAAAGGCCATTGGAGTCCTAATGTCAAAGTTTAAATTAAATTCCTTTTTAATAGCTTCATAGCCTTCTGGAAAGTTTAACTCGGACAAATAGCCCCATATCAAAAGTGAACTATAATAGAAATGCCGATCCTCTTCGGGTCGAGATTTATAGAAAAACAACATCTCGTTTGCGAGCTTGAATTGATCAAGGTGCATCAGCAACGCTGTTTTGATTGCATCAAAATAGGGTTCTCTGGGTTCTTTTCGAAGGGCAATCGCAGATTCAATTTGCTGCAATGCAAGTTTGTAATTGCCTTTGGACATTGACCCTTCTGCTGCGAAAGCAAACATTAATGCTGTACTGACGGGGATGTTAAAGCGGGTCATTCTAAAAAGGGCTCCCTCGTCTTGAAGTTTCGATTCCTCATACACTGCCAAATAGTTTGTAGCGCATACATAGGCCTCTTCAAACCGTTGACTGTTGTAAGCGTTACATGCATTTGTAAAAGGCTCTTTAAGCTTCTCTGGTTCACCCAAGACAGCCCCGCCGATTTTGATACTGCCGTCAGGCACCAACTTGATTTGATCGGTCTTCGCGTTAATTTCTTCAAGATTCTTTTGAACGGAAAGCAATGCGTCTGCGAGCTTCCGCATGGCTTCTGTGTCCATTGATCCATATCGCTGGTATGCGACGGTCTTGAACGGTATTAACTCGTTCTGGAGTTCTGACGCTTGAGTACGAGAATGTTCGAGATCTTTCTCAAGACAGGCTATGCGTTCTTTCAACCTCTCATTTTCTCTTGCCGTTTTAGAACACGATGGAATAATACTGATCACGGCAATGAGAATACCAGCTATCGCACCGATGAGAGCACTCATAACGGTTTTGCTATTTAGATTTTTTACGATAAACACTTTAACTGATTTCATACATTACCTACACTGATCCGTTCGTTTCATTCAGTAAGCTCGGCAACAGCGTGTCGCGCAGGGTGGCGAGGGTGCGGGTTTGGTGGATGTTTGCGTGGATGTGGTTGAGCATCGGTTGGATGATGCGTGTAAAAGCAGTAGCAATAGAGCGCGGCGGCAATACGACTTTGAAGGAACTGATGTCGTTCCAACTCGTTCGTGGCATTTTAGTTCCGGTTGAGGCGAGGTCGGTAAATTGGATCAATTCATCACTACTCGTATGGCAAAGAACGAGCCCCAACCATTCTAGGCTTTTCGGCGAAAGCACAAGGATGTCGGTCGAACACACTCCATTCACGGGGGCGACTCCAACTTTGTGAAAGTATGGACGCAATTTTCCGAATAGGATTTCGCCTTTGCGGAAAGACAACTTACCGCTAGCCACGTTGGCACTTTCATTCCATTCGCTGAGTGCAATACTGCGGCGCGGCATGTGTTCCAAGGCAATGTAGGGCGTTTGGGGTTCTATTTCATTCGGCTTAACACCTCGTCTAGGATTCAAACAGATGTCACCGAGCGTACCAGTGGCCCACCCCTTCGGAATCGGCCCCAGCGGCGACTCTTGAAACTCGGAAGGGAAGAGCGCGGCGGTTTCTGCGTCCATGCCCTCGGGCTTGCGTCCGTCGATCTTGGCGCGGACGGGGTCGAAGTCCACGAACCAGGACTTGAACAGCGCCCACACCATCGCTTCCAACGTTGCGTTCATGCGCTGGCTCAACTCGATCTTGTCGTCCAGCGTGCCGAGGATGTGGGCGATGCGCTTCTGCTCGGGGAGGGGAGGAAGAGGCAACTTGAAATTCGGTATGTCTGCACACTTCAAACTGTCAAAGATAGCCCCTACGTTGAGGAAGGTGTTGATCTGCTCCCACCAATCCGGGCCTCTCACGAGCCAACGCAGGAACGGGGGAAAGACCTTGGTACCGTCAGCGCGAAGTAAGACAAGATTCTGACCGAGAGCACATTCTAGATCAGCAGGAACATAGGCGGTTTCACCCGGGTTGCAACGGCGGGATAAAATCACGTCGTGGTGTTTTGGTTTAGCCTTTCGTGTCCATTCCGCATAGTGAGCGGGTGATATGCGGCGAACATCAGAGAGGTCGAGGCGGCCTCCCTTGAGTTGTGGAATGGCGATGTATGGATAGCCGTTATCTGAAGCAGGAGGTGTGCGATGGTCACAGTCGATCAATGTGATCCCTGCATCCTTAAGGCTGACCCGTTTCCACTCACCCATGCCCGCCTCCTTGACCATCCTCCGCAAGGAAGGTCATGACGAGGTTGAGCATGGTTTCGCGCTCGGCGGGCTTGGACTCGGCGATAAGGATGGTGAGCGCGACCAGCGTGTGGTCGGCGAGGCGCTTGTGTCCGTCTTCGGTCAGCAGCGCCCCGTTCTTGTTGAGGAAGTGCAGGAAGAGCGCGGCACCGATGCGTTTGTTGCCGTCGGCGAAGGAGTGGTTCTTGACGATGAAGTAGAGCAGGTTCGCGGCTTTTTCTTCGATACTGGGGTAGACCTCCTTGCCATCGAAGGTCTGATAGATCGCGCCGAGGCTGCCTTTGAAGGACTCGTCCCTCTCACGGCCGAACAGCTCGGACTCGCTTCCGAAGCGCATCGCGTCGATGAGGCGGCGGCACTCGTCGTAGGTCAGGCGCGACCGGGCCTTGCGTCCCTTGGGCTTGCCGATACGCTGGTGGTCGTAGTCATCCAGCAGGTCTAGCGCGGCAGTGTAGCGCTCGACCACGTCCAGCACCTGCGCGGCGTCGAGTTGCTTCTCGGCGCGCTTCAGGATTGTGACGACCTGACCGAGAACCTTCAGCCGCTGGCGGTTGAGGGCATAGCCTTTGAGCATGTAATCGCGCAGGACACCGGTGGCCCAGATGCGGAACTGCGTGGCGCGACGGGAGTTGACGCGGTAACCGACGGCGATAATGGCATCCAGATTGTAGTAGCGAGTGGCGTAGGCGCGAGAACCGCCCTGCCCCATGTGTTCCAAAATGGAACATGTGCTTTCCTCGTCCAGCTCTCCTGTCTTGAAAATGTTGGCGAGGTGCTTGGTGATAGCCGGACGCTTGACTTCGAAAACCTGCGCCATCTGCTCCTGCGTCAGCCACACAGACTCCCGCTCCACGGTGGCGGAAACCGAGACCGCGCCGTCTTTGGAAGTAAAGAGCACGAGGGGATGTTCGTCTGCCTTCCCTTCGGCGTTGGGCGTTCGACGTTCTGCGTTCTGCGTTCTTCCGGTCTTACCCGCCATACCCCAGCTCCTTCAGGTTGGCCTTGATGGTTTTCCCCAGCTTTGCGGATTCGGCAAACTGCTGGTTCAACTCAGCGACAAGGCGGGTCATCTTTTCGGCAAAAGGCTCGCCGTCATCTTCGACCGCCTCGGCTCCGACGTATCGGCCGGGTGTGAGGACGTAGCCGTGGTTTGCGATCTCCTCGGTGGTGGCGGATTTGCAGAAACCCGGTATGTCGGCGTAGGTGCCGCTACCTTTGTCGCCGCGCCAGGCGTGGTAGGTGCCGACGATCTTGTCGATGTCGGCTTCTGTCAGTTCACGGTGGACGCGATCGACGAGCGTGCCGAGTTTGCGGGCGTCGATGAACAGGGTCTCGCCCTTGCGGTTGCGCCGCTGCGGAGCCTTGGCGGCGGACTTGCCCTGCCCAAGGGCGCGGCCAGACTTGTTGCGCGTGAGAAACCACAGGCACACCGGGATCAGTGTGGAGTAGAAGAGCTGACCGGGAAGGGCCACCATGCAGTCCACGAGGTCGGCTTCGACAATGGCCTTGCGGATCTCGCCTTCCCCGCTCTGGTTGGAGGACATACTGCCGTTGGCCAAGACGAAACCGGCTTTGCCGTCGGGCGCGAGGTGGTGGATGAAGTGCTGGACCCAGGCGAAGTTGGCGTTGCCCTTGGGCGGCACACCGTAGCGCCACCGGGGGTCGTCATCCTTGCGGAACCACTCTTTGTCGTTGAACGGCGGGTTCGCCAGCACGTAATCGGCACGCAGGTCCGGGTGCAGGTTCCTGCGGAACGTGTCGGCGTGCTCGCGGCCGAGGTCAGCCTCGAAGCCGCGGATGGCGAGGTTCATGAGCGCCAGCCTTCGGGTGGTGGGGTTGCTCTCCTGGCCGTAGATGCTGATGTCGCCGATCCTGCCGCCGTGGGCGACGACGAACTTTTCTGACTGCACGAACATGCCGCCGCTGCCGCAACACGGGTCGTAGACGCGGCCTTTGTAAGGGGCGAGCATTCCCACGAGCGTTCTGACGACGCAGGACGGCGTGTAGAACTGGCCGCCGTTTTTGCCCTCCGCCGACGCGAACTGGGTGAGGAAATACTCGTAGACGCGGCCCAAGATGTCCTTGGAGCGGTTCTCGCGGTCGCCGAGGCCGATGGTGCCGATCAAGTCAATGAGTTCGCCGAGCCTGTGCTTGTCCAATGCGGGGCGGGCGTAGTCCTTGGGCAACACGCCCTTGAGGCGGGGGTTGTCGCGCTCGATGGCGGTCATGGCGTCGTCCACGATCCTACCGATGGTCGGCTGCTTGGCGCTGCCCTGGAGGTACGACCAGCGGGCGGCGGGCGGCACCCAGAACACATTCTCGGCGCGGTACTCGTCGGGATCTTCGGGGTTGGCGCCCTTGTATTCGCCCTTGCCTTCGGTCAGCTTCTGCCGCATCGCCTCGAAGGCATCGCTGATGTATTTCAGGAAAATCAGGCCCAGGACGACGTGCTTGTACTCAGCGGCGTCCATGTTGTTGCGCAGCTTGTCGGCGGCGAGCCAGAGCTTGGCCTCAAAGCCGAGGCTGGCGGCCGAATCGGCTGTTTTTGTTTTCATCCGGGGCATTTCGTATCCGTGGTTCGCGAATTTATTGTAACCTTATGTTTACAGCGTACCACCGCAGGGGGGCGGATGCCAGCGTAATTTCCGCGCTATGCGCGGAGTTAGCAGTTAGGATTGAGGATTTAGGAATTTTTGCTTCGGCGTTGGGCGTTCGACGTTCTGCGTTCAGGTGTGGCACGGGCATCTTGCCCGTGTTTCATGGGCGGGACGCCCATGCCACGAGGCGTTTTGCAAGCGCCGCCTGAGACACGCATGGTTTTCCGTTATTGATCGGTAGCGCTCGGTTGCGGTCGAGTATGTGCAAGCGATGCTTGTCGCCCCCTCAAAACCTTTGCGTCTCTGCGCCTTTGCGTTAAACAATCGATCCCGATAGCGATCCCGATCCCGATTTGGATAAAACCTTGAAACCATGAAACCAAAGAGAGTTGAACTGTGCGCCGCCTGACAAACCGGTATTGATGTTGGCAATGGCGCGTGAAGCGGTCTATCGGGTCAGCAGCGTGACGGTAGCGCGTAGCCGGGAGTTCGTAACCCCGCTGGGGGTGTTCAGTTTCCAGCGTGTTCCGGCGCTGGTGCCGCGCGCGGGCGTCGAGGCCGTGGAGGTTGCCCGAAACGCCTGGGTGTTCATTGCGTCACCCTTGCGTGCCATCGCCGACCTGATCTATCTCAACAAGCCCGTCACTTGGAAAAGGAACGGCATGGGCTACCTGACCGAATCGCTGCGCATTGAGGAGGAGGATCTGCAGACGCTCTCGTTTGAAGCCTTGGATGAGATTCTGGAGAGTCTCCGCAGTCGGCGCGTTTACGCCTACCTGCAGGGATTGAAGGGGGCTTGCCTTGCTGGGGCATGCGCTTGACCAACAGGGGCCCTGGGCCGGTCGCCGGGTGAATGTCACGTGGGCGTGGATGATCGAAACCCTGCGGGTGGTCATCGGCCAGATCGACTGGTCCGCGGCCCGACAGGATGTCCAACGGTTCCTCCCGCTTCGCGAGCAGGAATCCCTCGGCTTGTGGGGTTCGGAGTTCTTCCTGTACTATGCGGACATGATGGAA
>JAPXSY010000082.1:0-11671 GCA_033812795.1 Kiritimatiellia bacterium
GCCGCCGCGCTGCGCGGAGCGCGTTCCGCGCCGTTTTCGGAACAACTAAATGCATATTCGGAGCAACTGAATGCGACCGTGCGTCATAAAGACCCAGTTTTGGTCGCATTTACTTTGCCAAGTGACCCCTGCCGCCGTGATCGAAGACGCATCCCCGGGGCGTTGATCGTTGGGGGGGAGGTTTCATTCGGGAACGCGGGTGTCCCCGTCCGCCGCTATGCGCCATCGGCGCGGGGCCGGACCGCCGAAATCGAGGACGAGGACGGGGACGGGGGAAACGATCCCGATGCCATCAGGCCGGGAGGGCAAACGTCTGCTTGCCCGGACGAGCCCATTTCTTACTTGAGCGTGGGCGGCTGCGGCGTGTCGTCGAAGAAACGGTTGCCGTCTGATTTCCCCTGATTGAAATACTTTTGGCGGACGTTCTCATACCGGTTGCCGGAGAACACGTTGTCAGGCCCCGAATGCATCAGATTAAAGGCGATGGGCGACGCGAAGAACGCGTTGCCCGTGATCCGGTTTTCCTTCGCCGCATAGAATGCCGTGCCGATATGGCAACGTGTGAAGCGGTTTCGGAAAATCTCCGAAAGGCGCGTTGTGTTGAGTTTCATCGCCTCGTGCGGGGAATCGAAAAACTCATTTCCCTCCACACGGCACTGGGTGGCGTTCAGAAGCGCGAGTCCGCCCGCGCACCGCACGAACAGGTTCCGCGTGAACATGCCGTGCGAAACCGCCGCGGACATGAAGGCCGAACAGTCCACGAACGTGTTGTGATCAAGCGTCATCTTCCCGTTCGAAATCGCGAATGCGAAACCGTAGATGAAGCTGCGCTTGTCCGGTTTCTCGGTTCTGAGCCCCGTGAACCTGCAATGGCGCGCCTCGAAACCGCACTCGGTGAAACGCATTCGGAAATCGTTCGTGAGCACGCTTTCAGACAAAAATTCCGCCCGCGAAGCCGTGAACGAACCGTCCCGCATGTGGATCCGTCCTTCGCCCGCAAAGATGATCTTCGCGCCCGGCAACACGCGGACGCGTGCCCCGACGATCTTCACCGGCTCGGATATGACTTTCGTCCCGGACCACACCTCCTCCGATGCCATACCCGGCAAGACAGACACAGACAGGAAAATCAGGATCAGTATTCTTTTCATGAACGCTCACACTTGTTGTCACCGTTGTCGGCAATCCGTTTTTTGGCCGTCATTCGTCCTTTTCCTTTAGGCGCACGTTCGTGAAATACTCCACCGCTTCGCGGGCGAACTCGGCGTTGGCTCCGAAGAGCGGACACGCGCGCGTCGCGTAGCTGTCGGCGACGGAACCGATGTTGAGCGTACCGGAAAAGAATACCTTGCCGAGACCGGCGACGCCGCGGACGGCGAGGACGTCCCCGCTGTTCGGGCCGTACGCGAGCACCTCGCCTTTCGCGCCAGGCGTCAGGCGGAAGTAGTCCACGTACATCGTTTCCCCTTCGCGACCGTCCGCGAACTTCATTTTCCGCTTGAAATTCTCCACACGCGCCGGTGAGGTCTTCACGATCTCCGGGAACGGCGTCTTAACGTCGAATCGGACGTTGCCGCAAAGTTCGCCCTCGAGAAACACGCCGCCACCGCCCTTCTCCACATAAGCCTTCACGTTCGTGAAGAACGCATCCTTCTCATACTGCTTTTGCGTGAGGAACACGCAGTCGAACCGATTGAGTTCCGCAAGCGAAATGGAGTCGAAATACTCCGCCTTTACGTTTTCGAACTGGTCGAAATATTCCTTTATGCAGACATCGCCGCCACCCCGGTGGACACCAAGTTTCACGACAGCGCCGATTTTACGCGGTTCGAGTGTTATGCGTGCCGAGGCCTCGGTCTGGTCGAGCACCGTCGTCGCGGCCTTCCGGTCGAACTTCCAGGTTTGGGAGGCATCTCTCGGCCGCCGCGGATCAGTGAGCGTGTCCGCTTCCTCCTCGAGCCGTTTGAATGTCGTTTCAGCGAGGTCGAAGTCCTTTTCGATCCGAACACGGCCTTCCTTGAGGATTCCCAACGCCTTCGCGTTGTCGCCGTCATAAAGCGCGGCGCCGGCGAGACGGACCACATGATGCGTGCGTGCGGTCGCGAGCCAATACGGCGCATATTTCAAAAAGCGCATGAAGTGCTTGCGTTTGTAGCGGTCGAGTCCGTCGAGACGCTTTTCCGCCTCCAGAAGCGTATGGACACATCTTTCGGCCGCTTCGACCTGCGCGAGCATCAACTCGGGGGTGTCGATGATCGGCGGATACTTGAGCGAGCCGGAGTTCTTCGACTTCTCCGGTTGCGTGGGGTCGAAATCGGGATCGCGCCGGACCTTGTTCCAGTATTTCACCTTCGCCGCCGGATCGCGCAGGTACTCCGGCATCACGCCGGATGACAAAACCGTCTGCATGTACGGCGCGAGCACGTCGCCCCAGAACGTGCGGCAGATGCGGCCAAGGCTGTCTTTCATGATCACATCGGGTGCGACATGATCCTTCAGGCCATCGTAATAGGTGAGGCCGTCGTAGTTTTCGGTGCCCGGCGCATGGAGATCCCAGAGGTGCTCGTTCACGAGCAGCAGCGTTTCGATTTGCAGGTAACACTCGGTTCCCTGCGTGGTCGCGAAATTCCGCCCCCCCTCGCAACTCGACCCGATCTTGCGCGGGTAGGACGCGAAGATGCCTGCGGTGAGCGGATAGGTATCGCTTAGATGGAACGGACGCTCTGGCACGAGTTCCCGTACCGTTTTGATCACGTCCGGTGTGGTGATCCAACTTGAGAAGTAGAACTCCTTGTCGGCAAGCCCCTTGTCGAGCTTGTCCCAGTATTCCGGCATGGACTCCTTCCACTTCGCGGTACGTTCGCTCTCCGGCTTCATCAGCGCGTTGAACTGGTACGGGTAGATGCACGAGCCGACGACCGCGCCAGGAAGTCGCTTGCGGAAAACCCTTATCCAGATGTTGAACTGGTTTATGCTCGCCTTCCAGCGCTCGTGGTCGTTCCATTTCGCACGACATTTTTCACAGCGTTTGCTCCACTCCTCCGGGTCCTGCCAGCTGCCGCCGTCTACGGGATGGATGTTGACGACCGCTTTTTCCATGCCGGCCTTGACGAGGAAATCGACCGTCCGGTTCGCCGCGGCCTCGGTAAGCGCGTCGTCCGCCCAGCAGTAATAGGAGTCATTCCACGGGCAATGGAGCTTCACGCATTTCCAGTCATCGAACTTCATCCCCTTCGGCGCGGTACGGCGGATGTACACCCCGGTTGTTGCGTAGTAATTGCACCAGATGCCGCGTTCGGCGGCGTAACGTCCGAGTTCGCGGAAGAACGGGAAGGTGCTGTCGGGCATGCCTTCCTCAAGCCAGAAGAGGTCGCTGAACAGGTTCATCTTCGCGCGGAGCATCATGTCGAGGCCCGCCTTGATCGCGTCGGAATATCCCTTTTCGTCCTTCTCGCCGTAGCGGAACTTCCAGAGTCCGCGCCCAAAGGAAATCGAGCCGCGGTACAGCACATCCGGCCAGTCCCGCACGTATGCCGCCTCCACCCGGCCGTTCCGGGACATCTGCGCGAACGTCACCGCGCCGTAAAGCGCGCCGACATCGTCATGCCCGACAATCGCGACACGCCTGCCTTCCGCCTTGATCGCGTACCCCTGCGGTTTCGCCGGGACGTCGAGCGAAAACGCCTCGATCAGTTTTTTGCCGCAGGCACTGTCCGCGATCGCGAGGTAGACGCCGTTTGCCGCAGCGCTTTTTCCGTCCCAGATTTTCCGTTCGCCTTTAACGAACGTTTCAGCCGCGCCGATCACGCACTGCCGCTGATCCTGATGAAAAACCGGCAGTTCCGCCGTGTTGAACGCCGCGCTTTCGAGCGCCCTGTATTCTTTCACGCACGGTTGTAGTGTCGGCATGGCCACGACCGTCGCCGACAACATGGCGACCGACACCGTCATCATCTGCTTTATCATGCATTTCATATCGGTTTCTCAGCTTCTACGGACGAACGCGGTGCGGAATCCAAGCAATTCCGCATGAGTAGGGCTAACTGTGCCGCCTTGTGCTTCGTCGCCACATCAGCCAGAGGGCGATGCTCTTGCCGTCGATCAACTCGCCAGAGTCGAGGGCCGCGTCGATCTCCTCCGCCGTCATCACCACGGGCGCGAGGTTCTCGTCGAAATCCGGACGCAGCGGCCGGGGCTCCTGCGACAGACGCGCGTAGAAGAGATGCAGGCGCTCCTCTGAATAGCCGGGGCACGGCACGATCACGCCGATCTTTTCCAGCGTCTCCACCGGATATCCGCTCTCCTCCTCCATTTCACGGCGCGCGCACGTTTCCGGAGACTCCCCCTCTTCCAGCCCTCCGGCCACCATCTCCAGGAGAACGCCCTCCACCGCGCGCCGGTATTGGCGGATCAACACGAACCGGCCGTCCGGCCGCTGGCCGAGAATCACCGCAGCCCCGCGGTGCCGCACGATCTCGCGCGTTGAGCGCCGCCCGTTCGGCAGTTCAATCTCCGCCACGTCGATCGTCAGCGCCCGTCCCTCGAAAACCCGTTTCACGCCCAGTGTCCGTTCTGTCAGATTCATATCCGCTTAAGTGTCGCAGAAACAACCGCACCGGACAACCCCGAAAAAAGGGTGCGGAAGGACTATTCTGCGCCGCGATTGTTTGTCAGCGCCCGCGGTTTCTGGTTTAATATCCCCTTTTTACGACCCGTGACCTGTAACCGTAACGATTAACCCGAACTTTTTTATGGACAAGCATTACGATCCCAAGACCGTTGAGAACAAGTGGTATGCGTGGTGGGAGGAGACCGGCCGGTTTCACGCGGAGGCCGCGCAGGGCGGCGAACCCTACAGTGTCGTCATCCCGCCGCCGAATGTGACTGGCATCCTGCACATGGGCCATGCGCTCAACAATACGATCCAGGACGTGCTGGTGCGCTGGCGCCGCATGCAGGGACGCAACACGGTCTGGATGCCGGGTACGGACCACGCGGGCATCGCCACCCAGAACGTGGTGGAGAAGACATTGCGCAAGGAGGGCCTCTCGCGGCGCGACCTCGGGCGCGAGGCGTTTCTGGCGCGCGTGTGGGAGTGGCGCGAGGAGTACGGCGGCACGATCGTGCGCCAGCTTCGCAAACTCGGGGCGAGTTGCGACTGGTCGCGTGAGCGCTTCACCATGGACGAAGGACTGAGCGAGGCCGTGTCCGAGGTGTTCTGCCGACTCTACGACGAGGGACTCATCTACCGCGGCAACTATATCGTCAACTGGTGCCCGCGCTGCCACACTGCGCTGTCCGATGAGGAGAGCGAGCATCAGGACACCCAAGGACATCTCTGGCACATCCGTTACCCGATTCCGGACGGCGGCGAAGTTGTGGTCGCGACCACGCGTCCCGAGACCATGCTGGGCGACACCGCCGTGGCCGTCAATCCGGCGGACGAGCGTTATCAGGCGCTGATCGGCAAGCGCGTGACGCTGCCGCTCATGAACCGCGAGATACCGGTTGTCGCGGACGACTACGTGGACCGCGCTTTCGGCACGGGCGTCGTGAAGATCACGCCCGCGCACGATCCGAACGATTTTCAAGTGGCGCAGCGCCACGATCTGCCGGTGCTGAACGTCATGAACGGCGACGGCACGATGAACGAAGAGGCCGGGCCGTATGCCGGCATGGACCGCTTCGCCTGCCGCAAGCAGGTGGTCGCCGACCTCGAAGCGCAGGGACTGCTGGTCAAGGTCGATCCGCATCAGCACGCGGTCGGGCACTGCTACCGCTGCGACACGGTGGTCGAGCCGCGCCTCTCCAAACAGTGGTTTGTGCGCATGAAGCCGCTTGCCGAGCCGGCCATCGAGGCTGTGCGCACCGGCAAGATCGTCTTCGTGCCGCAGCGCTGGGAGAAAACTTATTTCGAGTGGATGGAGAACATCCGCGATTGGTGCATCTCGCGCCAAATCTGGTGGGGCCACCGCATCCCGGTCTACACCTGCACGCCGTGCGGACACGAGTGGGCGGCCAAGGCCGCGCCGGATACCTGTCCGAAATGCGGTGCCGCGGCGGATCAAATCACGCAGGACGAGGATGTGCTCGACACCTGGTTCTCCTCGTGGCTCTGGCCTTTCAGCACCTTTGGCTGGCCTGCAGACCATCCTGACCTGAAGTTCTACTATCCGACCAACGATCTGGCCACCGCGCCGGAGATCCTCTTCTTCTGGGTCGCGCGCATGATCATGGCCGGTTGCAAGTTCATGGGCGAGGTGCCCTTCCGCACGGTCTATCTGCACGGTACGGTGCGCGACGACAAAGGCCGCAAGATGAGCAAGAGTCTGGGCAACTCCATCGATCCGCTCGACATCATCGAGACCTACAGTGCCGATGCGTTGCGCTTCAGCCTGATGCTGATCACCTCCACGGGCATGGACGTCTACGTCAACATGGAGAAGTTCGAGATCGGCCGCAACTTCGCGACCAAGATCTGGAATGCCGCGCGCTTCATGAAGATGCACATGGAGAAACTGCCCGGCACGGATTGGCGCGCGCTGGCCAGCGGCGAGTTGTCGCTCGATCCGGCACTGTTGCGCGATGACGACCGTCACATGCTCGCCACCTGCGAGAGCGCTGTGCGCAACGTGACCGGACATCTGGAGGCGTTCCGCCTGCAAGACGGCGCGCTCGCGATCTACGACGTGATCTGGAGCCAGTTCTGCGACTGGTATCTCGAATACGCCAAGCAGGACCTGAACGGCGCGGACGAGTCGCGCCGCCGTCAAGTGCTGTCCGTGATGACCGATGTCTTCGCCAAGGCGCTCAAGCTGCTGCATCCCTACATGCCGTTCATCACCGAAGAGCTGTGGCACCAGATGGGGTACGGTGCGGAGACCGAAAGCATCATGCGCGCGCCGTGGCCCGCACCCTACACCGATGCGCAGCGCACTGCATGGGGACTGAGCGACGCGGTCACCGCCTACGTCAACGCCCGGCGCGAACTGGTCACCGCCGGACGCGCATTGCGCGCCGACTACAACCTCGCGCCCTCCAAGTTCCTGCACTACGTCATTCAGGCGATGGACGAAGAGACGGCCGGCCGCCTGAAGGCCGACGCCGAAACGCTCAAGCAACAGTTGCGCTCGGACAATCTGGAAGTCGTCGCGGGCGGCGGCGAGAAGGCTATGCCCGGTACGCTCTGCAAGCTCGGCACCGTTTATCTGCCGCTCGAAGGGGTGGTGGACGTCAAAGCCGAAGCCGCGCGTGTGAAGACCGAGTTGGAGAAAACGCGCGGGTTCCTCAAAGGCGTCGAAGCCAAGCTCGGCAACGAGGGGTTCGTGGCCAAGGCGCCTGCGGCCGTGGTCGAGCAGCAACGCGCCAAGCAGAAAGAGCTGACAGAGACGATCGCTCGGCTGGAAAAACTGCTGGCCTCCTTTGGGGGATGAGAAGATAGACGAAGACGCACGGGCGTCCCGCCTGTGAACACGGGCAAGATGCCCGTGCTGGATGGTCGACTGAAAAAGGCGACCTTGTTTTTCCTGATCTGGGGGTCCAATCGCCTTTCGGCTGATCCCGTCGTCCCGTCGTTTAAGCTGATAAATGCGCTTGCGCGTGCGCCGCAAGGTGGTATGATTACGTTTCTTTTTTCGCCCGACCTTCTGGCCATGTGCGCCGGGTTGTTGGGGCGGACTGAAGTTAACCGAGGAGTAAAGGTAATGGCCAAGATCAATTTTGGCGGTGTTGTGGAAACCGTCGTGACCCGTAAAGAGTATCCCTTGAAGAAAGCCCAGAAGGTGCTCAAGGATGAAGTCATCGCCGTCATCGGCTATGGCGTTCAGGGGCCGGCCCAGTCACTGAATATGCGCGACAACGGGATTCAGGTTATTGTCGGGCAGGACAAGCGTTTCGCGAACGATTGGAAGCGGGCCGTCAAGGACGGGTTCAAACCGGGCAAGACCCTTTTTGATATTGAAGAGGCCTGCGCCCGGGCCACGATCATCATGGTCCTCGTGAATGATGCGGCGATTCGGCAGGTTTGGCCGCGCATCGCGCCGCATCTGACCGCTGGCAAGGCGCTCTATTTCTCCCACGGGTTCGGCTGGGTCTACCGGTCGCTCACCCGCGTCAAAGCAGGTCCGGATGTGGACGTGATCATGGTCGCGCCCAAGGGGTCGGGCACCTCCGTGCGCCGCAATTTCTTGGCTGGCGTGGGCATCAACTCCAGTTTTGCGGTGGCGCAGGATGCCACCGGCAAGGCGTTGGACCGCACGTTGTCGATCGGTATCGGCGTGGGTTCGGGTTATCTGTTCCCCACGACCTTCGAGCATGAGGTGACCTCGGATCTCGTCGGCGAGCGCGGTGTGCTGATGGGTGCCCTGGCCGGCATCATGGAGGCGCAGTATGATGTGCTCCGCAAGAACGGGCACAGTCCTTCGGAGGCGTTCAATGAGACGGTCGAGGAGCTGACCCAAAGCCTGATCCGTCTGGTCGATGAGAACGGGATGGATTGGATGTATTCGAACTGTTCGGCCACTGCCCAGCGCGGCGCGCTGGACTGGAAGCCGAAGTTCAAGAAGGCCACCCTGCCGGTGTTCAAGGCGTTGTACGAGGCGGTGAAGAGCCAGAAGGAAGCGCGTCACGTGATCAAGGTGTGCGGCACCGCGGATTACAAGCAGAAGCTCGACGCGGAGCTGAAGGTGATGCGGGATTCCGAGATGTGGCAGGCTGGCGCGGCGGTGCGCGCGTTGCGGCCACGTGAGAAGGCCAAGGCCAACGCGGCGAAGGCTGTCGGCGTCAAAGGGCGCGGAGCCAACTAAGGTTCGCGCCCGCGGCGCGGAACGGATTCAAGGCCCGTCGGCTTCGTCGGCGGGCCTTTCGTGTTTCCCGTGCGCGCTCAGCACGGATCGGTACAGCGCGTCGGTGGCGCGTGCGGCCTTTTCCCAGGAAAACCCGGCGGCTTTCCGGTAGCCGGCCTCGATCTTCTCTTTACGGAACGCCGGATGATCCAACAACAGGCTGACGGCACTGGCGATCGACGCGCGGTCACGCGGGTCGCAATTGACCGCCGCATCCCCGCAGTTCTCGACGGCTGCGCCTCCGGAGCAGACGACCGGGCACCCGCAGGCCATGGCTTCGAGCGGCGGCAACCCGAACCCTTCGTCATGGGAGGGGAAAACGAAGGCCCGCGCGAGCGAATAGAGCACGGGCAGATCCTCTTCGCTCACATACCCGATTCGGCTGACGCGATGGCGGATGGCGTTTTGCCGGATCGCGTTGTCAATCACGGCTGCGGTGGCGGGGTCGGCCGCGCCCGCCAAAACCAGATGCAGGTCGGGCCGTTCGCCCTGAACGATCGCAAAAGCCCGGATCAGGTTGAGGATGTTTTTGCGCTGCGTGAGATCGCCCACAAACAGCAGGAACGATGTGGGCAGCGCGTAACGCTGGCGCGCGGACTGGAGCCGCGCGTGGTCGGTACACCGGGCCAGGTTTGGCGTGAGTCCGGGCGGAATGAGGACAAGCCGGTCCCGGACTTCCGGAAACCGGTCGAGAATGACGCGCCGCGTGTAGTTCGAAAAAACGATGACTGCGGCCGCCCGGCGGATCGAGGGCGGAAGCAGGAGGCGATAGTGGAGCCGGTTGTCGGCACGGCAGAACTGCGGGTGTGTCAGGACATGCAGATCATGAATGGTGAGCACCACTGGACAAGGCGCGAGCCGCGGCGCGACATACGCCGGCGCATGCAGCAGCGGCGCGCGCGCGCGCTTCAGCAACACGGGCAGGACCGTCTGCTCCCAGAGGATGCGCAACAGGCGTGATCGGTCCGTGCCGTATGGCCGAATCATGCGCGTGTGCGAGGTGATCGGGATCGGACGGTGCCCCCGGGGTGCGCAAATACAGAGCGGCAGCGAACCAAAGCGGGTCAGCGCGCAAGCCAGCTGATGGGTGGTAACTTCGACGCCGGAATACGGTTCGCGCAGCACCATGGCGTTATAGAAAACGGGATTCATGGATTCACCGCACCGGGATTGGCGGAGAGGGAGGGATTCGAACCCTCGGTACCCGTAAGAGCACACAGCATTTCCAGTGCTGCACCTTCGGCCGCTCGGTCACCTCTCCCCGAAAAGTTCCCACGTTATACCGGGTTACTGTGTGGAAAACAATCCTAAAATCCTGGACGCTTTTTTCGGCAGATTGGCGCAGATTTACGTTTTGCCGGTTGCCGCGCCTTGATATTTTACATTACCGATGGCGATGCGGTGTGTTACCATTCGTTTCGTAAGTGGAAACGGTTCAGGTGCAGAGGGGTGCACCGGGAAAGGGGATACGGGCACGGATCACAGGCGGAACCGGTTTTCCGGGATGGCATCTGTGCGCGGCGTGAGAGGCGGCCGCTGCGGCACGAGCAGGGGGGAATGGATGTTGCGGTACGAGTCAAAGGTATGGGATGCGGCACCCGGCGAGGTGCTGGCCGGGGTGGACGAGGCCGGGCGCGGCTGCCTTGCCGGGCCGGTGGTGGCAGGCGCGGTCGCGATGTCGGCGGAGACGGCCGAGCGGTTGTACGCGGGAGAGTTCGCGGAACTGACGGACTCGAAACAGTTGACGGTGGCGCGGCGCGAGGCGTTTTTCGGGCGGTTAGCGGAAATGCCGGAGGTGACGTGGGCCACGGGGCTATGCAATGCGGAGGAGATCGATCGGCTCAACATCCTTTCGGCGACGCATCTGGCGATGCGGCGGGCGGTGGAGGCGTTGGCGGTACGGCCGACACATGTGCTGGTGGACGGGCTTCCTGTGAAGGGGCTGCCGTGCGCCTCGACGGCGATCGTGCAGGGCGACGCGAAGAGTTTTCTGATCGCGGCGGCGAGCGTGGTGGCAAAGGTGACGCGTGACCGGATGATGTGCGAACTGGACGCGCGGTTCCCGCAGTACGGCTTCGCGGCGCACAAGGGGTATGGCGTGAACGCGCACATGGCGGCGCTGTTCAAGTACGGTCCGTGCGCGGAGCACCGCCACACGTTCAGACCGGTTCAGGACGCAGACCAGAAACTGCCGGGGTTTGAATACTGAACGGGCCGCGTTTACGCACTGTCGGCGGTCCGAGACGTCCCGCCGTACTTTACCTGCGGAGTTAGAAAACTGGAGCTGGCGCCGGCTTCGGGGCGACACGGCAAAGTACGGTCGGCGATTCAGACGCGGTCGGACACCACGGTTTTTTGTGGATTTACCGGACGGGCGGCGGGGTCGGTGTGTTCACTCACGGGATAACCCCAAAAGGAGCAGTTGAACGGGTAGAATTCCAGCAAAGCCCCGTAAACATTGGGTTTTGCGGTGCGTCCGACGCTCTTTTTGAACTCTTCGTCCCAGCCCTTCGTCGCGGGTCGAATGTCGCGGGTCGCGGGTCGACGTTCCCGATCCCGATAGCGATACCGATAGCGATCCCGATCCCGACCCCGATTTGGATGAAACCCTGAAACCTGA
The DNA here is from genome assembly GCA_033812795.1 of Kiritimatiellia bacterium. GTDB lineage: Bacteria > Verrucomicrobiota > Kiritimatiellia > RFP12 > UBA1067 > JAPXSY01. The sequence continues at coordinate 11,464 of JAPXSY010000082.1, forward strand.
AACCAAGGAGAGTTGAAGGTTCAACTGCTCTTTTTAGGATAAATTGCCAGGATTACAGGATTAACATGATTTTTTTAATCCTGAAAATCCTGTCATCCTGTCATAAAAATGTATCCCAGAGTTTTCTCGCGGCTCCGGCGCGCGGCGGGCTTGCCTATAACTTACACCCAAAGTTATCTTCATTTGCATTCCCGTGCGAAGCGCGGGC
>JAPXSY010000083.1:0-11571 GCA_033812795.1 Kiritimatiellia bacterium
CCCCGAACCGTCCGCGGACGCCTTAAAAAGAGCGTTGAAAGCAACGCTCTCTGGTTTCAGGGTTTCTGGTTTCTGGGTTCGCGCGCCCGAAGCATGAAACAGATGAGAGCAGGAACGGAAGGGGCGGGCAGAAAGTCGGGAGAGTCGGGAGCGCGGGCGTCCCCGCCCGCTGGTAGGGACGGTTCCCCGAACCGTCCGCGGACGCCTTAAAAAGAGCGTTGAAAGCAACGCTCTTTGGTTTCAGGGTTTCTGGGTTTCAGGGTTTCTGGTTTCAGGGTTTCATCCAAATCGGGGTCGGTATCGGTATCGGGATCGGGATCGTCGACCCGCGACCCGCGACATTCGACCCGCGACGAGCGACCTGCGGTGTCGGAAACGCGGGCGTCCCTACCGGTTGGCGGACGCCTTGGGCGCACCGCAAAACCCAATGTTTGCGGGACTTTGCTAGAATTCTACCCGTTCAACTCTCTTTGGTTTCTGGTTTTCATGGTTTCATCCAAATCGGGGTCGGGGTCGGTATCGGTATCGGGATCGCTATCGGGATCGGGATCGGGATCGTCGACCCGCGACGAGCGACCTGCGGTGTCGGAAACGCGGGCGTCCCTACCGAATCGACGACTCGACGGGACGCGCGTTTTTTGTTACGGTGATCCCGAATTTAAAACCCTGGAGAACCTCACATGCGGAAAATCCTTTTGGTTTGTGCGATGGCTACGGCGCGCCTCGTTTGGGGGCAAGTTTCAGACACCGCCAAAGACGATGCGGCGGCCGACCGGGACAAGGCATTGCGCGCGCAGCTCCCGGGACTGTTCCGGGACGCCGCCGAGCAGTACCGCGGCATGCTGAAGCAACTGGAAGGCACGCAAGACGCGTTTCCGCGCCGCTGGGAGAAGGGGAGCCTCGTGACCATCGGGCCGAAAGAGTGGACCAGCGGCTTCTTCCCGGGTTCGCTCTGGCTCCTTTATGAGGCCACGCGCGAAGAGACGTGGAAACGCGAGGCGATGCGTTACACCGCCATGCTGGAGTCGGTCCGCCACTATACCGGCAACCACGACATCGGCTTTATGCTGTACTGCAGTTTCGGTAACGGTCTGCGGCTAGCCAACCCCGACGGGTACCGCGAGGTCCTGCTGGACGGTGCCGCCGCGCTCTGCAAACGTTATGTGCCGAGTCTGGGCATGATCCGTTCATGGGACAGTTACAAAAATCCGGTGATCATTGACAACATGATGAATCTGGAGTTGCTGATGTGGGCCGCGAAACAAAGCGGGGAGCCGCGTTTCCGCGAGATCGCCGTCAGCCACGCGGATCAGACCAACCGGCGCCACTTCCGGCCGGACGGCAGCGCTTACCACATCGTGGATTACAATCCCGCCACCGGTAAGATCTTCGGCTATTATGCCGGGCAGGGCGCTTCGGCCGACGGCCCGTGGGCACGCGGCCAGTCGTGGGGCCTCTACGGATTCACGCTGATGTTCCGTGAAACCGGCACCCCCGCCTACCTTACGCGGGCCGTCAGCCTGGCGGACTTTTTGATCGGCCACCGTAACCTGCCCGCGGACGCCATCCCCTACTGGGATTACGAGGCGGCGGGTATCCCGAACGAACCGCGCGACGCCTCGGCTGCAGCCATCATGGCCAGTGCGCTGCTCGAACTCGCGACTTTCGCCGAAGCGCCCAAGGCCGTCCGCTACCGCGACACCGCTGTGCGGCAACTGCTTGCGCTCAGTTCCCCCGCCTATCGCGCGCCCGTCGGGGAGAACGGCCACTTCCTCCTGATGCACGGCGTCGGCCACCTACCCGGCAACAAAGAGATCGACGTACCGCTGAATTATGCGGATTACTACTACCTCGAAGCATTGCTGCGTTTCCGGCGTTTACAGAACAACTGACACGCTCACATCCCAAACCAACCGAAAGGAGTCCATCATGCTATCCGAATTCGTCAAGAGTGCCGACTGGAAGAACGAGAAACACGTTCCGGTCATCGAATGCGCCGACACGGTCCAGGCCGGTAAGCCGCTCGCCATCACGATCTCCGTCGGCAAAGAGACGGCCCATCCGAACACGACCAACCACCATATTGTCTGGATCGCCCTGCATTACGTGCCCGCCGGGGCCAAAACCTCAATCGAGATCGCCCGCTGCGAGTTCAGTGCGCACGCCGCCGGAGTCGAGGGGCCCGACAAAGGACCTGCCCGCACCTGCAGCACGGTCTCGATCAGCGCGGAGTTCGCCGTCTCCGGCACGCTATACGCCACGGCCTACTGCAATATCCACGGCCTCTGGGCCTCGGAGCAGCCGATCACCGTCGCGTGACCGTTGCCGTCTAAGGGAAAGAGATGAGATCCCGATTACCGCTCGTGTTAGGAGGGGTCGGCCTCGCACTGTTGGTGCGGGCCGCACCGCTGGCTTCGGATCTGTTGCTCTGGTTGCCTTGCGATGAGGGGGGCGGCGCTTTTACGGAGGATCGTTCGCCTAACCGTCTGGAGGCGGAACTTTCGGGCGTGCAGTGGGTCACCGGAAGCTTCGGCACGGCACTGCGGTTCAATGGAACCAACGCGCTGGCCGAACTGCCTCCCGTACCCGGACTCAACGGCGCGGAACGGTTCACCCTCGCGCTCTGGGCCGTTTGGGAGGATCCCGCGCCGCGCCGCTATCCCTGTCTGCTGAGTTCGCACACCTGGAGCCCCGGCGGCATGCTGCTTTTCGTTTCGGACCAGACCTGCTCCTTCCGGCTGGGACGGCCGGGCCATCGCGCCGGAACGCCGGGCCATGCCTGGAACGAGAGTTCCGTGAATCTGCTCTCGGACCTGCCGCAACGCCGCTGGACGCACCTGTGCGTCACGTTCGACCGTCCGCACCTCACATCGTATGTCGGCGGCAAACCCGTGGCGCGCACGCGTTGGGACCATGCCGTGGAAGCGGACGCGCTGCGTCTCGGCGGCTGGTCCGGCGCGGTTTGCCATAACGGGCTGATCGACGATCTGCGGATCTATGGCCGGGCCCTGACACCCTCCGAGATCACGGCGCTGGCCAACCCCTCCGACCGCGCCGACGCGGCTTGGAAACCGGCTACGGAACGGGAACGTGCGCCCGAACCGCCGTTCGCGCGTTTCCGGACACGGCACGCGGAACTGACCCTGAACGCCCGGGGCCGGGTCACCTCGTTGCGCAATCGCGCAAGCGGCCGCGAGCTGCTGGTTCGTCCCACACCGCTGGTTTCGGCCCGCTTGCGGAACGGACAGCGAATCACGGCGCGTTCCGTAACGCGTCAGGGTGACGCCTTGACTTTCGGGTTCGCGACCCACGCCGGTTCGGCGGTCGTCGCGATTGATGCGCACCGCGAGTTCTTTAACTTCACCCTGCGTACGCATTCGCTGACCGACGCGACGGAACTCGTCTTTTGCGAACTGCCGGTCCGTCCCACCCGTTACCGGGGCGGCATGGCCAACCTGCTCTCGGATGATGAAGACGGGGTCTGTCTGCGCGGCTATGACCTGCCGGTGGAGATGCGGATCGCCGGGGACGTCCTGCGTGTCTCCGCCGCCGTACCGCCGGGTCCCTCCGGTTGGCGCGCCGGGCTGGCGGCCGGGTCGCGCGATACCCTGACGACCAGCCTGCGCGCCATGGCCCGCCACGCCGGAGTGCCGATGTCGGAAAACAGCGGCCCGTGGTCGCTGGAGGCAGAGGCCACACGCGGATCCTACCTGTTCGCCAATCTCGCGCATGCCGCCACCGATGACTGGATCGAGGTCGCGCGACGCGGCGGTTTTTCCACCCTGCACCTCCACGGCTGGTGGCAAACGCTGGGCCACTATGCGGTGCGCACCCAATATTATCCGCGCGGGCTGGACGATATGCGGGACACGGTGGAGCGGATCCATGCCGCAGGATTGCGCGCGGGAATCCACACGCTCACCGCCTGCATCGACACGCGTGACGCGTGGATCACGCCCGAGGCGAGTCCGCACCTGATCCCGTTCGACACGTACACGCTGGCCCGTAGCGTCTCGCCGACGGATACAGTGCTCTATGTCAACGAACCCCCATCGGCGCGTCACGATGTGGTCTTCACTTACTCCGGCAACGGAAACGCGATCCGGATCGGCAGCGAGATCATCCAATACGCCGCCATCACACGCGAACCGCCCTACGCTTTCCGTGACTGTACCCGGGGCGCGTTCAAGACCCGCCCCGCAGCCCATGCCGCAGGCGCACAGGCTGATTATCTGCAGCAGCGTTACAACGCTTTCTATCCGCAACCTGATTCGCCGCTGGCGGACGAGTTGGCGGATCGTATCGCGCACGTCTTCAACACCTGCAAACTGGATCAGCTCTATTTCGACGGCTCCGAGGGGATGATGAGCCGATACGGTATCGATGCCATGCGCCACAAGATCATGCGTCGGCTGGAGGGGAATCCGCTGATCGAGGCGAGTTGCCACGGTGCGCATAACTGGTGGTTCCATTCGCGTCTCGGGGCTTGGGACCATCCGGTCTGGGCACCGAAGCGGTTCCATGACGATCACGTTGCGGTGTGCGCGCGTTACCGCGCTTCGGATCTGCTCGCCCCGCAGATGGGCTGGTGGGCACCGCGCATGGCGACCCCCTTCGCGCGCGGGCACCATCTCGACGAGATGGAGTATTTCGCTGGCAAGAATCTGGGACTCGACGCCGCCATGTCGATCCAGGGGGTAAATGTCAATCAAGCGATCCTCCCGTATCATCTGGAACGACAGTTCACGCTGCTGGGCTGGTACGAGCATCTGCGTCTGGCGCGCTATTTTGACACGCAGACCGTGGCGCGCCTGATTGTGCCGGGTGCGGAATTCCGGCTGCGGCAGACGCGCGATGGCATATGGCAGTTCACGCCGGTCACGATGCGCACACACCGGGTCACCGGACCGGATGACGGTTCCGCCGCCTGGCGGGTCACCCATCCCCATGCGCAACAACCGCTCTGTCTGCGCGTGGAGGCTCTGTACGACGCCGCGCCGGCAGCAACCCCTCCGGCGGGCAAGTCGCTGGTCGGGACGAATGATTTTGCGGCGTTCGCGGTATCGACCGCCTCTGCGGCCGTGCGCCTGAATGTGTCAGAAGTATCTGAGGAAACGCGCGGCGGCAACCGCCATCTGCGGCTGCGGGCGGAGAACCGCGGCACGACATCCACCGGCGCGTGGGCTCGCGCGGTGCTCACCTTCCCCGCGCCGTACCGCAATTTGAGCGGCACCGGTGCCTTCGGCATGTGGGTGAAGGGTGACGGTTCGGGTGCGTTGCTCAACCTCCAGGTCGGTTGCCCGCGCGAGTTCATGGGCGGCCTGTCCGACCATTATGTCACGCTGGACTTCACGGGCTGGCGGTATGTCACGCTGTTGACGCGCGAGCGCGACACCGCGCGTATGGACGAACACGTCTGGCCGTACCGGAAGGCGGGGTCGCATGCGCTCTTCCGCACGAACCTCGACATGGCCCACCTCTCACAGGTCAGCCTGTATCTCAATGCCCTGCCAGCGGGCGCACATGTTGAGGTCACCGTAAGTCCGGTGGAAGCCCTGCCGGTGCGGTCGGTCGACATGAAGCGGCCGGTGGTGACCGTGAACGGACAAGGTCTGACGGTGCCGTTCACGCTGGCCTCCGGCGAATTCGCCGAGTTGGAACCGGACGGCCTCTTCACGCACTACAGCGAGCGGGGCGAGCCACTGGCGCGCGCGATGTGCGACGCAAGGGGACGACCGGTTTTACGGGCCGGCGACAATGCGTTCACCTACACGGGCGGACGAGCGGAAATCACGGTCACCACGTTCGGCGAGGCATTCGGCGCATCCCGCAGGCGACGCGCGATCGACTGGAAACATCTGAAGCATGAATATGAGATGCCGCGCCTGGTGCTCGCCTCAAATGACGTGACCCGCGCCGAGTGGGAAGTGGCTGTGCGGCCCGGTGAAAAAGCGAGACTGGGCGTCGAGTTCTCTGGCGGAATGGCGTCCCCCGCGATCCTTGCGCAGGGCAAGACCTGGAGTTTTCCGGTCACGCTCCAAGCGGGGCAACGCCTGTTGTGCCGCGACGGACGAAACTGGTCGGTGCTGGACGCGAACCGCGCGACGCTGTCGCAAGGTACGCTCGATACGCCGTTGCCCCGGCTGAACGGTGGTCCGAACCGCGTGGTTTTCACATGCGAAAATCCCGACCGCGCGCGGATCTGTCTGGTCAAACGGTACGAGTGAGCGATTGGATTCGTCCGCGTTAATCTTTGGCGGTGATCACGGCCTTGATGCGGCGCACGCCTGCCGAGGAAGACTCTTCCTTCTTGATCTTGAAGCCGCCCAGCTCGCCGGTGGCGGCGGCGTGCGGACCGCCGCAGACCTCCATCGAGAAATCGCCGGTGGCGTAGACCTTGACCTGCTCGCCGTATTTGGCGGTGAACAGGGCGGTCGCGCCCTTGGCCTTGGCCTCTTCAATGGTCATGGTCTCCATTGTGACCGGCAGATTGCGCTGGATCACGTCGTTGACGATCTCCTCCACCTGCTTGATCTGCCCGGGCGTCATCTTTTCGGGGTGTGAGAAGTCGAAGCGCAGGCGCTCGGGCGTGATGTTGGAGCCCTTCTGCTGGACGTGCGGGCCGAGCACCATCTGCAACGCCTTGTGCAACAGGTGGGTGGCGGTGTGCAGGCGCGTGGTGGCGACCGTGTTGTCGGCCAGCCCTCCCTTGAAGGTGGCGTCGCCCTGCTTGGAGAGTTCCTGATGCTTTTTGAACGCCTCCTCGTAACCTTTGCGGTCCACGGCAAGCCCTTGCTCGGCGGCGAGTTCCTCGGTGAACTCCAGCGGGAAGCCGTACGTGTCGTAGAGCTTGAAGGCCGTGCGCCCCGAAAGCGTGGTCTGGCCGTGCTGCTTGAGTGCGCCCGCGACCTTGTCGAACTCACGCTGGCCGGCGGCGAGCGTTTTTTCAAAACGCGCCTCCTCGGCGGTCAGTTCGCCGATCACGGTTTCGCGGTTCTCCTCCAGTTCGGGATAGGTGCGCTTGTAGTTGTCGATCACGATCTCCGCCAGCGTGCGGGTGTAGCCGGGCGCGATGCCGAGCAGCTTGGCATAGCGCACGGAGCGTCGGATCAGGCGGCGCAACACATAGTTCGCACCGATGTTGCCGGGCTTGACGCCGCCCTTGGGGTCGCCGAGGATAAAGACCGAGGTGCGCATGTGGTCCGCGATGATGCGCTCGGCGCGCACGGCGGTTTCCTCGTCCGGCCGGACGGTCGACAGCTCCTTGATCCGGGCCATGAGCGGCGCGAAGAGTTCGGTCTCGAAGACCGTTTCGCAGCCGTTCATCATGCAGATGGTACGCTCGACGCCCATGCCGGTGTCGACGTTGTGCTGCTTGAGCGGTTCATAGCTGCCGTCCGCCGTCTTGTTGTACTGCATGAAGACGTCGTTCCAAATCTCGACGTACTTGCCGCAATGGCAACCGGGACGGCACTCCGGGCCGCAGGCGGGTTGACCGTTGTCGATGAACATCTCGGTGTCGGGCCCGCAGGGGCCGGTGGTGCCGGCCGGGCCCCACCAGTTGTCTTTCTTGGGCAGCGCGTAGATGCGCTCCCCGGAGATGCCGAGGCTCTTCCAGATAGCGATCGACTCGTCATCACGCGGAATGCCTTCCTCACCCGCGAAGACGGTGACGCTGAGCTGGTCCGGCGAGAAACCGAGGTGCTGCGTGAGAAACTCGAACGACCACTCGATCGCCTCTTTCTTGAAATAGTCGCCGAGCGACCAGTTGCCGAGCATCTCAAAGAAGGTCAGGTGGCAGGAGTCGCCCACAGCGTCAATGTCGCCGGTGCGCACGCACTTCTGCACGTTGGTCAGGCGTCGGCCCGCAGGGTGCGGCTCACCCAGCAGATAGGGCACGAGCGGGTGCATGCCCGCAGTGGTGAAGAGCACGGTCGGGTCGTTCTCCGGAATCAGCGAGGCTCCCGAAATAACGGCGTGGCCTTTGGATTCGAAAAAGGTGAGATACTTGTCGCGGAGTTGGTCTGCTGTGAGTTTCATGATTGTTCCTTCAAAACGGATAAAGAGAAATGGAAGCTTCAATATGAAGCCGCACTTGATAACATCGGAAGAATCGCAAGGCATCTTCCTTGTGAGATCTGTTGAAGACCGGATGCCGTCTGTTACAAGCGTAGGCTCGTTTCTTGATAAACGCAGCCCATTCCGAAGCGTGTGCATTCTGAAACAGCCTTATTGTGCCTTCAAGCTGTTCAATGGCATCAGAAATCCAGCCCTTCGATTGATCTTTAAGCTCCACAAGGATTAACCACCGCCGATTTCTCGTCAGCATTCCATCACATCGGGTTTGCCTAAAACATTCGCTATCCTTGACAACCCCTTTATCTATCGCCGTGAATATCCAGCTATCCTCGTTAGGATTGTTGACGGTCGCAATCCAAGAGGCCTTGTTTTCGCAATCCGTGTAGGCTCGTCCTCCTGTGCCATTGTCGCAGATACCGAACTCGACAGCCGAAATCGGAGTCTGAAAGGCAGAATCGAAGAAGTTCATTCCAGTTCCTCTTCGATATCCAGCAAACGGTCGAAGGCGTCATTGCTCGCCCCAAGCGACGCATTCAGGTAGTTCGCATCTGAAGGAATGCCGTTTGGCATGGGGAGCGTCGTTACGGTTCCTTCGGATTCATCAAACTGATAGACGGCGACATCTGAAGTGGGAGTAACTGCGTTCACAGGGACAATGGCGTCCAAGCGGTCAAGCAAGTCATTTCTATTCTGCTCAATGATCTTTCGCTTAAGTTCGGCTCCCTGAACCGCCAAAGTTAGAGAATTGACCAGATACGGGCTGTGTGTGGTCACGATCAATCGGTTTGCGGGACGTTGATTATTGAAGTCCAACAGACTGAATAACATTTTGTTTTGAGACGAAGGAAAAAGGTTCTGCTCCGGTTCTTCGATGATGGAAATCAAGGCCTCTTTTTTAAACTGCTGTGAAAGCGCCGAAAGCGCAATCCTTCGCTGTTCGTCAGTTAAATCCGGATTAGCATATATCTCGGCTACGTTTTTATGGAACCGCTGGCGTTCATCAGCTGTCATATCCGGCTCGGCGCGTCCTGTCTGGCTGACTGTCGTTGACAAGTGATGCATGACCATGTAAAGCGGTGCAAAGGATTGGAAGCCGCTAGCCGCCTCAGAAAGTTTGATTTTGTAATTCGATCCTTTGAGGTGCAAAACATCGTTGAGGCGATCGTATTCCAGTGTCGCGGAAAGAGGAAGCCGGACGTTCTCCTTGATACTACGTTTGGCGTTGTCGAATTCTGCCGCGAATGTCTTAAACGATTCAGATGTTTGCTTGAGGTCCTTTGCCGTACGGACATAGGAAATAAAATTCCGTTCTGCGGGTATATAGGTAATTTGTGGAAGAACATAGCCTGGGCGCTTGTTTTCCTCAACCTTCAGGTCTTGGCCATCGAAGCAAATGTTGCAGTGTTCGCCTTCATAGGCCATCAAACAGGCCGCTTTGCCGCCTTTCGCAAAGTAATTCTCAAGACGGTGATAGGACAGCAAACTTGAACGGAACCTTCCTTTTCGTTGAAGCCACTTGGCTGATACGTCTCCGCGAAAAAGCGCTTTCTCCATCCATGAAAACGTCGAAATTAATTTCGCGATGGTGCTTTTCCCGGAACCCTGGTTGCCGAGAAAGACCGTCACTTTTTTGACTTCGACCCATCCGCTGTCACGGATGGGGCCGAAGTTCTCGACTTTGATCCGATTCATGGGGCATTTTACTCCGCTTTTTCACCCTTGCCGCCCTTCCCGATGGCGACGGGGGGCTCGCCCTTGATCTGGGCGATGATCCGGTCGACGACCTCGGGGTTGCTGCGCAGGAACTCGGTGGCGGCAATCGCCCCCTGGCCGATCTGTTCCGACTCGAAGCTCAGCCACGAGCCGCGCTTGGCGACCACGTTACGCGCGATTGCGGCGTCAAGCACCGATCCCTCCCACGAGATGCCGCGGGAGTAGAGAATGTCGAACTCCGCCTCGGTAAAGGGCGGCGCGACCTTGTTCTTGACGACCTTGACACGCGTGCGGTTGCCGATCACGGTGCCGGTTGGATCCTTGATCGCGCCGATGCGCTGCACCTGCAAACGCACCGAGGCGTAAAACTTGAGCGCTTTGCCGCCGGGCGTGGTCTCGGGATTGCCGAACATCACGCCGATCTTGTCGCGCACTTGGTTGGTGAAGAGGCAGAGGGTCTTGGTCTGCGCGATGGCGCTGGTGAGCTTGCGCATCGCCTGCGACATCAGGCGCGCCTGCAAGCCCATGTGGGCATCGCCCATGTTGCCGTCGATCTCAGCCTGCGGGGTGAGTGCCGCGACAGAGTCGATCACGACCACATCCAGCGCGCCGCTCTTGACGAGCTGCTCGGTGATGGTGAGCGCCTCCTCACCCGAGTTTGGCTGCGAGACCAGCAGATTGTCCAGATCCACGCCGATGCGGCGCGCGTAATTGGGATCCATCGCGTGTTCCGCATCCACAAACGCCGCCAGACCGCCGGTTTTCTGGGCATTCGCGATGATATGGAGCGCAAGCGTCGTCTTGCCGGAAGCCTCCTGGCCGTAGACTTCCACCACACGGCCGCGCGGCAACCCCCCGACGCCAAGGGCGAGGTCCAGCGAAAACGCGCCGGTCGGGATCACGGGGATATCCTTTTTCGCCTCCGCATCCCCCATGCGTATGATGGCCGCTTCGCCGAATTCTTTGCGGATCTGGTTCAAAACCGCGTCTAGTTGTGTGTTGCCCGCTTTTTTCTCCGCCATGTTCCGCTCCTTAATTATACGGTTTGCAATTCAGGCGCAATCGTATCAAAAACACCTCTAGGGAGGGAGTGTTTTCTTGGTGGCGCGGGCCATGCGGACGCCTCGGGGATGGGTGAACCTAAAAAGAGCGTTGAAAGCAACGCTCTTTGGTTTCAGGGTTTCAGGGTTTCGGGGTTTCGGGGTTTCTGGTTTCAGGGTTTCATCCAAATCGGGGTCGGGGTCGCTATCGGGATCGGTATCGTCGACCCGCGACCCGCGACATTCGACCCGCGGCGATCGACAGGGACGCCCGCGTTTCCGACACCGCAAGTCGCTTTTCAGGGTTTCATCCAAATCGGGGTCGGGGTCGCTATCGGGATCGGGATCGTCGACCCGCGACTCGCGACATTCGACCCGCGGCGATCGACAGGGACGGTTCCCCGAACCGTCCGCGGACGCCTTAAAAAGAGCGTTGAAAGCAACGCTCTTTGGTTTCAGGGTTTCAGGGTTTCGGGGTTTCGGGGTTTCAGGGTTTCAAGGTTTCATCCAAATCGGGGTCGGGGTCGGGATCGGGATCGCTATCGCTATCGGGATCGCTATCGGGATCGGGGTCGACATAAGGTCTGACGGGAGAAGCGGGCGTCCCTACCCGCGCACCGCTTTCCGGCCCTGTCTCAGCGGGCGATTGAGACCCTGTAAAAGCCCGTGGGCGCTCCCGGCTCCCGGGGCAGGAAGACGCGCGTCTGGCCCGACTCGGGATCGGCCTCGACCTGCCGCA
>JAPXSY010000084.1:0-11445 GCA_033812795.1 Kiritimatiellia bacterium
CCGCAGGTCGCTCGTCGCGGGTCGCGGGTCGACATAAGGTCTGACGGGAGAAGCGGGCGTCCCTACCGGTTGGCGGACGCCTTAGTCCCGCATACGCACCGGTCTCCAAAACTCAGTCGATTGCGTTTGCGATGAAGTGGAGCGATGAAGTGCCGGGACTGAGAGTTCAAAAAGAGCGTCGGGCGCACCGCCGCGTCCCTTTTTCTGAAGGTGCCGGGGGTGAGGCGAAACCTGCCCGGATGAGAGGAAGTTTAGGAAGAGAGGTGCGGAATGTCAATGGAACCGCGATTCGTACTTGCGTTCCCGGAATGAAAACGGGAAACTATCACTTATGAAAACAAACCTTTCTGTTTCACGGATGCGTATTCTTCTGACCGCAAGTGTCCTGTGCTGCGTTTCGGCTCTTTCCGCTGCCGACGCCTGTTGTGCCGCCGCGAACCCGTATGTCGGACGCTGGGCTCTGACGATTCCGGGGGGCCGTGCCGGTTGGCTGGGCGTTGAGCAACTCACATGCGGCGCGCTGAAAGGCTCGATCCTCTGGGGCGGCGGCAGTGTGGTCCCGGTTGCCGAAACCCGTATGGAGAACGGCGCGTTGCTCCTCACCCGCAAACACAACCGGAAAAAAGAGGGTAAAGAGGTCCAGCATATCGAAACGATCACCGCCCGGCGCGAGGGCAACGCGTTGGCGCTGCTGACCCGCACGGCGGATGAGAACGGCAAGGAACTCTCCCGCGCGGAATTCACCGGCGTCAAGATCCCCGACCTGCCTCTCCGCCCGGACCTGTCCAAGCTCCGTTTCGGCACGCCTGTCGCGCTTCTCGCGCGAAATGATCTCTCGGGATGGAAAGTCATGAACGAGAAGGCCCCCAACTGCTGGAGCGTGAAGGACGGCGTCCTGAGCAACCGGGTCGCGGGTCCGGACGGGAAGAACCGTCACGGCACCAACATCCGCACGGAAGCGGAGTTTGAGGATTTCAACCTCAAGACCGAGGTCCGCGTGCCCAAGGGCGGCAACAGCGGCATCTATCTGCGGGGTATTTATGAGGTGCAGGTGGCCGAAACCTATGGCCGGCCTGTGAATCCGCACAACATGGGCGCGCTCTACAGCCGTATCACGCCCGCCATCGCAGCGGAAAAACCGGCTGGCGAATGGCAGACGTTCGATATCACGCTCGTTGACCGCCATCTGACCGTGATTCTGAACGGGAAGACCATCATCGACAACCAGTCGGTTCTCGGGTGCACCGGAGGCGCCATGACCTCGGATGAGTTCCGGCCCGGCCCGATCTATCTGCAAGGCGACCACACGGATGTCGATTACCGGAACATGGTGATCACTCCGATCGTGAAGTGAGGCGTCGCGCCGGATGAACGCGGCCCGAAATTTGTTGCCGTGGTTCCGGCTGTTCCGGTTGCCCAACCTGCTTACCGTCCCCGGTGACCCGGTGGCCGGTTTTCTGCTGGCTGCCGGAACGGGTTTGACGCGGAACCACCTGCTGCCGCTACTCGCCGCTGCGGGCGCATCGCTCGGCCTCTACGTGTTCGGCCTGATCCTCAACGATCTGCTCGACGTCGCAACCGACGCGCGCGAACGTCCGGATCGCCCCTTGCCTGCGGGGGAGATCACAGTGCCGCAGGCGCGGATGGCAGCCATCGCTGCCGCGCTCTCCGGTCTCAACCTCGCGGCAACGGCGGGACGTGCCGCATTGCTGACTGCCGCCGCACTGGCCGGCCTGATCGTACTCTACAACGCTGTGTTGAAACGTATTCCCGTGGTCGGCGTCCTCACCATGGGGCTCTGCCGGGGCCTGAGCCTCATGGTGGGCGCGGTCACGGCCTGTCCCGGCTTGTGGACGCAACCCGACGTTTCCCGTCTGCCCGTACTTCTGGCTGCGGCAGGACTGTCTCTCTATGTGGCGGCCTTCTCTGTCTTGGCCCTGCGCGAGGCGGAGCCGGATGCCGTTCGCCACCCTTCCGTACGCTGGCTGCCTCTGATCACGCTGTCCTTTACGTTGCCGACCCTGTTCGCGATGATGGCTGCGCAGGGCCGCATCGGAAGCGGCATCGGCCCGGCTTTCGGTGTTTTTCTGATGACCCTTGCCCTGCTTCAAGCCTGGCTGACAGGCGGGCCGTTGCATTCGGTCCTGCCGGTGCCCGAACTTGTGGGACGGCACATCTGCAACCTGTTGCGGGTACAGGCCTGTTTCTGTGCCGCGACCGGGATCGGCGGCATACTGCCAGCCGTATGCCTTACGGCGCTATCGTTCGCGTTTGTTCCGCTGGCGAAGCGGTTTTACAGTAGTTGAACCGCCCCGCGTGACTGGCCGCGCCGGACAATAACCCGAGCGGCCTTCTTCCTGCGGTTCGGCCACCATGCCGTACAGCGCGTGACGTTCCTCCAGCCCGTAATCCGGCACGCGGAACGTCGGTTCCAGAAAATCCGCCAGCACCTTACGGAGCCGCACAGGATCATGGGTCTCGCACTCCCACACCACCAGGGTCCGCCAACCGTCACGCCACAACTGCCGCAACGCCTCCCGGTCACGCCGCACGTTGTTGGCGAACTTCTTTTTCCAGAACTGCCGGTGCGTGGCGGGTATCCGCGCCCCGATCCGGCACCCGTGCGCATGCCAGAAACAGCCGTGGACGAAAATCACTTTCCGGTGACGCGGCAGAACCAGATCGGGTTTCCCCGGAAGTCGTTTGTCATGCAACCGGTAACGGAACCCCATGGCGAAAACCGCGCGCCGTACTGCCCATTCCGGCGCGGTATCCTTGCTGCGGATGCGCGACATGCAGTGATGCCGCTGCTCTGGGGTCATGCGATCCATTTTTTTATAACGCTGAAGGGTGACTCCGTTTTCCGTCTGGCGTTGGATGTTCAGCGTCCGGCGTTTGTGTTCCCCTCCTTCTCAAACATCGCCTCGTCCAGCGGCAACTTTCGCAACGCCGCCTCATGCAGGAAGGTCGGTTTTTGGCCTGTCCCCGTGAACACGCCGTCCAGACTGCCATCCGGACCGATCCCCCGCACGTCAAACCGGTAGAGATCCTGCAGGACATACTCGCCATCCTTCAGGCCCAACACCTCCGAGATCGCCGTGATTTTGCGCGAGCCGTCGGACAGGCGGGCTGTGTGAACCACCACGTCGATGGCGGAGGCGACTTGGGAGCGCAGGGCGGAGAGCGGAATATCGATGCCACTTAGAAGCGAGCAGGTTTCGATACGCGAGAGGCTGTCGCGTGAACTGTTGGCGTGGATCGTCGACATACTCCCCGCGTGTCCCGTGTTCAGTGCCTGCAGCAGATCCAGCGCTTCGCCGCCGCGAATCTCGCCGATAACCAACCGATCCGGCCGCAACCGTAACGCGGAGTGGATCAGATCGCGAATCGTCACCTCGCCCTTGTCGTTTTTGTCCGGCTTACGTGTCTCGAAGCAAACCGTGTGCGTCTGTTGCAACTGCAACTCACTCGCGTCCTCAATGACCAGAATCCGTTCGTTTTCGGGTATGAAGCCGCTGAGCACATTCAGCACCGAGGTCTTGCCGGAGGAGGTCGCGCCCGACACGATCACGTTCTTGTGCAGTTTAACGATCGCGTCGATGAGCTGCGCCCCGGCTGGCGTGATGCTGCCGAAAGCGATCAACTGCTCCATGGTGAGCTTTTCCTTCTTGAACTTGCGGATCGCGACCACGGTTCCGCACCGCGAGAGCGGCGGGATCACGGCATGCACGCGCGACCCGTCCGGCAGCCGGGCATCCAGCCGCGGGTTCTCTTCATTGAGTAGGCGGCCCACATTCTTGGCGACATTGACGGCGGCGGCCTTGAGCGCCGGTTCGCTGACAAACCGCGCCTCCGTGGCTTGCAACCTGCCTTTAAGTTCGATGTATACCTGATTCGGCCCGTTGATCAAAATCTCCGAAACCGCATCATCCTGCAGAAACGGTCGGACCGGCTCGAAAAACAACGCGAGATAGGTATTCGGATCGTCCATGATGTGAGAGCATGCCGCATCTGGATGAACCCTGTCAACATCGAAATCGATATCGCTATCGGGATCGCTATCGGGATCGCTATCGGGAACGTCGACCCGCGACCCGCGACATTCGACCCGCGACGATCGACAGAGAAGCGGGCATCCCCGTCCGCGGCGGTCACGCCGCCGCCTTTGAACGCCGAACGCCCAACGCCGAACTCAGAACGTCGAAGTGAAAAACTCCTTGCCTATAAATTGCCAGGATGACAGGATTTTCAGGATTGAACAACATCATGTTAATCATGGATATATGCGCCCGCGCAGCGGGAAATCATGTCCTATAAATTGCCAGGATGACAGGATTTTCAGGATTGAACAACATCGTGTTAATCATGTCCTAAACTTGTTCCAAGGTTTTTTCGCGGCAGAGCCGCGCGGCGGGCCAACTCCTAACTCCTAACTCCTAACTCCTAAATCCTAAATAAATCCCACATCCGCGCGTAGCGCGGAAGATGCCCGCGTTTCCGACACCGCAGGTCGCTTTTCGGGGTTTCTGGGTTTCTGGTTTCAGGGTTTCAGGATTTCAGGGTTTCATGGTTTCAGGGTTTCATCGGGGTCGGGGTCGCTATCGGGATCGGTATCGGGAACGTCGACCCGCGACCCGCGACATTCGACCCGCGACGATCGACAGGGACGCCCGCGTTTCCGACACCGCAGGTCGCCCGTCGCGGGTCGCGGGTCGACATAAGGTCTGACGGGAGAAGTGAAAAACTCCTTGCCTATAAATTGCCAGGATGACAGAATTTTCAGGATTGAACAACATCATGTTAATCATGTCCTAAACTTGTTCCGCGAAAGGCCAAAATCAAGGTTGACGAAGCGCCCCCGAACAGGGACAATGCGTTTTTTAATGGAATGATAGATCAAGAAGGGAGCATCATGAGAAAACGTTTTTTATGCGGAAGCATCCTTTTGTTGTTTGCGTCACAACTGATCGGGCAGGAGACGGCAGCGGAAGGGAAGGTCTGGGATCTGGTCGTCTACGGCGGCACGTCGGGCGGGATCGCGGCCGCGGTGCAGGCCCGGCGCATGGCTTTGGATGTGGTGGTCATCGAACCGACGCAACGTATTGGCGGGTTGACCACGGGCGGGTTGGGGCAGACCGATATCGGCAACAAGGTCGCGGTCGGCGGCATCGCGCGTGAATTTTACCGCGCGGTCCGTGCCTGGTACGCCCAGCCGGCCGCTTGGATCTGGCAGAAGCGGGAACAGTACCGGGACGGAGGCCAGACGCGAACGGATCAAAACGAAGACGCGATGTGGACCTTTGAGCCGAGCGTGGCCCTCAAGATTTACGAAGCTTGGGTCCGCACGAATGCCATTCCGGTTGTCCGGGGGGAACGTCTCGACCGTGCGTCGGGCGTGGCCCTGACGCGCACGGTTCCGTGGCGGATCCTCTCGATCCGCATGGAAAGCGGGCGGGTGTTTCGGGGAAAGATGTTTATCGACACGACCTATGAGGGCGATCTGATGGCAGCGGCGAAGGTCAGTTATACGGTCGGCCGCGAGAGTAATGCGCAGTACGGCGAGGACTACAATGGTGTGCAGGCCAAGATCGATCTCAAATACAAGCACCACAACTTTCTTCCCGGAGTCGATCCTTATGTCGAGAAGGGCAATGCCGCGAGCGGGCTGCTGCCGTTCATCGATCCGACGGGGCCCGGCAAGGAGGGTGCGGGGGACAAACGCGTTCAGGCCTACTGCTACCGCATGTGTCTGACCGACCATCCGGAAAACCGCATTCCCTTCGTCAAACCGGAAGGGTATGATCCCTTGTGGTTCGAGTTGTTGTTGCGGAACTTCGAGGCGGGGCGACAAGGGATCTGGATCAATTCGGATATGCCCAACCGCAAAACCGACACCAACAACTACGGCGGGTTTTCCACGGACTTCATCGGGCAGAACTACGATTATCCCGAAGCCTCCTATGCCGAACGCGAGAAGATCGCCGCCCGTCACCTCCTGTACCAGCAAGGGCTGATGTGGACGCTGGCTAACCATCCCCGTGTTCCGGAACACGTTCGGAAAGAGGTGTCGCGCTGGGGCATGTGCCGGGACGAGTTCACGGAGGGAGGGGGATGGCAGGAGCAGCTTTATGTCCGGGAGGCGCGGCGCATGGTGAGCGATCTCGTGATGACGCAGCACCATTGCCAGGGGAAGGTCCGTGCCGAAGCGCCCGTCGGATTGGCCGCATACGGCATGGACTCCCACAACGTGCAGCGGTACATCGACGCCCAAGGATATGTTCAGAATGAGGGTGATGTGGAACTCGGGTGGCTCAAACCCTATCCGGTCGGGTACTTCGCGATCGTTCCCAAACGTAAGGAGTGCGCCAACCTGCTCGTGCCGGTTTGCGTCTCTGCGACCCACATCGCCTTTGGCTCGATCCGCATGGAGCCGGTCTTCATGATCTTGGGACAGTCGGCTGCCACAGCCGCGGCGTTGGCGATTCAGGACGATGTCGCGGTGCAGGAGGTGGACCTCGCCAAACTCCAGACGCGCCTGTTGGCCGACGGACAGCGATTGAAGTAGGCCTGCCGGAGCCTGCGCCCGCCGTGCCGGACGAGCTGTTCGGGGGCTCCCGGAAATAACGTCCGGATCAGGAATCGCGTGCGGGTCGTATGGCCGCGCAGACGTGTTCCAGCGCGGGGGTGCTCCAGAGGAAGGGGAACCCTTTGCACTGTGCGGGCTTGACCGGCTGGATGAGGCAGGTGTTGTCGTCTTCGAGAAACACACACCGTCCGTCTTCGCGTTCCGTGAGCGAGAGGGTCCCGCGGTTGAAGGTCAGCGTTGTGTAGCGGGAGGTGAAGGCGTACACGTCCATTCCGAGAAACGCGGCGATTGCCTCTGTCTCGCCCTCGGCCAGCGCGACGTAACCGGGTACGCGGCAACACGCCCCACACTGACGGCAACGAAATGTGGCGGGATCGATCATCCGTCTCCCCGGACAGTCGCCGCGACGATCTTTGCCACCGCGTCCACGTCGGCCGGCACGGTGCGCACGCGCGTGGGCAGCGTGGCCAGCGCGTCGAGGATCGGATGATGCGCCAGATCTTGTCCGGTCGCGCGCAGGATCGCGTCGCCGAACTTCGCCGGATGCGCCGTGGCCAGGCAGATCAGCGGGATCTCCGGATGCATGAAACGCATGCCGACCGCAACACCCACCGCCGTATGCGGATCGAGCAGGTACCCGTGGGTCTCCCAGAAGGCGCGGATGGTGGTCAGCGTCATCTCTGTGTCGCCGCGTCCGGCAACGATCACGGGGTCTGGCGGCAAATCGGGGCGCAGAGTCCCCTCGGCCTTGAAGGCGCCCATCCATCCTCTCAGCATGGCTGCGTCCCCGCCCGCCAGACAGTACAAATAACGCTCGAAGTTGCTGGCCACCTGAATGTCCATGGAGGGGCTCAGGGTCGGCGCGACCTCGCCCAGGCTGTACACTCCCGTGTTGAAATAGCGCGCGAGAATGTCGTTCTCGTTCGTGGCCAACACCAGCTGATCCACCGGGAGTCCCATCCGGTACGCCACATACCCTGCGAAGATATCGCCGAAATTACCGGTCGGCACGCTGAAACGCACCGCTGCGGCACCGGTAGCCTCCTGTGTGCGGAAGGCCGCATAGAAATAGTAGACGATTTGGGCGAGCACGCGGGCCCAGTTGATCGAGTTCACCGCGCCCAGCCGGAACGTGTCGCGGAATGCCAAATCGCCGAACAGCGACTTGACCATGTTCTGGCAGTCGTCAAACGTGCCTTCCACCGCGAGGTTGTGCACGTTCGCGTCGAGCACGGTGGTCATCTGCCGTTCCTGCACCGGGCTCACGCGGCCGGCCGGGTGCATCACGAAGATGCGGATCCGTTCACGTCCGCGTACTCCGTAGATGGCGGCGCTCCCGGTATCGCCGCTGGTCGCGGCCACGATGTTCATCTCCGCGCCGGTCTCGGCCAGCGCGTACTCGAAGAGGTTGCCGAGGAACTGCAGGGCCACATCCTTGAACGCGAGAGTCGGTCCGTGGAACAGCTCCAGCATGCGTACCGGTCCCACCGGCACCACGGGGCAGACCTCATGGTGGCGGAACCCCGCGTAGCTTTGTTCCACGATACGGCGCAGCGCATCCTCCGGAATGTCGTCCGCGAAAAGGCGGATGATCTGAAAGGCCAATTCGGGATAGGGCAGCGTGCGCCACGCATTCAGGCGGTCGCGCACGTCCGGGAAGGTTTCGGGCAGGAACAGTCCGCCGTCACGCGCCAAACCGGTCAGCAGGGTCTGCCTGAATGTCAGCGGCTCGCCACCGCCTCGGGTGCTGATGTACCGCATGTCACTCCGTGAAGAACCCGGGGAGGAGCTGTTTGATCGTGTCGGCCTCGATCTCAAACTGCTGAGCCGCTGCCAGCGCGATCTGCTTGGCCAGTTCCTGAGCCGAAGCCATCTCCCCGTAAAACAGATTGAGGCACAACGCCGCACTGGTCATCAACCGGGTTTTCTCGCTCAGCTTCAGGGTCTTGGTCGCCTGTTCGCTCCGCACCAGGCCGTTGATCAGTTCGGCGATGATCTCCGGGCGTTTGTTGTAAACGTCAGCCCACGGGATTTTTATGCCGCCCACCGAGAGGGTCTTCGCGTCCGCCGCGTCGACTGACCAGCCGCGCGCGGATTTGAAGCCTTTGACTTGAGCGATCAGGTAATTATGGAAATCCCGCATGCGGTTGATCCGGTCGATGGCGATACTGGCCGCGATTCCTCCCTCGTCGGTCTCCAGCCCACCACGCAACTCCCGGATTGCATTCACGGCCTCGCGGAACTGCAAGGCCTTGAGCATATCGCGGTTCGCGAGTTCCGCGTCCGCCACTTTGGCCTTCTCCTCTTCCACCTTTTTCTGATGGGCTTCTTTCTCTTGACGCTTCTTTTCGGCGATCTCTTCCTCCTTGCGCCGTTTCTCCTGTTCCTGCGCCTCCCGCCGTTTCATCTCCGCCAGAGAGGCGGTGTCGGTCTTGACGCTCTCGAGGGTCTTCTTCAGTTGCGAGACTTTACGCGGCACATCCGCCACCTCTTTGACGTACGCCAAGCCGTTCACCTTCTCGACCAGCGCATTCGCGTGCTTGACCAGCGCTTCCGTCTGCTCCAAGTCGGTCATGCCCTCCGCCGCTTTCGCCTCGGCCTCGATTTTCTTTACCAAATGTTCAGCGAGCAGCACCCCGCCTTTCACGGCGTACGCCTCCGCGAACATGCCCCGCACGATGGCCACCACCGGATGCGCGTCGCCCTCCCGCGGCGCGGTCGGATCATCGCTTCCCGCTGCTGGCACGGCTTCCGGCGCGGGTGCCGCGGGCGCCGCGGGCGCCGCAGCCGTGACGGACGCATTGGTCCCCGCTTCTGTCACAAGGTTGGTCCCTGCCGCGGCAACGGTGTTGGTGACCTCCGCCGCTCCGCCTTGCGGCACCGCATTCGAGACTGCGGGGGCCGCAGCCGTTTCGCCCGGTGCGGATGGCGGTTGCGCGTCTGCGCTCTCTTGCGCATCCCAGGCGAACGTCGGCTCGGGCACGGTCATGCTCGTCCGCACCGTCTCGCCCAACACCGCGACCACCGCGTCGGCTGCCGCCTGGGCTGTTTCCATCGCCTCCTGCGGATATCCGCTCAACCGTTCCGGCAACGTTCTCGCCTGTGCCACGGATTTCGCGATCGAAGCCAGCGCCTTGCCTTGACGGCTTTCGTTTATCGCGCGCACGGTCTTTTCCCGTTTTACCCCCAAATAGTGTTTAACGCCGAAGACGCTTCCAACCAGCATCGCCACGCCCAGAAACACTCCGCCGAGGATCATCAGCATCATCCTGTGGCCGCGCCGCTTCGCCTCTTCCTCGCTTTCGAGATCCTCCTCCGGAATCGCGTCCACCGGCACCATGCCGGGAGGCAGGTCGTCCGACATGTTTCCCGTTATCGTCGGCACTCCGGTGGTGGTCTTGGACAACTTGCCCTTGATCATGATTTTTTTCGATGACAACGCGAGATTGACCGGTTTCACCTTGGAAAGGTAACGCCGCATATCACCGAGGAGCGACCCGTAGGTCGGATACCGCATCTGGGGTTCGACCTCCAGCATACGCCGGATGAGCGCCTCGATTTCGTCCGGGATGTTTTTACGGAGTTCCGACATCGGTTTGGGCGGCCCTTCGAAACGCGCTTTGACCACGGCCGTGGCATCCTCGCCGTCGAACGGCGGCACCCCGGTGATCGCGTGATACAACGTTGCGCCGAGACTGTAAATATCGGACCGGAAATCGCTTTTCTGCCGCCGTACCTTTTCCGGCGCGATGTAGTACGGCGTACCCCAAACTTCATTACCCGGTCCGGCATTCATGGCCGCCAGACCGAAATCCACCAGTTTGGCGTTCTTGTCGTTGTCGAACAGGATATTCTCGGGCTTCACATCGCCGTGCACCAGTCCGGCGTCTGCGGCCTCCCGCAACCCCTCGGCGATCTGCTCGCCGATCTGTATGACGGCCGTGGGGTCCATCGCTCCCTGTGCCGCCATCATCTTATCGAGGCTGCCGCCGGAAACCAGTTCCATCACAATATACGGTTGCCCTTTTTCCTGACCGAACGAATAGATCTGCGCGATGTTCGGATGGTTCAGTTTGGCCGCGGCCTGCGCCTCACGCTGAAACGTCTCCACGAACATGGGGTCATCTCCCAGGCTCTTCAACATCACCTTGATGGCCACCTCGCGGTTGAGGCCCTCGTCCCGGGCACGGTACACACCGCCCATGCCGCCCGCGCCCAGCAGTTGCAGGAGCAGGAAATTACCGAACTGCGCAGGCACCTGGAATTCCGTCTCGCAGTTCGGGCACTGAACTGCGGTAAACGTCGGTAATCCCCCGACATCCAGCATCGCGCCGCATTTCGGACATGCCGCCGCACTCACCGGATCCGTCAAAATCGGAGCTTCTCTCACACCTTCCATCTGTCCACCCTCGCTTGTTCGCTCATCCGTGTGCCATTCCTGTTTTTTACCATGTCAACCGGAAAGCATTCTAGTTTGCCGAAAGAAGAGGGCGTTGTCGATGCCGAAAAACCTTCAAACCCAGCACGCTGAACGTATCCCCGAGTCACGGATCGCTGAGGCTTTGATTTCTGGTTTTATCGGGATCGCTTTCTCGGCTTCGTCCTCGGTTTCGGGGAACCGCCCTGCCACGCGGGGTAGGGACGCCCGCTTCTCCCGTCAGACCTTATGTCGACCCGCGACCCGCGACGAGCGACCTGCGGTGTCGGAAACGCGGGCGTCTTCCGCGCTACGCGCGGATGTAGGAGTTATTTAGGATTTAGGATTTAGGAGTTAGGAGTTAGGATTTAGCCTGCCGCGCGGCTCCGCCGCGAAAAAACCTTGGAAGTAAGTTTAGGACATGATTAACATGATGTTGTTC
>JAPXSY010000085.1:0-11423 GCA_033812795.1 Kiritimatiellia bacterium
GGCTGCGGGTGCAGGAGTTGCAGGTGCAGGGGCCGCAGGTGCAGGGGCTGCGGGTACGGGGGGCGCGGAAACGCTCGCCGCTGGTTTCGCGGCAACGGCAGGGGCTGGCGGCTGGGCCGGCGGAGGGGGTGCAGGCTGGGCCGGTGCCGGTGCGGCAACCTGAGGCGGCGCGGGCTTGTTCACGTTGTTACGGAGGGTGACGAGTTCGTCTTTGAGTTTCGCGCTCTGTTCGAGCATGGAGCGCATCTCTCCTCGCAGTTTCTCGAGTTCGCTGTCTTGCGAGGCGACCCGGGCATGAACCTTTTCGGTGAGGACGCTCACGCCGTTCAGTTTCCGGTCCAGATTGTCCTGTAACGCCACGGTGGCGCGCGACATCTGGCGCACTGATTCCTCGAGGATCGGCGAAACGGCTGGCGGCTGGGCTGGCTGCGGTAACGGTTGGGGCGCGGGTTCCCGCGTGGCCAGCGCCACATCGAGAAGCTTGTTCTGCACTGCGGCCATGTTACGCCACATAAAGATCCCGGCGGTGAGGAACCCGGAGACCACCACCCCCATCAAGACCGCGAAAAAGACGGAGAGTTGTGTGACGCGGCGGCGCGCCCGCGAGCGCTCGGCCTCCAGATAGTCTTGAAACGCCTTCAATACGGGGAACGATTCGGCGTTGGCCTGAGAGGCCGCGTGATACATGGCGACCAGACCGCCTCCGGTTTCAGGCGTGTCCTCGCCCGTGGAACCGGGCGTATGTTTTGGGGGAATCGGGTTCATGGCAGTAGAGTACGCCATTTGGGGTTTTCCGGAAAGGGGAAAAATCAGATTAGGCATGGATTGCGCGTCGGCTTTGGTGTACACTTATCCTTTACGTTTCTGAATCGGACCAGTTCACAGAAAGGGATGTGCTCATGCCCGGACAGGCAGAGGCTTTGGCTGCCCTCATGTTGAAAAAAACGGGGCTCTTCACTGACACGCAGATCAGCAGCGTGTTGGCGGCCGATCACTCGGACGGAACGGGTGTGGCGGGTGCGGTCGTGCGCCTCGGATTGGCGCGTGAAGAGGACTTCCTCCGTAAGATTGGCGAGATGCTCGGGTTTGGCTATACGGATCTGGAGGTCACCCGGCCGACGGATGAGGCCATCACCCGTCTGCCCGCGCGCGCGGTATACCAGTACAACGTGCTGCCCCTGTCGGTAGAGAACGGGGTGCTTACCGTGGTCACCTGCGACCCGTTCAACACCGGGATGACGGACGGGTTACGACTGGCGGCCGGTTGTCCGGTGCGGGTCACCCTCAGCCCGCGCGAAATGATCGACAAAGCGATCCGCAAATACTACGGCGTGGGGGCGGACGCGATCGAGAAGATGATCGAGGATGGGCGCTACGAGGTGGATGCCGACCTCGCCTCGATCTCCAAAATCGACGTGAACGAGATGGGCGCCGAGGCGTCGATCGTCAAGTTCGTGAACCAGATCATTGCGGAGGCGGACCGTCAGGGTGCCACGGACATTCATGTGGAGCCGATGGAGGACGAGTTGCGCATCCGGTACCGGATTGACGGTATGCTGCATAAGGTGGACGTGCCGCCGCAGTTGAACCGGCTCAAGGCCGCGATCCTCTCGCGCATCAAGGTGATGGCGAATCTGGACATCGCCGAGAAGCGGCTGCCGATGGACGGGCGCATCGGGGTGCGGCTCAACAACGACGATATCGATATCCGCGTCTCCACCATGCCGACGGCGTACGGGGAGTCGATCTCCCTGCGTCTGCTGCAGAAGGCCGGGAACTTCGTCAAACTGAGCGACCTCGGGTTCAACGATTTCGATTACCAGCATGTGGTGAAACTCATCAACCGGCCCAACGGCATTTTTCTGGTCACCGGGCCGACTGGTTCAGGGAAGTCCACCTCGCTCTACGCCTTTTTACACGAGATCAACAAGATCCAGGTGCGGATTCTGACGGCCGAGGATCCGATCGAATACGAGATGCCGGGGATCAATCAGGTGCTGGTGCGGCAGGATATCGGCCTGACCTTCGCGCGGGCGTTGCGCGCGTTTCTGCGTCAGGACCCGGACATCATCATGGTGGGTGAAATCCGCGACGGCGAAACCGCGGAGATCGCGATCAATGCGTCGTTGACGGGACACCTCGTGTTCAGCACGCTGCACACCAACGATGCGGCGGGCGCGTTTGCGCGTCTGGTGGATATGGGGGCCGAGCCGTTTCTGGTGGCGTCCGCCGTGGCCGGCGTGATGGCGCAGCGCTTGGTCCGCCGCCTTTGCCCCGTGTGCAAAAAAGAGATTCCGCTGGACCGGAAGTGGTATGATCTGCCGTATCCGCCCGCAAAAGAGACGGTCTGGGTACCGGAAGGGTGTGATGCCTGCACGCGTACCGGGTACCGCGGACGCGGCGGGTTATTTGAGCTGCTGGTGGTGACGGAGGACATCGAGTCGGCCATCATTGGTCGCCGCTCCTCCGGCGAAATCCGCGACATCGCGATCGGGCACGGAATGAAGACCCTGCGTGAGGACGGGTGGCTCAAGGTGTTCAAAGGCATGACCTCGGTTGAGGAGGTCATGCGGGTGACGGAAGACGTAGCATGAGAATTTAGGATTTAGGAGTGAGGATTTAGGAGTTGAGAAGGCTCGGTTCCCCCAATTCCTAACTCCTAAATCCTAACTCCTAACTGACAGAGACTGGGTGCATGGCGAGTTTTTCCTACAAAGCGCTGACGAAAGACGGCCGCAAGGTTGAGGGGGTGTTGGAGGCGGGCGACCGCCGTGCCGCGCTCGTGGCGGTCGAACGGCTTGGGTATACTCCGATCTCCGTGATGGAATCCAAGACGCGGAAGGCCAAGGCCAAGGGCGTGCCTTTCTGGAAACTCAAGCTGGGCAGCGGCGAGCAGCGGATGAAGCCGGTCGAGGTGCTGCTGTTCACCTCCGAGTTGAGTGATCTGCTGGAGGCGGGCATGACGCTCGGTGCGGCCCTGAACTGCCTCGCGAACCAGGGCGAGGAGGATTCTCCCCAGAGCAGGATCGCTTCGGACCTCCGCGACCGCATTCTGCGCGGCGAGCCGTTTTCGGATGCCGTCACGGCGCATCCGGCCACCTTCCCGCCGCTGTACGGCAACATGATCCGCGCGGGGGAGGCCTCCGGCGCGATGATCGAAGTGCTGCGCCGTCTGGTCGAGCATTATGAGCGTAACGAGAACATGCGCTCGAAGATCACTTCCGCGCTCACCTATCCGACGGTGGTGCTGATCTTCGGCGTGCTCACGGTGATTTTCGCCATGGTCAAGGTGATCCCGCAGTTTGCCAAGATCTTCGAGGGTATGGGCACGGCGTTGCCGACACCCACGCTGATACTGGTCGGCATGAGCGATTTCGTCGTTAAGTATGGCGTGTTTCTGGTGGCGGCGATCGGTATCGGGGGGGTGATGTTCAAGCGCTATCTGAAGACCGATACGGGGCGCCTCTGGTGGGACGGCCTTAAATTGAAGGCGCCGCTTATCCGGGGCATCGTGGCTTGTGGAGCTTACTCCAGCCTGGCATATACGATGAAGACGCTGCTGGCGAATGGCGTCAATGTTCTGCAAGCCCTCAGGATCGCGGAAGAGACCTGCGGCAACGCCCTGATCGCCGAAGCGCTGCGTAATGCGCGGCAGCGGGTGACGGACGGCACCACCATTTCCGGGCCGCTGGCCGCCAGTAAGGTTTTCCCCAGGATGATGACGGACATGCTGGCGGTCGGCGAGCAGTCGGGGGATATGCCCAGTTCATTGGGGCATATCGGTCGGCGGTATGAGAACGAGATGGACCGGAACATCAAGATTTTCACGAATGCGTTGGAGCCGATTCTGATCGTGCTGATCGGTGGGGTGGTCGGGTTTGTGGCGGTCAGCATTTTGATGGCGGTGTTCAAGGTCACCTCGTCGCTCAGCCCGGCAGGGTAGGAGGCGGGGATTTTTGATGATAGTCAGACATCACAAAGGAGGGAGCGCAATGAAAAAAGAGAGAGATGAAAAACGCAGGCGGAGCCGCCGGGGCGGGTTCACGTTGGTTGAGCTGCTGCTGGTGGTCTGTATTCTCGGCATTCTGGCCGCGGTGGTGATCCCGAACATCATGGGACATGATGAGGAGGCGCGGCGTCAGGCCACGCGCACGAGCATCACGGCGATCGAGCAGGCGGTACAGATTTTCGCCATGCGCCACAACGGCAAGCTGCCGGACTCGCTGGACGAACTGACTGTCGGGACCGACGACGCGCCGGGACTGCTCAAGGAAGGCGCACTCAACGACTCGTGGGGGACGCCGTTCACCTATACCAAGACTGGCAAGAAGTTCAAGATCGTGTCGGCCGGACCGGACGGTGAGGTCGGTACGGATGACGACCTCACGAACTAGTGCGGGAAAAGCGACTCGAATCGACCCGCTTCGGCGTGATTCGACCCGGATCGACCCGGATCGATTCAGATCGATTCAAATCGATTCGGGTCTTGAGGAGGCGCATGCGGCGCGGATTCACACTGGTCGAACTGCTGGTGGTGATCGTGATCATCGGAGTGATGGCTCTGATGATCGGGCCGACGTTCACGACGGGTTCGGACATGACCCGCATGCGAACGGCGTCCCGGGGCGTCATGCAGATGGCGCGGTACGCCCGCACGATGGCTGTGCTGTATCAGACGCCGATGGTGCTGGTGATCGCATCGGACGGCGGGCTGCGCGTGGAGCAGGGGCAGGGCGGGAAGGGAGCGCCGCCTGTTTCCGTTGCGTCTGACGCGTCTGGGCAGTCGGCCGAGAGCGGCGGAGCGTCGTATATGATGACGGATCTGGACGCCGAAAAGGTTTATGAGCGGGTACGGTTCCGTGTGGCGCTGGATGAGGAGTGTCTCGACGGGGATGAGTTGGGGATGGAGAAATTGGAACGGGAGGAGTCGTGGGCTGGGGAAGGGGATGCGGAGGAGGCTGTCGTGCGGGTGCGTATCCCCTTTGAAAGCAACGGGCGTTGTCTGCCGTTCACCGTGCGCGTGTTTGCTGCGGGGGATGCGGACGAGGCAGATGTGCTGACCGTCCGGGTGGACCGGTTCGGGGTCGCGCGGATCGTGGGGGATGAAGCGTGATGCGCCGCAACGGATTCACCCTGATCGAGATTCTGATCGCCACGATGATCCTCGCGTTTGGGTTGGTGAGCCTGATGGTGGGCTTGGGCCATTGTGCGCAGATGATGATGTTGTCCAAAACGTATCAGGATGCGCAGTTTGTGTTCAGTTTGGGTGAGCGCCTGTATCCGGTTCCGCCGGCCGACGAGATTCAGGATGCGGAGGATGACGAGAAACTCAACATCGACCCCGTCACCGTGGAGGAGATGGCGGCCGAACTAGATGAGGATCTGCCGCGTGAGCGCCTCAAAGCGCTGGAAGGGTTCACCTTTGAGCGGCATGTGGACGAGCGCGAGGAGCCGGAAACCAATGTGGTGGACGACAAGCTGTTCGTGTTGCGGACGCGCGTCTCCTGGGGTAGCGGTAAAGAGGGGTATTACGAGGAGCTGGTGCGGTTCATCCGGCCGAAATGAGGGCGGAGGGACCGGAGAGGGTGTCCGGCACATGATGCGCAGAGACCGAAACGGATTCACACTGCTGGAGCTGACTCTGGCCATCATGATCCTGTCGATCATGATGCTCCTGTCGTTTTTCTGTTTCGATGCCGTGGTGCAGAGTTGGAATGCGGGATTGGAGATGTCCGATTCCCTGGCGCAGGCTGATTATGTCATGGAACAGATCGTTTCCGGATTGCGTTCAGCCTATTACCCGCATGCGGGCATCCAGACGGAGCAGTACGGATTCCAGCATACGGACGGCGGCGAGGGGGAGGAGGCGACCGATACGATCAGTTGGACCAAGATCGGCCGGGCACTTGTGGGCGAGCGGACGCAACTGGCCGAGGTGCCGCATCGTGTGAGCCTTTCCGTCGAGCAGGCCAGCCGGGAGCATGACGGCGGCCTGATGGCGAAAGTGTGGCGCGATGCCCTGCAATTGGAGGATTTCGACCCGGAGAAGGATGTGAAACCGTTCTTGTTGGCGCCGCGGGTGATCGGTCTGGACTGCCGGATCCTGAAAGAGCCCCCCGAGCGGAACGCCACGGAACTCGATTGGGAGGACACGTGGTCCGAATCGAACACCATTCCCTACAAGGTTTCGCTCACCCTCTATATGCGGCCCGCAAAAGAGCGTGAGGCTCCGTTGGCGGTTACGCGCGATGTGGAGATCCCGCTGTGGGATATCTCGCAGAATCCCGTCAAACAGGGGAAGGGGGCGGGCACAGGCAGCCGCGACGCGCCGGGAGGGCGGTCGCGTGGCGGACAGCAGCCGATTCCGCCTGCGCGGGGTGGAGGAACACAATCGGGTGCGCGTAGCGCGACAGGTGGAGGCAGGCCTGGCGGGGGTGGGCCGCCTGGCGGAGGCGGGCCGCCGGGAGGGCCGATGCAGTGAACGTTCAACGCTCAACGCTCAACGCTCAACGCTCCAGTGAAAACAGAGGCTCGGCTCTGATTATCGCGCTTTGGACGATCGCCCTGCTGAGTCTGCTGGTGATGTCCTTTGCGCTGGATGCCCTGTTGGAGGGCCGCGTGAACCTGTATGTGCGGCAGCGTCGTCAGGTGGATTATTTGACCCAGTCGGGCATCGTGATTGCGGAGATGTTGCTGCTCGAGTACCGGAACGCTACCGCTTCGACCACTACGGATGAGAAAGAAGACCGTTGGCTGGGTGCCAAACTGGATCTCCAGAAAGGCGAAGCCTCCACCGGCGACGTGGTGGTCGACGCGGCGAACCCGGACGGTGGCGTGGTGCGGGTCAAGATCTCGGCCGGGGAGTCCAGCCGCTGGCCCATCAACCTGCTCTTCCATACCGGGGCGGGCGGCGCACAGGTGGACAAGATATGGGAAAACGTGCTGACTGTGGCGAACGTGCCGCAGGAGTATTGGGAGGAACTGATCGACTGCTGGACCGACTGGGTCGATGCGGATAACACCGTCACCGGCCGCAACGGTGCGGAACGCGATTACTATGAGGGGTTGGAGCAGCCCTACACCGCGCGTAACGGTCCGATCGACACGGTTGACGAGTTGCTGAAGGTCAAGGGGTTTCTGCCGGCCATCGTCAACGGGGGTGTGCTCAACCCGGAGGAGAAAGACCCCCAAAAACAGATCGTTATCCGGTCCGGCGGCATCAAGGCTTTTTTTGACATCTATGGGGAACTTGTTAAAATAAACGTCAATTCCGCTGACAAAGAGGTGTTGTTGACCGTTCCGGGCATCGATGGGGATGAATTGCTGGCGGGAGCGATTGTGGAGGAGCGCGAGACGGGTAGTCGGCGTGTTTCCTCCGCGGCCACCGATCTCGACCGGGAGAGCAAACTGTTCAAGGATTGGAACGATTTGACCGCCCGTATCGAAGGGATACCCCTGACGGCGAGCGATTTCCTGAGTTACGCTCCTGAAAAGTACTTCAAAATCGAAGTGGAGGGGGAGGCGGGTGGGATCTCCCACCGGATTGAGGCGATGGCGATTGTGGAGGGCGACAAGGTCCGCTACGTGAGATGGCGGGAGGACCCATGAGGAAGTGCATTCGTGCGTGCTTGAGGGTAGGGACGCCTCCCCGAGGCGTCCGCGGACGGTTCGGGGAACCGTCCCTGCCGGGAAGCGGGCCGCTCTAGTGTGAAGGGCGGGCAGCAGGAAATGAAAGACGAGAAACCCGTGATCTGAGTGTCGTGAGTCGGGTGCCGGAAAAGGTTGTTTGAGTGAGCAGACCGAGTGAGATCATAGCGTTGTTGGCGGAAGGTGGCGTGTTGCGCGGGGTGCGGTTCGCCCCGCGCGGGCGCGATGCCTGGACGCGCACGGGCGGTGGGGTGTGGCCGCTTGAGGACGCCGAGGTTGATGTTGCGGAGGGGGCGGCAGAGACGGAACAGGGTACGGTGGTCGAAAGCGACACGCCGCTCGCCCGGGCGTTTTCTGCGGCGCGCAACGCTTTGGGGGTGCGCCGGGTGGTGATCGCGCTGCCGCTTTCGCGTCTGCTGGTCCGCGTGCTGAGTTTTCCGGTCGAGATGCGCGAGGACCTGGCGGAAGCGGTGACGCTGCAGATGGATAAGCTCTCCCCGTTCCCGGGAGAGGAACTTTCGGTCGGGTTCGAAATCGTCAGTGAGACGGAGACGAGTCTCCGTGTTTTTGCCGCGGCTCTGCCCGAGGCGGTGTTCGAGGATCTGGGCGGTGCGTTGCGGGCGTCGGGATTGCAGGTGCTGCGTACCGACGCTTCGATCTTGGGCTGGTTCCGCACGGTGCGCGGGCCCTGCCACCTCGACCGGCCCGGACGCCGGGTAGTGCTCGCCGATCCGGACGGCGGTTGGGATCTTCTGGTTTTGGATCAGGGTGTGCCGGTGCTCGTGCGGGGGTTGGGCGCGTTGCCGGATGACGAAAGTCTGGTGCGTGAGGTCATGCTCTCCCTGCTGAACGCGGAACTGGAGGCCGGGCACGGAGCGGTCGCCGAACTGGTCATCCTTTCGCATCAGCCGCCTACGGCGGCTTTGCGGGAACGGTTGGAGAAACTGACCGGTGCGCCGGTGCGGTTCGAGACGCCGCCCTCGGAGGACGGCGGGGTCGAGGGGGTCGCGTTGCGAACGGGCGAAGGGGCAACGTTGGATCTGACGCCGCAAGTCTGGCGCGATGCAATGAAAGAGGAGGCCGTGCGGCGCCGGGTGCTGACCGGCGTGGTTGCGGCACTGGTGGTGTGGGTGCTCGGGATGGGCGTGTTGTTTTCGGGCCCCGTGGTCTACCGGCAGCTTACGGCGCGGCAGAATCAAGCCTCCCGCGCGCATTTCAAGGCCCACAAGGCGGTGGCGGACACCCGCGAGCGGGTCAACCTCATCCAGGCCTATACGGACCGTACCTACTCGGCACTCGAGATGCTGAAACTGGTTTCGGAGCGTCTGCCGCCCGGGATCACGCTGGCGGGCTTCACCTATCGCCGTGACGACGGGGTGCGGATTTCGGGTGACGCCGTGCAACCCACGCTGGTGTACGATTTCAAAAACGCGGTGACGGAAAGTCCGTTGTTCGAGACGGTCGGCCTCGTGGGGCCGTCGGCGAGCAAGGGTTTGCACAAATTTGATGTGGACGCGAAGTTCAAGGGGGTGACGCAGAAATGAGTGCGGTCTCCTCCCGAGAGAAGAACATGCTGCTGATCACGGCCGTGCTCGTGCTCTATGCCGTGGCGGCGCTGAGTTACAAAAAGCAGGCCGCGAACTGGAAGGCCGCGCGCCGGACCTTTATGGCGGCCCAACGTAAGGTCACGGAAGAGCGTGAGCTGATCGCGGCCCGCGACATGTGGGCGGAGCGGTATGAAGCGATGCGCGAACTGATGCCGATTTTTCCGTACGAGAAGGATGTGGATACCCATTGGCTGAACTTGATGGATTCCACGGCCACGCGCAACGGGTTCGCCATTTCGCGGCGTCAGGCTAACAAAGAACAGGAGGTCGGGGATGTGTACGAGTTGCCGATCGAGTGCAAGGATTGGGAGGCTCCGCTTGAATCGCTGGTCCGTTTTCTGTATGACTTGCACCAGCAGGGCGCGATGTTGGATGTGCGGCAGCTCTTCATTCGGCCGTCCACCAAGCCCGGTTATCTGAAGGGCTCGTTCACCCTGTATTGCGCTTATATGCGGGGGGACGCGGAGTCGCTGCCTCCGCCTTCCGTGTCGGCGGGGGCGGAGACGAATGGGTTGCCGCCGACGGCGGATGGGACAGTGACGAACAGTGCGGCGATCCCTCCGCCCGGGACAGGAACCGCGGTGACGAATCCGGTGGCGGGAGAAGGAAGTTGAGAGTTGAACGTTCCAATGTCTGGAGGACCGTACACGGTCACAGCGAAGCGGTACATGTTCACGTACGCGAGGATGAGGATGGAAGAGGAAGGGCGTAAAGGTAAGGACCTTTTGGTTTTGAGGGAACAGGTATGAAGAACATGAGAAACGATTGGGTCGTATTCGGGGCTGTGTGTGCGCTGGCTCTCGGCGTAACGACGTTGGCTCAGGACCCGGCTCCGGACGCGGCGGCCGCGCCAGCGGCGGGCGACGCGAATCCCGCACCCGCGCCAGTTGTTGAAGTCCCGGCTCCGCAGCGGGCCTTGAATTCACGCTCGTCGCGTCTGTCGCGTCCGCCGCTCCGTTCGCTGCGTGCAACGGCAGGGGCTCCCGTTTCCGTTGCGCCGTTGTCTGCGGGCGATGCGACGGAGACCCCCGACGAAACCGGGGCGGAGCCCAAATCCAAGACCACGACCCCCTCGCTCAAATTCGACAACGCGCCCACGGACATCATCCTGCAGGCGTACGCCCAGGAGACCGGTAAAACGTTGCTCATCGCGCCGGACGCGCCCAAAGCCAACATCACGCTGAAAAGCCAGCCGGATGTGGTCCTTTCGCGCGAGGAGTTTATTGAGGCGATCGAAGTGGTGCTGAGCATGAACGGCATTGTGCTGGAACCCTTCGGCGAAAAGTTCATGAAGGTGCTGGCGCGCAAGACGGTCCGGACGGACGGCATCCAGATTCTGATGGAGAGCCCGGAGAAGGGGCATCCCGAGAAAAACCGGGTGGTCAGCCAGATGATCCAGCTTAAGGCCATCACGGCCGAAGAGGCGCAAAAGGCGCTGGAGGGGTTCAAAAAACCGGACGGCCTGTTCCAGATGTTCGAGCGCACCAACAGCATCCTGGTCACCGACACCCAGGAGAATATCAACCGCATGCTGGAGATCATCAAATTCATCGACCAGCCCCTGGTGGTGCTGGAGGAGGTCAATGTCCGCGCGATCCGGTACGCCAAGGCCGAGGATATCAAGAAGCGGCTGGAAGAGATCGTGGCCGAGTCGCAAAAGCAGACTCAGGCCAAAGAGGAGATCAAGCCCAACGTGTCCGGCGCACCCGGCTTCTCCCGAACGACTTCCTCCCGGCCCCTGCCGTCCGGTCTGACCCGGTTGCGCGGGCAGCAGCAGCCTGAGCCGGCCGCCAAGCCGAATGAGAACCTCGCTACGCTCATCAGTGACGCCGACCGCGGCATGATCCGCGGCAAGGTGCAGATTCTGGCGGACGAGCGGTCCAACCAGCTCATCATCGTCACGCGGGCCGACAACATGAAGTTCTTCGACAAGGTCATCACCGTGTTGGATATTGAGACCGCGCCGGATGTGAAGGTGGAGGTGTTGCGGCTGGAGTATGCCGACGCCGAAGAGGTCTCCACCATGCTGAACGACCTGATCGGCAATGTGACCAGCAAGAAAGAGGATACGAGCGCGACAGGCGCGAAATCCGCCGCGGCATCCGGTACGGATGGCCGCAGCACCAGCTTGGCCGAGGCCGTGGCCGCGCGCGCGGCCGGCCGGTCCGC
>JAPXSY010000086.1:0-11232 GCA_033812795.1 Kiritimatiellia bacterium
GACGGACGTCGAAGCTGCGATTGCTGCGCCGCGTGAAAATCACGTCGGCAAAGCTGCGGCTGCTGCGGCCAAAACGCTGCTGAAGGCGTTACCCGGCATTTTTGCGAATGCGGGCGAGGCGCAAGCATGGGCAATCGGCCACCTGCCTTTGACCGAGGCGCGTCGGCAGGCTGGTCGTGACGAACTCGAAAAAACGCGGTTAGGCCAGCAAAGGCACACGCTGCGGCAATCGTTCTGGCGGGCGGCCGAACAGGCGGCACTGCTCGTTGCGGCGCGTGTATCCGGCACTTTCGACGGCGGGCGTTGCGTCGATGAAGCCGAGCACGTCGGCAGGTTTGTTTAACCACCACGCGGGCGGGCGGTCTTGTGCCGTCCGTCCGCTCTTCAAAGGATTTTGATTATGAAACATGATCGACTTGAAACCTGCATTCACGAAAGCGGACACAGCGTTTTTCGGCTGGTCATTTATGGCAGTCCTGGGCGATGCGCCGTTTTCGCTGAACCCGTCGAAAATGCCCGCGGGATATGCTGCGGCGCGGATGACAAACCCGAGCAGGCGGCGCGTGAGGTCGTGGACACAGAGGCCGACTTTTCGCACTTGGCGGGCGACCTGCGGGCTTGCTTGAATGCTGCGGGCTTGGCACTGGCAGGCGCGGCGGCGACTGCGCTATGGCGCGGCGCGGCGCACTTGTTGCCGGATTGCGGACACGGTAATCAATCGGACACGGCGCACGCGGCGGAAGTCGCGAGGCTGGCGTTTTCGGAAAGCGATCACTTGCTTGCTGACAGCTTCCGGTTGCTGGCTTATCGACACAGTTGCGCGATCTTGTCTAG
Organism: Kiritimatiellia bacterium; assembly: GCA_033812795.1. Lineage (GTDB taxonomy): Bacteria > Verrucomicrobiota > Kiritimatiellia > RFP12 > UBA1067 > JAPXSY01. Next base: position 835 of record JAPXSY010000086.1, read on the forward strand.
GCGGATGGACGCGGTTAAAGCGATTGCCGAACGGCTGGCCGAAAAAGGCGAGTTGTCAGAAACGGAGATCGGCGCACTTTATGCGGATGCGATCACCGAGAAAAAAGAAACGGAGGTTCAGCAATGAAAGAGTATTTTTGTCGCGATTGCGGCGAAACTTGGACGGCGAGACCCCCGACCGAGATGGAAGAAAACGACCCCCGGTTGGCTTGGGATTATTTGTACAAACAGCATCATTGCCCGCGTTGCGGCGCGTCGGGGACGGAGGTGAAGCAATGACAAGCGAGCAAAAGCAGGCGGTTCTGGAGACTTTCAGAAAGTTGTCTTTGGCCGCTTTCGAGATCGGGCGCAAGGCCGAGCTTTTACACCAAGCACTTGAAGCCTTGCATCAGAAAATTGAGGATGCGAACTAGCGCACCCCAGATCAAACCCCGGTGCCCGTCCTTGTCCTAATCGGCAGGGGCGGGCTTTTTGTTGCGCCGGAACAGTGCTCAGGATGCGTTACACGGGCGAGGGCTGGCAGGGGCGTATGAATGCACGTCCGTCGGCTTCCGGCGCGTCTGGCGCGAATATGGACGGCTTTTTCGGTGTGCTCTTATGCGCGGGCTGATTGCGCCCCATAGTGTCAACGCGGGTAGACGTGGAAACCGTTTCCACATCTCTAAGCCCATCGACAAACGGATGTGACACCCCGCACAATTCCGCAATAGCCCGGCTTGAAAGCTTGCCGAACTCCTTTAGCGCAATCTCCACGCAACGCCGCTTGTCGGCATTAGACCGCCGCAACCCGTTCGCCGCGTTCGCTAAGAGCGCGTGTGTCCCGAGATCGGCAGGGCTGGGGCTGGTGGCTGTTTGGGCTTCCGAAAAGCCCAAACAAGCGGCTTGTGACCGTCTAAAATGCCATTACACCCAAGCGGGCAAGCGTGAAACCGCTTTCAGGGCTGTAAATTTGTGTGTGTAATCCAAAACACACACACACAGGCGCAAGGGCGGCGCGGAAACCCATAAACGGCATGAAAACTAAGCGGGCAAGCGTATAACCGATTTTGGGCTTTTGGGTTTGTTTGGGCTTTTGTTTGGGTTTTTGACCCCTATAAATCAGCTTGTTTCATATTGTTGCAAGCCAAGGGGCAACTATGCCGCATAAACAAAAAACCCCGCTTTTATTGGGCTTTTTCAATAAAAACGAGGTCAAAAGCTGGTGGGCGGTGAGGGACTCGAACCCCCGACATTCTGGGTGTAAACCAGACTCTCTAACCAACTGAGATAACCGCCCCGAAAAGCGTGCGCATTATGCCGTTTCATGCGGACCGGTGGCAAGAACCGAATTTACCGCCTGCGGCGCGGGCGGAAAAAGGGCATTCCACCCGGTGAGGGCCATCTGCTATAGTGTGTGGCAAAGGAGAGAACGATGACAGACGGATTTCAACTTGTCGTGTGCGGTAGTCTGGTGCCTGATCCGCTCCAGACGCTCGAACCGGTGTCCACCCCGCAGGGTCCCGGATTGAAAAACGAAATGATGCTGCCTTCGGTGCTGGACCCGTGGGCGGCGCATGCGCTGTACGAGGCAGCGGACTTGGCGAAGCGGTTTCCCGGCAGCAAGGTCTGGCTGGTGAGCCTCGGCCCCAAGGCCAAGTTGCAGCAATTGATGATGACCGTGGCCCAGAAGGTGCCGTTTGAGTTGATCGCGCTGGACGGCAGCGCCAGCGGCTTCACGGATGCGTTGGGCGTGGCGGAGGCTTTGGCCGGGGCCATTGAGGCGATTCCCGGTCTGGACAAATCCCGCCTGCTGGTTTTCGGCGGATGCGCGTCGGCCTCGCGTGACGCGGGTGTGACGTTGCAGGTGGTGGGCGAGCGGTTGGGCATCCGCGATCAGTTTGTCGGCGTCGATATGCTGACCGTGCGGCCCGAAGGCGGTTTCGAGGTGTTGGAACGGATTGAGGGAGGGCAATATCAGGTTTCGGTTTGCGCGGGGGCGCCAGCGGTTTTGGCTTGGGCGACCGGCAACCTGCCGGAACCGCCGAACAATCCGCAGATCGGCATGGCCAACATGCGCGGGGTGATGCCTGCGCTCCAAAAGGCCAAACCTGCGGCGGCGGGCGTGGGCGGCATGGCCTACGGGGATGTCGAACTCCCGTCGCAAAAACGCCAGACGAGGATTGTGAAGGATGCGACGGCGGATGAGATCGCCCGCGAAATCGTGGAATGGATCAAAGCGTAGCGGAACAGGGAGGATTGGATATGACAACGGTTTTGGCGTTGATGCACACGCAAGAGGACGGCAGTCTGCCCAAAGCGGCGCGGGAGGCGCTGACGGCCGCGAGCCAACTCGCCGCGCAATCCGGCGCGGCGCTGTCGGTCGGTGTGATCGGAAAAGGGGCGTCGGCGGCTGCTGATACGGTGGCGGGCTGCGGTGCCGCGTCGTTTTGGGTGATCGGCGATGAGGCGGTGTATCCGGCGCGCTACGCGACGGATGCCGCGGCGGTCACGGCTTTGGTCAAAGCGGCGGGCGCGCAGATCGTGGTGGCGCCGGGGAGTTCGCGGTTCATGCGGTGCCTGCCGGGCGCGTCGTACCGTCTGGGTGCCGTGATCGACACCCACATCGTTGCGCAGCAGGCGGCGCCGGACGGTTCGGTGCGCGTGCAGCGCTGGTTTTACCGTCAGCGGATTTTGGGTTCTTTCAGCCGTGCGGCGCGGCCGTGGCTGCTGGTGGTGGATAGCGGGGTCAATGCGCCGTGGGAGGGTGCCGCCGGGAGCGCGTCGGCACAGACGGTGGAGGTCGCGTTTGCGGAGGATGGGCAGCGCACGACGGTCACGGGGGCCCGCGCCCCTGCGGCGGACGCGCAGACGATCCGTCCGGACGCCCCGCTGCTGTTTGTGGCGGGAGCCGGGTGGACGAAGAAGCAGAAGGACGGCCAGCCGCATATCGCGGAGGCCAGTGGGTTGATCCAGACGTTTCTGGGGAAGACACAGGCCTCGCTCGGCAGCAGCAAGTCGCTGGTGGACATCCAGAGCGAGGGTCAGGAGACGCTGCATTTCATGTCGCATATGAACCAGATTGGCCAGACGGGTTCCACACCGCGTCATCCGAAAGGGTTGGCGACCTGCTGCCACGGCGAAGAGCCGCATGCGGTGGGCTGGCGTTTCATCAACGAACGCCGCGCAGTCAATCTCGATCCGAATTGCGGATGGGCGCAGGGCAAGGCGGATGTGGTCTATGTGGCGGACGCGTTTGATGTGATGGCGCGGGTCAACGAGCTGTTGTAGGCCGTGCGGGCCGCAGGCCCGGACCGGCAGTCCGGAGGTGTGGGGCGACGCGCAGGCGGATCGCCCCGCGCTGTCCGGGTTGCCGGTGTGATCCTGTCAGGGTGATACAGCCAGGGTCGGAAGGACGGGGCCCGGGAAGGGGGCGTGTGGGCGTGGGGGGAGAGCGTGGCGCGGTGTTGCCGGGCGGATACCGGGAGATGTGGCGGATCGCCACTCCGCTCATCCTCAGTATGGCGTCCTACACCATCATGCAGTTCTGCGACCGCGTGTTTCTTGCGCGTTACAGCAGCGTGACGATTCAAGCGGCTTTGCCGGCGGGCGCTCTCGCGCACACGCTGATCTGTTTCTTTCAAGCGCTCGCGGGATACGCCGGCACTTTCACCGCCCATTACTATGGGGCGAACGATCCGGTGCAATGCGTGCGCGCCACGATCCAAGGCATCTGGCTGGCGCTCGGCTCCTGGCCCCTGATCCTGCTGCAGATTCCGCTCGGGTGCGGCATCATGACCCTCTTCGGCCATATGCCTGAAGTGCTCGAGGCTGAGAAAACGTACTTCCTGATTTTGATGGCAGGCGGGATAACCGTTCCGTTGAACGCCGCTGTGGGCGGGTACTTCATGGGCATCGGGAAGACGAGCGTCAACATGAAGTCGAATCTCATCGGCTGTTCGCTCAACGTCGTGCTCAATTACGTCATGATCTTCGGAAAATGGGGGTGCCCGGAACTCGGCATCGCGGGCGCGGCATACGCGACACTGATCTCCAGTGCGGTCACCTGCCTCTTGCAAGGGCTCCCGTTTTATCAAGCCTGCCGGATTTGCATGGAGGAGAGGCGGAACGCTTCGCGTCCGGATTCTTCCGCGGGAACGCTGTTCTCCGACTTCTGGTTTCCGGATTACCGGATGTTAAGTCGCATCGTGCGGTACGGCACGCCATCAGGTCTGCAGTTACTGATGGATGTCGGGTCGTTCGCCGTCTTCATCATGCTGACGGGACGGCTGGGCGAGGTGGCGTTGGCGGCCAGCAACATCGCGTTCAGCATCAACAACCTGGCTTTCGCCCCGCTGCTGGGGTTCGGGTTGGCGGCCTCCATGCTGGTGGGGCAGCATCAGGGGGCTGGACGGTCGGACGCGGCTGAACGATCGGGATATACCGGGCTCAAGATGGGACTCGCTTATATGTGTGTGATCGGTTCCACTTTTGTACTCTTCCCGCACCTGTATTTTGAACTTTTCCGTCCTCCCGATGCGGCGTTCTCCACTGCGGAACTGTTGGGAACCGGACGCGTCATGCTGTGGCTCATGACCATCTGGGGAGTGCTCGACACCGTGTCGATCGTCTTGAGCGGCGCGTTGAAAGGCGCGGGAGACACGCATTTCGTCATGGTCTACATGATCATCGGAAGCTGGCTGTTTTTGGTTCCCGGTTCGCTGGTCTTGCTACGCCTCGGTTTCGGTATCCTGGGGTTGTGGGTATGGATGGCCGTCTATATTTCGGTTCTGGCCTCCGGGTTCTGGTGGCGCTGGCGAACGGGCCGTTGGAAAACGATCCGTGTGATCGATCGCCGGGAAGGCCTCGATTATATTCCGCTGGTCACCGACGAAATTCACTGAGCTTGTTTTAGTCTAAAAGGAGCAGTTGAACGGGTAGAATTCTAGCAAAGCCCCGCAAACATTGGGTTTTGCGGTGCGTATGCGGGACGCCCGCTTCTCCCGTCAGACCTTATATGTCGACCCGCGAACCGCGACGAGCGACCTGCGGTGTCGGAAACGCGGGCGTCCCTGTCGATCGTCGCGGGTCGCGGGTCGACGATCCCGATAGCGATCCCGACCCCGATTGGGATGAAACCCTGAAACCCTGAAACCTTGAAACCCAGAAACCCTGAAACCTTGAAACCAAAGAGGGTTGAAGGTTCAACTGCTCTTTTTCGGTTTAGCGGATCTCGCTGAGTGGTGCGGTGGCCAATGATTGTGCCACGGCCTCCAGTGTTTGCGTCAGGGCGAGGCCGAACGCTTCCGCGGCCGTGCCCGCATCGGAAGAGGCCAGCGGAACGCGCGCCTGCTTCTCGCAGGTGAACAGCACGGGAAAATCCGTGGTGCGCTCATCAAGAACCAGCACCCGCATTGCAACGACTGCGGCGGGCTGCTCCCCGGAGTGGTCGAGGTACAGATCGCTTACGATACACTCCAGCCCCAGCGGAACGCGTGTGCCGCCGGGCTGGTCGAATACGGTCCCGAACAGACCGGTTTCACGCAGATACCGCGCGGTCTGGCTGCGGATCAGGACTGCGGGCGGGGCAATCCAGCCGTGATAAAAGTCGGCGGCGAATTCGTTTTGGCCGCGCCGGATCAGGAAGGTGCGCGCGTCGAATGGCGGCTGAACCCGCAGGGAGCGTAGCAAGGCCGCGCCAAAGCGGGGGGCGGGTGCCAGAGGTTGGGCGGCGGAGGCCTCCAGCAGAAACGAGCGTTTCTGGCGGTCGGCGATCTGGTGCGCGCGCGCGCCGCCGAGGCAGCCGGATGATCCGGCCAGTACGATGAGCGAGATGCAGAGCGAGGTTATCCGGTTCATGGGGTTTTTTCCTGTGTGGCGGGTTTCAAGGTTTCCGGGTTTCCGGAAGCGGTGCGGGCGGGCGACCGAAGAGCAGGGCCGACGGGGCGGAGGTCAGGTTACTGATGATCCGCTCCAGTCCATCGGCCGCGCGCCGAAGATCTTCAAGTAACGCGGCGACATCCCCTTGTTGTGTCGCGGCGGTCCGGTCTAAGGTTTGGGCGGTCCGGGCCAAGGCCTCCACTGTCACGCCGATCTGTGCGCCGTGCTGTTCGAGGAGGCCGTTCGCCTGTTCCATCAGGCAGACGGCGCGGCCGGTCACGTTGGTGACCGAAGCGGTCATGGGGTCGATTCGCGATTCGATCCGCTCGATGGTGCGTCGCGCGCTTTCGGCGGTTGCGGCAAGGGTGGACGGAAGGCGGCCAAGTTCCGGCGAATCCAGCAGGCCTTTCAGCGAGCGGTTGGATTCCCGCAGTTCCGTCATCAGTGCGGTGGTTTCCTCTGCCAGCGTGGCCACATCCGTGTGGGCGAGCGCATGCTGTACCAGATAGAGCGTTGCGAGAAACTCGTCGCCCAAGGCCTGAAGGTCAACAGCGCTCAATTTGACGAACACGTCATCCACCGCTTTTTTCAGAGCGGTCATGGTGCTGGCGACCGAGGGGATGTAGGGGTGGTGGGTTTCCAGTTGAAGTTCGGCCGGTGCCGGCTCGCTCGGCTGTCCCTTGAAGTAATCCATCTCCAGAAAGGCGAGGCCCGTCATGCCGGAACTGGCGATTTTGACCCGCAGGCCCTGCGCGACCAATTGGTTCAGAACCGCGTCGGCCCGCTCGGAGCCCAGCAGGCCGAAGCGTTCCGGATCCAGAGCCATAACGACCAGAATCTGTCTGGCCCGGGCGGGGGTCAGTTCTTCGTGCGCCTGCTCCCGGTACGCGCTGTACACGAACCCGATGTGCTTGACTTCGCCGACCGGCACGCCGCGGTATTTCACCGGGGACCCGATGTCCAAACCGGTCACGGATTCGGAGAAAAAAGTCTCCGCCAGAATGGCCCGCTTCGTCAGACCGCGCGATCCGGCGATCGCAATCACGATGATCATCAGCACCATGCCAGCGAGGACGAAAAACCCGATCTTCGCGTAATTGGCCTTGTTTTCGTTCATTTGGACACCTCGTGTGAACCGGATGCCCCGGTCCGGTTTCCTTCCCGTTGGAAAAACGCGCGCACTGTGGCGTTCGGCGGCCGGTCGCGGAGTTCTGCGGGCGGACCTTCGGCGATTATGCCGCGTGCGGTCTTGTCCAGCATCACGCAACGGTCCGCCACCGCATGGATGCTGGCGAGTTCATGCGTAACCATCACGACGGTTACGCCCTGCGTGTCGCGCAACTGGAGAATGAGCCTGTCGAGTTCGGCGGAGGTGACGGGGTCCAGACCTGCGGACGGCTCGTCCAGAAACAGGATTTCCGGGTCCAGCGCCATGGCCCGCGCGATCGCGGCGCGTTTTTTCATGCCGCCGCTGATATCCGCCGGAAAGAAATCCGCAAACGCCTTGAGTCCGACCAGATCGAGTTTCATTTCCGCCAGGAGATCCCGCGCTTCGCGCGGCAACGCGGTGAAGGATTCGAGCGGCAGGCAGACATTTTCCAAGAGCGTCATCGATCCGAACAGGGCCCCGCTCTGATAGGTCACGCCGAATCGGCGCATGGCCCGTTCACGTTCCGCTTCCGGGCTGCCGAACAGCCGGTCGCCCATCAGCCGGATGGTGCCGCCCAGCGGCGGGATCAGGCCGATGAGATGCTTCAGCAGGGTGCTTTTGCCGCACCCCGATCCGCCGAGGATGACGAACACCTCACCCCGGTTAACCTGAAACGAAACGTCATCGAGCAGGGCGGTGTCGTATCCGGCACACACATGTTCGACTTCGATGACAGGGGATCCGGTCATGTTACACTCCGAGCAGATACGCGAGCACGGCGAACAGGCCGTCCGCCACGGTGATCAACACGAGGCTGCCTACCACTGCCGCGGTGGCCGCGCGGCCGACCCCGTCCGCGGCGCGGCGGGTCTGCAATCCGTGGGCACAGCCCACGAGCCCGACCAGCAACCCGAAAACCGCCGCTTTGACGAGACCGAACAGGACGTTGTTCAGGGAGGTCGCCCGGATCGCATGCTGCCAAAAAACGAGCGGCGGGACGCCGAGCGCGGCCATCACCAGAACACCACCCAAAAGTCCCGCGAGAACGGAAAAGGTGCTGAGGATCGGCATCACGAGCGTGGCGGCAAGGATGCGCGGCAGCGCCAGAAAGGTGACCGGCCGCAGGCCCAAGGTCACCAGCGCGTCGATCTCCTCGTTCACCTTCATGGTGCCGATTTCGGCGGCGAACGCGGAACCGGAGCGGCCCGCGAGGAGAATTGCGGTGATGAGCGGGCCCAGCTCCCGGAACAGGCCGATGGCGATCAGATCGGCGACATAGACCTCGACCCCGAATTGCCGGAAGGAGGTGGCGGACATGAAAGCCAGGATCAGCCCCAACAGAAAACCGATCAGCAACACGATGGGCAGCGCATCGATTCCCGCGCGTTCGAAATGCAGCAGGGCGTCCCGCAACCGGAACCGTCCGGCTTGCCGCGGCAGGGAAAGGGCCGAGACTGTGGCCTCGCCCAGAAACGCAGTCTGGTCACGGAATCCGGTGGCGAGGTGCACGCAGGTGCGCCCGAGCTGTTCGCACAGCCGCGTGTGGCGCACCGGATGGGGCGTCGCAAGGGAGGAGGTGAAACGCTCGACACGGAACCGTTCGAGCGTGCGCGCCACAACCCCCCGCGCATCCCGGCATTGGAGCGTGAACCCCTGACTCGCGGCGCGGCGGTGGAGTTCCAGAATCAGGGCTTCGCCAGCCCCGTCACACCGTATCACGCTGTCCGCATCCAGCATCAACGTATCCGACGAAGAGAGGCGCGCGACAGTCGGAAGACAAGTCCGCCAGATGCCGGACACCGGGTCGTGCAGACACTGTTCTGGGAGAGTCACGGTCATGGGTCAGCGTTTCACTTCGTCACAGTTGAATCCTTATACCGTATCAAAGTCGGAGATGCGGGCAAAGCCCGCAATCGTTTTTTGTGTCGTGGGAATTTCAAAAGCGGACGGTTGGATAGAGCAAAAGCGGAAACCGCGTGTAGCGAGCAAAAGCGGAAGGGGAAAGAGGCGTAATGTCTTGGAGGATGGTGAGTTAGAGGGGGAGGGTGAGAGGTGTTGTACCGCCCCCTAGGGGGCGGCGCCCGTGTAGCGAGCAAAAGCGGAATGCGGCGTATAATTGCCGCATGAAAAAACAGATACGTTCACGGTTGGGCCTGGCGCACATCCACGATGTGCTCAGGCAGGTATGCGAAGGTGCGATGCCGGTTTCCCAGGCCTGTGATTCGCTGGGGGTGGGCAAGACACGGCTCTACGAGTTGCGGAGCGCCTACCTGAGGGCGCGGGCGGAAGGGCGGGCTGACATCTGGCAGCCCGGCTTGTCCGGCGGCAACCGCGCCCCCCCGTGGGATAGGTGCGTCACCGCCTTCCTCCGCGTGTCACTCGCCGCCGGGTACAACTATTCGTTCGCGGCGAGCGAGGCGAACCGCCAGTTCGGCGTTGCGCTGGTTCGCTCGCAGGTGCGGCAATGGGCGATCCGCGAGGGCGTCCGGCAGGCCCCGAAGCCGCCCCGCCTGCCCGCCCACCTGAGGCGCTGGCAACGGCAGTCCGTGGGCGAACTCTGGCAGCTGGACGCGACCCCCCACCGCTGGTTCGGCCCCGACGCGCCGGCCTACCCGCTGCTGGACATGATCGACGACTGCAGCCGCCTCCAGGTCGGCTGCGCCATCTACCGCAGCGAGAGCGTGCCCGCCTACCTGCACTTTCTTCACAACGCGTTCATGGAGTTCGGCTTGCCCTTGGCAATCTACGTGGATCAGGCGGGCATCTTCACGGGCGGCAAGGAGGACAGCGTGACCCGGCTCGAGAAACGGCTGCTGTTCTACGACGTGTCGTTCATCGTCGCCAACACACCCGAGGCAAAGGGAAAGGTCGAGCGCATCCACCAGGTCTGGCAGGAGCGCCTGCCGCCCTACTTCGCGCTCAACGGTGTGACGGGCGCCTCTGATCTGGAAGACGTCAACAACCACATCCTGCTCCTGCGCAATCACCGCAACCTGCATGAGCAGCACAGAGAGCTTAAAATGACGCCCGGTCAAGCCTGGGACAAGGCCATGGAAGAAGGGCGGAACAAGCTGCGCCCGGTGCCCAGAGACCCCTGGTGGAACTACGTCTGGGCATCCTGGCACTCCATCGTCGCGCAACCGGGAGGCCGCGTGCCATTCCGATCCGAGTGCTTTCCCACGCGGGTGCCCGCCGGAACTCGGGTCGTGCTCTGCGGGCATCTGGACGGCACGGTCTCAATCCTCAAGGAGAAGCCGGAGAAGGGCAAGCTCCCAATCGTCTTGTTCTCCAACCGTCCTCATTGAATGATCTTCTCTCCTGCTATTTTCCCACGCTCTGGATTTTCCGCTTTTGCTCGCTACACAAATTCCGCTTTTGAAAACTACACGACA
>JAPXSY010000087.1:0-11195 GCA_033812795.1 Kiritimatiellia bacterium
GGCGACCACCCAGTGGTCGCAATGGGGAGGGTAAAAGGGAATGGCGACCACCCAGTGGTCGCGGGAACGCAGAACGCAGAACGCAGAACGCAGAACGCAGAAGGGGAGAAAGGGAGAACGCTCAACGTTCAAGGGAGAACTGCCGGGCAGGCCGGCTGGGCGGCGGTGTATTCGTTTAACGGCAACAAGATCATCACGACTTCTGGGGGAGGGATGATCGTATCGCGCGATGCCGGAGTGATCGAACGGGCGCGGAAGCGATCGCAGCAGGCGCGCGAACCGGTTGTCTGGTACGAGCATGACGAGTTGGGATACAACTTTCGGATGAGTAATATTCTGGCGGCGATTGGCGTGGGACAACTTGAGGTGTTGGATCAGATCCTTGCCCGGAAGCAGCGGATTTTCGAGTGGTACCGCGAAGTGTTGGAGGGGCGGGTGGCGTGTCGCTTTATGCCGGAAGCGGCGTATGGCCGGTGTACGCGATGGCTCACGGTGATCGAGTTATTGCGACCACCCAGTGGTCGCAATGGGGAGGGTAAAAGGGAATGGCAGCCATCCAGTGGTCGCAATGGGGAGTGTAAAAACGGGCACGGTCCGGGCGAACAGGTGCTGAGGGTGATCGCGGCGTTGGAACGGGAGAACATCGAAGCGCGGCCTGTCTGGAAGCCGATGCATCTGCAGCCCGTGTTCAGGGGTGTCCGGATTTACGGGGGTGCGGTTGGTGAGCGTCTTTTCGCCGACGGGCTCTGTCTGCCGTCGGGTAGCGGGTTAGAGCGGGCGGAGGTGATCCGCATCGGTGAAGTGATAGGGAATTGTCTGATAGGGTAGATTGTGGTTAAATTTACAAACCGTATGAAAAAAGAGTGGCAAGAACGTTTCGGAGTCGGATTGAGCAGGCTCGGATGTTTTCTGCTGGATACGGCGGTTATGGCGGTCGCGTATTTGACCGCTTTCATTCTGCGTTTTGATTTTGCGGAGCCGCATTGGGGATGGGGGGGTGTGGCACGATCTTTCATCACGGTGTGGGCGGTGCAAATGGTGGCGTTGTGGCTTTTCGGGTGCAGGAGGCTTTTGTGGCGTTATGTGAGTGTCGGGGATGTCCCGCAATTTGTCTGCGCTGGTTTTTTTTCGACCCTTGTTCTGGTGTTGTTGCGGATGACGTTGCCGGGGCACCAGTCCTTGCGCCCCCCTTATAGTATCACGTTTTTCAACAGTTTCCTGGTCACGGGCGGATTGTTGGGTGTACGGTTGCTGTGGCGCCTGATGGTTGAGGGTTTTTCTGGGGCGCGGGAGGAGGTGTCGCCGAAGGGAACCCGCACAGCGAGACGGGTGAGGCGGGTGTTGTTGGTCGGGGCCGGTGAGGCCGGGAATCTGGTGGCGCGCGAGTTGAAGCGTCAGGGCGGCAGGCGTCAGCGGGTGGTGGGGTTTCTGGATGACGATCCAGCTAAGCGACATGCCCGGATACAGGGGTTTCCGGTGGTGGGAGAGATCCGGGATCTGCCCAAGGCGGCACACAAATACGCGGTGGATGAGGTGGTCATCGCGATGGTGCGGGTGCCACGGAATGTGATCCGGAGGGTGGTGCGGTTGTGCGAGCGGGCGCATGTGCCGGCGCGGATTGTGCCGGGGTACTATGAGTTGATCGAGGGGAGCCTGACCGCATCCAAGATCCGGGATATCGATGTATCGGATCTGTTGGGGCGTGAAGAGGCCACAACGGACAGCGGCCCCGTGGTTTCGCTGTTCACGCAAAAGCGGGTTCTGATTACGGGGGCCGGCGGATCGATCGGGAGCGAATTGGTCAGACAGGTTCTCCGCACGGGACCGGGGCTGCTTGTGCTGGTCGACCGGTCGGAGAACGCCTTATATGAAATCGAACGCGAGATCCGGAAACTGGGTGTGGCCACGCCGGTTCAGGCGGTGTTGGCGGATGTGGGGGATGCGCGACGAATGCAAATGGTTTTCCGTCAAGTGAAGCCTCAACTTGTGGTGCATTCCGCTGCTCACAAGCATGTGCCGCTGATGGAACAGAATCCGGTTGAAGCGGTGAAGAACAATGTGTTGGCGACGCGGGCGCTGGGCGAACTGGCTGTCGCGTGCGGTACGGAACGGTTTGTTCTGATTTCGACCGACAAAGCGGTCAAGCCGATCTCGGTGATGGGGATGACCAAACGGTTGGCGGAGGCGGCGTTGCAGGAGTTGAACACACGCGGGCAGACGCGTTTTTCCGCCGTACGGTTCGGGAATGTGTTGGGATCATCGGGTTCCGTCGTGCCGCTGTTCCGCGAGCAGATCCGGAAAGGGGAGGCGGTGACGGTCACGCATCCGGAGATGCGGCGGTATTTCATGACGATTGCGGAAGCGGTGGCGCTCGTGCTGCAGGCGATGGCCTTGGCAGAAGGGGGAGAGGTTTTTGTTTTGGATATGGGGGAGCCGGTGCGGATCGTGGAACTGGCTGAAGAGATGATTGCGCTTTCGGGGTTGCGGCCCTATGAGGACATTCCGATCGTGTTCACAAGCATCCGTCCCGGGGAAAAATTGTTTGAAGAGTTGGACGTGAGCGAACGTTCGGCTTACAAGACCGGGCATGCGCAGATTTTTGTGAGTAAGACGGCGCCTGCGGATACCGCGCGTGTCGAAGGGGTGTTGGCGGCTTGCCGCCGCATGGTGGAGAAGGAAGCGGGGGCGGACGAGGTGCGGGAGGCCTTGCAAGAGATGGTTCGCGACATCGGAAAGGATGTATCATGAAGCGACCTCTCGCATGGACCCGGGTGATCGTTTGCGGGATCATTGCCGTGGCGGCGCTGATCCACTACCGCCCGATGTTTGTGGTCACGGCCGCGATGTTTGCCGAGCCGTTGGAAGACATGTCGCACGGGTGGCTGGTTCCGCTGTTCAGCCTGTATGTGCTGTGGCGTCAGCGTCACGCTTTGCGCGAGGCGGCCGGACGGCCCGACAGGGTGGGGGCGGTGTGGGTGGCGTTGTTTTTGGTGATCGCGTGGTTCGGTAGCCGCGGCGGGCAATCGCGCATGGAGCAGGTTTCGTTCATCGGGTTGGTGTGGTCTGTGCCGTATGCTTTGTGGGGACGCCGGGTGGAGCGGCTCATGCGTTTTCCTGCCGTGTTCCTCTTCTTTACCGTTCCGCTCTCATCCTTTCTGGATTTCTTCACGATACATCTGCGGCTCGTCACTTCGGTGCTGGCCACCGGTATCTTAAATGGTTTGGGTTTGGCGGTGGAGCGGTCCGGTACCGCGCTTTTCTCCCGCGTGCCCGGCGGGTCCTTCAATGTGGATGTGGCGGACCCGTGCAGCGGGATCCGGTCTTTGTTCGCGTTGATGGCGCTGACGGCGGCGTATGCGTATTTTTCGCAGAGAAGCTTGTGGCGTAAATGGGCGCTGTTCGCCTGTTCCCTGCCGATCGCCATGATCGGGAACATGGTTCGCATCATGTCCATCTGTCTGATCGCGCGTTGGTTCGGACAGGAAGCCGCAACCGGGTATTATCATGATTATTCCGGGTATGTGGTGTTTCTGGTCGGGGTTCTGCTGATGGTGCAGGCTGGCGACTGGATCGGGAAGGGGGAGAAGGGGGGGAAGGGGGAGAACGCGGAACGCGGAACGCAGAACGCGGAATGCGGAACGCAGAACGCGGAATGCGGAACGCAGAACGCAGAACAGAGAAGTGGGGGAGGGATGTGGATTGTGTGCGGGGTGTGCGCTGCTGTGTTGGCGGTGTTTGCGGCGAATCGCGCGATGCCGCCAGCGGTGTATGATGATGCCTCGTTTATCGCGAAAACGTTGCCGGAACGTGTGGGGGTGTTCACGGGATGGAAACCGCTCTTCTGTCACAACCCCCAGTGTCTGCAAGGGGGCGAAGAGCCTGCGGGGGCGACGGAAGCGGAACCGGCTCAGCGGTGCCCCGGTTGCGGGGGCGCGTTGTTCCCGATCTCGCTGGGGGAGGCGAGCGAACTGCCGCGTGACACGGTGATTCTCAAGCGGACCTACCGTTCGGTGGACGGGGTTTCGTATGCGGTCAGTGTGGTTCTTGGGGGACGTAGCCGGAGCAGCATTCACCGGGCCGAATTGTGTCTGCCGGCGCAGGGATATGTGATGTTGGATGCCGAACGGTTGGATTTACGGGTGGCGGGGCGTGCGCCGTTGCGGGTCCGCAGTATCCGAGCCGCGCGGCCGGGTGGAGGCGAGATGCAACTCCTGTACTGGTTTATGAGCCGGGAGCGGGAAAGCTGTTCGCACATGGAGCGGATCTGGCTCGATGTGTGGGACCGTTCCATTCATAATCGGATCAACCGGTGGGTGATGGTCGCGGTGAATGTCGCATCCGGCTTGGCGACCCCGGAACAGGTTGAGGCTTTCGAGGCGTTTCTGTCTGAACTGTATCCCGCACTAATGGTCGGGCGTTGAGAGAGGCGTATGACGGTCAATTGGGTCACAGAATGGATGCATTCTCCGGAAGGTTTTGTGGTCCGGATGCTGACGGACGGGGTCAAATACGCGGGCGCGTTTTTTGGGGCGCTGGCGGTGTCGCTGGCGTTGACGCCGCTTTGCCGTGAGGCGGCCCGTAAAATCGGCATGATGGATCTGCCGGATGCGCGGCGCATTAACAAGCAACCGGTGCCGCGCGGAGGCGGGCTGGCGATCATCGTGTCGTTTCATCTGGTGCTCGGGGTGATGGTGTGGGGGTTACGTTCGCCGATCTCCTCCGAATTCACCCTGTATTGGCAGGGGCATTTTCTGGGCGCTTCGGCTCTGCTGGCGGTGATCGGGTTTCTGGATGACTTCAGGGGGCTCAGGCCTGTAGTCAAATTGGCGGGGCAGATCATTGTGGCGGTGATCCTGTACCTCTCCGGCGTCCATGTCGGCGGGATTATTGTGGCGTTTCCGCCGTGGCTCGATTTTCTGGTGACGATACTGTGGATTGTGGGGGCTATCAACGCCTTCAATCTGATTGACGGGATGGACGGGTTGGCGACGGGTCTGGCGTTGATCGCTTCGATGGGGCTGATCGGCGCGTTGCTGTTCACGGGGAAGAGTGCGGCCACGTTGCCGTATCTGGTGCTGGCCGGCGCCTGTCTCGGGTTCCTGCGCTACAATTTTCATCCGGCTTCGGTGTTTCTCGGGGATACCGGGAGTATGTTTCTTGGGTTGTGCATCGCGACGTTTCCGCTGATGACCGGATCGCGTAAAGGGTTGGCGGCCTCGCTGGGCATGCCGTTGCTCGTCATGGGGGTGCCGCTTTTCGACACGCTGCTGGCCATCTGGCGGCGTTCGGTGAGGGCGTGTCTGCCGAGCGGGTTGGTAGAGGTCGGCAAACGGGTGAGGGTCATGCAGCCGGATCAGGATCATGTGCATCACCGGCTGTTGCGGCAGACCATGAATCAGAAGACAGCCGCGATCATTCTGTATGTGATCAGCGGAGTGTTGGTGTTGATCGGTTTGGTCGGAACCATGTTGAAAGGACGCGCGCCGGGGTTGTTTCTGATCGCGTTTGTGGTGGCGGTTTATATTGTGGTCCGGCATTTGGAACGGGTGGAGTTGTGGGATACGGGGCGGTTGCTTTCAGGTCGGCACGGGATGATGCGGCAGGGGTTGCTTATCCCGCTCTATATCGTTTGGGATGTGTTTGCCCTGTGCGGCACGTGGATGGTGGTGCGGTGGGAGTCGGGGCTGTCCCTTAACCGGGCCGCCGTGTTGTCGGAGTTGCCGGTTTTCATCGTGCCGGTTTTTATGGCGCTGGTCGCGACCAAAACGTATGCGCGCGTATGGGGACGCGCACAGATCCGCGATTTCGTGGTCTTGGGCTTGTCGGTTTTGGCGGGGACTGCGATTGGGGCGGGATTGATCTGGTTGCTTAATGATTACGGGTGCGGGATGATCCGGTTCGCCGTCCGGTTCGGTACGCTGGCGATTTTTCCGATTGCGGGTGTCCGGGCTTGGCGCGAATGCGTGCGCGGGGTCATGCAGATGCTGGAGCGCCGGGTTCTGCTGGAAAACCCGTCTGCCTTGCGCTTCCTCGCGTACGGGGGGGGATTGCGGTTCCGCGCGTATCTGCGCGAGCTGATGGAGCGACCGGGCAACCATGACCGGGTCATCATCGGGATCCTTGACGACGAGGTGAATTTGAAAGGGCGGATCATCGCGGGGTATCCCGTGCTGGGGGATTTTGAAACGGTCCGGTCCTATGCGGCCGACAATTCGATCAAAGGGGTGATCATCACCTGTCTGTTGCCTGAAGCGAAGTTACGGTGGGTGACTGCGGAACTGGAGGCGATGGGGCTGGTGGTTTCGGTTTGGGCATGTGGGGAACGGGTGCTGGCCAACCCGAAGGGGTTGGTCGTGCGGGAAATCGGAAAGGGGGAAACGTGAAGAGTTACCGTAAAGAGTTATGGTTCAAGACCGACCATCGCCGTGAATACCGGAACATTACGCCGGAAGTAGAGGCCTGTCTGGCCGAGAGCGGAATCCAGGAAGGGTTCTGTCTGGTCAATGCCATGCACATTACCGCCAGTGTTTTTGTGAATGATGACGAGGCGGGGCTGCATGCCGATTTTGAGCGTTGGCTCGAACGGATCGCGCCGGAGAAGCCTCACAGTCAGTATGCGCACAACGGGGCTGAGGATAATGCGGATGCGCACCTCAAGCGTCAGGTTATGGGCCGGGAAGTGGTGGTGGCGGTAACCCGGGGGAAATTGGATTTCGGTCCGTGGGAACAGATTTTCTATGGGGAATTTGACGGGTTGCGTTCCAAGCGGGTATTGGTGAAGATCATCGGCGAATGAACGCGGGATCAGGAAACGGAAGGGCAAGGCGGCATGCGGTTCCGCGCCATGCGGACGGCAAGTCGGATGGCGCTGAACAGGCTGGAGGGGCTGGCGGTTCCCTGCCAGGCAAGGTCAAACGCTGTTCCGTGGTCGGGCGAAGTGCGGAGGATCGGGAGCCCCAGCGTTACGTTGACACCGTGATCGAAGGCGGCGATCTTAAAAGGGATCAGCCCTTGGTCATGGTACATGGCAACGTAGGCGTCATACGGGGCGGATTGCGGCGGGGTTGACAAGAGCCATGTAAAAGCGGTGTCGGCAACGAGCGGGCCGGAGGCGTGAATGCCTTCGGCCCGCGCTGTTTCAATAGCCGGCATGAGGACGCGACGCTCCTCGGTTCCGAGCAGGCCGTTTTCGCCGGCATGCGGATTGAGCGCCAACACGCCGAGTCGCGGTGCGGGGGTGCCGAACATCCGGCAGGCCTCGTGCGTCAGACGCAGCGTACGGAGCAGGGATGACACGGTGAGCAACTCGGAAACACGCGCCAGCGGCTCATGGATGGTCGCCAGACAGACACAAAAAGCCGGCGCATAAAACAACATGCGCGGATCCGGGGTCTCGGTCAGTTCGCTCAGGATCTCCGTGTGCCCGACCGCCTGTACTCCGGCGGCGTGCAGGGCGGATTTGTTGAGCGGGGCTGTGACCAGAGCGTGCGCGACCTGGTTACGGGAGATGTCGAGGGTTGCGCGGCGCACCCATTCATAAGCCTGACGACCGCAAGCAGCCTGAACCGTTCCGGGCGTGATCGAGTCGGCTTCGGCAAAGGGAAAATCAAAAAGCACGTGGCCGTCCTGTGGCAAAGGCCCTTCCGCGCCATCAAGGATTTTGATCGTCGCGGCGAAGGGGATGCCACTGGCGACGGCCACCCGCTCCAGAAGAGTCCGGTTCCCGTAGACGAGCAGTTGGCATGTTCGGGAGAGTTCCTCATCAGCCAACGCCCGCAGAGCAAGTTCTGGTCCCACGCCGGCGCCGTCACCCAAAGTCAGGGCGCAACGTATTCTGGCGTCCGCCATACGTCGTCTCCTGCCGTGTGCCTCGCGCAAAGCGGGGTATCCGCCTACCTGACGTATTTCACACTGTTGAGCGTGCCGTGTTCATTCTGCACCCAATCGGCGCAGTCCGGATCCGCACACCAGGTGCCGTCAATCACGAACTTGTATTCGTATGTTCCCGGCGCGAGCGACACGGTTACGGTGTAAACCCCGTCACCCTTCTTGTCCGTCATGGGTTTGGCGGTCGGGTCCCAATTGTTGAAACTGCCCGCAAGGGAAACCTGGCTGCCGACTTCGGCGCGCACGCTAAACAGAATGCGCTGGGTTTTCGGCGCGGTGCGCCGGGTCTTGGTTTGCACCGGCTTGTCCTTCCCTTTCGCTACGGCTTTCACCACTTTTTTTACGGGTTCTTTTGCTTTGATACGCATATGATTCATCCTTTTTTGGGGTTGAAGGCGATTAAGTATACAGAATCGGGTGCGACCTGTCTAGTACCACCCTTTTCACGCAGCGATTCTGTTTTTGACCATTCGGAATCCGGTTCGGGGGGGGCCTTCCCAAGCTGCAAAGACGCCCCATTCCCACGGGAGGAACGGGGTGCCGTCCCGTCCGCTTTGAGCCTGTTATCCGCCCGCTTGCCGCTGAATCGCCGAATCCAGAATACGTCCGATCAGCTCGGTATAGGTGATGCCGCACTGGCGCGCGAGGATCGGCAGGTCCGAATCCTTGGGGTTCAGGCCTGCCAGCGGGTTGACCTCCAGAAACTGGGGGCGGCCCGATGCGTCGCAGCGAAGATCCACCCGGCCGCCGTCGCGGCAGCCCAACGCGCGCCAGGCGTCGAGCGCGATGCGTTCCGCCATTGCCGCGACCGGATCCCGCGCGGGATCGGTGGCGGGATAGACCACGCGATCCTCATAGTTTCCTTTGTTGTCGAACGAGTAGCCTCCCGCTTCGGCATGCGGCAACAGCACGATCTCCATGGAGCCCGCCACCGCCGCTTGACGGCCCGTGCCCGTGATGCCGACTGTGAATTCGCGGCCGGGAAGATACGGTTCGATCAATGCGGGCTGACGGAAGCGCGCCACCAGATCGTCACAGACCGCCGCCAATGCGGCACGCTCCCGCACAACCGACTTGGCGGAACAGCCTTTTCCGGTGCCCTCGGCCACGGGTTTCACAAAGAACGGCGCACCGAACCGCAGTTCCGCGAGATCCTCATCCGTCTCGTAGACGAGGAAATCGCTGGTCGGTATGCCGGCATCCCGGACCACGCGCTTGGTCATGCCCTTGTGCAGGGTCAGCGCAAGGACAAGCGGGTCGGAAAAGACATACGGCACCTCGTAGAGTTCGAGGATCGCCGGTACCTGAGCCTCGCGCGCGACGCCGCGCAGCCCTTCGCAGATGTTGAAGACCAGATTCCAGCGCTCTCCGGCCTCCAGCCGCCGGATCAATGCCCGGGCATGACCGATCCGCTCCGTGGTATGACCGAGCGCACGTAGGGCATCCTCGATCCCGGCGATGGTCTCTTCCTTGTCAAATTCGGCGGTCTCTTCCAGAGACAGGCCCAAGGCAAGATAATCCGCGCGCAGGTCATATGTCAGGCCAATACGCATAAGGGCATGTCCGTATTTCCTGTCCAACAGGTATCTCAACCTGGAATGAAATCGGGATACCGGTAGGAACCGCCCTCATAATTGATCAGGTTCAGGTTCCCCTCGGCATCCCGGCCCGCCGTGTATTCTGGCGCGACCGGGATCTTCCCTCCCCCGCCCGGCGCGTCGATCACGTAGGTCGGCACCGCATACCCACTGGTGTGGCCACGCAGGCTGCGGATAATCTCCACACCTTTCGCCACCGGCGTGCGGAAATGCTCCGAACCGGTGATCGGATCACACTGGTAGATGTAATACGGTTTGACGCGCATCTTCATGAGTTTGTGCATCAGAAGGCGCATCACGTCGGGATCATCATTCATTCCCCGGAGCAGAACCGTCTGCGAACCGAGCGGGATCCCGGCGTCGGCCAGCATTCCGCAGGCTCTACTGGTCTCAACCCCGCACTCGTCGGGGTGCATGAAATGCAGACTCATCCAGAGCGGGTGGTATTTGCGCAACATGCGTGTGAGCCGCGGCGTGACACGCTGCGGCAGGACTGCGGGCACCTTGGTGCCGAGGCGGAGGATCTCGACATGCGGGATCGCCCGCAGATTCGAAAGGATGAATTCGAGGCGCTCATCGCTCAAGGTCAGCGGATCACCCCCTGAAACCAGGACATCGCGAATCTGAGGACGCTCGCGGATATACTCGAAAATCATCTTGAGCCGCCGGGTACTGGGTGTGATCGCGCCGTGCCCGACCACTCGGGAGCGTGTGCAGTACCGGCAGTACGCTGAACAGAAGTCGGTCGCCAACAGCAGCACCCGGTCGGGATACCGGTGAACCAGCCCGGGGATCGGGCTCTGATGCTCCTCGCCCAGCGGATCCTCCGCCTCGCCGGGGCAATGCCGCAGCTCATACACCGTGGGGATCATGGCGCGCCGGATCGCCTGCTCCGGATCGTCCGGCGAGATCAGCCCCATATAGTGGGGCGTGACGGCCATCGGCAACATCTTGCCGCCCAACTCCAGCGCCTTCTCCTCTGCGGCGGTAAGGCGGATCATGCGGCGTACGGTTTCGAGGTCCCGAATCCGGTGTTGGATCTGCCAACGCCAGTCCGACCACTGGAGGTCGGTCGCATCGGCGAAAAACCGGTTGCGAAACGCGCGGCAGCAGGGACTCATCCGGAGCCCCCGACTTTTGACCGGCGGTTCGGGAAGATGCGTCAATTCCGGTTTTTTGTCCGTAAACGGGACAGATAAGGAAAAAAGAGGCGACGCTCCTTGTGGAGGTTCCTCTTCCTGGTCATCCAGGTGAAAGCTCAACTGCATCGCGTGCTTAGGCACACCGTACACAGCAAACTCCTAAACAAAAATAGGCCTATAACCCTCGTCACGTCACAGCGCGACGCAAGGAGCCTCTTTGTGGTTTCCTAATACGCTTGTTTGGGAAGCTTGTCAAGCATGCTTAGATTGCGGATCCGTTTTTTTTGTGACCGGTAAGGGTTTCAGGGTTTCGGGGTTTCGGGTTTCATGGTTTCGGGGTTTCATGGTTTCGGGGTTTCATCGGGGTCGGGATCGCTATCGGGATCGGGAACGTCGACCCGCGACCCGCGACATTCGACCCGCGACGATCGACAGGAGCCGTCCGCGGACGCCTTAAAAAGAGCGTTGAAAGCAACGCTCTTTGGTTTCGGGTTTCAGGGTTTCTGGTTTCATGGTTTCAGGGTTTCATCGGGATCGGGATCGCTATCGGGATCGGGATCGGGAGCGT
>JAPXSY010000088.1:0-11104 GCA_033812795.1 Kiritimatiellia bacterium
GCCACGGAAGCTTTTCCGGAATCCACTGGACGATCTGACGCAGGCGGTGTATGCTGTTTCCGTGAACGAAAAAAAATCCATCCGCGGACCGGTCTATGTGCTCGAGGACAACATCGACACCGATCTGCTCATACCGGCCTGTTATCTGAACCTCGTGCCCACGATTCCGGAGGAGTACCGCAAGCTGGGCTCGTACGCGCTGGCGGGCTTGCCCGACACGTTTCCGAAGTTCGCGTCGAACCCGGACGGCACGACGCCGTTTCCGATCGTGATCGGCGGGCGGAACTTCGGGTGCGGCTCGTCGCGGGAGCACGCGCCGATCGCGCTGGGCGCGGCCGGGTGCCGGGCGGTGGTGGCCGAGAGCTACGCGCGCATCTTCTTCCGCAACGCCGTGGCCACGGGCGAGGTCTTCCCGCTCGAGTCCGAAGCGCGCCTGTGCGGCGAGTTCAAGACCGGCGACCTGGCTGAAGTGGACATCGCCGAGAACACCCTCACCCGCCTTTCGGACGGCAAGGTCTTTGCGCTCAAACCGGTCGGCGCGGTCGCGCCGGTCATCGACGCGGGCGGCATGTTCGCCTACGCCCGCGAGATCGGGATGATTAAGAAAAAGGAGTGATGCGACAGAACGATTAAGGAGTCTGCCATGAGTCGAACGACGCGCGTTATCGCTATTGCCAACCAGAAGGGCGGCGTGGGGAAGACCACCACGGTGGTCAATCTGGCCGCCGCGCTGTCGGAGGCGAAAAAGACCGTGCTGGTCATTGACCTCGATCCTCAGGCCAACGCCACCAGCGGACTCGGCCTGCCGCGTCAGCAGGGCGCCAGCCTTTATCCCGTGTTGACCGGCACCGCCGACGTGGCGGACATCATTCAGGGTACGCCGTACGAAGGGATCAACATCATCCCTGCGGAGCTGGACCTCGCGGGCGCGGAGATCGAGATCGCGCGGCAGGAGAACCACCTCGCCGTTGTGCGGAACGTGCTCGACCGCGTGCTCACCGCGGGCGTGTTCGACTACGTGCTCATGGACTGCCCTCCCTCCCTCGGCATTCTCATGACCTCGTCGCTCGCAGCGGCCGATGCCGTCGTGGTCCCCATGCAGTGCGAATACTACGCCATGGAAGGGCTGAGCGTCATCATCTCCCTGATCGAGCAGTTGCGCGGCAACGGGGTGAACCCGGGGCTGGGGCTGGAGGGGATCCTGATGACCATGTTCGACGGCCGCACGCGGCTGGCGGCGGATGTGGTGGCAGAGGTGCGGGCGCATTTCGGCGACAAGGTGTATGAAACCGTGATCCCGCGCAACGTGCGCATCAGCGAGGCCCCGAGCTTCGGTCAGCCGGTGGTCTTCTACGATCCCTCCAGCAAGGGCGCGGAGGCGTACCGCGCCTTTGCCGCGGAGTTCGCGCGCCGCATTGCGGGGCGTATTGAGATGCGGGCGGAGCCCGCAAGCTCAAAGGCTGTGAGGCTGTGAGACAATCGATCCCGATAGCGATACCGATAGCGATACCGATTTGGATGAAACCATGAAACCAGAAACCTTGAAACCAAAAACCCAGAAACCTTGAAACCTGAAACCCAAGAGAGTTGAAGGTTCAACTGCTCTTTTTAGGATAAATTGACAGGATTTCCCGCTGCGCGGGCGCATGTATCCAGGATTTTCAGGATTGAACCCAAAGGGAGCAGTTGAACGGGTAAAACTCTAGCAAAGCCCCGCAAACATTGGGTTTTGTCGTATTGAGATGCGGGCGGAGCCCGCAATCTCAAAGGCTGTAAGACTGTGAGGCGGTTGTGTTCTGTGGTTAAATAATCGATCCCGATAGCGATCCCGATTTGGATGAAACCATGAAACCAGAAACCCTGAAACCAGAAACATCGATAGCGATAGCGATCCCGACTAATAATGCACTAATGAACTAATGAACTAACGCACGGTTTTCAGGTTCACGATTTGAGCAGGGCGCGGCGTTGGCGGGGCGGCATCCCGAGCGCGTCGGCCACGGTTTCCAGTGCGGAGTCGGGGCGGGCGTCGAGGGTTTCGCGCAGCAGACGGAAGAGCAGGCGTTTCTCTGTGGAGGAGAGGATGTCGAAATTGTCCGAGTAGGCGCGGATCGCGAGCGCGCAGGCCTCGAAACGCGCGCGGGCCGCGCGTTCGGCTTTGTTGGCCGGCGCGCCGGAGTAGGGATAGACGCCGTCCGCCTGCCATTGGCTCAGCAGTTCGGCGGTCAGGGCTTCGCGGCGTTCGCGGAAATGCCGGCGCAGGATGTCGCGCGCCGCGTCCAGAAAAGCGCGCACCTCCGGGTGCATCTCTTCGAGGAGCAGCAGGTTCGCCTCATGCAGGTCGGCGAAGCGTTGCGAGACGAGGTAGGCGGTGTAGTTGAATCCGCTGCCGGGCCGCACCGCCGCGTCGGTCTCGTGCAGCGCGAAGCCGTCGGTGTTGCAGAAGACCACCTTGCCGCGGCTCTGCTTGGTTTTCCACTCGATCACTTGCAGTTCGGCCTTGTTGCCTTCCGAGGACTTCAGGTGGTAGGTGCGGCAGGTGTGCTGGACGATGACCGGATTGACCAGCAGGCCTTGGAAATAGATGCGGACATTGGGGTAGGCCTTGAGATAGAGCGCGAAGTTCGAGGCGATCTGCTGGACGGCCCAGGCGGCATCGAGCAGCGAGCTGATCGCGTTGCGGACCTCGGTGATCATGACCTCCGTGCCGGTCGCCGGGCCCGGCGTTGCGGCTTCGACAAGCGTGAACAGGCTGGGGTCTGCCGCGGCGCCGCCCAACACGAACGAGCGCAGGCCGTCGGCGGTCTGGAAGGTCGTGCGCCATTCGACGCGGTTGCCGAGGCTGAAGGCCTTAAAGCGGCCCCTCCCCTTGCTGCCGTGCAGCACGCGCCCGGAGAGCGGCGTGCGCGCGGTGTCGCGTTTCCACGAGCCGCCGAGGTTTCCGAAGTGCCGATCCGCCTCCAGGGCGTTGATGCCGAGGCCGTCATCCGACACGCGGATGGCGTCGATCCCGCCGAGGGGGTTCTGGATCACATCGATCTTCACATCGAACGCGTCCGCATCCAGCGCGTTCCAGACGAGTTCGCTCAGCGCCTGGATGGGCGAGGCGGTGCACAGCGAGGAGATGTGGTCCTTTTGGGCCAGAACGCGAATGTCTCTCACAACAGGATCCCTTTCTTTTCCGGTCGCGCGCGTTACGGTTTGCCGATGCGGTAAAGCCGGGTACGCGTGCGGATGACCAATGAATCGCCGACCACGGCGGGCGAGGCCATGCACCCTTCGGTCAGGCGGTTGGTGGCCACCAGATTGAACGTGTCGCCAAGCGCGGCCACCGAACCGATGCCGGTGGTGTTGAAAAGGTAAAGATGGCCGTCCGCGGCAACGGGCGAGGCCATGTGCTGTCCGGGTACGGTGTGGGACCAGCGCTCCGCGCCGGTGTCGGCCTCAAGGCAGCTCAGCCGCGAGGCGGTGAGGGTATAGAGGCGGTTGCCGAGGAGCAGGGGCGAAGGCATGTTCGGCACGTTGCGGGAGGTCTGCCAGACCACCGCCGAGGCGGTGGCGTCGCCTGCGGCCCCTTCGGGACGGATGCAGAGCATCAGCGGCTTGACCGTGCCGTTGCAGATGACGAGCAGGCCGTTGTGGAAGACCGGCCGGGGGATGACCGACCAGCCGCCGTAGCGCACGTTCCAGAGCTCGTTGCCGGACGCGGGGTCATACGCGCGCACGCCGTAGGGGCCGGGGCTGATGAGCTGTTCCCGTCCGGCCACGCGGATCACCAGCGGTATGCAGGACGAGTGCGTGTAGGCCGGGATCTTTCCGTCGGGGAAGGTGCGGTCCGTGCGCCAGAGCGTCCGGCCGGTGTGTTTGTCGAGCGCGATCACGTAGCGCACGTCATCGGCCTGCCCGTCGCAGGTGAGGATCAGGCGGTCGTCGTGAAGGATCGGCGAGCTGGCGACGCCGACATCGAAATAGCGCACCGGCAGGTCGCGCCGCTCCCAGAGGGTCTCCCCGGTCTCGGCCGAGAGGCAGGCGGTGCCGACTTTTCCGAAGGTGACATAGACGCGGCCCTGCTCCAAAACCGGGGTGGGGGTTGCGAAGCTGTTGAGGTTGTGGCAGGGCTCCGGTTCGTCGCAGGTGTACAGCACGCGGTCGCGCAGCACGGCGCCGGTGGCGAGGTCGACGCACACCACATGGCGCCGCCGCCCTTTGTCGGTGGCGCTGGTCAGCCAGACGCGGTTCTCCGCGACCACCGGCGACGAGTGGCCGAGGCCCGGCAGGCGGGTCATCCAGCGCACATTTTGCGTTTCGCTCCAGAAGCGCGGCAGGTTGCGGGCAGAGGCGATTCCCTGTCCGGCGGGTCCGCGGAACTGGGGCCAGTCAGCCGCGTCCGGTCCGGCAAAGGCTGCGAAGGCCGCCGCGACCCAGCAGCAGAGTGCGGAAAGAAGGGCGCGCGGCATCTGGCAAGGCGTACAGCACATACGCGAACTATACGAAAAAAGGAGGGGTGCTGTCCACGCGCGAAAATCCGGGTTTACTTTTTGCGAATCTGTGCGATACTGGTCTGCGTTTTGAGGGGGCGACTGGTTTCGACGGGGCACGTGAAAATCCGGTTGCGCGCCGAGGGCTCCTGTTGGCCTCGTAAAAAAACAGGAAAAAACCTAAACGCGAACGATAACTTCGCTCTCGCGGCCTAATTATTAGGCCCGACGTGGAACCGCCGATGTCTGCTGAGCGGGGAAGCGACGACGAGCAGACCCTGCCGGGGGCCGAGTAGCCGGGCGCCCGTGTCTTGACGAATCGTGGTTGCTGGTCTTCGGGTAAGCCTGTCCGCCGGCCTTCCCGATGATGAGACTGAAAGACGGGACACGCGCGTAGAGACGGGATGGAAGCTGTTTCGGACGGGAGTTCGATTCTCCCCGCCTCCACCATTTTTCGCGCTTGCGCCGTGACGGGGGTTTGCGCTAACCTTATCCATCCGTGTTACGGAAAGGCGTTTTTACATGAAGAAGGATACCCACCCCAACTATGATGACGCGACGATCACGTGTGCCTGCGGCAATGTGATCAAGACGCGTTCCACCCGCAAAGAGATGAACGTCAACACCTGCTCGGCCTGTCATCCGTATTTCACCGGGCAGCAGACCATGCTCGACACCGAGGGTCGCGTTGACCAGTTCATGAAGCGGTACAGAATCAAGAAGGCTTAGTGCTTCGGGGTCGGGGCGGGCCGGGGGCGTTGCCGCGGGGCGGCAGTCGCAGTTCCTGGCCCGCCTTGTCTTTTGCCTATGCTGGACAAAGCCCACATCCTTCAGGCTCTCGGCCGGGTTCAGGCTGCGGAAGCGGCCCTCTCCGATCCCGCTGTTCTGGGGAATCCCAGGGTGTACCGGGAAAAGCTTCGTGAGCATGCGGCCCTGAAGCGTTTGGAGAGCGCGGCCAACGCCTATTTCAAGCTGTTGGACGAGCTGGAGGGCAACCGTGCGCTGGAGTCCGAGCCGGGGGGAGATCCGGAGTTGGCCGAACTGGCGCGGTCGGAAATCGCGCGGATCAGCGAACGGGTGCCCGAAGCCGAGCGCGAAGTGCTGGCCTGTCTGCTGCCGTCCGATCCGCGCGACGCCCGCAACGCGGTTTTCGAGATCCGCGCGGGAACCGGCGGTGAGGAGGCGGCGCTGTTCGCTGCGGTGCTGTTCCGCATGTATTCCAAATTCTGCGACGCGAAGGCGTGGAAGATCGCGGTTCTGGACGCGCACGCCACGGAGTTGGGCGGCTACAAAGAGATCGTGTTCACGGTGAGCGGCGAGGGGGCCTACGGCGCGTTCAAGTTCGAGAGCGGGGGCCACCGGGTGCAGCGCGTGCCGGAGACCGAGGCGCAGGGCCGCATCCACACCTCCGCCGCCACGGTCATTGTCTTCCCCGAAGCGGACGAGGCTGACGAGATTCCGCTTCCGGAGAGCGAGTTGAGGGTGGACATCTTCTGCGCGGGCGGGCATGGCGGTCAGGGCGTGAACACAACCTATTCGGCGATTCGCATCACCCACCTGCCGACCGGACTGGTCGCGCAGTGTCAGGACGAGCGGTCGCAGCACCGCAACAAAGAAAAGGCGCTCGCGGTGCTCAAGGCGCGGATTCTGGATCAGCGGCGTCAGGCCGAGGAGGCCGCGCTCGGGCAGACCCGGTTGGGTTTGCGGGGATCGGGGGACCGCAGCCAGCGCATCCGGACCTACAACTTCCCGCAGAACCGGATGACCGATCACCGCGTCAATCTGACGCTCTACAGTCTGGACCGGATCGTGGAGGGAGAACTCGGGCCCCTGTTGGACGCACTGCATGCGTATGATCTGGATCAGCGTCTGGCCCAAGAATCCGGGCTCCGGCCAGAGTAGCGGAGCGGCCTATTTTCCGGCCGCGACTTCCGCATCCGGCGGCGCGAGCCTGCGCCGTCGCACAAACGCGCGGTGGGCCGCCAACAACATCAGCAGTACCAGAAAAAAGACCGCGATACGCAGACGGGGGTCACGCAGGTAGGGCAGGATCGTCTCGCCGATGAACACCCCCAGTTGCAGAAACAGAAGGGACTGCACCACGGTGGAGAGAAAAACCAGCAGGAGAAAACGCGGGAACGGATACCGCACGGCTCCGGCCGCGGCATTGCTCACGGTGCGGGCTCCCGGTAGAAAACGCGAGACCACCACGGTTTTGATGGCGTGGTGGCGGAAGTAATCCTCCATCCACTCCAGACGCGACGGGGAGACCCAGCGCAGGCGGAACAGGAGCGAGGTCGCGTACCTCCCGATCAGATAGAGACCGATGTCACCGGACATCCCGCCCGCCGTCATGCAGGCGAAAGCAAACCCCCATCCCAAGTGACCCGTAGCCACCAGAAGGCTCACGCCGCATCGGGCGGCATCCTCGAGAAAGCAGGTCCCAGCCGTCACCAGCAAGGCTTGGAGCCAAAGGTGGCCGGCAAGGGGGGCGCATAATTCGACGAATACGGTTTCGGTCACATCAGCCTCGGCGCGCGCAATCCGACACGGGCCTCCCCGGAGGAATCGGCGCGTCACGTTTCCCCGGCCCCTGTGCCGGACGGGACGGGCATTCCGGAGTTTTTAGGAAAACCCGGGGCCAGTATGACACATCCCGCTTCGGGCTGGCAAGGAGGGGCAGAAAAAAAACGCAAAAAAGTGGTTTTCGGGCTTGCTTTGCGAGGCCTTTTCGGCGTATCCTTTGACTACAACGAAAGAATGGTCTTGTCTGGAAACAGAAGAACGGGTGTTTTTCTGTGGCCGGATAGGATTTTGAAGGTTTAGAGTCAATAACGAAGGAACACGATAGGAGGGTTTCTTAAATGAACCTGACTTCAAAGCGGATGATGATGGCGGCGGCATGCGCGGGGCTTTGCGCCTTTGCGTCTATGACGTTCGCGGGCGACCCGACAAAATGGTGGGTCTCCGATTCGTTCGAGGTCGCCGATGGCGGGGCCGCGGATCTCCCGATCTCACAGTACAAGCAGACGGTTACGGAAATCGTGGGAGGCGGGGGTGCAACGACAACCAACTTCCTCTGGGTTGCGGACGGATTGGACGCATCCAAGATCATCGCGACCAACTCCTACATTGGGCAGCCTTTTATCACCAACTCTGGGCTCAGGGAGTTGGTTCTGGAACTCGCGACCGAGGGCAGCACCCTCACGCGGCACGTGATCGGGGATGACGGTGTTTCGACGGGCAAGGCGTTCACTGCGGAGGCGCCGGTCTATGTCGACACGATGATCCAGTTCAGGCCGAGCGAAGACACGCCCACGATCGGAGATGACGTCAAGATTGCGGTCTACGTGAACGTCAACTCGAATCTGGTGGTTTACCATGGTATCTCTGGGCCAAGTGTAACCAACAGTGTGTTCAATTCGATCAACATCAATCCCGAGTCTTGGTATCGGTTGACGATCAAACTGTTGACGATGGGCCCGGTGGCTTTAGCCCAAGTGTATCTTAATGGAGACCTGTTGGAACATGCGAATGCGGTGGACACAGACAAATTCATGCTGGCTGTTAACAGCGGCACACTCAACGCCGTCGCCTTCCAGGGCACCGGTCTGGTGGATGACCTGGCCGTGGCGAATGATGCCGACTTTGGCGGCACATCCGCGATCCTGCTGACGCTGGCGTATGATGCGGGCTTGGGCTCGGTCCTGACCAACGGCGCGGCGGTCGGCAACGGCGGCACGGTAGAGAGCGGCACGCTCCTCACGATCAACGCGGCGGAGTGGTATCGGTTGCTGAGCGTCACGGGTGACGGCGATGCGGCCTATGTCGGCGAGACCGGCTTGGCTTCCTGCACCGGCATCGTGAGCGCCACGGCGGCCGCGAACGTCACGGTGACCTTCACGAACGTCACCGGCAGCGTCTCCATGGGCGAGGGCGGACCTTCGGTTGACGCCGAGAAACTCTCGGCGTGGGCCGTGGCGCAAGACCCGGATCTCACCGAAGCGGAGGTTCAGGCGAATGCCGCGGTGTGGTACGACGAGTACCTGCTGAACATCGCGCCGGATGAGGCGGCCAGCACGATCGAGATCACCTCGATCACGGTCGGTGCGACAGAGGCGACCATCGTTGTGACGGCCTCCTCGACGGCGGTCGACTTCAGCGACATCAACGGCACGCTGAACGTCTACACCACGGATGACCTGGGCACCGCCTTCGGCTTGGCAGGTTCCTTCAATATCACACCCGGGGCGAACGGCACGGCGACGGTTACGGTGCCTCTCGCCGAGGGGAGCTTCATCAAGGCCACGGTCGAATAACCCGGCCCTGACTCGAAGCTGAAACAAGACAAACAGGGGTCCGCGGAAACGCGGGCCCCTGTTGTTTTTGTGTGCGACAACCTGACGCGGTACGGAGGACAAGGTGTCCCGTGTAAAAAGCAACGATGATTCATAAATGATAGAAAAGGCTAATTTAAGGCGTAAAATGTTATATATTCACTCGAATGGGTCGAAAAACAAGCTATATTGAATATGGCATGGTTGGTGCTTTAAGCAAATCGGCTTAGCAAGAGGCGGCAAGAGGTAACACAAAACAGGTCCGTAGAGGCCATAATCTCATACGCTTGCGAAGTCGGGATGGAAAAAGAGCGGCTTGCCGCCACCGCATGAGGTTATGGCCTTTTCCATCCGCGGGATGAGGAGGAAAGAGTATGAAACGGAGTAAACGTAGGTTCGGCGTCGTGGCTTTGCTGGTTCTGGCCCTGGTTTTGTCTTTCCCGCACGGGGCGGCGAGGGCGGCAGGGGTGTTGGATTTCAGGCAGGGGTTTTCAGGTGTCGCATCCAAGGCCACGGCGGCGGTGGTCTTTATCCAGGTGGAGAAACAGGTTCCGGCCGGCAATATGCAGTATTACTTTAACAACCCCTATGACCTTTTCGGGGAGGAGTTCTTCGAGAGGTTCTTCGGGCGACGGCAGCCCCGGCAGCAGATGCCGCGGCGGCGCCAGCCGCAACAGATGTTCAAGCA
Source organism: Kiritimatiellia bacterium (assembly GCA_033812795.1). Lineage (GTDB taxonomy): Bacteria > Verrucomicrobiota > Kiritimatiellia > RFP12 > UBA1067 > JAPXSY01. The sequence goes on from JAPXSY010000088.1 coordinate 9,504, forward strand.
GACCGGACAGGGTTCCGGGTTCCTGATCAGCAAGGACGGCTATATCCTGACCAACACCCACGTTGTCGGAGATGTCGATAAGATCACGGTGCGCCTGTCTGACGGCCGGGAATTCGCCGCAAAACGGATTGGCGCCGACGTGAAAACCGAGGTCGCGCTGATCAAAATCGAGGCGAAGGAGGATCTGCCCTATCTGGAGATCGGCAAGCCGGAAGAGTTGAAAATCGGCGAATGGGTGATCGCCATCGGTAACCCGTTCGGACTGAAGGAGACATTGACCGTGGGGGTGGTGAGTGCTAAAGGACGCAGTAACATCGGGATCACGGATTACGAGGACTTCATTCAGACGGACGCCGCGATCAATCCGGGAAACTCGGGCGGCCCCCTGCTGAATATCGACGGCAAGGTCGTCGGGATCAACACCGCAATCTACAGCCGCAGCGGCGGATACATGGGGATCGGTTTCGCGGTGCCCATCGACATGGCGGTCAGAATCAAGGACCAACTCATCGCAACTGGCAAAGTGACAAGGGGTTATGTCGGCGTGTTCCTCAATCCCGGCGAGGTCACCCGGGAGATGGCGGCATCCTTCGGGAGATCGGAAGCGGGCGGAGTCCTGATCGCCGAGGTTCAGAAGGACGGTCCTGCGGATAAGGCGGGGATCAAGAGCGGGGATATCCTGATCGAACTGAACGGTAAGAAAATTGTGGGGAACACCGACTTCAGAAACGATGTGGCACGAATCATGCCTAATGAAAAAGCGGAAGTGCTGCTGTTCCGTGACGGCAAGACGCGTAAGGTCACGGTGACGGTTGCGGCTTTCCCCGAGGATGAGCAGGGAACGGATGCCGGAGGCGAATCCGGTGGGGCGGCCCTGCTGGAGAAACTCGGACTGCAGGTTCAGGATCTGACGCAAGAGATCGCGCAGCAGTTGGGTTACGAAAATCTGCGGGGCGTCGTGATTTCGGATGTGATGCAGGGCTCGGTTGCGGATGAGGCGGGGTTGAGGCCCGGAATGCTGATTCTGGAGGTCAACCGGGCGGAGGTGAAGAACGCGAGACAATTTGAGGCGGCGGTCGGAAAAGCGAAAGGAAGTAACGTGCTGGTGCGCGTGAAGACCAAGGAGGGCACGATCTTCCTGAATTTGCCGACCCAAGAGTAACGATCAACCACACAACCCAAGTATATATAGACCACTCCTGTCATGCAGCACCGGGGCCGGGTAAAACCGGCCCCGGTTTTTTTGCGAACAAATGCCCCGGTTATAGGGTTGCGGGCTTTACCCGCGTGGAACCCGCGTCAGCGGAGACAAAGCATCAGGAAAATCATCACCGGTATGCAGAGCAGCGTGCTCAACGCGATGGTGGAAGCCGCCAGTTCGCGGTCAGCCCCCATCTGGTCAGCCATGACGTAGGAGGTTACGGCACAAGGGGTGGCCAGATACAGGAGCGCGATCATCCGCGCATCGCCATGCACGCCGAACGCGGGCGCCAAGGCCCGGCCGAGGGCGGGAGAGGCCAGCAATTTGAGTGCGGTCGCCGCGAGTGCGGCGCTACCGTGGGTACGCAGCGCGGAGAAGTTCAGGCCCGCACCCAGAGAGA
>JAPXSY010000089.1:0-10944 GCA_033812795.1 Kiritimatiellia bacterium
TGGCCCACTACGAGGGCACGCCCCTGCACCTGGACATGCGCTCGGTACTGGACAAGATCGCCGAGTCGCTGGAGGGCGAAATCACCATCGAGCCCGACTGGCTCAGCGAGCACGTCGGCGTCCTGCCGGAGGACCGGGTACGCATCGACCCGGAGGTGTGGGCGCAACTGGCGTCTTGCGTGGAGCGCTGCGAGGCGGTCCGGGCGACATACCAGACCTTCGACGGGCGGGTATCCGAGTACGAACTGCACCCGTACCACCTCATCGCCTACCACGGGAACTGGTATCTGATGGCTTGGAACGTGGAGAAGAAGCGTGTGGCGACCTTCGCCCTGTCGCGCTTCAGGCGAATCGAGGCGATGGGGCAGAGTTTCACGCGCCCGGCCGAGTTCAGCCCCGGGACATACGCCCGGCAGGCTTTCGGCATCGTCGGCGGCGAGAAGCCCATCAGGGTTCGGCTCCTCTTCGAGCCGAAACTGGCGGTCTACATCACCGAGCGGCAGTGGCACCCGTCGCAGGAGTTCCGGACACGACCCGACGGGCGGGTCGAAATGCGGCTAGAAACCACGGGACGTAAGGAACTGGTGCGCTGGGTCCTGTCGTGGATGCCGGACGTGAAGGTGCTCGCCCCGCAGAGCCTACGGGATCGGATTGCGGAGAAACTGCGGGATGGACGCCGCGCACAGCAATAAGATAGGATACCCCAACAACACGCTGCTCACCTACACCTTGCCCGCGGACGGTCAAGGTGAGGGAGAGCGTCGTCGTGTTCGGGCGACGCTGCGCGTCGCCCGAACGGGGGGGCCGCTTGTCCGCCAGTCGTGCGCGGTTGCCGGGCGCCGCTTCGCGCGCCCGAACAACCGCTTCGACCGGACACCGGAATACCGGCATCCGGCGCTTCGCGCTGCCGGTCAAGCGGCCCCCCCGTTATGCAGAGATGATTATGAGAACGACAAAAGACGACCTAGTGCGCGCAGCACATGCTTGCCGAACGATTGGTTTCATAACGCTCGGACTCGGTGTACTCTTTTTACTGTTGACTGTTAGGTGCGAATTCATTACTCGAATGCAAGTGTTTGCTGAATTAGGCAAGTACATAGACGACGCGACCTATCTGGCCGAAATAAAAACGCAGTTCGGTCACAGTCGTCTCCCGGTTATTGGAGGGAGATGCGTTTTCGGCTTGGTGCTTATTGCATTGGGAACAGCAGTTGTTTGCGAACACAAATGGTACAAAGGTGTTCTGGGGTATTGCATATGTGCAATTGCATTTCTCACCGCAGGTTTGCTGGGTGTCCCAATTTTGATGGCATTGCTCCTGCCCTTTTTGTATTTCAAGAAAAAGATGAGGCATAACCAGTCAGCCCACGCGACGGCGTGACCGCCGCGTGTGGCTGACAACGTTGTGCCGTGAATTACGAAAGGAAAACCACTTGAACCGGAGGGCAGTGCAAGGGTTTTGTCTGTAAATTCGTGAAGGCCAGGCAGCATCCCCGCCGTGGTGAGATTTCGTTCGGTTTCCCCAGGATTGCCCGGCGGTACACCGTGCCTGTGAACCGTATCCGGCATGCGAGGGTAGGCGAGGCATGCGATTGCGGGTGTTTCAGTCCGTCTGCCAATGCGACCAGGAGTCCTGGAGGGCGTAGGGTACGCCCGCGAGGCGGCAGACACGGATGGTGTGGCCTGTGCCGCCGGCGAGGGGATCGCCGAGGTCGGCGTAGAAGAGTGCGCAGACGGGTTTCGGGAAGGCTTCGGAGTGGCCGGTGACTTTCATGGTGTCGCGGATCAGGTACGCGGATTTGGCGGCAAGGGGGCCTGTTTGCCCACGGGCGGCGATCAGGCGTTCGGAACGGGGACTGGCGGCGACGGTCATGCGGGCGGTTTCGCTGTCCTGCTCGGGCGTGAGGTCGCCGGGTGAGGCGTATGCGGCGTCGGGGTGGCGGAAACTTTTCCGGTGGGAGGCGTAGGGGGCGACGATCTGCAGGCGGCTGGGGTCGACGGCGAGGATGCCCCTTGAAAAGGCTTCGTCGGAGCCTGCGGCGTTGCCTGAACGGAACCGCAGCCGGGGAAATTTCGCGGCGAGGCTCCGGGCGAGTCTTTCCGCCAGGGCCGCGTCGGCGTCGGGTATGGACCTGCGGCCTTCAAGTAGGACGACGGGGTCGGGGCTGGATGTCACGAGGGCTTCGAATTCGGTGAAGGTCATGGTTTCGGCTGGTGTTGCGGGGATTTGTTTCGTGCGCTAATTCATTGTCCATCAGGTTTGGCGTGCGGGGAATCGGGTGTTGGCTCGTCGCGGATCATTGATGCACCGAAGGGGCGGAGGTTCTCCTGCAGTTCCTTGGGCCATTCCTGAAAGGGTTTGGTCTTGAATATCATGAACTGGGCAGGCGGCAGGAAGTTGTCGTTCAGTTTGCCGTTCATCAGCAGGCTGGTCGCTACCAGTGCTCTTGCGTCTTTATCCCCAAGCGGAATCGGCTGCGGTTGTGTTTCCATGAAAACAATGTGGTCTAAAGAGGAGTTGATGTCGAGGAGATTTTTGTGGACGGGGTTGCGGGTTGCGGGGAGAGAAATAACGCAGAGGCGCAGAGACGCTGGGGAGGGGGAAGAAGTTCTGAAATGCGTTACATGAGAGTGCGAAAATTAAACCGCATCCTGCGGCAAAACACAAGCCCGTTCGTCGGGGGCGCGATTCCGTTTCGTGGAAACGGAATCGCGCCCGAAGGCGGAGTGAGGAATCAGGAGTTCGGCGTTTCTGGAATCCCGGGCGCCGAGCGTCGTGTCTCGGGCGTCGAAATAAGGATAGGGCGTTTTCGCAAAAGGTGTGACCGTTCCGGGTAGGGACACCTCGGGGAACCTTCCCCACCGACCGTCGGACCTCGGCCACCAAAGAATGGAAACCGATCTATCTCGCGGTCCCGATCCGTCCGGCTTCCGCGCGCAGACGCCGCGCCTCGCGGCGGTCGGCCGGGGAGAGGCCGGAAGCGGCCTCCAGCGCCGCCGCGGCCCGCAGGGCGCCCGCGCCATCGCCGCGGGCCAAGGCCAGCATGCCGTCCACCAGGCAGAGCCGGGGATCCGCGGGCTGGATCGCGCGCGCGCGGGCCAAAGCCTCTTCCGCCTCCGCGGCGCGTCCGCCGACGGCCAGCACATAGGCCAGGGTGCCCCACCCCTCATAGCGCGCGGGCGCGCGGGCCGTGGCCTGACGCGCCACAGCCTCCGCCCGCTCCAGTTTGCGGATGCGGCAGAGGGCCTGGGCGTAATTGTTCAGCGCCGCGAGGGCGGGCTCGGGCGCCGCGACACTCCGGGCGAGATAGGTTTCCGCATCGCCGTACTCGCCCTGCTCCAGCCGGATCGAGCCCATGATGTAGTTGGCGAACGGATGTTCGGGAAACCGGCGCAACACGGTGAGGGCATGGGCTTCGGCCGCCTTCTGGTCCTCGAGCGCCACGTCCAGCTTCAGCAGCACCTCCTGCAGCGCATGCACATCCGGCCGCAGCAGCGAGGCGCGGTGAAAGCAGAGCCGCGCGTTCGAATATCCCGCCTTGCCCTTGCCCTGCCAGATCCGGCCCTGGATCACCTGCGCGAAATAGGCGTCCGCACCGGAGCCAGCCTTCGCCAGCTTGGGCAGCAGCTTGGCCTCCACGGAGGCGCTCTCCTGTTGTTCGATCATCACCATGGCCAGCATGGCCAGCGTCATGGGGGTCGCGTCCGCCGCTTCGGCCAGATCCTGCAGCAGCACGCGGGCGCGCGGCAGATCGCCCGCCGCCAGATACAGCGCGGCCCAATCCAGACGCAATTGCCGTTCCGGCACACCGGAAGCCTCGCCCTGCTCCAGAATCCGGCGCGCGTCCTCCACGGTGTTCCGCTGCAGCGCCAGCCGCGTCAGCCCGGAAATCGCGGCCGTGTTGCGGGGATCGTGCTCCAGCGCGCGGCGGTACTCCTCCGCGCTCTTGGCGTAATCCCCGCGCAACGCGTGCACCGAGGCCATCAGCGTGGTGAGCGCGGCGCGTTTTTCCTCGTCCTCCTGCACCGCATACGCGCCGCGCAGCCCGGCGAGCACGGAACCGGGGCTGCTGGAGATCGCCCAGGCCCAGCCCATCCGCACAAACAGCCCGTAGTTGCGCACATACCCGAAAAAGCGGCTCAGCGACCACAACCCGTACCGGTCAGAGGGGTTTTCCACCTTGCGCCGGAGCTGCGCCTCGACCGCATCCTTCATCTCGGGGTGGAAGCCGCGCGAGACCAGCTCAAAGAGGTTCAGCAGCGTGCTGATGTTCTCGGGCCAGAACGCGCGGGCCTGGAGATAGGCGGTGAAGGCCTCCTCCGGTTTGCCCAGATCGTCGAGCATGACCCCGAGGTTGTTGGCCGTCAGGGAGAGATGCTGCCGCAGGGCTTTGCGGTACCGGAAAGCGAGCTGACGCGGCTCGCCGTCGCCCGCCTCGGCAAACGGCTTCCATGCCTGCCAGAACGCCTCGTGCGCGCGCAGCGCCGCGATCCCTTCCCCGGGGTTCACGGACCGCCTGCCCCCGAAAAAGAGCCGCTCCGGCACCGGGGTCCACTCCGCGGCGTACCACAGGTCAGGCACCCCCATGCATACCGCCCGCCTGCCGATGTCCTGCTCGCCCGCGAAGAGATCGTCGATGAAAAGATGCAGGCTGAAGCTCCCCAGGCTCCGGGCTTTGAGCCGGGTGCGCTCGGAGAGGGACGGATCGTTGGCGAAGGCCGTGACCAGCCGCGCCACATACCGCGGCTCGCGGGCGCGGTACGGGCAGATCAGCCGCACGGGTATCCGCTTCTCATGCGCGCGGATCAGCAGGTGCGGGTCCAGAATGCCGTTGGAGACGATCCAGCTCCGCCCGTCCAACCCTTCCAGCGCGGCGTCCGCCGCACGGTCGGCGAACCCGCCCCGGTCGCGCACCAGCCCGCGCGCGTTCCGCGCCGCGCCCAGCGCGATCATCCCGCACAGCGCAGGCACGGCCAGAAGGGCGAGCGCGCGGCCCGCCGCGAACACCTGCGGGGGCGGCTCCTCTTCCGCATCCCCCTCCTCCTCCTCCGCCGCCGCAACGCCAACCTCCCCGAACTCGCGCGGGACCTCCGTGTCCAGCGGATCGGCCAGAACCGCCAACGCCCTCCAGGATGCTGCCAGCAGGCCGATGCCCAGGCCCGAGAGCGCGTAGGTCACCGCCGGGACCGCGCCGCGGGAGGCCATCACCCCCCACGGCGTGAAGGAGACGTTCCAGAGCATGAGGCCCGCGAACACGGTCAGCACCACGCTCAGAATGAGCAGACTCCACGACCGCCGGTTGTCCAGCGTGCGGAAGGCCGCAAAGAAGGAGAGGCCGGCGCTGACCACGCCCAGCACCAGCACCGGGAACCAGAGCTGCCGCGGAAACACTCCGGTCATATTCTCGAGCTGATCGCGGAAAACCAGGACCGCCACGCGCAGCAGGGCCGCCGCGTCCGGCGTCACGCCGTCCGCCCGCAGCATGCCGTGCGCCGCCCACCCGTGGACGCCCACAAAAAGGAGCAGCGCCGCCGCGGCAGCGGCCGTCAGGCGCCCGATGCGGCACCACTCGATCTTCCACTCGGTGATCACCGCCGCCGCGGCCAGAAACGGCGCGGCCAGCAGGAACCGGTGCGACTCGGCCATGCCCGCGCCGCACAACGCGCCGAAGAGCAGCAGCCAGCCGATCTTTTGCGAGCGCGAATAGACGGTCAGCGTATAGGCGCAGGCCATCAGCCCCGCCGCGTCGAAAATCTCGGGGCCGAACCGCGTGGCCGCCTGCCAGACCGGCAGGCTGGTCGCGACCGCGGCCGCGGCCACCATGCCGCCGAAGCGGGCGTTGCGCGGCGCATGGGTGACCGCCGAATCCTCCCGCATCATCTCGAAGACCAGAAACCAGACCAGCTTGTAGGCCCAACCCGCCATCAGCGCGCCGGCGATCACCGCGAGCGCGTTCAGCCGGAGCGCCAGGGTGCCCCAAGGCAGGGAGGCCGCCAGACGGCCGAGAGCGGTGAGCAGCGGCCGGACGGGTTCCTCGCGCACATCGAGACCGGAAGCCCAGGCGATCCACGCCGCGGAGCGCCCCGGAAAGGCCGAACCGGACATCGTGAAGGCGTACCCCAGCAGCGCCGCGCCGGCCAGCCATAAAAAAGTCACGCGCGACCGACGCAGCCGGCCGCGCGTGATGGGACGAAACTCGAGAAACAACATCGTTTTTACCCTACGCGCGCCGTCTGCGGCGCAGCGCGATCGCCGCCGCGCCCATTGCCAGCAGCAGCGCCGAGCCGGGTTCGGGAACCGGGGCCCACGGGCTGAACGCACCCGGCGCGAAAGACCCGAGCGCAGGCGTCATCTCATCCGGCGAGAAGGCCTGCCACGTCGTATCGTTGTAAGCGAGCGCATCCGTGCTGTACGAGAATTGGGTGCCCGCATCATTGAAGAGGACCACATAATAGGCTCCTTCAGAACGGGGGGTTTCGTCCGTGGTGCTCTGCTCCCAGATGCCGCCCGAGGTGATGGGCGGACTGCCCGTCACAGGCGTGCCCAACGTCTCCCCGTTGGAAAGGGTGCCCGAGGCGTAAACCGGCGCCTCGCCGCCGGCGATGTAGACCAGCACGGCCGAGCCGACGTCTTCATAACTCAGGCTGCCGTATCCGTCTGTGGCCCAGTGGATCACCACGGCCTGGGAGGCCCAAGCCATACCGAGCGCCAACACCAGCGCAATCCAACATGTTTTTTTCATGACTCACCCTTTTTTGCGATTTGCGGCTTTCACTCGGCATCCGGCTGGAAAGAAAACCCGCTCTGCCCGCTCTGGCGGAGGTACCAGAACCCCTGTCCCGGGTTGATCGTCACATTCGCGACCGCGCCGCCGGACGTGACCCACTTGCCGGCCAGGGCCGGGAATTCCGGTACGGCGGGATTGTAAAAGTAGTAACGGCTGAAGGTGCCGTTGCTGTTGCACACGATGATCTTGTCCGAGCTCAGCGTGTTGCCGGTGCCGCCATACGCCCCGGTCCAGTTGATGCCCGAGCCGTTCAGCGTCACTTCCTCGCCGGAGCCGACGCCCACGAGGTTCAAGCCCTCCGCGATCGGGGTGGACTGGAGGCCTTCCGGAACCTGGCCTTTGACATAGACCGTGTTCTGCTCGCCGGCCACGCGTTTGATCCAGAACCCGTGCCCGCGGCTGACCGGGAACGCATCCGCGGACGGCGGATCCAACTCCTGGATGGCGCCTCCCGGCAGGATCAGCGAGGTGGTCACCGGCTGCCACCCCGTACCGGTCTGAAAATAGTAGTAACAGTAGACCATCGTCACGCCGTTGGTGAGCACGACCAACTGGTCCGCCAATGCCGGGTCCGAGGCATGGGAGGTCAGCCCGTTGGTGGCGACCAGATCCGCCAGCATCCCGGCGCCGCCGTCGAGGCAGGCCTCGAACGGCACGGCGATGATGGTGCTCGCACCCGCCACCGCGTTGATCGCGGCGAACCCGACGCTGTTCGTCGCTTCGATGGGCTCCATTTGAGCACGCACTGTCACGGCCATTGCAAAAAGCATGGTGAAGGAGAGAACTTTCTTCATATCGTTTCCCTTTCTGTCCTGCGCGCTCACTTAACCTCGCCCGGAACGATGACCCGGAAAAAGCGCACGGCGTCATTCGCCGGCTTCGCCACCGAGGCGCCCAACTCCCCGCCGCCCGGCAACAGATTCTGTTGGGCGTTCACACGCGAGGCGTTCAGGGCAGGCTGCCACGCCCCGCCGGCCAGATCCGTGGTACTCTCCACCCGGTAATTGACGCCCGGAACGAAATTCCGGATCCGCACCTGAACCGCATCCCCGCCTGTCTCCAGGGCCGAGATGACCGGCGCGGGCGTGCCGGCCCGGACCGCAGGCAGGCCGCTCGCGGTCAGAGCCGGGGCGTCACCGCTCTCCGCCGCCACGCGCAGCGCCAGGGTCGAGGCCGCCGCATCCGGGTCCGCTGCCTGGCCGGTGACCACGGCAGCCTGGCCGGAGACCAGTCCGCCGACCGCGCCGCTGTCGGAGCGCGTGTCCAGCAGGACGATCACGAAATCACCGCCCGCCGGATACATCCCGGCGGGATATTGGATCGCCTTGAAACCGCATTTCGACCCGGCGACGGCTTGGGATTCGATGACCTTCCTGTTGTTCTCGGGGTCAACCAGGGAGCCGTCCATGTAGATCCCTTTGAAGCCACCGGTGCCGGAATACACATAGACCAGCAGGTAGGTCTCGCCGGTCTGGACCGGCGTGCCGTCCGCGTAAAAATCGGGCCCTTCGGTGGACATGGTCACCGACAACTGCGACAGACCGGCGGCCATCAGCGCCGTCCCCGCCAACACCCCGAACAGGATCGAAATCATTTTTTTCATAGTGCGTCTCCTTAACACAAGGGCTTAGGGGATGATTTTGACATCAAAGAACCGGTAGCCTTCGGAGATCGTGACGGTATGGGTCGCGGCACCGTTGGAGAAGGTCGGCCGGACCGGATCGCCGATGGCGACCGGCGAGCCCGCGAGCGTGGTCCGCCCGTACACCTGCACCCGGCCATTGATCGGGCCGCTCTTGCCCGCCGCGTCCACCTTCAGCGACATCGTCACCGTGAGGGAGGTCGGGGAGTTGAGGTCCACTCCGGCGATGCCGAAATCGCAGGAAACGGCCTCGGCGTCGGTTTCGGTCCCGCCCAGCGCGTCCAGCAGATACGCCTGGCTCAACTCGTCCTGGGTCATAGAGCCGAGCGATTCCAAGCTGGCCTTGCCCTGCAGCCAGAGGTTGATCAGCGTCTGCTCGTGGCCCGTGGGCGGATTCGCGCCCGCGTCGGGCAGCGTCACGGCGAGAGCGGTGGTCGGGCCGGTGATCGTATACATCGGGTCGCCGCGGCTCACATAGAGATCGTCGATCAACCCCGTACCCCGGAAGTTCACGGCCTCGAGCGTGTTGGCCGCGCCGGCGCCGGACCTGACGGTCAAACCGGAGACCAGCGGCGCATCGTTCAGCAGCACATCGAACTGGTCGGTGCTGTGCATTTTGATGGTCACCTGATACCACTCGTTGGTGTCGAAGGCGGCCGCGTTCGTGTAGGCCCCCGCGTTGTGGGTGACGACCAGCTTGCCCTCCGGCTCGACGAACAGGGCGAGTTTGGCGCCGGAGACCATCTCTTCACCCGGAGGATCGGAGAGCGTCTCGAACTTGACCCGCATGTCCACATACACCGGCTCGGAGGTGAAGGAGATGGCCGACGCGTCCGTGTGGGCCAGCGCGTTGGTGACCACCATACTGTCGGTGTCGAGGCTCAACACCTTGGCGTGTGCGGAGAACCAGACGTTGGAGCGCTCCGGGAAGGTGATGCCGGAGAACGAGTACTCGACCACCTCGTTGTACCCGACATCCGCCCAGGAGGGCAGGGTCTCGAACGCCTCGAGATACGCGCCGTCCGTCATCGGCGCCGTCCCCCACGCCTTCGGCACCACATTGTTCGCGGCGCGTACGGGTTGCGCCAGGCTAACGGCCAGCACCCCGATCAACCCCGAAACCACGGTTCCCGTCAACCGCTTCCTTGTGCATCTCATGAGTTCTTCTCCGTGTTAAACGGGCTCGCCCACCCGATACGGATTCAAATTTTTAAGGACAGTCCAACGTGTCATAGACAGGTTAGGCCCCCGGCATCCCGGAAGGCAAGCACAAAAGAGGCTCTTGCAAAACCCCCACACCGCAACGCCTGACGGCCTGCGGGCGGGACGTCTTGTCAGCGAACCATCCCACCGCCCGGCGCGGCCGGGCATGACGCTCCGCCCCACGCCGCGTCGCCTTCTGCACGGCACCATACCGCGCCCAAAACGAACAGGGGTATTGTCGCACATTCCGGGGTGTTTGTCTACCCCCCCCGATTTTTGTTGTATCTTGTTGCCGCGCAATATGTTACAATGCCTCCATCATCCGTAAGGACGGAAAAACAAACGCGGAAAGGAGACAAAAACGCATGAAGGAAACGCGACATCAACCCATGATATTTCGTTCAGCAGTGTGCTGGACGTGCGAGGGCAGGCAGCCTCAGAGAGCCGAAGAACTCGGCACTCTCAAGATGATTAGAAACAGCAGGGTAAAACTGAGGACGGATAACGGGGATCGCGCTTGACTCTTTACTGCCCTCACGCAGATGAAACCCAGAAAGGTGCTCATGAAAACATGCAAATTGGTTCTCGCCGTACTAATGGTCTGCTTGCCGGTATTGTCTGTCCGGGCGGGACAATGGACGTATAACAGCGGGAGCGCAACGCTTTCGCATGACACGTCCGGCTGGATTCTGGCCGTATCACGGAATGGCACGAATCTCACGGTCACGGGGGTCAGCCAGTCGCCCGGCACACCTTCCGCCCTGCCACTCAGCGACCCAATGCCGGGATATGCACTTGTTTCCATCGGCTTCAGGGCGTTCGACGGCTGCACCGGCCTGACCGCGATCACGATTCCCGCTGGCGTCACTTCCATCGGCTTCTGGGCGTTCGACGGCTGCACCGGCCTGACCGCGATCAACGTCCATCCCGGCAATGCGGCTTATGCCAGTACGAACGGCATCCTGTACAACAAGAACCAGACCGCCCTGATCCAATGTCCGGGCGGACTGACCGCGATCACGATCCCCGCTGGTGTAATCTCCATCGGGGACTGGGCGTTCTACGATTGTACCGGCCTGACCGCGATCACGATCCCCGCTGGCGTCACCTCAATCGGAAGCTCTGCCTTCTTCGGTTGCTCCGCCCTCGCATCCGTCACTCTCCCCGGCAGTGTCACCGAAATCGGAGAAGCAGCCTTCAACTACTGCTCCGCCCTCGCCGCCGTCACTATCCCCGACGGCATCACCAATATCGGCTACGGAACCTTCTGGGGTTGCTCCGCCCTAACTTCCGTCGCCATCCCTGACAGCG
>JAPXSY010000090.1:0-10811 GCA_033812795.1 Kiritimatiellia bacterium
CAAGCCTCAAAAACGCCTTCGAGGCTTACGGCATGCCGCTCCGGATCTACGTCGTCCACGCGGCGCTCTTCAAGTCCCCGCTTGAGGATGACGCCACGAAACTCAAGAACCGCCCCGCCTTCTACGGTGTCTCCTTCATCTACGCCAACTCCCCCGAGGCCAAGGGGAAGATCGGACGCCTCCACCAGGTTTGGCAGGACAGGCGCCCGCCGTTCTTCGCGAAAAACGGCGTGCCCCCGGACCTCGGCGGGGGCAACGGCGGCATCGCCCGGCTCGTGTCGTGGCGCAACGGGCACGAGACGCACAGCGAGACCGGCATGACCGCCCGCGCAAAAACCAACCCCGCCAACTCCCACAGCCCGGTTTTGAAAACCACCTTGCCTATAACTTACATCAAAGTTATCCTCATTTCCATTCCCGTGCGAAGCGCGGGCGGCGGGCTAACATCCGGAACCGTCATCGCCACCAATCCACCTTGTGAGGCAAAGGGGATTTTGATCTAATGTCGGTGCGATGGAAAAAAAGAATTCATTCACGTTCACGCTCAACGAAGAGCAGCAGCAGGCACTCCAGATCATGCTTCGGATGGGCAACTACCGGCCCAAGACGGTGCCGCACACGATCATTGCGGTCGAGGCGCAGGATTGCGTGGTGAATCTGTATAAAAGCGGCAAGTGCCTGATACAGGGGAAGGGCGCGGAGGATTTCGTCCTCTTTTTTCTGGAGCCCAACGTGCTGCAGTGCGCAACCGTGGGGTATGAGGAGATTCTGAATCCGGACCTCGTGGCCCCGCATATGGGCATCGACGAGAGCGGCAAAGGCGACTTCTTCGGTCCGCTCGTGGTGTGCGCGGTGTTTGTGGATCCCGATCTCGCCCACGCCATGCAGGAACTCGGCGTCAAAGACTGCAAACAGCTTACGGACAAGGCGGTCTTTTTCATCGGGAACAAAACGCGGCAGCTGCTCGGCCCGAAACGGTTCGCGATGGTATCGATCGGTCCCGAGGCCTACAACCGGCTCTACGCCAAGATCCGCAACGTCAACTCGCTACTGGCTTGGGCTCACGCGCGTTGCATCGAAAACCTGCTGGAGGCCGTGCCGGAGTGTCCGCGTGCTGTGGCGGACCAGTTCGGTGCGAAACAGGTGATCGAGCGCGCGCTGATGAAAAAAGGGCGCAAAATCAAACTGGAGCAACGCCACAAGGCCGAGTCGGATATTGCGGTCGCGGCGGCGTCGGTGCTGGCGCGCGAGGCCTTTTTGCGGGGACTCAGAAGGTTGGGGGAGACGTACGGCATTCAGGTGCACAAGGGCGCGTCCGAGCAGGTCAAGACCTCTGCCATCGAGCTGGTGAAGAAAGAAGGCCCCGAGGTGCTTCTGAAAACCTGTAAATGCCACTTTAAAACCACGGACCAGGTGCTGGCTGCCTGCGGATCTTCGCGCGCCGCGCTTGGTCCCGAGGGTCAGGTGGTTTCGCGCGGCAAGGACTCCTACTCCGCCCGCGGCAGCGGCTCGACGTAATGTTCCGCTATCCAATTTGAAGGGAATGGTCAAGGAGGTCAAATGAGGCACCGTCTTCTTTTGTTGAGCCTGATGCCCGGTTATGCGCTGAGCGCGATTTCTGCTGAGCTGCCCCAAGGCATTCGCCACGGCACGGTTGAGGAATAACTCTCCGAGCCCTGACGCAACGACCGCCTTGTCCGGGGGGGCGATCTGCGTTATACTCGCCCCGTAAGAGTTAATTCGAGGAGGACATGATGCGACAGATGTTCACGCGCCGGGAGGCGTTGCGGGTAATGGGGCTCGGAGGAGCGGCGATTCTGGCCGGTTGCCGTTCGCCCGGTGGCAGCCGCGCGGTGAAAGGCGGTGCGGCGCGGTGGTTCCGCGGAAACCTGCACATGCACACCTATTGGTCTGACGGCCGGGCCTTTCCGGAACAGGCGATTGCCCTGTACAAGCAGCTCGGATACGATTTCATCAGCGTCAGCGACCACAATGTGTTCGCGGAGGACCGCAACGTCTGGCGTTCGGTCGAGGACAAGGGAAAAGGGTGGCCGCCGGTGGTAACCCGGACTCTCTATGACGCGTACGTAAAGGAGTTCGGGAGTGAGGTCGAGACGCGCCAGGAGAACGGGAAGACCTGGGTACGGCTCAAGACCCACGACGAGATGGTGCGGCGGTTCGGGGAGCCGGGCCGGTTCCTGCTGATGCCTGCGGTGGAGATCACACAGCACCTGTCAGACCGCGGGATCCAGGTGCATATGAATTACGTGAACCTTCCCGACGTGATCCCCAGCGTTAAGGGCGGTCCGCTGAACAGGCGTGTGGATGCGGAACGGACGGAGGTGCGGAATGTGATCCGCACGAGTACGGAACAGGTCGCGCAGTTGGCTGCAAAAGAGAAGCGGCCCTACATGTTGATGCTCAATCACCCGCAGTGGATCTATTGGGATATCATGCCCCAGCACCTGATCGACAATCCGGCGGTGCGTTTCTTCGAAGTCTGCAACGGCGGTTCCGCCTTTGCGCCGCATCCGGACGCGCCGGGGTTGACCAACGACTCGTTCTGGGATGCGGTCAACGCGTTCCGGGCGCGCGACGGCGCACCGCTGCTTTACGGCGTGGGTTCCGACGATACCCACTACTATCTGAACCGTACGCCGGAACAGCGTCTGGCGGACGCCTGGGTTATGGTCCGTAGCGCGGCACTGACACCCGAGGCGCTCTTTGGCGCGATGCATGCGGGCGACTTTTACACCTCCACCGGCGTGACGCTGGAAGATGTGGATTTCCGCCCTGCCAACCGCACGTTGCGTGTTCGGGTTCGTCCGGAGCCGGGCGTGACCTACCGCATCCGTTTCATCACTACCCGAAAGGGGTTCGATCCGAGTGTGCGGACCGTGGAGGCCCCCGCAGTGAAAGGCCGCGGTGCGCGCACGTTGCCGATATACTCTGCCGATATCGGGCAAACCGTCAGTCAGGTTGAGGGCACGACGGCTTCGTATCGCATGGCCCCGGACGATCTGTACGTCCGCGCCAAGATCGAGTCCAGTGTCCCCAGTGGGTACAAGCGCCATTTCCACCCCGATGTGCAGGTAGCGTGGACGCAGCCTTACCGCTAAAGAAAAGGCGTTGTGCGCGTATCTGGCGCGTCAGTGTAACGCCGGAAGCGAAACCGTTGGGGAAGTTCGGGATCTGCCTGCGGAACTGGGCGTGCCATGCCATCTTCAGCACGACTTTGGGGTGTGAGTAGACAGGGGGGAGGACCGTCATGAAGCTGACTCGCAGAAGTTTTTCGCAGACCTCGCTGGCCGCGATTCTGGCGGCCCAGAGCGCTCCGTATCTGGCGCGGGGCCAAGCGGCGCGGCGTTTTCGCGTTGTGCTGATCGGCGCGGGATGGTGGGGCACGAATCTGCTCCATACGGCACTCGACAGCGGGGTTTGTGATCTCGCCGCGCTCTGCGATGTGGATGAGCGCATGCTGGCGCTGTGCGGCGAGGCGTTGGCGAAACGGGGCGTGAGCCGTCCGAAAGGCTATAAGGATTTCCGCGAGTGTCTGGCGACCGAGAAACCGGATATCGCCCTGATTGCCACACCCGACCATTGGCACGCGCTGCCCATGATCGAGGCGTGCCGCCAAGGCGCACATGTCTATGTGGAGAAACCGATCTGCCACACAATCCTCGAGGGCCGTGCCATGGTCGCCGCCGCCGCGCGGTACGGGCGGGTCGTGCAGGTCGGCACCCACCGCCGCGCCTCGCCGCATAACCAAAGCGCGCGCGAATTCATCCGTTCCGGAAAACTCGGGCCGATCGGATTCATCCGTTGTTTCGTCACCTATTCCGGCGGACCCGAGAAGCCAAAGCGCAACATCGAGCCGCCCCGGGGATTGGACTGGGATTTCTGGTGCGGTCCCGCGCCGTTACGCCCTTTCTGCGGCGACCTCAAAAACCCTTGGAGCAGCGGTATCCACCCGCGCGGGTTCCGGCATTTCATGGATTACGCCAACGGCCAGCTCGGCGATTGGGGCATCCACTGGCTGGATCAGGTGCTCTGGATCACCGGGTT
Source organism: Kiritimatiellia bacterium (assembly GCA_033812795.1). Taxonomy (GTDB): domain Bacteria; phylum Verrucomicrobiota; class Kiritimatiellia; order RFP12; family UBA1067; genus JAPXSY01. The sequence goes on from JAPXSY010000090.1 coordinate 4,066, forward strand.
GCGATATCCGAACACCTGTCACTCGGTCGGCGGGCGTCCGATTCGCGGTCCCGCGATTCTGACCCAAGAGGAGCAGACCACGGACGCGCCCGACATGCAGGTCGTGACCTGGGCCTTCGCGGACGGTCCGACCGTGACGTGGGAGCATCGTCTTTTCGCGGGGAATCCGCACGAGCGGGGCGAGAATGTGGGGGTTTACTTTCACGGCCAAAAGGGGGTCTTGCATCTCGGATGGCAACAGGGCTGGACCTTCTATCCGTCGAACCGCAAAGAGCCCGTGCTGCACGAGGACGCGCAACTCAACGAGCCGGACGGTCAGAACCTCCGCGAGCTGTTCGCGGATTTTCTGGATGCCATCCGCACGGGGCGCAAACCGCTCTGCGATATCGAGAGCGGACATCAGGCCACAACAATGTGCCTGCTCGGCAACCTCGCCATGAAACACGGTCGGAGCGTGTCGTGGGACGGTGCGAAAGAAACCACTGGCGAGGCAGCGGCCGATGCGCTGTTGCGGCGGCCGTACCGCGGCGCGTGGACTTATCCGGTCGCGCCTTGATTTTTAAAGCAGACCCTGCGGGGTCACTTGCGGTTGCACAAGGCGTTTAGCCACGACAACGGCGCGGCGCGTTTCGCCTGCGGCGGTCTGAAATAGCCTTCTTTGGCGGTTTTGACGTCCTCGATGGTGACGAACGCCTGAGGATTGTGCTCTTGGATGATCGCCAGCAGTGCGGTCAGATCCTTACGCTTCACGATGGCGAAGATCATCTTGAGTTTACCGGACATGCCCTCGATATCGACCAGCGAGGCGCCGAAACCCATGCGGCGCAGATGGTCGATCAGTTCCGTGGTGTCATAGCGCGGAACGATGCGGACCAGCACCGTGCCGAGCGACAGGCGCTCATCGAGGCCAATCCCGATGTAGTTGCCGACCGCGAACCCCAACCCATAGGCGAGATAGCACAGGACGTTGTCCACATGATTCATGATCTGGCGGATCGCCAGCAGCCAGATCACCACCTCGAAGAATCCGAGAATCGGCGCATAGAGGCGGTAGCCCTTCGAGACGAAGATCACGCGCAAGGTTCCGATACTGACATCCAGGATGCGCGCCACAAAAATCAACAGCGGCACCACAACCCATGTGAAAACTTCCGGACTGACGGAGGGGAGAAATTCCATATTCATTTGTTCGCACGTTTTCCGCGGGACGCTTTGTTGCCCCCGCGCATCAGATCTGGATCGCGTCGACGAGCTTCGACGCGATTCCGGTGTAGGTGGCTGGCGTGAGCGCGAGCAGACGCCGTTTGTCCTCTTCCGGGAGGTCGAGTGTTTCGATGAACCCGCGCATCGACTCGGCGGAGATCTGTTTGCCGCGCGTCAGTTCTTTGAGTTGCTCATAGGGGTTCGTCTGGCCGAGTTTGCGCATGACGGTCTGGACCGGCTCGGCCAGCACTTCCCAGGCCTCATCCAAATCCGCGGCCAGCCGTTCGGCGTTGAGCGTGATCTTGCCGAGCCCTTTGAGCGTGGCCTGATAGGCCGTCAGCGCGTAACCGAAGCCCACGCCCATATTGCGCAGTACGGTCGAGTCGGTCAGATCGCGTTGCAAGCGCGAGACCGGCAGTTTGCGGGCCATGTGCTCCAGCACGGCGTTGGCCAGGCCGAGGTTGCCCTCGCTGTTCTCGAAATCGATGGGGTTGACCTTGTGCGGCATGGTTGAAGAGCCGACCTCTCCCTTCACGGTCTTCTGCCCGAGGTAACCGAGCGAGATGTAGGCCCAGATGTCGCGGTTGAGATCCAGCAGCACGGTGTTCCAGCGCGCGAGCGCGTCGAACAACTCGGCCATGCCGTCATGCGGCTCGATCTGGATCGTGAGCGGATTCTGGCGCAGACCGAAGCGGCCTTCGATGACCGAGCGGGCCAGGGCGGGCCAGTCCACATCCGGATAAGCGGCAAGGTGGGCGTTATAATTTCCGACCGCGCCGTTCAGTTTGGCCGGCAGGATGACCGCGTCGAGTTGCGTGGCCTGTCGGCGGAGGCGGAGGACAAAGACCGCGAGTTCTTTCCCCAGCGTGGTGGGCGAGGCAGGCTGGCCGTGGGTGCGCGCCAGCATGGCGGCATCGCGCGTTTCCCGGGCGAAGGCGGCCAGCGCGTCGGTCAGGCGCTCTTGGGCGGTGCGCAACACGCGCAACCCGTCCCGCAGCATCAGCGCGTGCGCGAGATTGTTGATGTCTTCCGAGGTGCAGGCGAAATGGACGAACTCGCCGCGTGACGCGAGCGTGGTGCCGGCGAGCCGTTCCTTGATGAAGTACTCGACCGCTTTGACGTCATGGTTGGTGATCGCCTCGATGGCTTTGACGCGGCGCGCGTCCTCCAAGCTGAACTTGTCCGCGATTTCGCGTAACGCGGCGCGCTCCCCGTCGGACAGGGGGAGTGCCTCCGGAATGCCGGGGGCATCGCACAGCGCCTCCAGCCAGGCGATCTCGACGCTGACGCGGCGGCGGATCAAGCCGGTTTCGGAAAAGATGGGGCGAAGCTTCTCCAGTTTCGAGGCGTAGCGCCCGTCCAGCGGCGACAGGGCGGTCAACGGGTCAAACGGATCCATGCGCAGGACTCCAAAACGCCGCAGGCAAATCCGGCGGCGCGGACATAGCGATACGGGCGGGCATCAGGAGCCCGGTTTCCGAAGAAAGGGGTCCTGATGCCCGGCGGCACGGTTATTCGCCGTACACGATGGTGACGGTCTCGTTGTAGAGATACAGGATGTTCATCACTTTGTAGTTCACGTGATGGACCTTGGTGATCCCTCCGTTCCGCATCGCCGTGTCGATCGAGTTGTCGCCGGTGCTGAAGAACAGGATGCCGCCGCCGTAGGACTCACCGCGCTTGATGGCGCGGACGCTGTTGTCCACAATCGGGTCGGAAACGGTGTGCTCCAGCGTGAGCGCTGCGGTAGTGGCACCCTTCATGGGAAACACACAGCCGGTCAGCATGGCAGAGCTGACGCACAACACAGCAAGGGCGAGTAATTTCTTCATGTTCATAACTCCTTTTTGATGAAGTGCGACACGGCGAGCCTTGCCGTGTTTCGCATCCGTTCAATCGTTGCATAAATCCGACCCCAATTGCAAGCCGTCGATGAGAAACCTCCGACGCACCGCGGATTGACAGTGCCAACCGAATCCATCATCATACACGGGCACAAGGTCATTCGGACGGCGCCCGGCGAGGTTTGTGCGGCCGGGTCGCGCCCGAGAGGGAGAGAGCAATGAAGGCGAGAGAAATCTGTAAAGGTGTTCAGTGGATGGGGTGTGTCGATTGGAATCGGCGTCTGTTCGACGCGCTGATCCCTTTACCGGACGGCACCAGCTATAATGCCTATCTGGTCCGCGGCAGCGAAAAGACCGTGCTGTTCGATGCGGTGGACCCGGCCGTGTCGCATGTGCTCCTCGCGCAGTTGGCGGACGTGCCGCGCCTGGATTATCTGGTCGCGCACCACGTTGAACAGGACCACTCCGGCGCGATTCCCGCCGTGCTGGCGAAATACCCCGAGGCTATCGTGCTCTGCACACCCAAGGCCAAGCCGTTGCTGACGGATCATCTGGCAATCGCGCCGGAGCGCATCCGGACGGTGGAGGACAACGAAACCCTGCCGCTGGGCGGGAAGACGTTGCGGTTCATCCATACCCCGTGGGTCCACTGGCCGGAGACGATGTGCACCTATCTGCCTGAGGACCGGATTCTTTTCTCCTGCGATTTCTTCGGCTCGCATCTGGCGACCTCGGCGCTCTGCTCTGGCACGGACCCGTATGTCTGCGAGGCGGCGAAACGCTACTACGCTGAAATCATGATGCCGTTCCGGTCGATGATCCGTAACAACATGAAAAAAGTGCGGGAACTGGATGTGGGGCTGATCGCGCCCAGCCACGGACCGCTGCATGACCATCCGGAAATCATGTTGTCGGCGTATGAGGACTGGAGCTCCGACCGCGTCGCGAATCAGGTGGTGATCCCCTACATGTCCATGCACGGCAGTACCGAGATGATGGTGGATCATCTTGTGGCGGCCCTGACCGCGCGGGGGGTGGGGGTGCAGCCTTTCGAACTCTCCACCACCGACACCGGTAAACTGGCCATGTCTCTGGTGGATGCCGCCACTCTGGTGGTCGGCACACCGACCGTGCATGTCGGACCGCATCCGCATGTGTTCGCGGCCGTGCATCTGGCCAACGCGCTGCGGCCCAAGGTCAAATACGCTGCGATCATCGGTTCTTACGGATGGGGCACCAAAGCGGTCGAGCAGGTTTCGGCCCTGATCCCCAACCTCAAAGTCGAGATGCTCGGCACGCTGATGTGCAAAGGACTGCCGCAGGCCGACACCTTTGCGGCGCTGGATGCGCTCGCCGAGAATATCCGGGCAAAACATGAGGCGCTGTGAGGGGAAGGGGGTGCGTGTGGAAACGACGGAGCGACTGAAGATTTACCGCCATCTGTTTCGTATCGGTGTGCCGCTGATCGACAGGCAGCACGAGCAGTATCTGGAGTGGCTCGACCAACTCTTCACCCTGACCGAACAGCCCTCCGTCAGCCGGGCGGCGGTCAATGAGGCGGTCGCCGGAGCGGTGGCTTACGCCATCGAGCATTTCGATGCGGAAGAGGCCCTCATGCGTTCCGTCGCCTATCCGGGGTACGAGGGGCATGTGCGCAAACATGACGAGTTCCGCAGTGAGACGGATCGGCTCTGCGCCGACGATCCAAAGGCCGTGTCCCCGGAGGAGCGGCTGTTTTATCTGACCAAATGGTTGGTCAACTGGTTCTGCGATCAGACGCAGGTCTATGATAAGGCCCTGGCGGTGTTTCTCGAACGGCAGCGTTCAACCTGCAACGGCGGATCCGTCGGATCGGAGGCGTCTCAGACCTGACGCGGGGCAAAGGTGTGCTCCCCGAGCGTGGAGCCGTCGGTCAGATTGTGCGCGGTGAGTTTCAGGCGATCTCCGATGACGCGTCCCTCAAGGACCGTGAGCTGTCCTTTGGGCGGCACATCGCAACCCGCGCCTCCCACCATATGCGCCCAGGAACGTTTGGCGGTCGGCGCGTCGAAGCGGAACCGGTGCGTGTGGGCCGTGATCACCAGTTGGAGGCCGTATCGCTCAAAGAGCGGGGACCACAGGTCGTGGCAGTGGCGTTGCCACGAGGCCCAGCCGTCAAGGCGGTCGCCGGGGTTGGCCTTCGGCGAGTCATCGAACAGCGGGATGTGGCAAAAGGCCACCAGATAGGGCGCGCTTTTTATTTCGGGACGCTCCAGCGTGTCGGCCAGCCACTTGGCCTGAAGCTCGCGGTAGGGCGTGAACTGGGCGAGCTGCCCCCAGGCGGGGTGTCCGTCCGGTTTGTCCTCGCCGGTGTCGAGACCGATCAGGGCGATCTCGCCTTGGCGGTAGGCGTAATTGCGTTCCAAAGTCCAGTACGCGCTCGCGCGTTCGGTGGGCTCGCGTGTCAGGAGAAGCCGCGGCAGCTCCCGCGCGAGCAAACCGCGGTAGTCGTGGTTCCCCGGAGTGAACAGGAAGGGGCGGCTGACGGCGAACGCGCTCTTGCCGGGATTCAGCAGGGTCTGGAGCATCTTGGGCATCTGATCCAGCCAGTCGCAAAGATCGCCGTTCCAGACCGTCACGGCCGGATTCAACTCTTCGAGTTTAGCGGCCAGCAACGCGAAGGCCTTGTGGTTCTCGTGCGTGTCGTTGATGACTGCAAACGAGGAGGGTGACCGCATCCCCGGCGTCCGGAAAGAGTAGGCATCACTCAGGACCGGCTCGCCGGGCAGGATCTTGTAAGGTCCGCGGAAGTCGATGGGCACGGTTCCGGTGCGGTAGTGGTAGACCGAATCCGGGGCAAGGCCCGTCAACCGGACGCCGAGCGCCGCGTCATCCAGAGTCCGCAATCCGGTGCTGCCCGCGAACACACGGCGCGCATCCGAGAAATCAGGGCGCGTGGCCCAATCCACAAAACCCGTGGCGCGGGTGGTGACACCCCAAACGATGCCCATCGAAGTCGGTGCCGGAATCTGCAGCGACGGCGGGGTCAGGATCGGGGAGACGGCGGGGCTGTTCGGGGCTGTCTGCGGGGATTCGGCAGCCATCCCCTTCGTCTGCGCGGCGAGTGTCGCCAGCAGGGAACTTTTTAGAAACGCGCGTCGGTGCAGTAAGCTCATCCCTCATCCTCCCTTTTTGAAACCTGATGTTTTGAAGCATACCCCAATCCGTTCTTCTGCGGCAATGTTCTTTTTCGGGCACGCATGGCAGCCTCACTTGGCAAAGTAAATGCGACTGGGGTGGTCGCATTCACTTCTTCCGAACGGGGTTGATGCGACCAGTGGCATTTAGTTGCTCCAGGGAGGGGCGGGGGGCGGCGGAGAGGGACGGGCGGGGTGCCTTCCCTTCCCCCATGGGGGAAGGTCGCATTTACTTTGAGAATCTTGTTGTTGCCTTTTCCGGGTAATCGGTTAGTAACAGGGGTGCGATCAAAGGTCATGCGTTTCAGGGGTTCCATTGCGGTGCCATCGCTATCGCCATCGGGATCGGGATCGGGATCGCGGCCATCATTACACTTGTCGCTGCGAGCCACTGCGTGGGCGCAACAGTCGATTTCGAACCCGATAGCGATAGCGATTCCGACACCGATCTGGAGAACGTGAACGTACACCGCTGCGCTGTGAACGTGAACGTTGGCCATACCCCGTTCACGTACTCGTACGC
>JAPXSY010000091.1:0-10550 GCA_033812795.1 Kiritimatiellia bacterium
ATCCTGGCAATTTATAGGCAAGGATTTAGGAGTTTTTTCACTTCGACGTTCTGAGTCCGGCGTTGGGCGTTCGGCGTTCAAAGGCGGCGGCGTGAAACGCCGCCCGGACGAGCAGACGCTCGTCCCTACCATCCTGCGGGCAGAACAAAAATTTGCGGAATCTGTTTAAATCTGCGGATAAAACCAGAAAGCACAAGACACGTCGTTGCGGGCGGGGACGCCCGCGCGCCCGACTCTCCGCTCCCCTTTTCACTAGAAACGCATGATCTTCGCACATCCCTGCGCCTGTCACTAACCGATTCCAAGGGTTGCGGAGCGTTTTCGTGGTGTGGTAATGTGTCGTCATGGCAAGGCAACTGAGGCATCACACCGGAAGGGTGGAGTCTCGGCTGAAAACCAACGGGTCTTGTGTCGCTCGACGGCGCACGTATCGAGGGTGCTGGAAAAATGAAATGTCCAATGTCAAACTACGACCCCGATAATCATTAAGGAAAGCTCCCCCGTCATGAAAAAACTGTTATATATTGTTTACGTTTTTGTGGCCGTTCTCACGCTTACAGTCGCGTTAAGCATGTTAAACGCTAAGCATGAAAAAATGAACACGGTCGCAACGGTGGGCGGGGCTGCGATAAGCGAAACGAACGACGCCCTGTCCATCATCGTGAAAACACTGCTGGAGCAGTTCGACAAAGATGAAAACATTGCGGTCTCGTCGCAAGAGATTGAAAAACAACGCGAATTCTTCGTGAAGCTGGCCAAGATGATTTATGACCAACGGATAACATACCTTAACAAAGAGTTGGAAATGCTCAACGTTTCTGGCGACGGAACTGTAGACGTCTCGAACAAAACCGAAAAGATCAGGAAAGAAATGGCATGGCTGGAGCCTAGTTTTTTCGTGCCTGCAGATGATGTATTAAGAACGAACGTACTTCTATGGAAACGGAACAAAGCACTTTATAAACGTTATGGCGGGAATGTCTATTTTTCGCATGTTGGCCCTTTCCCCGCAGACGCTTACAAGGCGTTTTTCAAAGAAAAAGAGGCCGAACGTGCTTTTGAAATATTCGATGAAAAGCTAAGGAGCGATTTCTGGGGCGAGCAATTCAACTACACGAAACAATCCGACCTGTTGCTAGATGATGGCAAAAAGGCCATTGAGACGCCTCCCTGGGAAGCGACCATCGATGAGTGAGCGACGGACGCGGCAACACCCGCGCCACCCGCGATCGTATTCCCGGGCTTTACTTTACATAACGGAAGGTTATATTCTCTGTTCTACACCGTCTGTGAACACGACGCGCACAAGGAGAGACTATGATGAGCCGAACGAAGACCGCACTTCCTCACCGCAAGGCCGTCACGCGCCGCGGCTTCCTGAAACGCACCCTGGCCGCCTCGACCTTGACCGCTTTTCCCGCGATCCGCGCCACAGGCCGGCCCGTGACCGGCGACAAGGTCCGACTCGCCTGCTGCGGCATCGGCAATCAGGGGGCCAGCGACATCAACAACCTGTACGCGACCGGCCTGTGCGACATCGTGGCCTTGTGCGACACCGATATGGGCGCGCCCCACACGCGGAAAATCCTCGATACGTTTCCGGACGCGCCGCGGTTTCAGGATTTCCGGAAGATGCTGGACAAACTGGGCGGGCAGATCGACGCGCTGTGCATCGGCGTGCCGGATCACACGCATTTCCCGATCGCCATGATGGCGATGGGGCTGGGCAAGCACGTGTACGTCGAGAAGCCGATGGCCCACACCTTCCGTGAGATCGAGTTGATGATGAAGGCCGAAAAAAAGAACCGGGTCGCCGCGCAGATGGGCAACCAAGGCCACTCCGGCGCGAACTACTTCCAGTTCAAGGCGTGGACCGAGGCCGGCATCATCCGGAACGTGACGCGGATCGTTGCCCACATGAACGGCGCGCGGCGCTGGCACAAATGGAACGGCGTCGTCACAAGCCTGCGGCCGGCCCAGCCCGTGCCCGAGACGCTGGACTGGGACACCTGGCTGGGACAGGTGCCCTTCCACGACTATCACCGCGATTACGTGCATGGCGACTGGCGCTGCTGGTACAGCTTCGGCAACGGCGCGCTCGGCGACTGGGGCGCGCACATCCTGGACACGGCCCACCAGTTTCTGGAACTGGGGATGCCGACCGAAGTGAGCGCCCTCAATCTGGAAGGCCACAACCCCTACGTATTCCCGATGGCTTCCACGCTCTCCTTCAAGTTCGCGGCGCGCGGCGCAATGCCGCCGGTCGAAGTCCTGTGGTACGACGGTGTGAAGAACTTCCCGGAATTGCCGCCGGGGTTCGGCGGCTCGGCCAAAACCGCGGATGACATCCCCACCCCGGGCGGCGGCTCGACGGCGGTCAGCAAGTTGAGTCCGGGCAAGGAGATCTACGCCGAAGACCTGACCTTCAAGGGAGGCTCGCACAGCAGCACGCTTGAGATCATCCCCGCGGAAAAGGCGCGCGACATGGCCAACCGCCTGCCGGAATATCCGAAAAACCAGTCGAACCACTACAAGAACTTCCTGCTGGCGTGTATGGGCCGGGAGACGTGCCGTTCCTCCTTTGAGGTCGCGGGCCCCCTCAGTCAGGTGCTGGCGCTGGGGTGCATCGCCCAGCGTCTCAACACCACGTTCACCCTGGATCCGGTCACGCGGCGGATCACCGGCAACAAACTCGCCAACGACCTGCTGGACGGGCCGCCCCCGCGCAAAGGGTGGGAACAGTACTATCGAGTCTGAGCCTTTTCGGGACCGTGCCCCGGCAACGCGGACGGTCCCGACCCATCATGTCCTCCCCCAACATTTACATCCGAACCGGTACGCGCCGTTTCCGGCTCGACACCGCAGCCCTCAAGAGGTTGGCCGCCGCACTTGCGAAGCGGGCGCGGACGCGTTTGCGAAACGGCCCCGTCTGGCGGGAGATCACGATCCACCTGCTGGACGACGCGGGCATCACACCGGTGAACGCCGCGATCCTGAAGCATGCGGGCCCCACCGATGTCATCACGCAGCGCTACGAGCCGATCCCCGGCGAACCCGATGGCCTGATCGGCGAACTGTTCGTGAACGTCGAACGCGCCGCGCGCGCCGCGCCGCGCCGCGCAGGCTGGAATGCCGACCGCGAACTGGCGCTCTACCTCGCGCACGGCTTCGATCACCTGGCCGGCGCGGAGGACCGCACGCCCGCAGAACGGGCGCGCATGCGACGCCGCGAGCTGGCGTGGCTGCGACACCTTTCGTTGACACCCCTGTTCCGAAGCGGTACGATATCGATTCAAAACCGCTCCACACGGGAGTTTTCCATATGAATGGCGCGTTATTACTGAGTCTCTGCGGGGTTCTTTTTCTGCTCGCGTACACCATGTACGGGCGCCTCATCGAACGTATTCTGGGGGTGGATCCTGAACGACCCACCCCCGCGCACACATTGCGAGACGGCATCGATTACGTGCCGACCCATCCGGCGGTCCTCTTCGGGCACCACTTCGCGAGCATCGCGGGCGCAGGGCCGATCGTCGGGCCGGTGCTGGCGGCGCAGTTCGGCTGGGTGGCGGTCGCGCTCTGGGTCGTGCTGGGCTGCATCTTCATCGGCGCGGTGCATGATCTGGCCGCGATGTTCCTTTCGATCCGTCACCAAGGCCATTCGATCGGCACGGTGATCGAGTCGCTGATGGGATATTGGGGGCGGATGCTCTTCCTCTTTTTCTGCTGGTTCACGCTGGTTCTGGTTGTGGCCGAGTTTCTGCGTATCGTGGCCGAAACGTTTGTCGAGATTCCGGCGGTCGGCACGGCCTCGATGCTGTTCATCGCGTTGGCGGTCGGCTTTGGCCGTCTGGTCTACCGGGGCGGCATGAGTGTCCTGACCGGATCGCTGATCTTTGTGCCGCTGACCTTTGCCTGCGTCTATTTCGGCACGCTGATCCCGCTTGATCTGGCGAAGCTGCTGGGTTGTGATGCGGCGGTCGCCCGGCAGATCTGGGTGGTGGTGCTGCTGGTCTACTGCTTCGCGGCCTCGGTGCTGCCGGTGTGGCTGCTGTTGCAACCGCGCGACTACCTCAATTCCTATCTGCTTTATGCCATGATGGCACTCGGTTTCGTTGGTATTCTGGTGGCGCGACCGGCGTTGAATCTAGACGCCTTCACCGGCTGGCATGCGGTGAGTCCGTTGAGCGGCCGCTCCGATCCTCTGATCCCGCTGCTGTTCGTGACTGTGGCGTGCGGCGCCTGCTCCGGTTTCCACGCGCTGGTGGCCTCGGGCACGACCGCCAAGCAGATCGACAACGAACGCCACCTCCGGCCGGTTGCTTACGGCGGCATGCTGATCGAAGGGGTGCTGGCGATCATTGCGCTGGTCGCGGTTGGCGTGATGACGCAAGGCGAGTACACGGTGGCGCTGAAGGAGCAGGGCGCGGTTAAGCTGTTCGCTGGCGGCGTCGCGAGCTTCACCGACAAACTGGGGTTGCCGCACGAGGCGGGCATCATCTTTATCTCGCTGGCGCTGGCGGCTTTTCTCATGACGACGCTCGATACCGCCACGCGCCTGGCCCGCTTCACTTGGCAAGAGCTTTTCCTGCCGCGCGGGCAATCGGGAGACGTGCCTCCGGCTACTGTCGCGCCGACGCTGCCCGCGTCCCATGCGTTCTTCTCTAACCGCTATATCGCCACGCTGATTGCGGTGGTCGCCGCAGGCTGGTTGCTGCTCGGCGGCGGGGCGAAGAGCATCTGGCCGGTCTTTGCCTCGTCCAATCAGTTGCTCGCCGCGCTGACGCTGCTCGGTTGCAGTCTGTGGTTGTTGCGCCACAAGCGCCCGCTCGCCCTCACGCTGTTGCCGATGCTCTTTATGATGGCCACCAGCGGCGCTGCGATCGTTACCCTCTTCCTGCGCAATGCGCAGGCTTGGCAGGCGGACAGCTTCAAGGCCGGAGGCGTCATGACGTTGACGACCGGCATCCTGATCGTGATGTCGGTCGCGTTGATCGTGATGGGGGCTGTCAGCATCCGGCAGACCATGAGGCAGAGTGAAAGGAAAGTGTAGACATGGCGAAGGAACTGGCGTTCGTCCTCATCAATCCGTATTCGATCCGGAAATCGCGTACCGGCGGCATCATCGCTCGTTATCTCGTCCGCACCGATCTCAAGCTGATCGGCGCGCGCGTCATCGGTGCGTCGGCCGAACTGGTCAATGCGTTCGCCACCTATCTGGAGACCTACGATCCCGACGACCCGGAAAAGTGCGCGCTCCTTGCGAACTACGTACGGCGCTTCCACATGCCGGACGCCGCGACCGGACGGCCGCACCGTTCAATCCTGCTGCTCTTCGAGGGAGACGACGCGATCCGCAAGATCTTCGATGTCACCGGCTCGATCCGCCAACAATGGTGCAGCGGGCAGAGCGTGCGCGACACCTACGGCGACCTTGTGCGCAACCCGGCGACCGGCGAGGTCGAGTATTTTGAGCCGGCGGTGTTGGTCGGCCCCTCCCAGAAGGTCGTGGGCGACATCCTGCGCATGTGGCTGCCGCATCTCGCGTCACAGGCCGGCATCGTGCGTGGTGCGCTGGACGTGCCGGGCGACGCTGACGCGCAGGAGACGCTGGTGATGCTCAAGCCGGACAACTGGCGTCAGCCTTCGCTGCGCGCGGGCAACATCATGGACCTGCTCTCGAACTCCGGGTTGCGCATCGTGGGCGTGAAGAAGTTCTCCATGTCGGTGGCGCAGGCCGAGGAGTTTTACGGGCCGGTGCGTGAGGGGCTCAAGAAGGTTTTCAAGCGGTTTGCGGCGGATCGTGCCGCGCAGGCGTTGTCGCGCGAATTCGGCTTCCCGGTGGATGCCGCTCCGCTCGATGGTCTGTGCGACATGCTGGCGCCCTCCTTTGCTGAGCGCGAGTTCGAGAGTATCGTGGAGTTCATGACCGGACGTCGCCCTTCGAACTGTCTGCCCGAGGAACGCACCCTGCCCGGCACCGAGGAGTGCCTCGCGATCGTGTACGAGGGTATTGACGCCGTCAGCAAAATCCGCGATATTCTCGGTGCGACAGACCCCCTCAAGGCGCGTCCCGGCTCGATCCGCCGCGAGTTCGGCACCAACATCATGGTCAATGCCGCGCACGCGTCAGATTCCGTCGAGAACGCCCATCGCGAGATGCGGATCATCGATGTGGCCCGCGACCCGCACTTTGAAGAGCTGATTCAAAACTACTACCCATGAAAAAACTGAACGACGCGATCCTCGCCATCAAACCCTCCCAAACCCTCGCCATCTCCAGTCTGGCCAAACAGATGGCCGAACAGGGATGCCACGTCTGCAACTTCTCGGCCGGCGAACCGGACTTCGATACGCCGGATCTGATCAAAGAAGCCGCCATCACGGCCCTCCGGCAGGGCAAGACGAAGTACACGCCGGTCGCGGGCGTGCCCCAACTCTGCAAGGCGCTTTCCGCCAAATTCGCGCGCGACAACGGCCTTGACTACAAACCCTCGCAGATCGTGGTGAGCTGCGGCGGCAAGCACTCGCTCGCGCTGGTTTTTCAGACGCTGCTCAACCCCGGTGACGAGGTGCTGATCCCCACACCGTTCTGGCTCAGCTACCCGGAGATGGTCCGCGTGGCGGGAGGCATACCGGTTTTCATCCACACCACGGCCGACCAGTCTTTTAAAATCACGCCCCAGCACATCGAGCGCTTGATCGGCCCCGCCACCAAAGCCTTGGTGATCAACAGCCCCAGTAACCCGACCGGCGTGATGTACACGCCCGAAGAGTTGCGGGCTTTGGGCGAGACCGCTCTCCTGCACGACATCACGATCATCTCGGACGAGATTTACGAGAAGATGGTCTACGACGGCCAGCGCCAAGTCAGCATGGCATCCTTCTCCAAAGCGCTCTACGACAACACCATCACGGTCAACGGCTTCAGCAAGCCCTACTCCATGACCGGCTGGCGGCTGGGGTATACGGCCGGTCCTGAACCGTTCATGAAAGCCATGAGCGCACTGCAGAGCCATTGCGCCTCCGCCCCGAACACCTTCGCGCAGTGGGGCGCGATCACAGCCCTCGAACAGGGCGCGGCGAGCGTTGCCGAAATGGTCGCCGCCTTTGACGCCCGCCGCCGCCGCATCTGCGAACGCATGCGCGCCATCCCGGGCGTCAAGTGCGTCATCCCCACGGGCGCCTTCTACGTCTTCCCGGACATCTCGTCGTTCGGCCTCGACTCTTTGACCTTCTCGACGCGCCTGCTCGAGACGGAACACATGGCGGTCGTTCCGGGCGCGGCCTTTGGTGCCGACACCTGCGTGCGCCTTAGCTACGCCTGCGGCATGGACGAAATCGAGGAGGGGATGACCCGCTTCGCCCGCTTCTGTGCCTCGCTGTGACAGTCACGGCGGTCGTGACGTGAAAGGATCGTCGGGCTAGTGAAGCCGGATTAACGTGCCGCTTCTATCCGGGACGCTTAGCACGAGCTTGCGTTTGTCCACGAGCGTCACGGCACAGCCATCGAGCACGGCCGCGGCCTCCCCGCTCATCTTCGCGATCCGCTCGGGCGTGATGGTGAGCGTCTTTCCTTCAGCGGCCTCAAACAGGACCTGGGTGCCGCCACCCGCAGCCGAATAGGAGCGGAGGCACCGGCCGTCGAGCACAAGCGTGGGCTCGCCGTAGATGCGCAGATGTCCCGAGGACTTGACCGGAACATCCGCAAACCCCTTCTCCGGGATCCTGAACTCAAAGATCGGCTCCGTCTTGAACTGGCAGCCGTCATCTGTGGAGGTGCAGCGTATCCGCGGCGCGTCGCCTTCAAAGATGAAACGGGGCTTCGCGCCGTTCGCATCGCCGTTCGGACAGATCAGCGAGTCCGTCACCGTAAGCGTTCCGTTGTTCAGATGGAAAACGTTGTTCGTCGCGTAAGAGTTGACGTGTTTCGCCGTCACGAGCGCGCCGTCCGAAATCTCGATCTTGTTCTCCCGGCCGTCCGGACACCCCATCAGGGCAAGTCTGGAATTCGGAATGGAAAGCCGCGAATTCGCGCCGGAAACGCGCACCCACGTTCCGGTGGTGGGAAAACCGCCGAACGAGAAGCCGTCATAATAACCCGTATTCCCCGTGGTGACGCTGAGGAGCGCACCACCGACCACCTCGATGTGGTTCGAGACCCCCCACTTGCCCAGGCTCACGGATCCGACGGTCAGCTCGGCGCCGTCCTCGACGCGTACACGGTTGAAATCGTTCTCGTGCACATAGGCGAGGCAAGGTCCCTCGTTCGTTTTCCCCGCCACCTGAAGCGAGCCCGCCAGTTGCGCACGGGTCGCGCTGCCCGAAACGATGAACGCGTTCGAGGAGATCGAAAGGTCGAAATCGGTGTTCTGCCACCGCTCGCCGTTCGGCCCGCGTTTGTAGGTGTTACGGCCGTTTGTACCATCGTAGGGATCCATCCGTCCGGTGCAGAGTCCGCCCACGCAGAGGTTAGCCATGTAACATTGAGCCCCGCCGTCCACCTTGAGCGTGTTCCCGATCGAATCGCCGCGCCAATTGCCGTAATAGACGTTCCCCACGAAACCGACGCCGAGGCACCCGTTCGTTCCGAGACGCGCGCCGTCCGTGACGTGGAGAAGGTTGTTCATGGCCATTTCACCCACGACAACCGAACCATCATTGTGATCGTTTGTCCACCAGTCGACGAAGGTCCCTTCGCCCGCGATGCGGAGCGTGTTGTTGTACCCCCACCGGCCGTGGTTGATAAGGGACTTACCGTTGGAGCCCCTTACGTGCACACGCGCCCCGCCCTTCACCTCAAAAACGTTATTCGAGGCGTACTGACCGTTACTGCCCGCGCCCAGATTGCCGCCCGTGACGTACACCGTCGCATTGGAGATAAGCCCGTAATTGCCGTACCCGGCATATCCGATCACGCAGGCGTTGGCGTTCGTCCAATACGCGCCGTCGAGAACGTGGAACACGTCGCCCGTCTCGCCCGCCGTGTTGCCGATCGAGCATGTGCCCGCGCCGATGATTTCCGTGCCCGTGCCCGCGATCACGGTTTTCGTGCCCGCGAACGTCGTGAAATACGCGGAACCCGTGACGCCGTTCGTGAGGCAGACGTTCGCGCCGTAAAGCGTACGGAACTGGATGCCCCCCCGCAGTTCCGTACCGGAAAACGAAACGTCGCTCGCACCGTCGACGTACACGGTCTTCTGTTTGCCGTCCGTCATATCGAGCGTGCCGCCCCGCACGCGGATCGTCTCCGGAACGTTGCGAAATGTGCGAAACGTGAGGGAATGCGAGTCCTGCGAGTAGCCGTAGAGCCGGAGTGTCCGCCCCGTCAGATCGAGATCGAAGGCGGTCCCGACGGAATCGAAGACGAGACCGTTCAAGAAGAGATCCTCGCTCAACGTGAGCGGGACGGTCACTGTGCCCAGCGAATAGAACTTTCCGAACGGGCCGTCCATCGTTCCCGTGTCGATCACCGGCACGGCGCCGCCCTCCCAGTTCGCCGGTCGGGCGAGGTCCGTCGGATCCGTCCCGTCGGCCCCGGTCCACAAGGTGAACGTGTTCGCCGCATTCACGCCGCCCGCCGCGCACAAAACACCCGTAACAAGCGCACAAAACATTCGTTTCATATCACGACCTTCCTGTCCTGTTAAATACCAGAGCTTACGATTGAATGACATTATGCGGGGGCAGGCGAAAAGAGTCAACCCCGGAAAACCGCAGCACGTTTTTGGCGAACAGGAGCCGTGCGGGAACCGTCCGTTTAGCCGCCGGCTCGGGAGTCCTTACTCAACTCACGGGCAAGCAGACACTTGCCGCTCCCATCAGAAAAAAATCTTCGCGAAACGCAGAATCCCCTGCTTCCACGGCACGCGGTGCGAAACCCCTGACGCATTTTTGAAAGTCTCCCGGTTCGCCACATACCAGCGGTAATTCCGCACCAGCGCGTCCCGGTTCGAAAATTTCGGCGCGTATCCCAGAACACGTTCGGCCTTTTCAATGCTCACGAACGAATCTTCGCATGCCGTCTCGTACACCCACTTGTACAGGGGAGACAGGCGCAGGCATTCCAAAAAGCGCAGGGCCCAGATCATCGGCGCGGCAGGGAACCCGCGGATCCGTTTACCGTAACCCGCCTCATCCAGCACGGCCTGGTAATCCTCGCGCATGGTTCCGAAGATTTTGGCGCCGATGTTGAACGTGTCGTTCACCACCTCCTCGTCCCGGGTCAGCGTCAGCCAGATCGCCTCGCACAGATCCTCCACATCGAGCAACTGATAGCGGTTCTTGCCGCTGCCGATCATCGGGAACCCGTGTCCGGTATAGGCCCAGTCATAGAGCAGCGCGAACACGCCGAGCCGTTCCGGACCGACAAAGGATTTGGGCCGGATGATCGGCACGCAAAGGCCCTGCTGACGGGCTTCGAGGCATACCTCCTCAGCCAGAATCTTGGCACGGCCATAGGGGCCAACGCCGATCAGCCGGTCGGTTTCCACAAGCGGATGGTGATCGGGTATCCCGTACACGGCGGTCGAGGAGATCATGACGGCGCG
>JAPXSY010000092.1:0-10157 GCA_033812795.1 Kiritimatiellia bacterium
GTTTTCGACGGTTAAGACGAAGGAGACGGAGCGTGGCGTGGCGATGTTCCGCCGCTCCGAAGCCGAGATCGAGCGCGAGGACGTGGACGCCATGTTCCGCCGTGCGGTGACGCCGGAGCAGGACGCCGAGTACATGCGGGCGGTCGAGGCCGGCGACATGGAGAAGGCGCAGCGCATGGTGGATGCGCGTCTTGCGGAGATTGGTTCGTATTGGCACGGAACACCATCGGGAGATTTGCGTGGCGGCGTGTCTGGACTTCATATCGGCACCAAGCAAGCGGCGATGGATGCACTAGAGGCTCGCATCGGAATTCCAGCAGACGGCAATGGATGGGACGGCACGAGGGAATACGGTAAGACGTTGTTAGCAGGCAAAAACCGCATCCGCACGGGGCAGTTCGGAAAGTACAGAGAGACGGGGTACAACGCGGGGGAGAAAGGGAAACCCTTACCAGACGAAGATTTCTATCCTGCCGATTACGCAATACCGACCGTAGGTAACGGCACGAAGGTTGACCTGACGTGGAAGCCTTGGGTTCGTCCTGTGTTGATTGTCGGTCCGATGGCGATTCGCAAGAAGACTGACAGCGCGGCTAACTCTTCTATGCGGCGGTTATTGCGACAAGGTCGAGCCGTTGAGGGATTCTATTACAAGAACGAAGCCGAAGACTATGGTTCAACGTCTGCCGTGTTGCCAAACGGTGAGTACGTCAGAGTGAAACTGGCCGACCCCGTCACCTACGACGACGCTGGCCGGGTGATCCCGCTAAGCGAGCGGTTCAACGAGCAGATCGACGACACGCGCTTCCGTCGCGTCGGCATCCCGGTCAACGGCCCGCGCTACACCACCACCCACACCAAGGCCAAGATCGAGCGCGAAGACGTGGCCGACAACTTCCGCGCCCTACCCTCCACCAACCCCAAGGCACGCGACATGCAGGCCGACGTGCAGATCAGCTACGCCTACAACCTCGAACCCAAGACCGTCCAGCAGATGCAGGATAACGCGCGCGGCATCTACGAGAAGGACAGGAAGCAGGCCCAGCTCGACCTGCTCGCCGGACACAAGGACAAGGATTCTGACGACATCAACACCGACGCGCAACGCATGGCCATCGACAAGATCGCCGTGGACGACATGACCATGGACGCCGTGAACAGCCCCGACGACGAGGGCAAGGCCGCGACCGCCATGCTCGCCATCTGGCGCTGGTACGAGCGCGGCACAGACGTGGCCAGGGCCCTGCGCCTGCGCTTCGACCCCGTGGACACCCCAGAGGGACGCCGCGCCTGGATCATGCGGACGCTCCTCGCCCCCACGCGGGCAGAGGCCGAGATCATCCGCCGCGCCAAGACCACGAATGAGGCCATCTCCGCCCTGAAGGCAAAGGCCAAGCACGCCCGCGCCGCCCTGAAGATCCTCCGCGCCAAGAACATCGACATCTCCAAGCTGACCGCCGACCAGCTCATGAACGACGTGTACGTGGCCAAGATCATGAAGGACATCTCCGCCGCGCGCTCCGGCTGGGGCGACGTGGTGCATGAGTGGTGGCGCAACGCCATCCTTTCAGCGCCGACCACGCAGGTCGTGAACACGGTTGGCAACGCGGGCAACGCCGCGCTGGAGGCGTTCGTGCAGCGTCCCGTCGAGGCGCTCATCAACACGTACTTCAAGAACGACAGGGCGGCGACGTTCCGCTCGATCGGCGCGATGTACCGCGCCATCATCCCTTCCATGAGAGCGGCGAACAAGAATTTCCTGAAGGCGTGGGCGACCGAGAAGCCCGTAACCGGAGACTCCGCCAAGGTCGAGGAATCGGACGCGGCGATACCCGACCGGTTCGGCGGCAAGATCGTCCGCATCCCGCAGCGCGTCATGCTGGCGACCGACGAGTGGTTCAAGACCGTCTTCATGGCCATGCTCACCGCCGACTACGCAACCCGAGAGTTCGACCGCCTCGTCAACGAGGGCAAGCAGAGCGAGGCCAACCGCGACGCCTACGTTATGGCTCAGGTCCACAAGGATTCGTCCGCCTACGCCAAGGCGTGGGAAGAGACGCTCCGCTGGTCATTCCAGCAGAAGCCCGGACACATGGCCGGCGCGATCATGAACTGGCGCAACGACCCCGATTTCGGATTCTGGCTGAAGTTCATCTTCCCCTTCGTGAAGACCCCCGCCAACATCATTTCGAGCGGACTGCGCAAGACCCCGCTGAACGCCGTGCCTTACCTGTACAAAGCGTCAACGGGCAAGTATTCGCAGGAGGACGCCTTCAGGCTGGGCGCGGAGCAGGCCGTCGGGCTTGTGTTCATGTCCGTGCTGTACGCCATGATGAAGGGCGACGACGACGACCCGCTCGACCGCCCCCGCATCACCGGCACGCGCAAGGCCAGCGCCTTCTCGCCCAAGGGCATGAAGGAGGCCGAGATGAAAGACTACCCGCCCATGTCCGTCCGCGTCGGCGACAGGTGGGTGAGCTACAAGCGTCTGGAGCCCTTCGCCACGATGGTCTCGACGATGGTGGACGCGCTGACCGTGTGGGAGCAGGCCACGTCCGGACACGCTGAAGACATCCCCGCCGCCGTGTTCTCCTCGATCCGCGGCAACCTCGCTGACAAGACCTTCTTGCAGGGCGTCGGAAACCTCGTCAGCATCATGGAGGGCGACGAGCTGGCCATGAGCCGCGCCGTCATCGGGACGCTGGCCGGGTTCAACCCAAACATCGTGCGCTCCACCGTCCGCGCCTTCGACCCCTACATCCGCGAGTCCCGCACGCAGGAGAGGGGCGCGGTCAAGAAGTTCGCCGCGAAGCTCTCCTACCAGGCGTTCCCGTCGGCGTCCAACGCGCCGGAGCCCAAGATCGGCAAGGACGGCCAGCCCGTCGAGCGCGAGGGCGGCGCGGCCTACAACGCCTTGGTTCCGTTCTCCGTTCAGGCGGCGGACAAGACGACCAAGGCCGACGCCATGATAAAGCGCTTCAACGAGCGCGCGCCGAAAGACCAGCGCTGGTGGCCGTCCTCGCCCGAGCCGTCGGACGTTTCCTTCGGCAAAAAGAAGATCCGCATGACGGACGCCGAGCACGCCGAGTACAAGCGCGTGGCCGGGAAGATCGCCGAGCGCCGGCTGTCTGCGGTAAGTTTCAACTACGCCAACCCGACTGAGCGCGACCGCGACCGCATGAAGAAGATTTACGAGGATTCCCGTTCGGCGGCGCGCGACCGCATGAGGCCGGCGGTCATCCGCCGCTGGAAGGCCGAGCGCGCGGTGGAGGGCAAAGGCGAATGACGCGCAAGACAATCGCTGCCGTGGCGGCGCTGGCGCTTCTGGCCGCGTCCGCGCAGGGTGCAGTGAGGTTCCCCGGACAGATCGCGTGGATGCGCCTGCACGAAGGATACGCCTACCTGTACGTCGAGTCACGCGGCGAGGCGAGCGCCCCCGTTGCGGACTGCGCGGAAAGCCTTGCGTGCGGCGGCGTGTGGATCGAGCCGGAGCAGGAGGCTTGGGAGAGCTATCCTTACTGGGTGATCCGCGTCAGGGCGTCCGGCCCGCAGATGTTCTTCCGTGCGTGGCGGACGCAAAGTTGACGGATCGGGCGGTGTTGGTATACACTTCTTTTTGGATTGTGGCGGCGGCGTGGAAAGCTGAAGCGTGACGCGGGCACTACCCTGCGGTTCTGCTTCTGGAGACACGCGACTCGTAATCCGGCCTTGGCGCAAAAGCGCGGCGTTGGCCGCCGGTAGTAAGCGCGGACATGAAATCCGTGAAGCCTCAGTAGCGCGAGGCCCGCCACATCCTCTTTGATTTATGGGCGCGAACGGTATCGACTTCGATTGTAAAGGAAAGATGCGTGCAGGGGTTGATCGGACGGCCCCTTAAAAATCCGATCAAAAAACCAACTGGCAATGCCACGTTGAAAGCGGCCTAAGTGCCGATAGGAACCGGGAGAGGCGAAGGCAGTATCCCGCAGTACGACTCGAACCGCCGGACGGCATGGTTTTCCTGAACCGAAAACAGGATGGTGGAGGTGTCACTAACCTGACGCCCTTGTCAGCCGGGACGTTAAACCGGACACGCACGTAGATTCTTTCTGTAGCGATTGGAGGACGGGAGTTCGATTCTCCCCGCGTCCACCATTTTACGAACTGGCCCTAAGTACACGGGACCGAAAAACCTGACGCACCTCTAGCCGTACAATGGGCAATGTGCATAATGGTCAGCCGGAAGTGTCGAACTGCCACGCGCGGGGAGATGCGCAACGTAAGCCGGATGTGTTGTACCGAGCAGGTCATTCGGTGCGCCATTAAATTTCTTCTCAGCACCCCCTTGACTTTTGGCCGGATTTTAGCCAACATTTACACCGTTTTGAGCTTTAAACGAGTGTTTTCAGCGGAAAAACGAGGCAAAAACATCCAATAAAACCGAGCCATAAATCACTACCGCGCAAGTGTTTACACACTAAAAAGGTTACGCCGCTCTATAGGGTTCAACTCCCTCCCCTGGCACCATCTTTTTTTTATCGTAGACAGTTGCATATAAGCGAGTTATGATGATTGTCGTTTAAAGGCGTGAAAGTGCTTTTGGCCGGGTTTTGGGCATAAAAGGCGGGTGCAAAATGGCAATCAAGTCAAAATCAGAGATCATGCGCGGCATCAGGAAGTCTTACCGCGCGGTCGGCGGCAAGGCTTACGAGACGTGGGAAATATACTTCGGAACGGATGACCGGGGTAAGAAGATCCGTACCGTAAAACCTTCCCTCGCCGAGGCCAGGCTGTACGTGGAGAATTATTTCAGGTCGCTGGACACGGGCGGGTGCGTCATGACCGCGCTCATGCCGCGTGACGTGCTGGACGCGCGGGAGGCGCTCGACATCCTGACTGCGGCGGGGATGCGCGACGCGACGCTCAGGAGATGCGCAAGGGAGTTCGTGGAGCGTGAGACGGCGGGGCGGATGTGCGCGGAAAACGGCGTGACGCTGGGCGCGGCGTATGAGGAATACCTTTCAGGAATCCCGCGCGATTGCGACATGCAGAAGAAGTGCGTGGAGGGCCGCGTCGGGAAGTGGGTGAACGCTGTCGGCAAGGACGCCAAGCTGTCATGCGTGACGGCTAAAGACGTGGCGGACTATGTGGCCGCGATGGGCGGGGCGGTCAAGACGCGCAACAACCACAGGGGGTACATCAAGTCGTTCCTGTCGTGGTGCGCGGCTGACGAGCGGAAGTACATCCCGGCCAACCCGTGCGCCGGCATGAAGCCGGAGAAGGAGCCGTACAGAGAGCCGGGGTTCATATCGGCGGCGGACATGGAGAAGCTGGCGCGGGAGGTGGAGAAGAACCATCCGGCGGCGATACCGTTCATGGTGCTGTCCTACTGGTGCGGGATCAGGACGGCGGAGATCGAGCGGCTGGCGGAGACGCCCGAGGACATCCGGTGGGAGGAGGAGACGGTGCGGCTGTCCAAGGTGAAGGGCTGGACGAGCGGCAGGAGGCCGAGGGTTGTCCACATCGAGCCGAACGCGCTGGAGTGGATGAGGCGGAACGACATCCGCAAGCGCATATCGGAACGCTCCGTGATGACACAGCGTAACCTTGTGTACGAAGCCGCCGCTGCGGCCGGCGTGGCAATGTCGCACAACATGGGGCGGCATTCATACATCACGCACCTTGCTGCGAAGACTGGGAACGCGAAACTGGTTGAGAGCATGGCCGGGACATCTGGCGGGATGCGGTCGAAGAACTACGACGGGCTGAGCACGAAGACGGAGGGCGAGGCGTACTTCGCGATCATGCCGGCGTGAGAGCGGCGATCACCTGTGCAAGCGCAGACTTGGCATGATGCTGCCGTATTGCGGCGAATAACTGCCGCAATCGTCGGCGTTGAACTCGCGGACGTGTACGCCACCGGTGTTCATGCGGCGCAAGCATGACGCCTCGAACCTGCGCTCGCGCTGGGCGATCTTCAGAAGCATCTTGCGCTTTTCTTCCGGCGACAACTCTGACAGTTCGCGCAAGTGCTGAATGTCGTTAGGCGTGTTCATGATTGACAGACTTTATGTAATCGTCGATGTGGATTCCGATCCGCAGAAGCATCGCCATGCACTGCGCCAGTTCATGCCGCGCCGCATCAGCATCGCCATTGTGGACGGCTTCGAGAAACTCGCCCCATTCCTCGTGAAAGATGGAGCTTCCCGTCGCCTCGCCTTCGTCGTTCGTAAAACGCTGGCGAGAAAGAAAAAATCCGGTCATGTCCTTGTCCAGATTCGAAAGCTTGTCGGCGAAGAGCGGATGCTTTTCAACCGCCTTGATAAGTTCTCCTTCCGCCATCTCGGTCATGATGCTGACAGGGCATCCCGTTTCCATGATCTTCTTTGTGTCCAGTGTGTTCATTCGATCCTCTCTCCGTGAGCGTGCGGTTTAGACACGCGGTTTGCGGGCTTGTGACTCACAGCCCATTTCTTGTTTACCAGCCTTCCGTACGCACAAATCAGCGGCGGCACTCCGTCCGCTGAATCTGATTATTCATGTTATGGGTCATTTGCAGGATTCAAGCTCCCACTCGTACATCCACACTTGGTTGCGTGTGCAGTTGCTCCAATACACCACGCGGTACATCTTCCCGTTGTTGGCCTTCGCTGGAGGCAACTCTCCGAGCGGGGCCGTTACGTCAAGCAACAACTCCAGCGCACTCAGGACCCTCGGATCAGCTCCGCGCTTCACGCACCACGTACAGACGTAAGAGTAAGCACCTGCTCGTGTGTCCAGGTCGAGCACTTGCCCGTCATCCAAACAGATAATGTGCATCTCTGTTCCTTTCTGGCCGATCACCGGCCAACAATTTGTGGCCGCTCAATGCCAGCGTTGGGCTTGGGGCCAATGTTGAAATCGCAGGGATGTTGTCTTGTGCAATTAACGCACGATTCCACATCAATTAGCACGCCCGGACAACACCCCTCAGCCAGACACCCGCACTTTGAGTGGTATTCTTTTCATGGTTTCCTTTCGATAATACTCCGAACCAGTCATTGAGGCGACGGACTACCGCGCATCACGGCTCGTGTTCGGCTTCTTGGCGTTGATGAACTGCAACACGGTATGCTCGTGATTCTGGAGCGCGACACCCATGCTGTACGCGGCATCCCAATCCTTGCCCTTCATGGCGTTGATGCGACGCCAGAATTCGTGCGAGTTGCGACCGGAATACCGAGGCGTCAGCAGAACAAGCCCACCGACGGGACGGCTCATAGTGCGTTTTATCTTAGTCATGCGTTCTCCTTTCGCGGCATGTGAGCCGCAGTGTTAGCTGTTAAATCGCGGAACTTCGCACCCATCCAAAAGACGAGGGCAAACAGCGCATAAACGTGCAATGGTGAACATGGCGCGAACTGGTTAAGCGCCCATGCGATGGTGTTTATGACCAGTCCAACCTTCCAGCTAACCAAGCTGTGGACGCAACGGCGTGCCGCCGTTGCAATCGAATGTTTGAGTCTATTTATCATGTTCCCTCCTTTTCGCGCCGTGCGTCACGGCTCGTGTTGATACTCATTTCAGTTCACCTATCATCCTTTTGGATTTTCGTTCCTTCTGATGCTGCATTCCATCAGCCCATAGGGAATGAACGTGTTGACTATCCGCGCAACGTCGTGCAGAACGGGATAGCGGCCAATCTTTCGGCGGCGGATCTCACGCTGTATCAGGTTGGTCAGATCGTTCTGAAACTCCTTTTTAGCTGTCATTCCATGCCACCGCTTTCTGTCGCTCCGCATACCCATGCGTCGTTGTTACCGTGTCGCGCAAGGTAAACGCGCGCCGGGCATGTGCGGTCGCGAAAATAGTTGCAACGGATTGACGCTTTTTGGTTGTCTCGGTTGACCCAGTTATACTCACAATGCCCGCTTACCGATTGACACGTTTCGATCATGTCGCGTGCCATCGCGCATGCGTCTTTGATGTCTTGCGGCAATCCGATGCCTGTCAGTCCTTGGTCCATGTCACGCTCCTTACTCGCCTAACGTTACTACGGCTCGCACAAGCGCGAACTCGCCTTTTTTCAGCGGGTTCTCGGCGATCTCAACGTTAATATTGCTCCGCGCGAAACTCGCTTGCTCGGCCTTTAGCCAATCTGAATTGAGCATCATGCCGCCGCCGACGTGCCCGGACGGCGCTTTCATACCGCCGCTCATCCACACAGTCAATGCAAGCCTGTCGAGCGCGGCGAACTCGGCCTTTGCCGCCGCTTCGTCAAACGGCTTCTTTTCCGGTTCAGGCTTCAACGCCCGAGCCGTCGCCATAACTTTCTGCTTGGCTTTGAGTGACGCCGACTTGCGCTTCTCTGCGCGTGCGGCCATTTCTTCTCTGATTGTCATTTCTTTTCCTTTTCGTTTACTTCCACACCTGAGATAAGCTGCCGCGCCGCAGCGGTTACGGCCTCAAGCGCAGCGGTTACGGCCTCAAGCTCATCCATATCAATCCGCAAGCCGTCTTTCATCCCTTCGTTTGAGTCCAGCACGATAAACGGCCCGCCACCTTCGTCATCAACCGTCACTTTAATGGATCTCTCGCTGTAAACAGGATTGTCGCCTCTGTGGTGTACGGACACCTTGAGCGGCGTGATCAGCAGTTTGTCTGGTGTTGTAGCTGTCATTGCTGTTACCTTTCGTTGTTTTCCATTACGCCCCGTGAGTTGTGATCTCGAACACGCCCTTGCGCTTCTGCACGGCCCACACGAACCGGAAGAACGGGAACGCGGCCACGGCCTCGCGGAAGGCGGTAACTGCTCTCCCGTGCGAACCGAATCGGTGCGACCCCTTTACCTCGTGCAGGGTGACGCGCCCGCTGTCCAGCGTGAGCCAGTCGGGCGTGTAGCGGCTGCCGCCAGGAAGCCGCAGGCTCAACGCCTCGTAGCGTCCTTTGCTTTCGAGTACGCTCTTGTTGTAGTCGGCTTCTGTCCTGTTGGGCTCGCGCCTCTTGGCGGCGCGCACGGTGGTTTCACGGACGCGCTTCTTATCCGGCGCCGGTGCGCCGGGTGGATGCGGGGCGCTGGCCGCAACTGGTTGCATGCGCCTCGCGCGCTCGGCGTCCTCGGCGGCGATCTTGGCGATGATCTGCTCGCGCATGGATTCGCTCAATGATTCAAGTTTGATTCCCATAATCAGTTTCCTTTGTCCAGCGTGGGCCCAGATGTAGCATCCTTCGCCTCGGCTTCCAGCGCGGCGCGGTCGATGCCGAAGTATTCGTCCAAGGTCGCCTCGGTGAACGGCTTGTGCTTGGCCCACTTGAGGAAGTCCGTGATGATCTCGCGGGCCTGTAGCGTGTCTGCGTACCTTTCAGTCATTTTCATGGTCGTGTTCCCTTTCTGTTTGTGTTTATACTTGTTCGATCACTTCAACTTCCTGCGTTGCTCCATCATCGTGTCGGCCAGCTTGTAGCTGTAGTTCACAATCTCCTGATTTTTAGCGTGGTATTCAGAGCGAGCGAGCAACCCCTGAAGCGCCGACATAGCGAACATGTCGCGTACGGACAGAGGCGCATCTTTCGGTTTATCCATCGCGGCCAACAGTTCATGAATCTCCATAAGGCACTTCTTGCCGACGTTCCGATACTTGAGCCAATCTTTGTCGGTCATCGCTAAGATGTCTTTTCCTGCCTCTTTTGCGTATGCGATTACGCGATTTGCCAGACGGTCTTCTTCTTTCATTGCTTTACCTTTCAAGTTCATCGAACCAATCGCCTGATAACCAATCCTTTGAGGCGACGGACTACCGCGCCTAGGCTCCCGTGTTCGACGTATGACAATACTTCGCGGGGCACCCTCTGATTTCTCTGTTTCCGCACAGCCAATCCGGCTTGCGCCCCGGATAGCGCGTCCGGTATCCAACGCCCTGCGTGAAGACGCCGGGGTCGGGTCGGGGCCAGTAGCATTCTCGCGCCGGGCACTCCTTGTCCGACACGTCCACCATCTGCTTGACGTTCTTGTCCCTCACCTTCACGGCTTACCTCCAATCGTCGAACATCCGCATTCAGGGTGACTCGCTACCGCTCGCGCCTGATGCTTGGCGTTCGGCCCATAACCGTACTTGCTCAACGGGCAGTACCGGAGGATGTACCAGCGGTGCAGTCTGTCGAGTCCGCGCAGAAGAGGTCCGCGCCACCATAGCGAACGT
>JAPXSY010000093.1:0-10092 GCA_033812795.1 Kiritimatiellia bacterium
GGTTCGCGGCGTGAACCTCTCGCCAGGTGTCGAGCCCGGTGAAGGCGAGGAGCTGGCTTCGCAGGATGCCGGCGTTGCTGACCAGGGTGTGGATCCCGCCGCAGGTTCCGATGACCCGCTTGACCAGTTCATCCACTTCTGCGGGGACAGTCAGGTCTGCGGCGAAGGGTTCGGCTTTGCCGCCGGCTTTGCGGATCGCCGCGACAGTCTCTTCCGCCGCCTCAACCGAGGTGTGGTAGTGGAGGGCGATCCGGAAACCGTCGTGCGCGAGACCGAGCGCGATCGCGCGTCCGATCCCTTTTGCAGCTCCGGTGATGAGGGCGGTTTTCATGCGGGAAGATATGGCGCGAGGACGGTTTCGTCAATCAGATCCGCGCCGGTTTCGGCCCGGACCTTTTCCAGATCGATGTGATGTTCGCGGGCTAAGCGCCGGGCGCGCGGGGTCGCGCGGATACGCGTGCCGCGGTCGGTTCCCGAACCGGCGGAAGCGGTGCCGCGGTACGCTGCGGTGAGCGCGGCATTCTTTTCCGGAATCGAGGGGTCCTCCTCGCCGGGGGCACCGATGAGGCCTGCGATGAAACCGGTCGGCACGACGCTCTTCGCGGTGGCATAGACCGCGAGCAGTGTGCCGGAGGCGGGGGCTTCCAGTTCGTACGCTGCCTTGTCCGTGGCTAGCTCGGCCACACATTCGCCGGCCTCGACCGTGTCGCCGACTTGTTTGCGCCAGCGCGAGAGGGTCACCTCGACCACATTCGCATCAAGTTGGGGAATTAGAATTTGTGTCATAACGGTTTTGAGGTTGGGGGTTAACGGTTAGGTTGGATCAGAAGACAACGGGTTCCAGTCCTGGCAGGGCTGGATTGCTGTTCTGCGAGCCGGGCGGCACGGGGATCATCCACGTGTCGGTCAGGTTCCCGCGGCCGTCTTGCAATCGGAAGCGGAACCAGAGGGGATCGTCGGGCGGGAGTTGCAAGTTCGCGGGCCGGATACCGGTGGCCTGCGAGCGTCCGCCTTTCCATTGGAGGCCCGCGACAGTGCTCAGGTCGTACGCCCGGATCGGAATCTGCAACGCGGAGTGCCAAGGCGAGAGGATGGAGAGGGATCGGATTTGGACGGCGCTCCCTTTTGCCTTGTGACGGAAAAACAACGAGAGGTACGTGATGTCCGGCGTGTTCTTGTGCTCATCGGTCTCTTGGAGCAGAAACGAGCGGACATCGATCAGCACGTCATTCCACACGCCGGTTTGCAGGTTGAGCGCGCCGGTGACATACGCCAGATGGTTGGTGTCCTTCAGATTGAGCGTGTGCGCTTCCTTGATGCCGCGGGGCCGCCGTGCGCCGGTGTTGAACGCGAGGGTGAAGGGGCGGCCCTCCCGCGGTTCGCCGACCGTGCGGAACGAAATCGCGAGCCAGGGGTAGATATCGGGATCCCAAGTCGGCCCGAAGGTGTGGCGGATGTACGAGGCGCGCTCGCCGTTCGCCGTGATTTCGAGTGCCCGTCCGTCCGGTGTGACGCCGGTGGTCGCCTGCACGTTTTGCGATTCGGTGAAAAAGGGGTCGAGCGTTGTCAGGGCGGGTTCGCACCAGAGCATGTTTGTCGGAAAAGCGGTCGGCAGGATGGTGGGCGGGCGTGTGTCTTTTTCGAGGTTGACCGGGATCTCGATTTTGACGGGGGGCAAGGCGTTGCCGGCCGCATCGGTGATGCCGCCGAGCGAGAGCGGCAACGTCGTGCCGTGCTTGACTGCGGCGAGTTGTTCGCGCAGCAGCCAGATCCAGTCCAGCTCGAATGCAATCTTGCCTTGGCCCACAGTGCAGAACCCGTTGTCTTGCTTGAGGTTGATCGGGGTGCCGAGGTGGGTGAGCCGCAGAGTGTTGAGCACTGGCGGTGCCACCGGGTCGGTGAGGGTGATCGTCAGGCAGCTGCCGTTATAGTGGTCCACGTCGGTCAGGGCGTGGTGGATTTCGGGAGGTTTGCGGTCGAACAGAAAGGGGACATCCGTAGGTTGGGACCAAAGGCCTTGGCCGTCGCGCGCCCGCACCACAAGGTGGTGGATGCCGTCAGCCAGCGCGGTGAGGTCGGGTTCAATCACTGCGGCGTTCTTGCCCGGTAGCCAAGCGGTCTTTTGCTGCTCGTCGGCCGACCGGTTGTCCCAGACGGCAGGCCCCGGAAGGATGGCGTAGGCGATCTCCGCGACACCATCCGGATCGGCGTAGTCCGCTTTGAAGGCAAAGGGGCGGTTCGGTCCTGCGGCGGGTCCGCAGGTCAGGTCATCGATCCGCAGTGTGCTGTGCAGACCGGTCTGGTCTCTCGTCTGCCGCGAGGCCAGGCGGATCGGCGCGGGCGGCAGGCTGATGCGTTTCGCGAGGGGGAAGCGGCCCACGCTGTCGGACGGGATGCCGGTCCAGACACGCCAGGTGTCGTCCATTTCCGCGCGCGCGTTATCGGTGAACCGCACGGAGGTGTTGAACGCCTCTGAGAACGTGAACGCGAACTCGCCAAAGGCGAGCGAAACGATCGCCATGGGGTCGCCCTTGTACCGGAACTGGAGCAGCGGCGTGGCGGCGATGTCGAAGCGCGGGAAGAGTTGTCCGGTGAGGCGCCGTCCGTATACGCCCGCGTTGCTGAAGGCGAGCACACCGCCGCGACGGGGATCGGTGACCTCCACCGCGACGCGGGCCGCCATCTTATGGGGGGTCGTGTCGAATGGGCGGGCCTCAAAGGTTTCAACCGCGCCTTCCGGCATGGTGAGCGAAAGGAGGACCGGCGGGGAGTTCACGCTGTCCTCTTTCCGCATGGGGACGACCTGACGGAAGAAACGTCCGTCATACAGTTCCAGCGCAAGGGTCATGCGGCCCGGCTGCAAAATATTCAGCGGCACGAGAATCCGGATCGTGTTGCCTTCCGTATAAAATGGCGCGGGCTGCGCATCGACTTGCACTTGCTTGGGCGGGAGCATCGGCGAGGGCCAGGGGTGGGTGGGGGTTACCACAATCGAGCCGAGGACAGCGGGGTCGGACTGTGCGAGCAGGCCGAATTTCGCCCGTTCCGGCACGGCCCATTCGATCACAGGTCGGCGCGAATCGAGGGCTGCAGGCAGTTCGACCATTTGCAGTTCGCCGGGGCTGAGGCCGTTTATGAGTTGAGTGAGGGAGGCGATCTCGGCCCGTTTTTCGGGCGGGCCGCTCACGGTCGGAATCCCGCGGTGGATCTCACGGAAATGACGGATCGCATACCAGGCGTGGGGCGGGTTGCCTTCCAGCCCTTGTTGCACGTCGCTGGGCTGGAGGTTGCCGAAGCCTTCGATCTGCACGGCCTGATTGGCGCGGATGATTTCGGAGGGCACCCAGATCTCGACCGGGGTCCAGACCCGGTTTGTGCCTGCGGGATCGGATGCGGGCAGGGATTCAAGGGCACCGCAGATTTTGCGCGGGCCGCGGCTTTCGTTCGAGCCGCAGAGAACGTAGGTCCAGTGCTGGATCGGCGTC
Organism: Kiritimatiellia bacterium; assembly: GCA_033812795.1. Taxonomy (GTDB): domain Bacteria; phylum Verrucomicrobiota; class Kiritimatiellia; order RFP12; family UBA1067; genus JAPXSY01. Next base: position 3,486 of record JAPXSY010000093.1, read on the forward strand.
CAGCCGCCTTTGCCGTCCTCCTTGACGGTGGCGAACTCAAAGTTGACGCGGGCCTGCGGATGTCGCGCAATCTCGAAGCGCCATCCCAGCAGCTTGTCGGGTTGCGCGGGCGGCAGCATGCAGCGCACCAGGAAGGAGCCTGCGCCGAGCAGGGAGGTCACATACATTTCGGGACGGGCGGTTTGGAGATGGCGGAAACGCACGTTGGGGTGGCTCACGGTGTCGTAAGCCTGCCAGAAATCCGGAGTGAGCGGTTGGGCGACACGGCCATTGATACGGATGCCGGTGTCGGCGGGAGCTGCTGCAGGTTCGGTGGGGGGCGGTGCCGCGGGAGGAAGCGCCCGGAAGGCGAAGGGCCGGGGCCGGATGGACTCCGCGGCGATCTTGATGCGTGCGACCATCATCGAATTCCGGTAGGTCCAGATGCCAAGCGCCCCTTCCTGAAGCGGATCGGGATCCTCGATGCGGAAGACATCCTCGTTATCATAGATGTAGTGCAGGGTTTTGCCCACGCGCCGCAACTGCATGCCGTACCAGGCACCGTGGATGTCGCGGCCCCCGGCCACCAGCGGCTGGTAGCCTTGGCGGGCGAGGCCCGTGCGGGCGCGCGGCACAAGGTACTTGGTGGAGAGGTCGAGAAGGCTTCCGTTCCGGATCAGGCGGGAGTAGAGTTGCGAATGGTCCGGATCCCATCCGGTGGCAATCGCGGTGTACCCGTCGCCGGTTGAGAGAGAACGGCTCATCATGGTGAGGTTAAGGTCGCCTGGCCGCGCATACCAGCCCATGCGCATCCCCGCGTAAAATTCGATGCTGAAATCGCCGCGGAAGACATATTTGGACCAGAGCGCAGCGAGCGAGTCAGCGCTTTCCCCGTTCATATGCGACCAAGTAGGCTCGCAATAGAACCGGTTGATGACCTCCCACCGGCCGCCGTTGATCGTCCAGTTGTAGAGGGATTCCGTGAAGAGCGTGTCAAACACGTTGTCGCGTTTCACCAGCGTCCGGCTCAGATTGTCCAGCGTCATGCCGCTGATCCGCATGCGGCGGCCATGCAACGGCGCGTGCAGATGGGTTTGGGCAAGCAGAAGGGTGTCGCCGCCGAGCCAGAGGACGGAGCCTTCCAGTCCGAGGGTGAAAAGACGCAGCTTGGTGTTGTTGAACTCGACTTCGGGCACCTGGTCGGCCGACACCTCGAAGGCCGTATTCGTTCCGCTTTCCGGTGTGAAGACGCGGATGACCCCTTTTTTCACAGAAACGCGGCACAGGCCGTTGGAGAGCCCCTCCGGAACGCCGAGATGCAGTTCCATTTCCTCCACGACCGGCAGCCGGACCCGCACCACGCCGGTGATGTCGCCTTTGAACCACGTCATGCCGTTTTTGAAAGTGATCCATTGACCTTCCGGAGAGGCCCAGTGCCGCATGAACGGATCATTGACATACAAGGGGTTTTTCTCGAAGCGCTCGGAGAGTCCCGTCTCACGCGAGGTGACGGTCGGCGCGGTGAAAAAAAGGTCGCCGGGGGTTACGGCCAGAACGCCGAGTTCACCGCCGGGCTGATCTTCCGGGCGATGGAAGCAGACCAGAAGGTCGTCGGCATAGGCACGAAGTTCGTGCGGCCGCAAGGCGTCCAGAGCGAGGATCACCCGGTTGCTGGAGACCGGCATTTGGAAGGAGTCCAGAAGAACGGTGCCGTTGGTTGTCACATGTTCGAGCCGGAAGGTGCGGCCGCCCCCATCCTGTTCACAGGTGAAACGGTATGGGGCCGCACCGTCTCCGGAACCGCCCGCGGTCAGACCGCACAGGAAGGAGTCGGTGGTGGCAACCACCCGGATCTCCTGCCGCAGCGGGCCGTCGTCGGAACTGCCGTACGCCCACACTTGCGTGGTTGTGGCGGAGGGCGGAAAATAGAGCCATGCCGTGTCGTGACGCTGCAGGGAGCGCACGTCCGGGCTTTGGCGGCGCGTGGCAAAGGTGACATCCTCGGGCGAGTCGAAAAGGCGATCCTGATGCGATGCCGCGGTCACATCATCGAAACGGGTGGTCTCCCCTGCGGGCATGTTTGCGAAAAGCCCGAAACGTCCGCCTGGCGGCAGGCCGATCTTATGGCGGATCACCTCGATGTTGTCGGCGCGGCAAAGGATACGGTCGTCAAACGTCTGCACCTCAAGCAGGAGCCATTGGCCTGCGGGCAGTTCGGTTTGCACGCCCGCGAGATACAGGCGGGGTGCGTCGGGCGCGGCCGGCTGCTGCCACAAGTCGAGGATCAGACGGTCCGACACCGGATCCGTGCGGGCCGTGAAGGCAAAGTAGCCGCCGTGCTCGCCCGCCAAGAAAACCAGCCCGTTGGTGCCGGTGTTGTGCTGGACTGCGGCACGGAAGACATAACGGCTGTAGAAAGGTTCGCCCGCCAGGACGATGGCGTTGGTCCCGCCGCCCTCCAGCGTGTAGAAGTTCGGGCTCTTTTCCGGTTTCGGTTGGCGCGCCAGTTGATAGCCGCCGGACGAGCCGCTGATCGAACCGGTGACCGAATGCAGGCGCCAGATGCCGCTTTGGATATCCCAAGTGGGGGGGAAGGCCGAACCGGCCGGAACCAAAAAGTTGTCCTCAAACGTGAAGGAGCCGAGGCGTTGCGTGTACTCATCGGCCTCCGCCTCTGGCGGCTGGAGCGCCGGGGGGTGTTCCACGTTCACCGCTCCCTGCCAGAGTTCCGGCAGACGCGCCACCGGCCGGTCGTCCACCGTGAGGATCCAGACGTCCGCATGGCGTTTCAGGGTGATCCAGTGGAGCGGACCGGCGAGCGACGGGCACGGATAAGTGGTGACGCGGCGTTCGGTCGCGTCATCGAAGAACCCGCGGGGCAACAGGCGGAAGCGGGTATCCCCTTCGCTTAACGTGAACTCCGCCTGGCAGGTGTGATCCGGATGGCTGAGGCGGAGACGCAACGCGCCGCGTTCCGGCGTCAGATTCAGGGCACCCCATTCCGACCGTTCGGTCAGATCCAGACGGGTGGACCACGCCTCTTCAGCCGCCAACCCTGCGGTGGCGGCGCAACACCCCCATGTCAGCCCCGCCCATATCAAAACGTTCGTCCAGTTCACGCGATTTAGTTTAACAGGTTTTACACCGGAGGGGGGAGGGAAAATGCGGACGGAACGTTCGGATCGAAGAGGCAGCCGGGGTTGAGCCGTCCCGCGGGGTCGAACAACCGCTTGATCCGCCGCATCGCCTTCAGGCCTTCGGCTCCGACCATCTCGCGCAGCAGTTCGCGCTTGAGACGGCCGACCCCGTGTTCGGCGGAGATGCTGCCGCCCCAGGCGACGACCTGCGCAGCCCATGAGTGGTAGAGACGTTTCCCCATTACGTATTCGTCCATATTGCGGGGCAGAATGTTGACGTGGAGATGGTTGTTGCCGATATGACCGAAAATGACATGTTGCAGATTGGCTGCCGTGAGATCTTCGCGGTAACGACGCAGCAGCGGACGCAACTTGGCGTCCGGCACGGAGAAATCGGTTCCGAGTTTGGTGAGGCCGGGATGCGCGCGCGCGCGTTCCGCAATCAAGGCGTTGATCTGTTCCGGGACGGCATGGCGGAAGGTTTTGAGTCGGCCCAGCGCAACCGTTTCGTGCGCGACCCAAGTGTCGACGGCGTTGCCGCCCGCAGCGGCGACCAGACGGGCGGTTCGGTCCAGAGCAGCATCCGGTCCGTCATTCAAAGCCCACTCGAGATAGACCGCGTTTCGTCCGCGGGACGGCAGGGACGGCAGGGGTACGCCGGTCTGCGCCGCACCTTCGTGCGCCAGAAGCAGAGCCTCCGCATCGAAATACTCGATGGCGGTGAGGAGAGGCGAGGGGGCCGCCGCAGCCTGCTGCCGGATTTGTTCCACCAGCGTCAGGGCCTGCGGCTCCTCATTAAAAAACGCGACGATGCCGAGGATGCCCGCAGGCGCGGGTGAGAGACGCAGTTCGAGTTCCGCGAGAATGGCGAGCGTCCCCTCGCTGCCGAGCAGCAGGTCGATCAGATCCATGTCGGGACGGGCCGCGTATCCGGCCGCATTTTTGACCTCCGGCACAGGTAGAAGAGGCAGATCCCCCTCCAGACGACGCCCGCTCTCCGTGGTGATCGCGAATCGGCGCCCTGCGGCCCGTTCGCGGCCGCGGCGCAGCGTCAGGGTGTCGCCGTCCGCCAGGACGGCCGTGACCGCCTCGATGTGGCGCCGCGTCGCGCCGTAGGCGAAGGAGCGGGCGCCGGAGGCGTTGCAAGCCGCCATGCCGCCGAGAGTGGCCGACGGCTCGGTGGGGTCGGGCGGAAAGAAGAGCGGGTCGGGAAAGAGCCGTCGATCGGAAAGATGGCGTTGGAGGAGCACGAGCGGCAGCCCCGGTTCGACGCGCAGGAGGGTCCGGTCCGGCGTCTCCCGGCAACAGGCCAGGATCCGGTCCATCCTCGAAAGATTGATCACCAGGCCGCCATCAGGCACGGCACCGGCCGCAATCCCGGTGCGCGCCCCCTGCGGGGTGAGCGGCAGGCCTGCCGTATCCGCCGCGCGCAGGAGGGCGGTCAGTTCGGAGCGGTCGCGCGGGAAGGCGATCGCTTCGGCCACGCCGGTCTTGCGCGATTCGTCCCGGAGGTATTCGGCGGGGACCGGCTTCGTCAACCGTGGCGTATAAGACATGACGCCGATCATACCGGGACGCCTCCCGAAGCCGCAAGCGCAAAGCGCGCGCCTTTACGGGCAAGCAGACGGTCCCTGCCATTTTGATTTCATGAAGTTTCAAGGTTTCATCCAAATCGGGATCGCTATCGCTATCGGGATCGCTATCGGGATCGGGATCGATTGTTTAACCACGGGACACACAGAACACACGGAAAGGCATGGCTCTGTTTTCGTTTGTTTGACGCCGTTCGTGGTTTCAATCAGAAGTTGCGTTTTGCACCAAATCGGTGCAGCGCGGATCTCACCGAATTTTAGGGTTAATCCTTATTTCGCGCTCTTTGTCTCACATGGGGCGGCGGCCTTATAGAGTTCGGCCAGCTTGAGCAGGGCTCCGTCCACGAGACGTTCGGCGGTGCCCGCCTTGAAGCGGCTGGTGGCGTTTTCGTAGCCTCCGGGGCCGTAGGCGGATTTCACCGGGAAATAGCCGCGCGAACCGTTGACGGCGCAAGCGGGGATTGTCATCGCGAATGGCGACTTTGCTTTAAGCTCCGTGCCCATCCATGTGAAGGGTTCTCCCGGGAAACCGCCAAAGGCGAGCGTCGTGCCGACCGTCACCACGGAAACCCGCAGGTCGACTTCATCGGGGGCGTCCTTGAGTTCGAGGATGCGGTAAGCTCCGGCGGTATTGGCTGTGCGTTCCATGCCGATGCCGGGAATCTCGTTGGCGCGTCCCGACTTGTGCAAACGGACGTATTTCTCGGCGAGGGGCAACTCTTCCGGTTTGCCCTTGTTCGTGAGGACTTTCACTTTGGGCATTGCCGCATGCACCTTGCCGGATGGCGCGGGCGCGCACATCCCCCACGTTGCAAGCGCGGCGCCGGCGATCGTGCGGGCCATGTGCCTTGACATCTCGTAGCGTCTCGGAACGATTTCTCCGGGAGCTGTTTTCGGACGGAGGTGGTTGGTGTCGCCCTGTGCGCCGTTGATCAGCAGCGCCTCGATTTCGTTGCCCATCGCGTTTTCGAGATACGTGCAGGCAAGCCCCGGCCAGTCGGCGGAGAACTTTGTGCCGCTGACGACGTCCGGATGGCATTGAAAATTGATGAGCGCGACCTCTTTCTTCCCATCGCGGACAAAACGGACGAGCTGTACCTGTTCGTCGGGTTCCCCGAGCGCGCATTCAACATCAGGGTTGTTCGTGCCGGGATTGGTGCGCGTGGTGCCGTCCTTCATGCGGAAGCGGCGGATAAAGGAGATGTTTTTCGCCTCGCCGCGACCGAGCAGGATTTTGGCGGGCGCGAGGTCTTCGAGCGCCCGGACGCCGGCATCCGCGCACCGCGAGGCGAGGATGCGGTTTGAGAAGCGGATCGTGTCCTCGTCTTCGGGAAGCGTGTTGACGCTGCCGGACAGCGCGGTCGAGGGTCCCGTATGCGTGTGCGAACAGGCGATGAAAATCGCCTCGGCGGGAACGCTCGTCTTGCGGGTGATCTCCGCCTTGATTTCGTCGATCACCGCATCCGTGATGTGGAGGTTGTCAACGGAATACACAAGCGCCCGCGATTCGCCGTCCGACAGCGCGAGGCAACGCGCGTAGAGCGGATCCAGAACGCCATCCGCAATACGACGGTTGTAATAGCCTGAGATGGGTGTCCCGAGAGGGGGGGTGATATCGATTCGGTTGAAGCCGACCTTGAACGTGTCCGCGGAAGCAACGTTTTCTGCCCCGTTGACCGTCAGGCCTGCAAGAATAACACCGGACACGACTGCCTTAATCATGCGTTTCTCCCTTACGTTTAACGGTAACCGATGCGGGGACACCCCGCGATATACAAGTCAATCTCTCAAAAACGCGCCAGGGTCTCAAGCTGGAATTCATTATGAATACTAGGCCAACCGTGTTCAACGTGCGAGAACGCAGTCGGGTTTGGGGATGTTTCTTGATGTTCGTTATTG
>JAPXSY010000094.1:0-9939 GCA_033812795.1 Kiritimatiellia bacterium
CTGTAATCCTGTCAAGTAACCCTGTCAAACAACCCTGTCAATTTATAGGACATGATTTCCCGCTGCCCGGGCGCATATATCCATGATTAACATGATGTTGTTCAATCCTGAAAATCCTGTAATCCTGTCAAGTAACCCTGTCAAGTAACCCTGTCAAACAACCCTGTCAATTTATAGGCAAGCAGACCGAAGGCGGGGGACGGGATCCATTCAACTCAACGCCGCAGGTCGAAGGTCGCGGGGCAACATTCCCGATCCCGACAGCGGCCCCGGCGGGAAGGGCAAGCGTCTGCTTGCCCGGACGGGCAGACGCTCGTCCCTCCCGTCAAACCCATCACGGTGCAGGGGGGATCTGTATCGCGCGGTCCTCGTACAGTTTGTACTCCACGCTGTCGAGCAGCGCCTGCCACGAGGCTTCGATGATGTTCTCCGACACGCCGACCGTGCCCCAGTGCCGCGTGCCGTCCCCGGATTCGATCAGCACGCGCGTGACGGCCCGCGTGGCTTCCTGCGGATCCAGAATGCGGACGCGGTAGTCGGTGAGGGTGATCTGTTCGATCTCGGGGTAGAAACGGTTCAGGGCATGGCGCAGCGCGGCGTTCAGCGCGTCCACGGGCCCCAAGCCCTCGCCAGCCGTGAGTTCGGTCTCGCCCCGGACTTTGACTTTGACCGTGGCTTCGGAGAGGCAGGGCTCGCCGCTGCCGCGCTTCTCGACGATCACGCGGAACCCCTCCAGCTCGAAAAAGGGCTTGTGGGTGTTGAGCACCTTCTGCAGCAGGATTTTGAACGAGCCGTCCGCGGATTCGTAGGAGTAGCCTTTGTTCTCGCGGCTCTTGATCTCGTTCAGGATCTCGCGTATCTGACTTCTGTCCAAGGCGGCGAGGTCGATACCCAGTTCAGCCGCCTTGATCTGCACGTTGGCCACGCCGGCGAGCTCCGAGACCAGCACGTGGCGGCTGTTGCCGACCGCCTCGGGCGCGATGTGCTCGAAGGTCCGCGGGTTTTTCTGGATCGCGTTCACGTGCGCGCCAGCCTTGTGGCTGAAGGCCGAACGCCCGACGTAAGGCTGTTTGGGGTCGGGCCGCTGGTTGGCCAGGTCATCGGTGATCCGCGAGACCTCGCAGAGTTTCTTCAGCCGCTCGGGGCCGACGCAGGCGTATCCCATCTTCAGTTCGAGCGCGGGCAGGATGCTGATGAGGTTGGCGTTGCCCGCGCGCTCGCCGTACCCGTTGACGGAACCCTGCACCTGGCGCGCGCCGCCGCGGACGCCTTCAAGGGTGGCCGCGACCGCGAGGTTGCTGTCGTTGTGGGTGTGGATGCCGACCTCGACGCCGGGAAAGGCCGCGCAGACCTCGCCGGTGATCGTGAAAATCTCGTGCGGCAGCGTACCGCCGTTGGTGTCGCACAGCACGATGGCCGCGGCACCTTCGCGCACCGCCGCGTCGAGTGCCTGCAGGGCGTAGGCGGGGTCATCCTTATACCCGTCGAAAAAATGTTCCGCGTCGAAAAAGACCTGGCGTCCGTTTTGCCGCAGGTGGCCGACGGTGTCGGCGATGATCTGCAAGTTTTGGGGGCCGGTGGCGCGCAGGACATCCCGCACATGCAGCAGCCAGGCCTTGCCGTAGATGGTGACCCACTCGGTATCGGCCGCGAGCAGGCCAGCGATTTGCGGATCGCTGGCCGCGTCGAGGTTCACGCGGCGCGTGCTGCCGAAGGCCGTGATGCGCGCGTGGCTGAGGCGTTCCCGCCGGATGTCCTCGAAGAACTTGCGGTCGCGCGGATTGGAGCCGGCAAACCCGCCCTCGATGTAATCGATGCCGAAATCATCCAGCAGCCGCGCGAAACGCACTTTGGCCGTGTCCGAGAAGGAGATCCCCTCGCCTTGGGCGCCATCGCGCAGGGTGGTGTCGTAGAGGAAGATTTTTTCCATTAGAAGAATGCCTGATAGAGGGCCTTCACCGCTTTGGCGCGCTGCTCGGCCTTGACGCCGAACATCATGCTGATTTCGGATGAGCCTTGGTTCATCATCTCGATGTTGACGCCCGCGTCCGCGAGCGCCCGGGTGGCTTTGGAGGCCATTCCCACCGTGTAGTAGAGCCCTTCGCCCACCACCATGATCAGCGCGTAGCCGCGTTCCACAAGCACCGCGTCGGGGTTGAGGTCGCGCCGGATGCGGTCGAGCACGCGCCGTTCGCGGGCGGAATCGAAGTTCCGGTCGCGGATCACCACCGAGACGTTGTCGATGCCCGAGGGCATGTGTTCGTAGGAAACCCCCTCCCACTCCAGGATCTGGAGCAGGTGGCGGCCGAAGCCGATCTCGCGGTTCATCATGTACTTGTCCACGAAGATGTTGCAGAAGCCGTCATCACTCGCGATGCCGACCACGCCCCCGGCAAGCGCGCGGCGCGACTGCACGATCAGGGTGCCGGGCTCCTCCGGATGGTTGGTGTTGCGCACCTGGATCGGCACGCCGGCCTTGACCGCCGGAATCACCGCCTCGTCATGGAACACGCCGAACCCGGCGTACGAAAGTTCACGCATCTCGCGGTAGGTCATGACCGGGATGCCGGCCTTGACCTCCGGCACCAGCCGCGGGTCCACGGGATAGACGGAGTCCACATCGGTGAAGTTCTCGTAGACCTCTGCCTTGACCGCCGCGGCCAAGATCGAGCCGGTGATGTCCGAACCGCCGCGCGGGAAAGTCGCCACCCGCCCTTCCCGGGTGTAGCCGAAAAAGCCGGGGAAGACCACGATTTCCCCGCGGTCCCGCAGGGCCTGGGCCAGATTCTGGTACGACTCCTCGATCAGTTGCGCATTGCCGTAATCGTTGGTCAGGAGCAGACCCGCCTGCTGAGGGTTGAGGTATGCGGCCTTGACGCCGCGCGCCTGCAGGGCCTGGGCCACGATCTTCGCGCAGTTGTCCTCTCCCGCGGCTTTCATGCTGTCGAGAAAACTGCCGCGGTGGGAACGGTCGCCAGCCAGACGGAAGCGCAAATCCTTCTCGATCTCCGCAGTGATGCCAGCGGACAGCCCCAGATCGCGCTGGATTTCGGCGTACCGCTCCACGATCGCCGCGAGCGGCGTCTCGCACTCTTTTTCCGCCAAGGCGAGTTCCGCGCAGGCGATCAGCATGTCGGTCACCTTGGTGTCTTCTTTGTCGCGCTTGCCAGGGGCGGAGACCACGACGATCCGCCGTTCCGGATCCGCCAGCACGATATCCACGGTTTTGTTGACCTGCTCCGCATTGGCGACGGATGACCCGCCGAATTTACATACCTTCATCACGCTCTCCTCAAACCCCGCCCGCTTCGGCAGGGGCGACTCCCCGAGCTGTCCGCAACGCGTCCGGGGAACGCGCCTTGCCCGCCCTTGCCTTTACAGCATCCTCAATTTCACCGGCTCTTCGTTCAGCACGCCTGCCGCGCGGATCCCGCGCAGCGCCTCCTCGATGTCCGCGCCCCGCGCCGCATGCGTCAGGATCACCACCGGCACATATCCGGTATCCCGCGCCCCGGACAGCGCCTTCTGCGTCGCCGCCAGAATGCTCACGCCGTGCCGGCCCAGCAACGTCGTGATGACGCCCAGTGAACCGGCCTTGTCGCACACCATCAGCCGGACGTAGTAGCGGCTCGAAATGTCGCCTGCCGGACGCATCCGCAGACGGCCGTCGTCCTCGGCGAGGCAGACGCCGCGCCGGTACCGCGACTTGCCGGCCATCAGGTTGCGCACGATGTCGCCGATGTCGCCGATCACCGTGCTGGCCGTGGGTTCGCGGCCAGCGCCGCGTCCGTAATAGAGCGTGTCGCCGCTCAGATCGCCGCGCACCATGGCCGCGTTGAAGACATGGCTGACCGATGCCAGCATGTGGTCCAGAGGCACCAGAGTGGGGTGGACGCGCACCTCGACCGCATCCCCGTCGCGGCGCACCACGGCCAGCAGTTTGATGCGGTATCCGAACTCGATCGCGTAGCGCACGTCCATGCCGTTGAGGTTGCGGATGCCCTCGACGAGCACCTGCGTCATCGGCACATGGAACCCGTAGGCCAGCGAGGCGAGGATCATGGCCTTGTGGGCCGTGTCGAACCCGTCGATGTCCAGACTCGGGTCCGCTTCGGCGTAACCCTTCTGCTGCGCGTCCCGCAGCACCGCGTCAAACGGAAGCCCCTCCTGCTCCATGCGGGTGAGGATGTAGTTGCACGTGCCGTTGAGGATGCCGTGGATACTCTGAATCTCGTTACCCGCCAGACCTTCGCGCAACACGCGGATGATCGGGATCCCGCCGCCCACACTGGCACCGAAATAGATGTCCACGCCCTTGCGTTCCGCGGCACTGAAAATCTCCTCCCCGTGTTCGGCCAGCAGTTTCTTGTTGGCGGTGACCACCGGCTTCCCCGCGTTGAGCGCCGCCAGCACCAGTTCCTTGGCAACGCCCGTGCCGCCGATCAGCTCGACGACGATCCGGATCTCCGGATCGTGGATCACCGACAGGGCGTCGGGAGTCAGGATCGCGGGATCGATGGCCACACCGCGGTCGGTCACGGTATCGAGATCCGCGATCCGCTTCAGCACCACGTCGGCACCCAGCCGTCTGGCCATCACCTTGCGGTTACGCTGCAAGCCGTCGGCCACACCCGCGCCCACGGTCCCGAAACCCAAAAGGCCTACACCGATCTGCTTCATACACATCCTGCTTTCCTGATTCCTTTTTCTTTAAAAAGAATTTTTACTATAGTAGAAACAGCGACCCGCTTACAAGCCCGCAAAAACCGCCGCAAGCGGTCAGGACGCCCCGGGAGGCACCGAAACCAAAAAAAACACTCCCGCAGCCACAGCTGCGGGAGTGTCGTTCTTTCAGGAGAGCCCCTTACTTCTTCGCCTTTTTCGCGGCAACCTTCTTCACCGCTTTCTTCGGCGCAGCCTTCTTGGCGGGAGCTTTCTTCACAGCGGCCTTCTTCGGGGCCGCCTTCTTCACAACGGCTTTCTTCGGAGCCGCTTTCTTGGCAGGAGCTTTCTTCACAGCGGCTTTCTTCGGAGCCGCCTTCTTAGCAGGAGCCGCCTTCTTAGCAGGAGCTGCTTTCTTCTTTGCAGGGGCTGCTTTCTTTGTGGCCATTGCGTTGTCCTTTCGTTTGTGTGACTCAGTTCGACAACATGCTGTCGCATCGTGAAGACAATACAACGCGTGTTGTTTTGAGAGTAATGTATCCTTTGGTTCGGAAAATGCAAGAACACTTTTTAAAAAAAGTTGACTTTTTTTTCTGACCGGTTTCCCCGCACAGCAACGGACCCTCTTTTCTTTTTGCATTCACGCGCCGCCGCGCTACAATGCGGACTCATTCATCCCACACAAATGTTCCCTTTTTCCGGTCACGTTTATGAAACCCTCTTCTCGTGAAATCCTCTGCACCGCTTGCGGCCAGACAACATGGGCCCGCGCTGAACCGGTTTACGATGGCTTCAAAAAAATCGGCGAGGCGTTTCTCTGCACGGGTTGCGGCGCGCGCTACGCTTCCGCAGCGGAGACCCCCTTTGTGACGGCAAGTGCGCGTCCGCGCGTCTTCACGGAACAGGATCAACCGGTGCGGCCTGTTGTCTTCCGTGAGGATGAGCGCCGCCACAGCTGCGGCTGGTGCCGTCACTTTGTGGTGAACCCCTTCGCGCAACGGTGCGGCCTGACCAACCGTCACACCGAAGCCACGGATCTCTGCGTGCGTTTCGAATCCAAACCGTCAACCGAAACCGACGACACCGCGCCGGATGAAAGCAAAGACCCGCCCCGGAGCTGACCATGCCGCAACACACTCCTTTTCTCGACCTGCTTGCCGAATGGACGCCTGCCCGCGTTCAGGAACTGATCGCCTCGCGTACGCCTGAAGATGTCGCGTCGGCGCTGGCCGCGGCGGGACGGTATCAGCCGCGCCATCTGGCCGCGTTGGTCTCGCCTGCGGCGGAAGCTTCGCTGGAACCGCTGGCCCGTCTCTCCGCGCACTGGACGCGCCAGCGCTTCGGACACGCCGTGCAATTCTTCGCGCCGCTCTATGTTTCGAACTTCTGCTGCAACGGCTGCCGCTACTGCGGGTTCAACTGCAACACCCACAACACCGTGCGCCGCGCTCTGACGCTGGAGGAGGCCGAAGCCGAAGCCGAGTGTCTGGCGGATCAGGGGTTCAGCCATATCCTGCTCGTCTCGGGCGAGGATCCCGTAAACGTGCCGCCCTCCTATTTCGCGGAGCTGACGCGTCGGATCCGGCACCGTTTCGCCTCGGTCAACATCGAAATCTACGCGCTCTCCCTCGAGGAGTACCGGATGCTGGCCGCGGCGGGGGTGGACGGGATGACCATGTTCCAAGAGACCTATCATCCTGAGGTGTACGCGGCATGCCATCCGAGCGGACCCAAACGCGACTTCGCCAACCGCCTCGACGCATTCGAGCGCGCCGCGCAAGCCGGGCTCACGTTCATCGGGCTCGGATCGCTGCTCGGCATCAACGACTGGCGCGAGGAGGCGTTCTACCTCGGCTTGCACGCGCATTTCTTGCAGACGCGTCATTGGCGCGCCTCTCTGGCGATCTCCTTCCCGCGCATGCGTCCGGCGCATGGCGGCACACCGCCGGCACACCCTGTTTCAGACACGCATTTCGTTCAGCTCCTGTGCGCGTTGCGCACACAACTGCCGGATGTGACGATGACCCTCTCAACGCGCGAGTTGCCGGGCTTCAGGGAACGCTTGGTGCGGCTGGCGGTGACCAAAATATCCGCAGGCGCCAAAACCACGCCCGGCGGATACACGGAACCGACGCAAGCCGAAGCGCAGTTTGACGTGGCGGATCGACGTCCGTTGCATGAGGTGGCTGCCGCGATCGCCGCGCTCGGCTTCGACCCGGTCATGAAAGACTGGGATCGCGCGTACGGGACGCCGTGAGCGCGTCGCGCACAAAGCGGGTTTGCCCTTCCTCGTGATAAGAGCTGCGCACCAGCGGCGCACAGGCCGCATAGTCAAAGCCGAGTCCGATCGCGGCTTCGTGCAGTGCGTCGAACCCGGCCGGCTCCACATACTGCACGACCGGCAGATGCCGCGGGCTTGGTTGCAGATACTGCCCTGCGTAAATGATGCGGCATCCGGCCGCGCGCGCGTCGCGCAACACCTGCAACCGCTCTGCGGCGGTTTCGCCCAACCCCAGCATCAGACTGGTTTTGACGATCAGCCCCGCATCCGCCGCCTGCCGCAGCACCCCAAGGGATCGCGTGTAGTCCGCCTGCGGCCGGGCCTCGGGATAGAGGCGCGGCACCGTCTCCAGATTATGCCCGAACACCTCGGGGCGCGTCCGGATCACCCTGTCCAGCGCCTCCGCGTCACCTGCGAAGTCCGGCACCAGCACCTCGACCAGAATACCGGGCACCGCCTGATGTACCGCTTCGACGGTCTCTGCCCAAAGCGCCGCGCCGCCGTCCGGCAGATCATCCCGCGTGACCGAAGTGAGCACCACCTCTTTCAGACCGGTCTCGCGCACCGCCGCGGCCACGCGCTGCGGTTCCGCCGGATCCGGTGGCGGCACCGACCGTTTTTCCACATTACAGAAACGGCAACCGCGCGTGCAGCGATCGCCCAGAATCAGAATCGTGGCGCGGCCGTGCGCCCAGCAACGCCCGAGGTTCGGACAGAACGCCTCTTCGCACACGGTGTGCAACCCGTGTGTCCGCAACCGCGCGCGAGTCTCTTGAAAACGCTCATTCTGACCAACCCGCACGCGAATCCAGGATGGACGCGCCGGGGTTGAGCGTACGGGTTCCTCTTGCATGCGCCGTATCATATCCTTTCGCGTCGCAGTTTCCAACCCCGCACCCGCGTCAGGACGCATCGCCAAAGCGGGAAATGGGTTTCCGGTTTCAGTCGGGAACGCGGGCGTCCCCGCCCGCGACAGCGGATCCGTCGCCCTGCCAAACAACCCAAACGCCGCAGGCCGAATGTCGCGGGTCGCGGGTCAACGCCGCGCGCTGCATGCCTTGACGCCGCGCTCAGCCGTTGAGGCCGAAACCCTTGCGGTACGGCTTGCGGATCAGCACATCCGCTTCCGGCGCGTTCTTGGCCCGCATCGCGGCGGCGTCCCACTCGATCCGCTTCCCGAGCCGGATCGGCAGCACACCGACCAACAGCGCTTCGGTAAAGGGCGCGGAATAGTGGAACCCGGCACGAGCATCCTCCGGACGGCCCGCGATACAGGCTTGGACCCACTCCTTGCGGTGACCGGGACTGCGCGGAATCGTCTTCGGCGGACGCTCAAACGTTTTCATGGCGCTCTCGGGCACCAACCGTGGCGTGCCAGACCATCCGGGACACATCATCGCGCCTTTCTCGCCAAGGAAGATCAGGCCGTTGTCACCCAACTCCCGCTCGGCTTCCAATCCGGGCGGCGGCGCGGGACGCTTGCCGCCGTCGTACCAGACCACCCGGACCGGCCCGCGCGCGCCTTTGGCCGCGAAATGCCACGTCACGATGCTCCACTGCGGGAAACTGTCGGGGTTGGTCTCGGAGGTGACCGCCTCCACCGCATCCGGCGCGCCGAGATTCAAAGCATACCAAGCGGGGTCGGCATTGTGCACCATCATGTCACCCAGCGCACCGCAACCGTAATCGAACCAGCCGCGCCAGCGCCGCGGCACGTAATCCGGATGATACGGGTGTTCCGGCGCAGGCCCCTGCCACAAATCCCAGTCCAGAGTCGGCGGAACCGGCGGGGTCTCGGCGGGACGCCGCCGTCCCTGCGTGTTCCAGAAAGTGCCGGGCCGGTCAGACCAGACGTGGACCTCCCGTACCGCACCGATCGCCCCGGCATCCAGCCACTCTTTCGTCAACCGCAAACCCTCGCCAGCATGCCCCTGATTGCCCATCTGCGTCACCACGCCCGTCTCTGCGGCAACCTCGCCCATCCGGCGCGCCTCCTCGATCGTGTGCGCCATGGGCTTTTCCACATACACATGCTTGCCCCGCCGCATCGCGGCCAGGGCGATCGGCGCATGCCAGTGATCCGGCGTGCCGATCATCACCGCATCCAACCCCTTCTCCTTCTCCAGCATCACCCGGTAGTCCGAGTAGAAGGGACGTCCCGGATAGGTCTTCCGCATGCGTTCCGCATGCTTGGCTTCCACATCGCAAAAGGCCGCGAGATTGACCTCCGGAAACGTTGCCAGCTCCTTGGCGACGCCCCCTCCCTGCCCGCCGATGCCGACACATCCGATGTTCAGTTTGCCCGAAGGCGGCACCCCGCCCGACGCGCCGATCACAGATCGCGGCAGGATCAGAAACCCGCCCGCCGTAAATCCGCTTTTGCCCAACCACGCGCGCCTTGTGATCCCTGTCTGAAGCTTCGCCATCTTACACCTCCGTTTCGCGTTCATCCGTCCGCCACCCGGACATCCGTATTTATATATCACAAAACACCGGCCACCGTAAACTTCGCGGAAGGGTGACGCCGTAATCGGTTCGTGACAGGAGTGTGCAAAGACAATACCTAAAAAGAGCAGTTGAACCTTCAACTCTCTTTGGTTTCAGGGTTTCAGGGTTTCTGGGTTTCAGGGTTTCAGGGTTTCATCCAAATCGGGGTCGGAATCGCTATCGGGATCGCTATCGCTATCGGGATCGGGATCGTCGACCCGCGACGATCGACAGGGACGCCCGCGTTTCCGACACCGCAGGTCGCTTTTCAGGGTTTCAGGGTTTCTGGTTTCAGGGTTTCAGGGTTTCAGGGTTTCATCCAAATCGGGGTCGGAATCGCTATCGGGATCGCTATCGCTATCGGGATCGTCGACCCGCGACGATCGACAGAGAAGCGGGCGTCCCCGCCCGCGGCGGTCACGCCGCCGCCTTTGAACGCCGAACGCCCAACGCCGAACTCAGAACGTCGAAGTGAAAAACTCCTTGCCTATAAATTGACAGGGTTACTT
>JAPXSY010000095.1:0-9693 GCA_033812795.1 Kiritimatiellia bacterium
AGCCGCCGTGTTTTTACATCCGGTTCTGCGAAGTCTGATCTTGACCATTTACTCCTCCGTAAAACGTAATACCATACCAAGATGCGGGTAGCGGCGGCAAGCGGGATTTTTCCAAATCGGAATTCACGCGGTATGTCATGGTCATGGACACCGTAGCCGAAACAGCGGCGTCCAGAAAACAAGCGCATCCGTCAAATGCCGGACACCGTGGTAGAAATTACACAGCCTCTGTCTTCGTCGGACTCCTCTGGCATCCCTTGTCTATAGCTTGCCCATTTTGTCACACGAAGGCCATATTGCAAAGGTAGGGCGGTTTCCCCGTAAACCGCCGCAGGGCCATGCGGGGACGCTTCGGGGATGCGTCCCTACCAATCTAACGAAAAAACTTCGCCGTTGTTCGGCGTTTCCGTTACCCCCGCGTTTTCTCGCGGCTCCGGCGCGCGGCAGGCGTATCTATTACTTCAAAAAAAGCGGGCGCCGGCGATTCCTCGCCGACGCCCGTCTTTTTTAGATGTGACGCTTATTCCGGCTGCGGCAGGTCGGCCAGAGCCTGAAGCATCGCGAAGTTGTCCTTGAACTTCCCTTCGGCCTTCTGCAGCATCGCCTCGCCGTTGGGATTGAGCTTCAGGAGCTGCTTGAAGCGGTTCTCCTTCAGCGCGGTCTCGGCGAACGACTGCGTCGGTGCCTTGCTGTCGAGCTGCAGCGGGTTCTTGCCCTGTGCGGCGAGTTCCGGATTGTAGCGGTAGAGCGGGAAGTGGCCCGTCTCTACGGCGACCTTCTGGCGCTCCAGACCTTCGACCATGTTGATGCCGTGCGCGATGCAGTGCGAGTAGGCGATGATGATCGCCGGCCCGTCATACGCTTCGGCCTCGGCAAATGCCTTGACCGTGGCGGCCGCGTTGGCACCCAGGCTGACCTGCGCGACGTAGATGTTCTTGTAGGTCATCGAGATCATGCCGAGGTTCTTCTTCATCTGCTCTTTGCCGGAGGCCGCGAACTTCGCGACCGCGCCGAGCGGCGTGGACTTCGAAGCCTGCCCGCCGGTGTTGGAGTAGACCTCGGTATCGAGCACGAGAATCTTGATGTTACGCCCGGAAGCGAGCACGTGATCAAGACCGCCATAGCCGATGTCGTACGCCCAGCCGTCGCCACCGACTGCCCAGACCGACTTGCGGATCAGGTAGTCTGCCACGCCCAGCAGACTCTTGCAGATAGCGCAGCAGGAACCGTCGCCGAGCAGCTTCTTCAGATCAGCCACCAGTGCGCGCATGGCTTCGACGCCCTCGCCGCTCTTCTGGTCGGTCTCCTTGATCTTGCGAGCCACCTCTTTGAGCGCGTCCGGCGCTTTCTCAGCGGCGATGAGCTGATCGATCAGCTCCAGCGCGTAGCCGTTCAGCTTGTCGGCGGTCAGGCGCATGCCGAAAGCAAACTCGGCGGCATCCTCGAAGAGCGAGTTGGACCACGACGGGCCGCGGCCGTCCTCGCGCGTGCAGTACGGCGTGGTCGGCAGGTTGCCGCCGTAGATCGACGAGCAGCCGGTCGCGTTGCCGATCAACAGGCGGTCGCCCGCAAGCTGGGTCAGCAGCTTGAGGTACGGTGTCTCGCCGCAACCGGCGCAGGCGCCGGAGAACTCGAAGAGCGGGCGCTTGAGCTGACTGCCCTGAATGGTCGTCAGGTTGAGCTTGGAGGCGTCCGCTTCAGGCAAGCTCAGGAAGAACTTCCAGTTGGCGGCTTCCGGCGCGCGCAACGGGAACTGCGGAGCCATGTTGATCGCCTTCTTGGTGGGGTCGGCCTTGTTCTTGGCCGGGCAGCGCTGCACGCACAGGCCGCAACCGGTGCAATCTTCCGGCGCGATCTGGATCGTGTATTTGAAGCCCGGGAAGGCCTTGCCGATCACGCCCTTGGCATCCGCAGACTTGAAGGTCTCGGGCGCGTCCTTCAGGCAAGCGGCATCGTAGGCTTTGGGACGGATGGCCGCGTGCGGGCAGACCAGCGAGCACTGCGTGCACTGGATACAGACGTCGGGATCCCACACTGGGATTTCGGTCGCGATGTTACGCTTCTCCCACTGCGTGGTGGCGGTCGGCCAGGTGCCGTCGTTCGGAATCTTCGAGACCGGCAGGTCGTCGCCGCGCTGGGCCATGATCTCGGCGGTCACGATCTTGACGAACTCTGGTGCCTCGTCGGCGACCACGGCGGGCATCTTGATCTTGCCGGCCGGCTGCGCGGGGTAGTTCACCTGCTTGACAGCATTGGCGGCCGCGTCGATGGCGTCCCAGTTCATTTTGACCACCGCTTCGCCCTTCCGGCCGTAGGTCTTCTGCGCAGCCTTCTTGAGCGCTTCGATCGCCTCATCTTCGGGCAGGATGCCGGAGATCTTGAAGAAGGCAGTCTGCATGACGGTGTTGATGCGCCCGCCGAGGTTCAGCTCGTGGTCGAGCTTGAGGGCGTTGACCACGAAGAACTTCAGCTTCTTGTCGATGATCTGCTGCGCGACTTCATCCGGGATCTTCTCCCACACCTCTTCCGGCTCAAACGGCGAGGCCAGCAGGAAGGTGCCACCGGGCTTGATGTTGGCGAGCATGTCGTACTTCTCGAGGAAGGAGAAGTTGTGGCACGCCACGAAGTCCGGCTTGGTGCAGAGATACGGACTGCGGATCAGCTCCGGCCCGAAACGCAGGTGCGAGACCGTGATCGCGCCGGCCTTCTTCGAGTCGTACACGAAGTAGCCCTGCGCAAAGTTGTCGGTGTCCTCGCCGATGATCTTGATCGAGTTTTTGTTCGCGCCGACCGTGCCGTCCGAGCCCAGTCCGTAGAACATGCACTCCTTGCGTCCCTCGTCGGAAAGCGTGAAGTCGGCGGGAATCTCAAGGCTCAGACCGGTCACGTCGTCCTTGATGCCGATCGCGAAGTTATTCATCGGCTTCGCCTGCTTGGCGTTGTCAAAAGCCGCCTTGACCATCGCGGGGGTGAATTCTTTCGAGCCCAGACCGTAGCGGCCGCCGTAGATCGCGACATCACTCTTGATGTCGGCCAGCTTATACTGCACAGTCTGACCGATCGCAGTGCGCACGTCGGTATAGAGGGGCTCGCCCACGCTGCCGACTTCCTTGGTGCGGTCCAGCACGGTCAGGGTCTTGGCCGTCTTGGGAATGGCCAGCGCGAAGGCCTTGGTGTCGAACGGACGGTAGAGGCGCACCTTGATGACGCCCAGCTTCTCGCCCTTCTTGTTCAGCTCTTCCACCGTCTCGTGCACCGTCTCGGCACCCGAACCGATGATCACGATCACATGCTCGGCATCCGGCGCGCCGACGTAGTCGAACAGCTTGTACTGGCGGCCGGTCAGCTTCGCGAACTTGTCCATGTACTTCTGGACGATCTCCGGGGTGGCGGCGTAGAACGGGTTGACGGTCTCGCGGCCCTGGAAGTTTACGTCTGGATTCTGCGCCGTGCCGCGCAGAATCGGCTTCTCGGGGTTCAGCGCGCGGGCGCGGTGCACCGCGACCAGATCATCGTCGATCATCGCGCGGATCGTCTCGCGCTCGACCTGGTCGATCTTCTGCACTTCATGCGAGGTGCGGAAGCCGTCAAAGAAATGCAGGAACGGCACGCGCGACTCGAGCGTCGCCGCGTGGGCGATGGTGGCCATGTCCATGACCTCCTGGACGCTGTTCGAAGCCAGCATCGCGAAGCCGGTCTGGCGGCACGCCATGACGTCGCCTTGGTCACCGAAGATCGAGAGACCCTGACAGGCCAGAGCGCGCGCGGTGACGTGGAAGACCGTGGGAGTCAACTCGCCCGCGATCTTGTACATGTTCGGGATCATCAGCAACAGGCCCTGCGAGGCCGTGAAGGTGGTGGTCAGCGCACCGGTGGTGAGTGCGCCGTGTACCGCGCCTGCGGCACCGGCTTCGGACTGCAACTCAATCACGTGCGGCACGGTGCCCCACAGGTTCTTCGCGCCCTTCGCGGCCCACTCGTCGGCCCACTCGCCCATCGGCGAGGAAGGGGTAATGGGATAAATAGCGGCGACTTCGCTGCACGCGAAGGCGACTTCAGCGGCGGCCTGATTGCCGTCGACCATAATCTTTTTAGCCATAGTGTGTGTCTCCTTAAAAAATAGCCTAGGCGCGTCCGGCTTGCCGGACGCGCCACACGGGGGGGTTATTTCTTCAGCGCGGCGCGGCAGGCATCGAGCTGGCCGGCCGAGCCAAGCAACACGTTCTTCTCCGCGATGAACTTCGCGTACTCCGGAATGAAAATCTTGCCGGGGTCGCGCAGGTCGAACTTCTCGGGATGATCGCGGAAGAACTCGCGGTGCACACGGCACCAGACCAGACGGCCGTCGGTGTCGATGTTGATCTTGGTCACGCCGAGTTTGGCCGCGCCAAGGAACTGCGAGGCGTCCACGCCGCTCGCGCCCTTGATCGCGCCGCCAGCCGCGTTAATGCGGGCGACCTCGTCCTGCGGCACCGAGGAGGAACCGTGCAACACCAGCGGGAAGCCGGGCAGACGCTTCTGGATCTCCTCCAGAATGTCAAAGCGCAACTTCTGATCACCCTTGAACTTGAAGGCGCCGTGCGAGGTGCCGATCGCGGCGGCCAGAGAGTCGCAGCCGGTCTGCTTGACGAAATACTCGGCCTCTTCGGGCTTCGTGTAGACGTGCTCGGCGGACGAGACATCCTCTTCCACGCCCTTGAGCTGGCCCAGTTCGGCCTCGACCACAATGCCCTTGGCGTGGGCGGCGTCCACGACGCGCTTGGTGATCTCGATATTCTTCTCGAGCGGATAGTGCGAGGCATCGATCATTACCGAGCTGTAGACGCCGGAGGCGATACAGTCCATGCAGGTCTCCTCATCGCCGTGATCCAGATGCACTGCGAAAACGGCGTCAGGGAAGATCTTGTCGGCCGTGGTCATCAGCGCCTCAAGCATCAGCTTGTGCGTATATCCGCGCGCGCCTTTGGAAAGTTGCACGATGAAAGGGGCCTTGCTCTCCACGTTGCCTTTGAACAGCCCCATGGTCTGTTCGAGGTTGTTAATGTTGTACGCGCCGATCGCATACTTGCCGTAGGCCTGCTGAAAAAGTTCTTTTGTGGTGACGATCATGGATGACTCCTGATGCACATTGTAAGCCGGTCGGACTGGTCCGCACGCACAGACACGCCGATCCTGCAAAAAAAAGTAGCTTCATACTATACGGTTTGCGGGGGTGGGCGGCAAGCCCAAACCCTCCGCGCTGCGCACGGCGGATTTGGGATTTAGGAGTTAGGATTTAGGAGTTTTCTCACTTCGGCGTTCAGAAGCGGCGTGAAACGCCGCCCGGACGAGCGACGCTCGTCCCTCCCGGCGCTCCGCGAGCCCGGGTGCCGTGTCCATTCACAGCGCAGCGGTTTACGTTCACGGAACACGGGAAGAGGAGGCATTGTGCGCGGGTACGTGCAACGCAAGCTTGTTTTCCGCCCCCTCCCCCGTTACTATCAATCACATGTCGGGTCTTCGGGTCCTTATTATTGCGACCACCCAGTGGTCGCAATAATGGGTGTAAAAACGGGCGGGGCGCGGCTGCATGGTGCAGGGTTTTAACCTCATCTTTGTGACCACTGTGTGGTCACAAAAAGTGGCCCACGTTAGA
Organism: Kiritimatiellia bacterium; assembly: GCA_033812795.1. Lineage (GTDB taxonomy): Bacteria > Verrucomicrobiota > Kiritimatiellia > RFP12 > UBA1067 > JAPXSY01. Next base: position 5,636 of record JAPXSY010000095.1, read on the forward strand.
TCGTAGGTGCCGACAAAGGAAAAAATCATGCAGACCACCTCGAACAAACCTAGTCGCCTTCTCTCGCTCGATATTTTGCGTGGTATCGATATCTTCATGCTCGCGGGAGGCTGTTTCATCCTGCGCGGGCTCACGAACCTCGGCGCTTTCGGCAAAGGCGAATTTGCTGACGCTATGCGCCGTCAACTCGCGCATGTGCCGTGGGAAGGGTTTGTCGCGTGGGATCTCGTGATGCCCCTGTTTCTCTTCATGGCGGGTATCGCCCTGCCGTTTTCGCTCGCGAAATATAAAACCTCTGCCAAGACGTATCTCCGCATCTTGAAACGGATCGTTTTGCTGTGGATTCTCGGCATGGTGGTTCAGGGACGGCTGTTATCGCTTGATCCTAAAAAAATCTCTCTTTACTCCAACACGCTTCAGGCGATCGCGGCGGGCTATCTTGTGACCGCGCTCATTTTCATCAACATCAAGAACAACCGCTGGCGCGTTTTCGTTGCTGTGCTGTTGTTCGTGGTGTATTGGGCAGGCTTTACGTTTTTTGGTGATTTCACCCCCACGGGGAATTTTGCCGAAGCCATCGACCGCGCGGTCTTGGGACGCTGGCGTGACGGCGTGACGTGGAAGGACGGCGTGTGGAGTTTTTCCCCTAAATATCACTACACATGGATTTGGAGTTCGATCGGTTTCGCGCTGACCACGCTCGCCGGAGCGTTTTCGGGCTTGATGTTAAAGGGCGAGGCGTGCGCCAAAAAGGCTTTGCGCCTCTTCCTTTTCGGTTGCGCGTTCATTGTCGCCGGCCTTCTGCTTTCGTTGCAGACGCCGATCATCAAGCCGATTTGGTCGGCCTCGATGGTGCTGTATTCTGGCGGGATTTGCGCCGTGCTGATGGCCCTCACCTATTGGTACATCGACGTCAAAGGCAAAGGAAAGTGGCTTCACTGGTTCAAAATCTACGGCATGAACTCAATCTTTGCTTACGTGGTCTCGCACGTCATCTCGTTCCGTTCGGTTTCAGAGTCCCTGTTTTTCGGTTTCGCGCGGTTCCTCGAAAAGCCCGGCTATGAGTTCCTGCTGGGGGTTTCCAACGCCGCGATTTTGTTTGCGATGCTGGTCGTGCTGTACCGGAAGAAGGTTTTTATCCGTGTATGAGTCGGGGCGGACCGAGGATGTGGAGGGAAGGGCGAGTGAGGACAGTACTGTTTGATTTGGACGGGACCTTGATCGATTCGCGGGCGGATCTGGCCACGGCGGTCAACCTGACGCGTCGCGATTTCGGCCTCGAACCCCGATCCATGGAAACGATCCTCGCTGCTGTTGGCGAAGGGGTGCGTCGGCTCATCGAACAGGCGATACCCGAGTACCCGGAACACTGGGAGGAGATGGTGGCGCGGCAGCGCGAGCATTACGGGGCGCACCTGCTGGACCAGACTTGCTTGTATCCCGGTGTGGCTGAAACGGTGCGAACCCTGTGCGAACGGGGTTGGCGGCTCGGGGTAGTCACCAACAAGCCGGCCCTGTTCATCCGCCCGATTCTGGAGGGTTTGGGTGTGGCCGAAGCCTTTAGCGCGGTGGTGGGCGGCGGTGATTGTCCGCACCTCAAACCCGATCCCGCGCCGCTCCGGCTGGCCGCCGCACGGATGGGATCCGCGTTACAGCCCACGGATTGGATGGTCGGCGATCATTTCACCGATCTCGCCGCAGGCCGCAACGCAGGGATCCGCCGCGCCTTCTGTCGCTTCGGATTCGGTGAGGCCCGGGAGGAAACGTTTGATCTTGCGCTGGACCGGATGGAGGAGTTGCTTGATGCGCTGGGGTAGTGACAGGACCACGCCGCCCTCTTTGTCCGCGCGTTCGTTTTGGGTCAAGACCAAATGGTGGACATGACGCCGGTTTCGTTTTTTGATTTAATGTCATGCTGAAATGGGTGGAAGACCCGCAATCAGACCTAGCACGGGGGATAACCATGCACATTGTTGTTTGTGTCAAACAGGTTCCGGATACGACGAACGTCCGTATCAATCCGGAGACCAACACGTTAATGCGTGAAGGGGTGGAGAGCATCGTCAACCCCTTCGATGAATTCGCTTTGGAAGAGGCGCTCAAGTTGAAGGATGCCCACGGCGCGCGCGTTACGGTCATCTCAATGGGACCGCCGCAGGCGGAGGTCGTGCTGCGCGAGGCCATGGCCCGCGGTGCTGACGACGTGGTGCTGCTGACCGACCGCGCCTTTGCCGGCGCGGACACGCTGGCCACCTCGTATGCGATCTCGCAAGCGATCAAGAAGATCAATGCGCGGCCCGATCTGGTGCTCTTCGGCAAGCAGGCGATCGACGGCGACACCGCGCAGGTGGGGCCGGGCGTCTCGGAGTTTCTGAATTATCCGCTCGTCACGTATGCCAAGTCGATCAAGGTCGAGGGCGACACCTATACCGTCGAGACCATGATGGACGAGGGCGTGGACGTGATCGAAGGGAAGCTGCCCGTTGTGATGACAGTCGTCAAGGAAGCCTCGACGCCGCGCTTCGCCACGCTCAGCGGCTGGATGCAGGCCAAGAAAGCCGACATTCCGCGTTGGGGGGCGAAAGATGTGGATGCGGATCTCACCATGTGCGGATTGGATGGGTCGCCCACCAAGGTGGTCAAGATCTTCGCGCCGCCGGTTAAAACCGGCGGGACGCGTATGGATGGACGCGAGCAGCCTTCGGCGGCGGTTGACGCGATCGTGAAACTGTTGCAGGAAAAGGGAGTGGCATAATGATGGCAGACGCACCGATTTTCATTGATCCCGAGATGTGCCGCGGCTGCAAGAAGTGCATCACCGCGTGCCCGTTTGACGCGCTTTACATGGAGGGCAAGCTGGCGGTGGTCAAGCCGGACGAGTGCCGCGCCTGTAACGCCTGTATCAAAGCCTGTCCGTTCAAGGCGATTACCTCGACGGCGGATGAGGCCCCCAAGGCTGACCTCAGTGCTTTCAAGGGCATTTGGGTCTTTGCCGAGCAGCATCAAGGCAAGGTGCAGGAGGTGGCGTACGAACTGCTGGCCACAGGCCGCCGTCTGGCCAAAGACCGCGGCTGCGAATTGGCGGCCGTGGTGCTGGGCCACAACGTTCAGGACTCCGCGTCGCACCTGATCGCGGCCGGCGCCGACAAGGTCTATATCGTCGATCAGCCCGAGCTGGCCGTGTACGAGGCGGATGTCTATACCGACGCGCTCAACCAGCTGATTGCGAAATACAAGCCCGAGGTGATCCTCGCGGGTGCCACGGCGGTGGGGCGCGCCTTCTTTGCCAAAGTGGCGGTACGCGCGCGCACCGGCCTGACGGCTGACTGCACGGCGCTGTCGATCGATAAAGAGAGCTATCTGTTGCACCAGACCCGTCCGGCGTTCGGCGGCAATATCATGGCCACGATCATGACGCCCAACCACCGGCCTCAAATGGCGACAGTCCGCCCGAAGGTTTTCAAGATGGCGCCGCCTGATCCCAAGCGTAAGGGTGAAACGTTGGTCGAGGCACTCAAGCTAGTGGCTGGCAGCACGCGCATCGTCAAGACCGAGCGTAGCACATCGAGCGTGAACATCGCCGAGGCCGAGATCATCGTGGCCGGCGGGCGCGGCTTGAAAAAGGCCGAGAATCTGGAGCAACTCAAACGCCTGGCCGACCTGCTCGGCGGGGTCGTGGGCGTGTCGCGCGCCTGTGTGGATGCCGGCTGGATCTCGGCTGCGCATCAGGTGGGGCAGACCGGCAAGACCGTGTGCCCGAAGCTCTATCTGGCTTTCGGCATCTCCGGCGCGATCCAGCATCTGGAGGGCATGCGCGGTGCCGATACGATTATTGCGATTAACACCGATCCCCACGCCGCGATTTTCAACGTGGCGGATCTCGGGATCGTGGGCGACCTGTTTGAAATCCTGCCGATGCTGATCGAAGCAATCGAGGCAAAACACAACGGCGCGAAGTAAGTCAGGAAAAACGGAATTTTTTGGGGAGAGGGCATTATGGCGAACACGATGAAACAGCCGATTCACACCGACATCCTCTGCGTGGGGGCCGGCGTCGC
>JAPXSY010000096.1:0-9573 GCA_033812795.1 Kiritimatiellia bacterium
GTTTCGGGGTTTCGGGGTTTCGGGGTTTCGGGGTTTCGGGGTTTCGGGGTTTCGGGGTTTCGGGGTTTCGGGGTTTCGGGGTTTCAGGGTTTCGGGGTTTCGGGGTTTCAGGGTTTCATCAAAATCGGGGTCGGGATCGCTATCGGTATCGGTATCGGGATCGTCGACCCGCGACGATCGACAGGGACCAAGAGTTCAAAAAGAGCGTCGGGCGCACCGCAAAACCAATGTTTGCGGGGCTTTGCTAGAATTCTACCCGTTCAACTGCTCCTTTTAGGGTTAATCCTGTAATCCTGTCAATTTATCCTAAAAAGAGCAGTTGAACCTTCAACTCTCTTTGGTTTCAAGGTTTCAGGGTTTCGGGGTTTCAGGGTTTCTGGTTTCTGGTTTCAGGGTTTCAGGGTTTCATCTAAATCGGGGTCGGGATCGGGATCGCTATCGGGATCGGGATCGGGATCGCTATCGGGATCGGGATCGGGATCGTCGACCCGCGACCCGCGACATTCGACCCGCGACGAAGGGCTGGGACTAAGAGTTCAAAAAGAGCGTCGGGCGCACCGCAAAACCCAATGTTTACGGAGCCCTGCTAGAATTCCACCCGTTCAACTGCTCCTTTTAGATTGAATTGGGTTGCGGGCGTATTGGGTCTTGTGCCGCGGCCCCCTTTGCCTGTAAGCTATATTCCGAAATGTGTGATTGTCATGTAACGGAGGTCCCATGAAAAGATGCCTGCTTCTCGCCAGTCTCGCCTGCGTCGGCACGCTCGCCGCACAAACCGTCTACACCTCGGACTGGGAGTCGATCGACAAGCGCCCCGTGCCGCAATGGTGGTGCGATGCCAAATTCGGCATCTTCATCCACTGGGGCGTGTACGCGGTCCCGGCGTATGCGCCCACCGACGTCGCCAACGTATACGCCAAATACTCAGAACACTACGACAACCGGATGCGGCACAACAATCCGGCATTCACCTCTTTCCACGCGCGTGTTTACGGCCCGCACGTCACGTACGCCGATTTCGCCACGCGTTTCCGTGCCGAGCACTTCCGGCCGGAGCAGTGGGCCGCTCTGTTCAAAAAGTCCGGGGCGCGGTATGTGGTGCTGACCTCGAAGCACCATGACGGATATGCGCTCTGGCCGAGTGACTACAGCCCGCGCTGGAACAGCCAGGTGCTCGGACCGCATCGCGATTTGGCGGGCGAACTGACCGATGCCGTCAAGGCCGCAGGCCTCCACATGGGGTTCTACTACTCTTTGCTGGAATGGGGCAACCCGCTCTACACCAAGGAGACCATCGGCCGCTGGGTCGCCGAGATGAACCTGCCGCAAATGAAGGAACTGGTCACGCGCTACAAGCCGGACATCGTCTGGACGGACGGCGAATGGGATTTTACCGATGTCGAGTTGCGCAGCACTGATTTCCTGGCCTGGCTTTACAACGAATCCCCAGTCAAAGAAACCGTGGTGGTCAATGACCGCTGGGGAAAAAAGCTCCGCAGCAAACACGGCGGCCACTACACGACCGAATACAGCCACGGCAGCAATGAGGCCAACGAGAAACAGCCGGTGGTCCACCCGTGGGAGGAGTGCCGCGGCATCGGCGGATCATTCGGATTCAACCGGTTCGAGACCACCGAACACTACATGACCTCCGCGCAGTGCATTGAAACCCTGATCGAGAAGGTCAGCCGCGGCGGGAACCTGCTGCTCAACATCGGCCCGCAGGCGGACGGCCTGATCCCGGTGATCATGGAGGAACGGCTGCTGGACATGGGCAAATGGCTGGCTGTGAACGGCGAGGCGATCTACGGCACCACGACCTGGCGGCACCGCCCCAAGGACATGGGGAAGAACCACATCTACTTCACGCGGAAGCCGGACGCGCTCTACGTCCTGTGCACGCGCTGGCCGCAGCAACCGATCGCGGTCTCGCCCGTGTCCGGTGCCGCGGCGGTCACGCTGCTTGGCAGCGACGCGCCGGTCGCCTTCACCTGCGCGGGCGACACGATCACCCTCCGCCCACCCGCGATCAACCCCGGCACCGCGCCCTGTGATCACGCCTGGGTCTTCAAAATCGCGCACCCCCGGTAACGGATCGGCGACCGTAGAAAACACGGTTCCCACAACCTGAGGTCACGTACCTGTGAATGATACCGAGGTCCGGTTTTTCTTTCTGTTGTTCGCGGTTTTCTCCGCACTGTTCGGTGCCTGCGTCGGCAGCTTCCTGAATGTCTGCATCCACCGGATCCCGCGCGACGAATCCGTGGTGACCCCGCGTTCGCATTGCCCGCACTGCAACACGCTGATCCCGTGGTATCTCAACATCCCGGTGGCAAGCTGGCTCGCGCTGCGGGGCCGGTGCGCGTCATGCAAAGGCCCAATCGCATTCCGGTACACGCTGGTGGAACTTCTCACCGCCGCGCTCTTTCTCGCGGTCTTTCTGAAGTGGGCGGCCCCGGCAGCGCTGGGCACGACGGCGATCCCCCATCCTGCGGCGATCCCGGTCTACTGGCTGTTCCTCGCCGGACTGGTGCTCGGCACTTTCGTCGACTTCGAGCACTTCATCCTCCCCGACTCGGTCACGATCGGCGGGATGGTGGCGGGGCCGATCCTCAGTGCACTGGTGCCGTCGCTGCACGGACGCACCGTGTGGTGGCAGGGCCTCTTGTTGTCGCTCATCGGTCTGGCCGTGGGATTCGGGTTGCTTTATGCAGTGGCGTGGATCGGCGGCCGGATTTTCAAGAAAGAGGCGATGGGCTTTGGCGACGTCAAGCTAATGGGCGCGATCGGCGCGTTTCTCGGCTGGCAGGCGGTGCTGTTCACGGTTTTTGTCTCCTCCCTGCTCGGCAGTGTCTGCGGCCTGCTCATGATCGCCTTCGGCGGCGTGAAACTGCAAAGCCGCATCCCGTTCGGCCCCTATCTCTCGGCCGCAGCCCTGATCTGGGTTTTCTGGGGAGAAGTCCTCTTCGGTGCCTACCTCCGGCTGATGCGGGGATAACTGACGGGAATAAAGGTTTTCGCTGCCGAAAACAAGATCAGGCAAGAAGTTTCCACCTACCCGCGTTCGGGCAGGTCGCGCCAGACCGGATCGCGGCGCGGCGGATGGATTCTGCGCCACCATCCAGTGGTGGCCGGGCCCGGGGATTCGTTGTCCGGCTCGAATGGGTTCTCCGTGTCGAACACCTCCCGGAAGGTCTCTTCAACCTGTTCCGGATCCTCGCCGGACTCGATCCGCGCCATGGCCTCCTGAACCTCCCGGTTGAACCGGATCCCGCCTTCCCGGGCGAGTTCGCGCATCACCCGCACGGCTTCGCGTGGATCGGCATCGTCGCGCTCCAGCGCGTGCAACCGCTCGCTCAGTTTCGCGGCCGCGACATCCATACGATCGAGATCCCCCGGATCCTCCTCCGTGTCCGCACACGTTTTTCCCCGCACACTGTGTGAAAAGGGCGAGATTTCGCGTTTCAGCTCCTGTCCGCAGTCCGGGCACACGGGCAGGGTGACGGTGTCCACCCGCGGTGAACGAAAGGTGTACAGCGTATGACAGGGTTCACAATAAAACTCGTATAAGGGCAAAACAGCCTCCCGTGTTTGGTCCGTGCGGGTTACGATACCAGAAACCCCAACATTTTCCTATTCGTCCCGCCCGATTTTTCCCGTATACTGGGAAGCGTTAACACTGGGGAACGTGCCGTGAGCATGTGCGGACAACAACCTTTTTTCCTTTTCTCCCCGGGCCGGGCCTTGAGCGCGACCCGCTTTGTGCCGGAGACCCTCCGCGGCGCCGTGCTGTTCGTGCCGCCGTTCTACGAAGAGCGCAAGGGCGCGCTCCCCGCTTTCACACGCACCGCACGCGCGCTGGCGGAACACCAGATCGCCTCGCTGCTGTTTGATTTTTCAGGTTGCGGCGATTCGGCCGGCGACTTTGGGAACACCGATCCGGAATGGATGGAAGAAGATGCGGAGACTGCGCTGACGTGGCTGCGCAATGCCCTGCCCGGTCTGCCCGTGGCCCTGCTCGGTCTGCGGACCGGTGCCGTGCTTGCCGCACGGCTGGCCGCGCGCCATCCGGAGTCGGCGCTGCTGGTCGGCTGGTCGCCGACCGACGGACCGACCTTCATCCGGCAACTGTTGCAACGCCGCATGGTGAACGACATGACCGCTTACGGGAAGGCGCGGGAGAGCCGCGCCGCGCTGGAGGAGCGGTTGCGCCACGGCGACGCGGTGGATCTCGACGGTTATGTCATGACCGGCGCGTTCCACGCCTGGCTTCAGTGCCTGTTGCCGCCAGCCCTGCGGATTCCCGTCCGTCTGTTCTCCGGTGGCCATGATCCTGCGGCAAGCCGGACCTTCGCGGCACAAGCCGTACACGCGGAATGTTCGGAACTGCGTTTCCCGCCATTCTGGAACACGGTCGGCCAGGTCGATCTGACTGCGCTGACCGATGAAACCGTGGCGTGCCTCTCCGCCTGCCTCTCCGGCCCGACGCGCCCGGCTAAGTCGTTCCCGGCGCTGGCCGACTGCCCGGACAGCACTGCGGAAGCCGCATGCCTGACGCTTCCCGTCTCGCCCAAGGTACGCGCCATGCTGGATCTGCCGCGAGGCACGCCGAGAGCAGGCGCGCTTTTCCTGCACGGCTGGTCCGGAGACCGTACCGGACCGCACCGGCTTTTTACGCGCTTCGGACGTCTGCTGGCGGCACAGGGCACCCTGTGCCTGCGTCCGGATTTTGCGGGACGGGGACTCAGCGGAGGTCGGCCGGAGGAGGCCTCGATCGCCGGAATGGCGGAGGGAGCGCAAGCCGCGTTGGCCGCGCTTCGCGGCCGCCTGCCGCCGGGGACGCCGATTTCCGTCGTAGCCATCTGTTCCGGTTGCAAGGTGGCGATCACCCTTGCGGCAGGCAACCCCGATCTCGCCAATCTGCTGCTCTGGTCACCCGAATCCATGGGATCCCTGCGCAGCGGCGCCACCGGCTGGCGTAAAACACGGGCCGCGCTTCTCGCTTACGCGCGCAAGCTGACCCGACCCGAAACCTGGCGGAAAATCTTGACCGGCCGGGTGCGGACGGATCTGGTCACGCGGGCGCTAGTCCGGCATGAGACCCGGAGCGCGGAGGAGGCGGTGCGGGAAGATGCGACACTCGCGCGTTTCCGCGCGTTCCGTAATCCGCTACTGCTGGTTTTCGGCGGTTCGGACCCCGACGCGCCGGGCTCACGCACAGCCTACACGCGCTACTGCCGGACCCACGCGATCCCCTGCCGGACGCACACCATCCCCCACGCGGGCCACAGCTACTACGGCGAAGCGTGGACACAGGAACTCTTCGAAGTCAGCCTCGCGTTCCTCCAGCCGGACCGTGACCTTCCGACGCGGAGCGAAAGCGACGCCGAGAACTGACAGAGCGCGGCCGATCAAAAGGCGCACCTCAGTCGTTGAAAAACCCATTGAAAACGGCGTCCGGCATATCGACGATAATCGCGCCGAGTTGGGACGTGCAACGGAAACGGAACTGAGACGCCGTCACGCTCTTGCCCGCAGTGCCGGTGACGGCCTGCGCGTTGCCAACGGGCGTCTTCTCGCCCTGCTCCCAGACCTTCTGCCAGCCGTCGTCGACCTTGGCCTCCATCACCAGCGCATACGGCGCTCGAATAGTAAAGCGCTCGACCCCCAGCTTCAGCGCCTGACAAGCGACAGGTTGCGCCAGCGTCAATGTCACCTGCCGATCCTCGCCGCCCTGGATTCTCACACCCGTGCCCCGCGCGTAACTGTAGACCTCCGCATGACCGGCCTCGGCGGTCCACACACCCAGACGGGTTTCGAGCCGCTCGAAAGGCCCTTTTGCCGCCTGCCCGAACAGGGGCGGAACAGGTGTGGCCTTCTCAACCGGAGACGGCGCATAGAACCACGGCACCGGCACGCGCGTGACCCGCGAATGCGCGAGGCAGGACATCGCGCAGTAACCGAGCAGCACGGCATCCTGCACCGGGTGGATCGCGATATAGCAGTAATGCCCTTTCGGATTGCCTTCCAACACCTTCGTGTTCTGCCATGTCTTGCCGTCGTCTTTTGAAATCGCCGTGCTCAGCGGCACGCGTCGTCCGTGCAAGCCTGCGGGAATGTTCGCGTGATCATTCCAGACCAGCAGCAAATCACCGGTCGAGGGCAGGCGCTTGATTGAGGCGGGAGAGACAGGAGATTTGATTTCCGAAGCGACCGGCGCGCTCCACGTGTCGCCGCCGTCAGAAGACCAAGCGAGATACTGGCAGCCGCCGCTCGCGCGGATGAACATCATCACGCGGCCGTCCTTCAACTCGACCACGCCGGGCTCCTGCGTGATGATGCGCTTACCAGCCGTGTCATAGCCTTTTTGCACAGTCTTGCTGCGACGCCACGTCTTGCCGTTATCGTCCGACAGGTAGCACATGAGCACCCCCTGCCAATCCGCCTTGGACGCGCCCTGCGGCCAGTGCAGGCAGACCGGCACCACCAACCGCCCGCCCTTAAGCTGTATGACGCGGTCATTGTTCAGCACGTAATAGCCGACCTCATCCGTGATACACATCACCGGCGCACCCCAAGTCTCACCCTCGTCCCGCGAGAGCCGCATCACCGGACGACAATCCTGCTCGTTGTTCTTGGGCAGGTAAAAGAGCGCGATCTCGCCGCTTTGCAGGCGCAACAGGCTGACCGACATCACGTTCATGCCGCCCTCGTTCGGCACGATCACCCGGTCTTGCGGCGTCCATGTCCGACCGCCGTCGGATGAATAGCGCCCCGCTAAATGGGCCGAGTCGTGATCGCCCCCGCCACCCGTGAAATGGGTGTACACATACAGAATGCGCCCGTCCTTGAGCGTGACGAACGCCCCCTCACTGTTACGCGGATTACCCGGTCCCGAAGGCAATTCCAACGTGCGAACGGGCACGTCCCGCACGCCACATTTCAAGACACATCCGATCGTAAACATTGACGCCAGAACGAAACCGGCGATTCCAGCCACGGTGATTTTTTTCGTCATACTTCCCCTTTTTCCAATCCCTTTTCCTCAGTCTCCGCTTCTTCCTGCTTGTCGTCCGTACCGGTCCCGAACCAGAAGGAGGTGCTCGGACTCAGACCGCCGGAGAAGATCTCGCGGTAAGCGTCAGCCGGAATCTCCGGAGCACCCGTGATCGTGGCCTTCCCGGTCAGGATCAGATCGATCAGGCCCAACGCCACCGGCTCGTTGATGTCCATCTGGTCATGCAGAAAGAACGGATCGCCGAACACGCCTTGGCGCGATTTCAACTCCGGAGTCTCCGCCGGAAACGCCTCCACCGCCGCGAAGAGCTGCACGGACTCAGGATCCCCGCCGACATACTGACCGTTCACAAAAATCAGCGCACCGCTGTCTTGGGTCGCCGCCGCGACCGGCGAACTTTTCCCGCCGACCGTATTCAAGAAGGCATAGACAACCTTATCCGGACTGCCCGCCACATTGTTGACCCAGATGTCATACGGTCCGTGTCCGCCATTTAACCGGACCTCCAGAGGATCAATCGTGTTCTGTCCCCCGCCCGCACCGATGATGTGCCCCGCTGAAACAGTCAGTGTGCCTGCCGTGATATCCGTGCCGGCTCCGGTGCCGTCGATGACAGAGTTGTCCGCCATCAGATTCACATCCCCGGTTCCGGCATTGATCCCGCTCAGCGCCGGGCTCGTCGCGGTCTGGTCAACATCATCAAGCGTCAGCCGGGTGACCGACACCGCAGGCACCGATGCGATCGTCAGATTTGGCTTGCCGTAAACCGCGATGTTGCCTCCTTGCGCTGCCACACCGTTCGCGCGCACCGTAATCGGATTGAAGGGGCGCGTCCCCGAAGTTCCCGCGCCCGTGTCACCGATATTCCCGCCTGCAAAGAACGACACCGTGTCCGCCACAATGTTCACGACATCGTTAGGTATGGCGAAACCGTTCGCGTTGACTATGATCATGCCCATGTTGTCCGTGATATCGCCTCCGGCCTCCACCGCGACATCCCCTGCCCCCGCATCCAGCAACCCGTCCAACACCACGTCGCCAGACGCCGCATAGCGGATGTTGCCGCCTGAGGTCTGCGACACCGCCGCCAGACTGATCGAACCGCCGGCCGTTTCCACGTCGATCGTGCCGCCGGCCGTGATGCCGCCGCTCTGTATGATCCCCCGTGAGGCCAGCAGCGTCACATCGTCGCCCGCCGTCACCGCCGCGTTGAGCGACAGACCGCCGCCCTTGGCGCTGAGAAGCACGTCGCCCGACGCGGCCGTGACCGCCTGATCGACCGTCAGACCGCCCGCGGCACCCACACCGTTCTCGATCTTCACGTTCTGCCCGGCCACCGCGCCCGAGAGCGCCGCGCCGTCCGCCGTCGCGTCCGAGGTCGAGTCCATCTTCACGCGGTTCACGTCGACCGCCGCCACCGTCCCGACAAGCAGGGCGTCCGCCTCGCTGAGGTAGACGCTGCCCGCGTCGCCGCCCTTTGCCGCGACCGTCCCGACAGCGAGGTCGAGCGGGCCGTTGCCCTCGCCGGACTTCTGGCCCACCGAGCCGCCCGCCACGAGCTGCGCGGCGGACGCCTCGACGTCCCTTGCCATATCGCCAGCGTCCGTGATGCCACCTGCCGCCTTCACCATCACCGCGCCGTCCGCCGCCGTGCTTTTCAGGCCCGTGATCTTCGCGTCGCCGCCCTTCGCCTCGTAGCGCAGGTCGTCGCCCGCCGCCGCCGTTGCCCCGTCCGCCATGACGATCCCCGCGCCCGCCTCGACCAACACGTCGCCAGCCGCCGCCGTCACGTCACCGGCAGCGGCCTGTTCGATATTCCCGGAGGCCAGCAGCGTCACGTCGTCGCCCGCCGCCACCGCCGCGTTCAGGATCACGTCGGAGTCCGCGCCACCTCCCGTCATCAGCAGCACGTCCTCCGCAGCCCGCACGCCGACACCGTCCATTTCAGGGCGCGGGCCCATTGGCTCGCCGTCATTCACCGTCAAGGAGCCGTTACGCACACCCACCTTGACCGATCCGGCCGTTGATTCCAGATCGCTCATGCGCTCGATGTCCCACGATCCGACGCCAACCGGGCTGAACATCACATAGTTGATCTGTTCCCCCCCATCCCCAACCGTGCCGATCGTCAAATCCCTGCCGTCCGGGGCTTGGATGAAATACTGGTTGCCCTGACTCAGCGCGGCCAAGGTCCCCACCTGCAGGTCGACCGGACCGCCGCCCACTCCTTCCGCCTCGCCGATGCCGCCCGCCGGCACGGTGAAGACCGCGCCGCGCGCGATGATGTTGCGTGCCCCGCCGTTTCCGTCCGTCACCGAACCCGTGTCATCCCAGACGGAGACCAGACCCCAATCCGTGTCCCGGTTCCAGTTCTGCTCATCGGGATCCGCCGAGTCCACCAGCGAGTCCGCGTCGTTGTCCGATCCGTCCTCCGCCACATCCCGCGCCTCCCGGGTCCGGGCGTCCAACAGGCCCAACGTGATTCCGCCCGAGGCCGCATACCGGATATGGCCGCCGTCCGTTTGGCCCAGCGTCCCGTCCGCCATAACGATGGC
>JAPXSY010000097.1:0-9246 GCA_033812795.1 Kiritimatiellia bacterium
ACCCCCATAACGGGAAGCGTGCAGCTAACGGAAGGCCAGCGCCTTTCCATGGGGGAAAGCACGGTTTTGTGTCTGTTGCGGACGCCGGCAGGCGAACCTTCCGCCGGTGCCGATATGTCGGCCGCCGAGCCGGACGTAACGCAGACCAAAGGGACCCTCGGCGTGGAAGCGATACTCCAGGCGCGCGCCGATGAGATCCCCACGGGCGAAGGCGTGCCGCCGTCCCCTGAAACAGGCGGTGCGACCCGCGCCACCCCCCCTCCGCCTCCGCCGCCTGCCCAAGTCGCTGCCGCAGCCCCTACCGGCGCGGAGTTCGGTGCGCCCGTGCCTGCGTACCCAGACTCCGATCTCACCTCCGGCCTGCCGCTCGAAGCCTTGACGGTCGATAGCGAGACCATCGAGGGCGCCACCCGCGCCATGCAGACACGGGCGGCCACACCGGAGGAGATTGAACACCTGCGGATCGTGGAGCAGAAACGGCACAAGAAGCGGATCACGCGCGCGCTGGCCGTCCTGATCCCGCTGATCGCCCTCGTGGTGATCTTCCGGCCCCGCACACCGCCGCCCGAGCCGAAGATCGAGTGGGCGAAAGACGAGGAGGGCAACTACCTCGACCTCTTTGAGGCCGCGCCCAGCGGCGGACTTGCGGAAGGCGGGTATGACCTCTGTTACCCCGGCCCCGTCCGATTCGATAAAACCGTCACCGAAGACGGTGTCATCCTTTCCGGGTTTGTCGGGCGCGAACGGAACGTGCCCATGCGGCTGATCACGCAAGAGCAGACCGATCCGAAATTCGTCACAATGGACCGCCTCGCCTTTGTCGAGGAATGGATCCAGCAGCAGAAAGCAGACAACAAGCGCTGGAGTTTTGACAAGCCTTCGCCGATGCCCGGCTTCATCGGAATCCGCAACGGAATCCCCTACCTCCGCGTCACGTATTACCGCGACGACGACGAGGGTTCCTGGTTCGGTGTGGCCAGTGTGTTCCGTTACGGGTACCGGCGGATCGTGATCCGCGCCGAAGCCCCTGCGTCGGAACGCGTGCGGCTGGAGGATCTGCTCTCCTCCAAGTTCATGCGCGCCTCAGAGGCCATGGAGTATGCGTATTGGGAAGCGCCCGAGGAGCTGCCCAAACAGAGCGAGGCCGTGTTGCTCAAACAGGCGGAGGCGGATCTCAACCGCATGGCGCCGGCAACCTGGTTCGAGTTGCAGCGCAACCTTTCGGGATTGTTGGCCCGCACCGTATTGTCCGGCAACAAGACCACGGAGGTAGAGGCGTTGCGTCTGCTGGTCCGGCTGCGTGAGCGACTCACCCTCTGGTTCAACAGCCAGCAGCTTGCCTTTGACGCGGCGCGTATGCAAAATAACCGGGGTCAAGCGCGGGAGACCGCCCGGCTGACCCGGGCGGTGTTCAAGGACATGGAGGACCAGCGGTATTACACGGTCCGCAAATGGAACACGGAGTTTTAACGCCATGCTGATCCGACTGGAACACAACGGACGCATCATACACGAGATCGGTTCGGACGCGCTGACCGCTGAACTGACGATCGGCCGGAGTCATGCGTGCGAATGGCCGATCCCGAAAGAAGATGGGGTCGCCAGTTCGCGCCATGCAGCCCTCTTCAAAAAAGGCCGCGCGGTCTGGGTTAAAGACCTCAAAAGCACCAACGGCACCTTTCACAACGGCAAGAAGATCGAAAAACGCAAACTGGCGATCGGCGACAAAATCAGTATCGGCAATTGCGTGCTCAGCGCGGAGGCCGACCGGAGCGGGACCGGCCGCAATCTCTCGGAGGTGGTCGTGCTCTCCGGCAAAACGCGCGGCCAGAAAAAACGGCTCGTGCCGCCGGTCTTCACGATCGGATCGGACCCCTCCTCTTCGCTGGTCTTTCTGGACATGTTGGTCTCGCGGCGCCACGCCGAGATTCTGATCCGGGAGGACGGCAGTTGCTGGATCCGCGATCTGGGCAGCAAAAACGGCACGTCGGTCAACGGCATGCCGTTGCGCGATGACAAAGAGCGGCTGCTCAAAGACGGGGACTGCATCGCCTGTTCCCATTTCGAACTCGAATTCCGCGACGGGGCGGTTAAACACTCCAACAAACAGACCTGGTTGCGGTTAGGCATCCTGATCGTCACCCTGCTGGCGGGTCTGGGTGCCTACCATACGTATCAACGGCTCAAACCATCGGCCGAGGCCTTTGTCAAAGCAGCGCGCCGACTGGCCGCCAAAGAAGAGTTCGATCAGGCGGAACGCGAAGTGGAACAGGCGGTCAACGCGCGCCACGCATCGCGTCATCAGGTGGCAATCGAAGAGATGCGCCGGTTGATCGGTGTCTGGAAGCGGACGCGCGCGCTCTGGCAGAGCGCGAAGGAGGATCTGGAGCGCGGTGAGTGGGTCGGAGCCTCGCGCACCCTCGGCGTGCTGCAAGCCAGCAAACGCGAGGTCTGGGAGTGGAACGCGCAGGCCGCCGAAGCCAAGGACGCCGCGGCATACGCCAAAACCCTGCTGGACGCTTTCCTGCAGACCGACGCGCTGCTGAAGCGGGAGGATCTGGAGTTCGCTGAGTTGGAAAACAATCAGCCCGTACTTGACCGCGTACTCGACGAGAAACCGGCGACAGCCGAACCGGCCGCCTATCTGAAGCGTCTCCTCGATGAACTGCGCCGTGTGCAAACCCGGCAAACCGCCCTGCTAACCGAGAGTCGTCAGATGGAAACGGCCCTCACCAAACTGGGCGAGGCCCAACCGTCGTATGATGAAGTGGTGAGCCTGCTCGAACAACTGGCGACGAGTCAGGAACCCGCCTTGAGACGCCGGGCCCAAGTCTTGGTCGTGCCGGTGAAGGCCCTCGCAAACAGTTACATCAAACTCGGCGAGGCCGCGACCACCCTGCGGAGCCTCGCGTTCCAGTCGGCACTGAAGCTCGACCTGGCTCTGCCGACAGTGAATGCCTGTGCCATCGAGCCGCGTGTCTCCCTGGCGCGCCAGAACATCGAGAAGATCCACGCGAACCTCAAACTCAAGGGGTATCAGCTCGACTCCCTGTTCACGGAGGTGGAAAAACGGATCGGCCGTAACGACGATTCGCTGGAGGGGTTCCGGGTGCTGCGTAATTCGGCGATGATGGAGAAGGTGATGGCCTGCGATTCCATGAACCTGCCTCTGCCCAAGCGCAGCCGTTCCCAGCCAGCCGGCGAGTATGACCGCCTGCTGGGCATCGAGGCGTTCTACGCCTATCTCAGCGCACAGCCCGAACCGCTTGACCCCGCCATGCTGGCGGACCTGCCCTTTGTGCCGCTGATCAACCAGACACGCGAGGCCCTGCAGAAGATCGACACCTTTCTGCAGTTCATGGCGCAGGCGGACAACCAGTGGCTGCTGGACGATGCGCTGGCCGTGCAAGTCAAGCGGATGAAAGCGATCATGCAACAGCGCGACGAGTTGGTGAAACTCCTGATTACGCGTGCCGGGTCCGCCACCGACCGCACCGCTCTGATCGCGGGCGGCCTTGCCGCGCGCCTGATCACCGTTTCCGGGAAGACCAAGATCAAAGACCTGCCTCCGGAAGAGTGGCTGGCGGCCGAGCTGAAGCGGCAACGCACCGCCCTGCTGCGCATGAACGAGGAGTACACGCTGGCTGCTCCGACGCGGCAGATCGAGATCCGTGCCGCAGTCCTGAAAGCCGGTCTGCCCGGTGATCCGGTGGTCCGGCGCATGTGGGCCATGCGTGATGCTGCGGCAGCCGCCATGTCGTCCACACCGTAACCGCTCCGGCTGAAAACGGCGAGACCACACTCCCACAACTCCCCCTACTGGAGCGCCTGTTTGATATAGGGCAGGTATTGCCGCGTATAGACGACGATGGACCAGAGGTTCAGAATAATCAGCAGGGCTTCAATCAGGTAGATCAGCGCCTGCGGCAGGAACCACGGGTGGAGGGAGGCGTAGACGTAGATCACACACGCGGCCGGGAAGCTTACGGCCGTGCGGAACTTCCCCATCCAATTGGCGCGGCAGTCGGCCTGGAACATCGCGCCCACGGAGCGGAGAAAGGTCACCCACTGGTCCCGCAGAATGTAGAGCACCGTGAAGATCAGCATCACCAGCGCGTGTTCGGCCTCGTTCGGCTGGCGCCCCAGCAGCCAGAGCAGGGTGGGGAAAACCACCAGATAAAAAACCTTGTCCATCAGCGGGTCCGCCATCGCGCCGAACCGGGAAACCACCTGCCACTTGCGGGCCAGTTTGCCGTCGCACAGATCGGTCAGGGCGGCAATGGACAGCGATGCGGTTGCCGCCACCGCCAACCAAACGCCGCGGGGGGCCATATACGCATGCGTCACGGCCAAAACCATGAAGAGCAGGACGAACGGCACGCGGCCGAAAGTGATCGCGGTCACGATCATCCGTTTGGCGGAAACATCCATGGGAAGTATCAAACCATAACTCACCGCTCTTGAAAACTCAAAACCGGCGCGTCCGGCAGATCGAACCCGAAGTACCGTTCCGCGTTTCGGGTACAGATGTCCTTCACGATTTCGCCGGTCCAGGCGAGATCGTTGGGGATCCGGCCCTGCGTGATGTCGGTACCCAACAGATTGCAGAGCACACGCCGGAAATACTCATGTCGCGTGTAACTGAGGAAAGAGCGGCTGTCCGTCAGCATGCCCACGAAACGGCTCAGCAATCCGAGCTGGGAGAGCGCCTCCATCTGACGCAGCATGCCGTCGCGCTGGTCGTTGAACCACCAACCGCTGCCGAACTGCATGCGGCCGGGTTCGGGACCGCGCTGGAAGTTGCCGAGCAGCGTGGCGACCATCTCGTTGTCGCGCGGGTTGAGGGTATAGATCACGGTCCGCGGCAGGGCCCCCGCCTGTTCGAGCCGGTCGAACAACCGTGCCATCGGTGACGCCACATGCCAGTCCCCGATGCTGTCGAATCCCGTGTCCGGCCCGAGCCGTTTGAACATGATCGTATTGTTGTTGCGCATCGCGCCATAGTGGATCTGCGCGCTCCAGTCGCTTTTCGCATCTAGCGTCAGGCTCTCGTAGAGGAAGGCGGAGCGGAAAGCGGAGACCTCTTCGGGCGTCGCCTTGCCGCCCTGGCGCACGCGATGGAAAATCTCGCGGATTTCCGTATCAAGGTACGGGTCGGCATATACCGTGTCGAGCCCGTAATCCGAGAGGCGGCAGCCGTGCGCGGCAAAGACCTCATGCCGCCGCTGCAGGGCACAGAGCAGATCGTCCCAGGTCTTCACCGGCATATCCGCGGCCGCAGAGAGCCGGTCAAGCCAGGCGTTCCAGAACGCGGGCCGGTCCAAAGCCAGCGCTTTGTCGGGCCGCCAGGTCGGCAGTACCCGCACCGCGAAATTTTCGGCGCGGAGAGCCGCATGGTGCTCCAGCGAATCGGCGGGATCGTCGGTCGTGCAGACCAGCCGCACGTTACTTCGCACCATCAGGCCGCGCGCGCTGAACGCGGGTTCGGCCAGTTGCCGTCCGGTTTCGGTCCAGATCGCCTCGGCCGTGGCAGGGGTCAGCAGATCGGTGATACCGAAATACCTTGCGAGTTCGAGTTGCGACCAGTCGAAGAGCGGGTTGCGCAACAGATACGGCAACGTCTCCGCGTACTTCTGGAACTTCTCGCGGTCCGGGGCATCCCCCGTGATGAACCGCTCGTCCACCCCGTTGGATCGCAGCGCGCGCCACTTGTAATGGTCTCCCCCCAACCACAAGCGGGTCATGTTTTCCCAACGCCGGTCCTCCGCAATCTCCGCAGGGGGAAGGTGGCAGTGGTAGTCAAGGATCGGCATGGTCGCGGCATAGCCGTGATACAGCTCTCGCGCCGCCGCATTGTCAAGCAGGAAGTCGTCGTGAATGAACGGTTTCATAACGGCACGCATTTAAGCACACTCGGCGGTGCAAGAGCGATTCCTTTTTATTTACGTCTTTTGTCTTCCAGCCTCCGCTCCGGCCTGCGGAGTCCGGCCTGCGGATCCGGCCTGTGGTTATCAACACGGCGCCCAAAAATCACCCGAAGGGTTATAAACAGGTGATAATAAGCCTGTTGATAAGATATAAATCTCTATTGTTAAGCAAGTTGACTTTATCAAATTGTGTAGATATCTTGTGCTTGCCGATCCAGCCGGGTTTGGCGCATACTAACGGTACGTTGTTATCAACAGGTTTTGTTTAGGCACATGGCACAGCTTTCGATAACTTTTTGCCGGAAATTGGCGCGGGCGCGGCGCGAACGGGGCATGACGCAGAGCGCGTTGGCGCAGGCGGTCTCCTGTGCGCAATCCGCGATCAGCATGCTCGAATCGGGCCAGCCCGGAAAACTCTCGCAGGAGACGGTCGGCAAGATCGCCTCTCTGCTGGGCGTGCCGCTGGAGGACTCCGCACCGGACGGCGTGCCGCTGCCGACACGCCCGAGTGCAGGTTACTGTCCCAACGCGGCCTGTTTCTCGAACATCCCGTATGTGGTGGCGGATGAGGTGCTCTTCTGGCCGCGTCCGCAGCCGACGGCGGCACGGGGGCCTTACTGCGTTTACTGCGGGGAGGTGCTGGAACCGCAGTGTCCGCATTGCGGCGCGGGTGTGACGCCAGGGGCCTGTTGCCCGCAATGCGGCCGCGCGCGCATCACCGGTGGCGCGCCGGACGGCGTTGACCCTGAAGATTGGGCGGCGCGGCGGCGGCGTGAACTGGCCGACTGGCGCGCGTTAAGCGCTTGGACCGGATTCGCTTCGGAATGACGGGGATAGGACGGAACGGAAGAAAGAGAGGATCAGAGACCGCATGACTAAGAAGCTCTTGATCGTCACGGACGGGAAGGCCGGCCACGAGAACCAGTCCAAAGCCTTTTGTGCGGCATTAGGATACGGCTACGAGTGCGTCCGCGCCGTTTACCCCTCCCGTTTCCACAAGGGACTCTCCTATCTCATCGACTGGCTGGGCCTGCTGCTCAGTTCCCCTTTCACGATCGAACCGACCGACGGTTATTTCGCAGCCGTGGTTTGCACCGGTTCGACGGCCTTCTATCCCGGCAAAATCGAGGCGCGGCGGCGCGGCATCCCGGTGGCCGCCATCCTCTATCCGTCCGGATACCGGAAGGCGAACTTCGACTGCATCCTGGCCCCCTCCTTCGACCGGCCCCGTCCGGCCCCGAACGTCATCCCGATCCCGGTCAACCTGACCTCGACGGACGCCGCGTTTTACGAGACGGGCGTGGCGGCGTTCCGCGCGCGGCACACGCAGCGCAAACCGGCCTCCGCCCTGATCGTGGGTGGCCCCAACGCCGCGGCCGAACTTTCGGTCGAGACCCTGCGCCGCGATCTGGACCGGTTCTTCGCCGTCACGGAAGGGAACGAACGCTGGGTCACCACTTCGCGCCGCACCCCGCCCGCGATTGAGGAGTTCATCGCCTCCCGCCCGTTTGACTACTCGCTGCTCTACAGCCGCGACACCTTCAACCCCATCCCCGCGTTCGTTTCCCTCTGTGAACACCTTTTCGTGACCGCCGACTCCACCGGGATGATCAGCGAGGCGGTCACCCGGGGCCGCGCCCGCGTTGAAATCCTGATGACACTGCGCAAACCGGATTCCAAGTTCGGCCGCTTCATCCGCGATCTGGAACAGGCCGGAGCGGTTCATGTGTTTGACGGCACGCCCGGTTGCGCGGACCGCAAGATCGATCTCGCACCGGCTTTTGAACAGGCGCGCAAGCTGCTCGGGCTCTGACCCCGTGCCGATTACGAATCCGGCCACAAACAGCATTGCACTTTTTGCCCCTGCTTTTCCTGAAGATTCCGTTTTAGGGTTTCAGGGTTTCATCCAAATCGGGATCGGGGTCGGGATCGCTATCGGGCTTGGGTTTCAGGGTTTCTGGTTTCTGGTTTCATGTGTTTCATGGCTTCATCCAAATCGGGATCGCTATCGGGATCGGGATCGGGATCGATTGTTTACCACGAACTCACGGGATGGCACTGCTCGGGTTTTTTTGGAACGCCTGGGGGAATTCCTGATTTTCATGAAGTTTCATGTGTTTCATGGCTTCATCCAAATCGGAATCGCTATCGGAATCGCTATCGGGATCGGAATCGGAATCGGGATCGGAATCGATTGTAGGGTAGAAAAAAGAGCAGTTGCGTTCAACTGCTCTTTCTCGGTTCAATCTTCACACCACTGTCTGCTAAGGATATTCTGCATTTGCCAAGGGCGCTGGACATCGAGTTTTTCGGGAAAGTACTTTCCGCGTCCATCAAGCGGAGTCCATTCCGTGAATTCACCCGCCATGTTCCCCAGATAGGGAATTGCCGTTTCAAGGCAACTCTCAAAATCCAGATCCTCGGGCTCAACCAAGCCCCGCCGCGGGTTGCGTATGGCCCATAGAATAGCGGCGATGGCCCCCGCCGTCACCTGTATGGTCGTCGCGTTCGCATAGGGCACATGCTGCCGCGCCTCATTGATCGAAAGCTGCGAGCCGTACCAATATGCGTTTCTTTCGTGACCGGCCAGCAGTACGCCGAGTTCATCGATTCCCTCCACGATATCGGTTCCAAGACGTCGGCAGGAGGGTTGCATAGCCCATCCCCTCCCCTCAAGCTCCAGAGCAGACAACATGGCATCGTCACAAGGATGGTACACGAACATTACGCTCGGACGGTACAAGAAACCGCTCTGATCGCGAATCGACAGATAATCGGCAATCGAGAACACCTCATCATGAGTCACGAGCATACCCTGAAAGCCGCCGATCGAGGGAACCCAACTACGCGCAAACGTACTTGCTCCGGGGCGCCCCAGATACAGGGTGCCGGAACCGGGGCCGTGTTCGTACCCCCCCTGTAGCTGGTTTTTTTCAAAGGTGCCGAAAGACAGTTCGGCAGGCTGCATCAGCTCGTCCACGAAACCCTCGATCGACCAGGTGTTGATGAACTCTCCCTGGCGTTTCGGACGCTGGCTGGACTGCGTGTCGCGCTCGGATATCTGAATCGTGGTTATCTTGAGGTCGCGCGCAAGATTCGCCCACTCTTCGCGCGTGGACGGCTTGGCGTTTCCATTGCGGAGGATTTGATCCAGATTGATGAGCGCGCGCTTGACAAAATGAGACACGATCCCCGGATTGGCGCCGTGATCGACAACCGCCGTCGGCGCGTCAGGCCCCAATTCCGCCGCGAGATCGATGATCTTGCCCCGGATGTCGTAGTTGGTGCGCTCGTGAAGTTCCAGCATGTGGTTGTCGAA
>JAPXSY010000098.1:0-9064 GCA_033812795.1 Kiritimatiellia bacterium
CAGGACGACGCTTGCGCAAGTTACGGATGAACGGCTCGTAGTTCGCCTCGACGCTGTCTTTCCTTCCATCGCCTGCCGCAATAGACTTCATGTTCCATAGGCAGTCGAGCACATAACAACTCGCGTCAATGCGTGCCAGATGTTCGCTCATCTCGAATTCCATCTTGCCGGAACCTGAAAAGCCAAGGTTGACCACGGGCACGTCGAGGTCGCGGCCGACCATATTGACAAAACCCATGCCGGGCCGCGAGCAGCACCCGCCATGCGTGATCGACGTGCCATAGAACACAACCGGCTTGTCGATACCGCTCGCATGCGGAAACGCATGGACCTCCGCAGCCGAATCAACGCCCAGCGAAAACGAGCGCACGCCGTTATAGAGGGGCAGGTTGACGAGACAAGGCGTTCCCGGCGTCCACGAAAGCTTCAGCGTACCTCCCTTAGCATCCCAGACGCCGCCCGTCTTGACGTACAGCCAGCGCTTGCGCTTTGTGTCGAAGCGGTAGACATCGATACCGCTCACGCCCGTCGACGGCATATGCCACATCGCCAGATTGGAACTATACGGCACCCACTTGAAGACAAGCTGGCGCGAGTCCGTGACGAAACGGAACTGCATGCCAGAGGTGTGGTGTTTCATCGAGCGAACGCCTTGGTTGACGTTCGTCGTCACATTGGCTGGCAGGCGATCGTAGTAGTGCTCCGTATCGTTAAAAGCACGCCCCTCGATCGGCAGGTATTTCCCGTCGATCCATTTGACTCCGTTCGTGTCAAGGACGGCGGTTGTCCGCGCCATGTGCGGATCCCAACGCGCGATCTCGTTCTGTTCGGACTGAGCCAGTCCGACGAGCGATAGGAAACAAACCGCCGAAAACAAACCGTATCTATTCATGTCTTCCTTTCCCCTTTTTTGAAAAACGAATACCCCAGTTGCTTGGGGCCATGCCTCCGAAACTGGCGAAGACAGTGTATACCGTTCTGCGGCAACTCGTCCAATGGATTCCCTCTAAAAGAGCGGTTGGGTTTCCAACGGCTCTTTGGTTTCAGTCGGGAGACAAGCGCGGGCGTCCTCGCCCGCAAACGGCGGATCAGTCGCCCGGCAAACACCCCAAACGCCGCAGGCCGAATGTCGCAGGTCGCAAGTCGACGTACACGAAAACGCGAACGAGGACGGGTACGGGACGCCGATCCTGATAACGATGCCAATTGGCATAACCCCTTGTTTGGTCTATAATGAAATTCCATTCCTTGGAAGGCGTCTTCTCTGAAGATAGCCGTGACAAAGGAGACAACCATGACGAGCAGGACGGGAAAAAACAGACAACCAACTCTTCGAGCCGGTTTCTGCGCCAATTCAGCAGAATGGGCTTGCAGGTCATGCTCCGATGATGGCATTGTAAAAGCTTCATTATCATTCACAAAAAGGAGGGGTTGAATGCAACACGGGAATCCGTTCTCAAGGCGCACGTTTGTTGCGGCAGCCGGTTTGGCCGGGATGGGGAGCCTGTTTCCTGGCGGCGTTCCGGCCGCAACGGGGGATCAGTCCGCGACACGCAAACCGATCAAAATCGGACAGATCGGCACCGGCAACCAGCACGCCTACAAGATGACCACGCTACGTAAGCTGCCCGAGTTGTTCGAAGTGGTGGGCATTGCGGAGGATGACCCCGTCCGGCTCGCGAAAGAGAAGAACGCCGCTTCCTACAAGGGGCTCCCCTGGATGAGTTCCGACGAGTTGCTGGCGATCCCCGGGCTTCAGGCCGTGGCCATCGAGACCGAAGAACGTGTCTGCATCCCTCCCGCTCTGCGTAGTATCCGGGCTGGAAAGCACATCCATCTGGACAAGCCGTGCGGCGAGTCGCTGCCTGCGTTCAAACAACTGCTGGACGAGGCGGAAGCCGCGAAGCTGACCCTTCAGGTCGGATACATGTACCGCAACAATCCGGCTGTGCAGTTCTGCATCAAGGCGGTGAGAGAGGGGCTGATCGGACGGGTTGTCGATCTGGACGCCTCGATGGGGCGGTACGACGGACAGGGTTACCGGAACCTCATCAAAGAGTACCGGGGCGGCATCCAGTATATCTTGGCCTGCCACTTGATTGACCTGATGGTGTCGATCATGGGGGCGCCTGAACGCGTGACGCCGTATCAGCGCTGCACCCGCAACGACGGGGTGCTGGACAACGGTCTGGCCGTGTTCGAGTTTGACGGCGGTCGGTTGGCGACCGTGCGCACCTCCATCACCGAGGCGATGGGGTTCCCGAACCGGCGTCTCAAGGTGATGGGTGACAAGGGCACGATCACGATCGAGCCGATCGAATCGCGGGGCAACATGTCGGGAGGCGTCCTGAAACTCTTTTTGGAAGAGGCGCGCGGCGGATATAAGAAGGGGGCGCAGACAGTCGAGATGCCGCCGCTGAAAGATCGGTATGAGGATCAGTGGCGCGAGTTCGCCGCCGTGGTGAACGGCGAGATGCTCAACCCGTACACCTATGCGCACGATTACCTGGTTCACAAATGTCACCTGCAGGCTTGCGGGATGCCGATCGATGTGTGACCTCGTGTTCGCGGTGGGAGGGGCAAGCGTCTGCTTGCCCGCGGACGTGCAGACGCTCGTTCCTCCCGATGGTAAGAAACGAAAGAACGGAACGAGAAATGAAGAGACGAGAGTTCATCAAAACGACAGCAGCGGGGATTGGCGGGTTGTTGTCAGTCATGGGGGCGCGTGGTCAGGACACGGCGGCGGCGCCTGACAAACCGTTACGTGTGGCGATCATCGGTTGCGGGGACCGCGGCTGTCACGCGATTCTGCCGAACGTCATGACATCGGGTATGGCGGAGATGGTGGCGTTCGTTGACCCCGATGCGCGCGCCATTGCCCGCGCACGGGGACGCTTAAAGAAATACCGGCCTGAAGCGAACGTGGAATCCGTCGCCGCGTTCGCCGATTACCGCGATTTTTACAAACAGATGGCAGGCGGTGTGGACGCGGTCTTCGTCGCGACGCCCAACCATCAGCACTGCCTGCCCGCGCTCCTCGCTTTCCGCAACGGCATTCATGCCTTTGTTGAGAAACCCATGGCCAACACGATTGAGGAGGGACGCCGGATGCTTGCCGAGGCGCGTGCCAACCGTGTGGTCACGCAAATGGGGCAGCACGGTCATTCCAACGAAGGCGCGCGCCGACTCTGCGAATACGTCTGGGCGGGTGCCATCGGCCAGGTCACCGAAGTCTACTGCTGGTGCGACCGGCTCAATGCGCGCGAACAGCCGCTTTCGGACGACTCGGCCTGTCCAAAAGAGTTGGACTGGGACAAATGGATCGGACCGGCGGCGTGGCGCGGATTCAACAGCGGCCTGCATCCTGTCGGCTGGTATTCGTGGCGCAGGTTTGGCAGCGCGACCATCGGCAACATGGGCAACCACGTCATCGATCCGGTGTTCTGGGCGTTGAAACTCGGCAGTCCGGAGAGTGTCCAGCTTGTGGATTTCCGTCCGGGCGCAGAGGGGTCGTGGGGCCTTCGCGACCACATTGTCTGGAAGTTCCCGAAACGCGGTGACCTCGCGCCTGTGGAGATGCACTGGTTTGATGGGCTCAAGGGCGGTCTGCACTGGGATGACAGCACATGGACGAAGGGCACATACAAATACATTGTCAAGAAGGAGCACCAGAACCTGCCGCCGAAACTGGTGGAGATCGAAAAGAAGTATGATGTCGACCTTGGCCGTTGCGCTTCGGTTCTGATCGGCGAGAAGGGTATCCTCTGCATCAGTGTGTTCGGTGAGAGCCTGCGGTTTGTGCCGGATAGCCTCCGTTCGACGATCCCGCCGCCGCCCAAGACGATCCCGCGCATCCGCGGTTCGCATCAGGTGGATTTCATGCGCGCGTGCTTGGGCGGTCCGGCGGCTTGCGCGAACTTTGACTACTCGCAGCCGCTCAATGAAATCGTGCTGCTTGGTGTCGCGGCTATCGAGGAGGGTTCCGGCAGACGGCTGGATTGGGACGGCAAGGCTGGACGGTTCAAGGATGCCGTAGCGAACAAGGTTTTGAGTGTGCCGAGCCGCGCGGGATGGGAGGCGTGATTGGGAGGTAGAAGTTAGGATTTAGGATTTAGGATTTAGGAGTTGAGATTTGGGAATGAGGAGTTGAACAATGAAAAGACGTGATTTTATCAAAACAACAGCGGCCGGGGTAGGCGGGCTGACGGTATTGGGCGCGCGCGGTCAGGGCGTGGCGGCATCGAAAAAGCCCTTGCGCGTGGCGTTGATCGGTTGCGGTGACCGCGGTGTAGGGCAGTTGCTGCCCGAATGTTGCAAAGAGCGGGTCGTCGCGTTGGCGGATCCTGATCCCCAGCGCATCACGGCTGCGTTGGGGCAGGTGCGTAAAACCCTGCCTTCTGCCGATATCGGCGCGATCAAAACTTTTTCCGACTACCGTAAGCTGTTCAACGTGATGGGTAAGGAACTGGACGCGGTGGTCATCGCCACGCCCAACCACCAGCACACGCCGCCGGCGCTGATGGCGATTCGTCGCGGGATTCACGTGTATGTCGAGAAGCCGTTGACGCACACGATCCACGAGGCGCGGCTGTTGCGGGACGAGGCGAAAAAACACGGTGTGGCCACGCAGTTGGGCAACCACGGCCATTCGAACGAAGGGTGCCGCCGACTCTGCGAATACATCTGGGGCGGCGCGATCGGTCAGGTGCGCGAGGTGTATAGCTGGACCCAGCGCTGCAACGGGTTGCTTGACGGAGACCATTCGCCGCCTTTGCCTCTGCCGCAGGGTTTTGATTGGGACGCGTGGATCGGCCCGGCTCCATTCCGCGAGTTCCACGCGGACCTGCATCCGCACAACTGGCACCTCTGGCGCGATTTCGGCAACGGGTCGATCGGCAACATGGGGTGCCACATTCTGGATCCCGCGTTCTGGGCGCTCAAGCTGCAAGCGCCGGAGGCGGTGGAGGTCGAGGAGATGCGCGGAGGGGCAAGCAAAGTCTGGTCCATCACGACCCGTATCCGATTCGATTTTCCGGCCCGTGGCGAGATGGCGCCGGTCAAGGTTTACTGGTATGACGGTTTGGCCCAGGATCAGGAGTACAGCGAGCGGACGGTGCAGCGGCGCTGGCGGTGCGTCAACAAGCGCGAATGGCAGTACGTGCCCCCGTTGGTGCTGGAACTGGAAAAGAAGCACGGCCGGAATTTCGGCACCAACGGCTCGCTGTTCGTGGGCGACAAGGGGATCATGACGATCGGCGAGTTCGGCGACGGCTGCCGCATTGTGCCGGAGGAGGCGCACCGGGCTTATCCGGTTCCCGACAAGATTCTGCCGCGTGTCAAAGGCACGCATCAGGAAGACTTCTTCCGCGCATGCCGCGGCGGTGCGCCGGCCTGTTCGAATTTCGAGTATTCCGCGCCGCTGGCTGAAATCGCTCTGCTCGGCAACATCGCGATGATCGCGGGGTGCGGTCGGCGTGTGGAATGGGACGGTGATGCCATGCGTTGCACGAACATGCCGGAGTTGAACGCGTATGTGAAGACGACTTATCGAGAGGGGTGGTCCCTTTGATGTTTGATTTCCGCTTTCTCTCCGCGCTGTGCGCGGAGCCACTCTTGGTCCCCACTCTTAGTCGAACACACTTGGTCTCAACACCGAGTCGATTGCGCCAGCGACGAGGTGTTTCGACGAAGTCAGCGGCACCGCTTTTGCCCACACCTTGCCGCTACACCAACCGATTACGTGTGGCCGTCGCGCTTGTGATGGTCGCCGCGCTCTCGGTGTGCGCAGAGGAGAAACTGCCCGTGTCGGTCGATACGCGAACCGATTTCTACTCGGCGTATGTCTGGCGCGGCAGGGCGTTGGACAAACACGGTGTGGTCCAGCCGAGCGTGATCGCCACCTATGACGCGCAGGAGTACGGGGCGTTCTCCGCCAAGGTGTGGTCGAACTGGGACCTCTCGCAACGGTCGGGGGATTCCAAGGCGACGCGGACGGGCGGGGGGATCAATGTGCTCAATTTCACGCCGTCCTACAGCCGGGCGTTCGGCCCTGTGGATGTCACCGTCGGTAACATCTTCTACACGTTTCCGGGTGACAGATGGCCGAAGAACAGCAACAGCACGTATGAACTCTTTACGACGGTGGCTTACAAAAATCCGGTCGTGACGCCTTCACTCAGTGTCTACTACGATTATCGTGGCGTGGGAGGAAGCTTTTTGGAGGACAATCCGCTTAAAGATCTGTACAGCCGTGCGGCGCTGAGCAAGTCCGTCGCCGTGACGGACCGCATCCGCGCGGACGGAACGGCTCTGATCGGGGCGGGCTCCAGCCATTACAACAACGTCCGGTATTGCGGGTCCGGCGAAGGGTTCACCGACTATCTGGTGTCATTCGCCCTCACCTACGCGTTGACGGAGGCGCTCTCGCTCGGCGGGTCGCTGGAGTACACCGGGCTGATCGGCGGTGCCTGGGGACTCGACCGCCACGCCCTCTCCCCCGATGAGATTGTCCGGTGCGGCATCCATTTGCGGTTGCTTTTCTAACGCGGGCGGACGTCCGCGTTAGAGTTCAGCGGTAGCGCACCCCCAGACAAGCTAATGCACGAATTGACTCATTAACTTGGGTTGCGGGCTTCGCCCGCGGTATGCGCTATTTTCCCATCAACGCGTTGGTGATCAGCAGGTCGAGTTCTTCATAATCGCGCTCGGCGATGAGGGCGTCGACCGCCTTCTGATCCAGCCCGCGGGAGACCTCAAGCAGGTTCAGGAAAACCGTGCGGCTGTTGGAGAGATGCTTGGTGCTGACATCAAGTTTTTGTGTGCGCATGGCTTTGATGTCGAGCCCGACAAACTCTCCGTTGCTGCCATAGGCGTGGCGGTCAAGAATGCGCACCTGATTGAACGCGCGCCGCAGGTCGATGCTGCCGAAGCTGCGGTCTGCATCGAATTTGATGCCGTTCTGGTCGTTCAGATGCACCGCGAAAAGTTTTTTGTGCGCCAGCGCGAACCCCATCTCATCCGAGGGATCAAGCCCGGCGAGGATCGCATGTGCGCTCTCGATGTTCACGCCGACGCGTGAGGGATCGGAGCAAAGGTGGCCTAGGGCGATCGCATGTCCGGTAGTGGGGATATAGGTCTGGTCGACAGGCTCGTTGGGCTTGGGCTCAATCGCGATGCGGATGGAGGAGTCATGGGCCAGCATACGGTTGATGGCCTCGACGAGATACTCGGTCGAGCGCTTGCTGTCCTTGGACTCGCGCACATAGGTGCCTTCGCGGGCCAGCCAGAGCACGATCAGCTTGGTGTCCAGCGCATGGGCAATGTCGATGGCCCGCAAGCTGCGTTCGATGGCGTAGGTGCGGCAGGCGGGATCGTTGGCGGTATAACCACCGTCGATTGTGCGCGGGTCTTCCCAGAGCCGGGGTGCCACGAACTCGGCAACCAGCCCCTCGCCGTCCAGCATGCCCTTCACCTTTTTGGCTTTTTTAACGATCGCAGCCGCATCGAGGTCGTTCAGGTCGGGCACGGCGTCGTCATCGTGAAACTGAACGCCGTCGAACCCCAAAGGCTTGAACAGTTTCAGCTTCTGGGCAAATGACATTGAATCGCGCACGGGCGGGCCGAAAGGATCGGCACCCTCATGAATGTTCCAAGGGCCGAAAGTGAAACGGAATGTGCCTTGCATAAGAACTCCTTTGCTTTGATAAGAATAATAAAACAAGCATATCGGAAAGAACAGGTCTAGTCTTTACCATCTGCATCAAAAAAGTGTACAATAACCTCACGGTGAGAAATGAGCAGGTCAGACTGATGCCGGATGAGTCGTTCCGGCTGTTACGTTGGCAGAGGAACTTGCGCGACATCACGCTGCTGGCGGCGGACGGATCGAGCCGGGCGTATGTCGGCGCGGGTCACGAATGGCACCACCATCCTCAGATGGAACTGACGCTGGTCGAGCGCGGTTCAGGGACCTTGTTCATCGGGGATTCCATTACTCGCTTTCAGGTGCCGGATTTGGTGTTGATTGGGCCTGATCTGCCGCATTTCTGGCACATGCGGCAGGCTTCTGCCGGGTTTGCCTTGCAATTCCATGCAGGCGCGGAACATCCCGTTTGGCAGTTTCCGGAGAGTGCTGCGCTGCGCCTGCTTTGGGAGGAGGCGCGTCGCGGGGTGCGGGTGTCTGGCTCTGCCGTCCAGAGTGTCGGCGCCGCATTTCGCGAAGCGGCTGAACGCGGTGGCGGCATGAGGCGTCTGGCGGCTTTCATGCGAATTCTGGCCGCGCTGGTGGAGACGGATGCCAGCGACCGGTACGCGCTGGCTAGCACGACGTTTGCGCCGCCGGAGAGCCAGATCGCCTATCGCGGGCTGCAGAAAGCGATCAAGCGGATTTTCAATCACTTTCAAGAAGACTTAACCATTGAATCGATTCGCCGCGAGTCGGGGATGAGCAAGGCGACGTTTGAGCGCCATTTCAAACGTCACACCGGCAAAACCTTTACCCGCTTCCTAGCTGAGGTGCGGTTGAACGCCGCCTGTCGGAATCTGCTGGAAACAGATCTGCCTGTCAGCGAGGTCGCCCTGTCCTGCGGATATGGCAACCTTTCCTATTTTCACCGTCAGTTCCGCAAACTCTACAACCTTTCGCCGCTGGCGTTCCGTCGTGCAATCAGAGAAGGATTGTGTTTGGGTACATCGGTTCGGTAGCTTCCAGAAGTGTTTTCAAACGTCATAAAAATCCCCGAGCCATGCCTTTTTGTGTATTCTGTGTTTCGTGGTTAAACAATCGATCCCGATAGCGATACCGATCCCGATAGCGATGAAACCTTGAAACCCTGAAACCAGAAACCAAAGAAAGTGTCCCGTGGTTAAACAATCGATTCCGATAGCGATACCGACCCCGATCCCGATTTGGATGAAACCCAGAAACCCAGAAACCCTGAAACCACGAAACCTGAAACCAAAGCGCGTTGAAGGTTCAACTGCTCTTTGTTTGTAGGTTCAGCACATCAGGAATGCGTCCCGCAGGCGGGCCCGCAAAAAAGCGGGTGGTCAGGCAGTGCGGATG
>JAPXSY010000099.1:0-9054 GCA_033812795.1 Kiritimatiellia bacterium
TCACACGGGAGTTAGATGTGCGCGGCCGCATGACCGCCCGGCTCGTCTGCACGTCCGACTGCGAGGACACCTGTTTCTATGTGCGCCTGAGTTTGGTCAAGGACGGCGTGGCCTATCCGCTTCGCGACGACATCACGTCGCTGTGCTACGTTACGCCGGACTATACGCCGGGCACGGAGAAGGCGGTGGATTTCTGTTTTTCAGATCACGCCTTCAGGATCAGCCCCGGCGATGTGTTGCGGCTTGATGTCTCGTCCTCCTGCTCTTATTTTGTGCCGCACACCAACAACAAGGGATTGCAGTCCATCCAGAAGACCAGCCGGGTCGCCAACAACGCGATCATCTGCGGAAAATCCAGCGTGACGCTGTTTTGTGAGCAATAGCATCCCATAGGCGGCACAGTTCACCCTTACCCATGCGGATTTGCTTGGTTTTTTGGTGTCTTTTTTGAGGTTTCAGGTTTGAGGTTTTCCCGCGAGCTGGCCGTACATCAGCGCGACCACATGGCTCGCCGCCGACCACTTGCGGATGTCGAGCTTATACTCTTCGGCGAGCCGCTGGATCATCCCGGCGGGAATCCGTAATCGGTTGGTGACAGGGGGCATGCGAGTTTAGTGCGTGGTTTGTGTGTGCGCAGTCGGGAGCGCGGGCGTCCCCGCCCGCTCTGTGAAAGGCCGATCGTGATTCCGATGCGCGGTTTGACCCTCAGGGAAGTGGGTGCGTCAGCCTTTTGCAAGACACGTTGTTGCGGGCGAGGACGCCCGCGCTCCCGACTCTCTGCTCCCCCTTTTCATCAGAACGCATGATCTTCGCACACCCCTGTCATTAACCGATTACCGGGAAACCACTGGACGAACTGCCGCAGCACGGTGTACACTATCTTTGTTGGTTTCGGAGGCGCGGCCCCAAGCAATTTGGGAATTCGTTTTTTCATGATGCCTGTAGGTTACAGGCAGACACCTCCGAAGCCGACACTTTTTTGAAAAATTTAGGGTTGACTTTTACCCCCCCCCGCATAATGCGTACCGACTATGGGGTCGGTGGGTTACCGGTCTACCCTATGGGATGGTAGTGAAATGAGGTTGAAGATGAAAAGAATTGCATTTTTTAGTTTGGTGATGCTCGGCGGTGCATTTGCCGCTTTGGGAAACCAATGGGCGGCACCGGTGAGCGGCGCGTTTAACGACGCTACGAAGTGGAATCCTGCGGCGGTACCGGACACGGTGGATGGTCAAGCCTGGTGGTACAATGCGGCACAGGGAAAGTATACCGTCACACTGCCGGAAGGCACTTGGACAAATCCCGTAGCGTGGCGTGTCGATGCCAACACGGACGGGACGGAAATTACTTTCTGCGGCTCGAATACGGTGTGGGCGCCTCCAACGTACGCGACGGCGATTTATCAAGGTGAGCCTTTCGCCTTTTACGATCAGTACAGTCATTTCTTTTCGTTTGAAATGTATAATGACACGAGGGGTGCGCCGTTTAAGTTCACGAACCCTGTATTCCACGCCTATAATCAGGACGGTGTGGCGGGGATTATATTCCACTCCGGCGAGTTTAATTTTCATGATCCTTCCGGCACGGCACACAATTACGATTGGACGGTTTCGCACGGGAATGACGCGGCGACACTCGCGGGGGCTGTACACCGTGTCGAGGTGCGCAACGGCGTGACCGCGAAGGTCGCCAACATCAATGTGCGCTCACGTGCGGCACGTACGGAGCTTGTCGTGGATGGCGGCGTGTTGACTGCGGCTGCGAACCTGAATATTCCATCAGGCGCGGGGGGGGATTCACGTACGGCAGTCGACGTGACGGTCACTGATGGCGGTATATTCAATATCGCCCGGATGACTTTGGGTTATGCGGGGAAACCGCGCGATATCCACTTTGTTGTGACGAACAACGCCAGAATGGTCTTCTCTGAAAGTCAGGACTACAAATTTTCCGGAGTGTCCAACGGGGCCGATTTCGACTTTGACGTAACGGATGGCGGCGTCGTGGAAGTCGGGCATGAATTGGGCTTGGGATGGTCGGCGAATGCGCCGACACGTGTGCGCGTCCTCAACAGTTCGTGGCTGGTCTCAAAGGAAACCAAGATCGGCAATGATATTGCCGGTGTCGATTGTGTGTTTGCCGCGACCAATTCATTGATCGATTCTTATCGAGGGAATGACAGTGCGCAGTTCCGTGTGAATGGGGAGATGATCCTGAAGGATTGCGTGTGGACGAATGCGTTGGTCAACGCCTGGCCGGCAAACACCGACCCGAAGATCACCATTGAGGGTGGGGCATGGACAAGCCTCAAAAAGTTCCACTTTGGCGGCGGCGCGGATGCCGGGCGACTCACGGTCAACGGCGGCCAGCATGATCTGCGCGGGGAATTTTATCTGGGATATAATCCCAACGCAAATGTGCCGACAAAGAGTGTGGCCACGATCCGCAGGGCAGATACGGTGATCGATTTCAATTCCGATGAAATGATTGCGCTCGGATGGAATGGCACGGCGGACATGACCATTGAGGATGGCGTGCTTCGTTTTCCAGGGGCAGGCGGCCTGAGCCTCGGACACGCTGGTGCGTCAAGCACAGGGAGCGTGCGTATGCTTAAGGGCACACTCGATGCGTCTGTGCCAAATCTCGGTGTTTGCGTGGGGCGCAACGGTTTCGGGACGTTCACACAAGAAGGCGGTGCGATCACGGTACGGCAGATGTTCATGGGACAGGTTGCGGTGAGTGACGCGGATCTGACATGCGTCTTCACCCAAAAGGGGGGAACGTTCACAGCGCTTGATTCGATCGGCATCACGCTTGCGTACGCGCAGGGGCGGAAGACTAAACTCGTTCTGGACGGAGGCGTGATGAGCGTGCCGCAAATTATTGGCGGCACGGGGGCGGCGGTCAATGGCGGTACAGGCCTTGCTCTGCTCGCCGCCAATGGCGGAACGTTGGTGGCGAGACGTGATAACGCGACGTTCGTGCATGCGCTGGATGGAGTTGAACTCGGTGAGCAGGGGCTGGTTGTCGACACAGATTACGATGTGACGATCACGGCGGCAATCTCTTCGAAGAGCAACGAGAAGGGGGTCTTAGTTAAGAGGGGACGCGGCACACTGACGCTCGCCGGAACTGTGGCAGACACGGTTAAGGTCGAGGTGCAAGGGGGCAAGGTTGTGTTCGGCCAGTCGGTTACGCTTGATGCCCTGACGCTCGGCACCGAAAACTCCTCCGGCGCGATCGAACTGGCAGACGGTGTGACGCTCGCCATAACCGGCGCCGTGACGATCAATCACAACGCCTCAATGCAGGAGTTCGTTTTTGAAGAAGACTTGAACGGTGTGACGCACGTGACGGTTGATGATTCGCCGGCCGAGACGCTTGAGATCCGTCTTGATGAAGCCGTGACATCCAACGCGACGGCGGCAGTCGAGTTCCGTGCGAAGGATACGTTGAATGTGTCGGTGGTGTCCGGCGGCACGTTGAATCTGGGCGGGAAACTCACGCGCGGCGCACTTGTCACGAAGGGTGGGGGACACGCAGTCCTTCAGAACACGGGTAACGAGTTCTACGGCGGCGTGTCGGTCGAGTCCGGCTGGCTCTCTTTCACCGATGCGCGCGCGTTAGGCCTCACATTTGCAGATGCCGCCACGCTGACGCTCAAGGGGGGCACATTTGAATACGCGGGGACAACAGCATCAGCGATCCCCTCCAAGTTGTCAATGGCGTCTGCGGTCACGACGAATCCGATTGTGGTGAAGACCTCGGGCGACATGACATTCGGCCCGTTCAGTGCCGCAGGCGGTGCATTGATCAAGGCCGGCCCCGGCAAGGTCACGCTTGCGGCGAAGAACGGCAACACGGTTGTGACGTCTGGTGCCGGGATAGGGACGGGTCCTAATGGATGCCCGCGGTACGGTTTCGCATTAGATCCGAACGGCGGTGCGCCGACAGGCGAGTATGCCGCCCTGAATGTGGTTGAAGGTGAACTCGTCCTCCAAGGTGCTGGCAACGTAAAGTCTGCCGGTGGTGTGGTGGCGATCGGCCTCAACGCCGCAGAGGGAGTTGCGCAGCCTATATTGACCGTGGATGAAGCATATCTGGATAACAACCAGCACTTTTTCGTCGGCGGAAATATCGGCGCGAGCGCCTTCGCGACAAACGCCATGCTCCAAATCACCAACGGGGGCACGGTGAAGTGCGACACGCTGCGTGTCGGCACAATGACATCCGGCAAGCCCTCCTATCCGGAGGTACGAGTGAACGGCGGCACACTTGATTGCGGATTTCGCCTGAATTGTGCGGACGAACAGACTTGGACGCGCGCACGCTACCTTTTTGAGAACGGCGCAACGCTCAAAATCGGCTCATACAACTATTCGTCTTGGCAGTTGTATTGGGAGGGAGAGGCGGCATTCACGTTTGATGCCAGCTCGTACGCCATCGCGGGCAACAATCATTACGCTGATGTTCATGTGCGCCAGGCGGGGCGGGGATCGATGCTGTTCCGGAACAACTCGACATTCTACGGTGAAAAGATCACGAAGTGGAGCGGTGACAATTACAAACTGACATTTGCCTTCGATAACGGCGAATGGATACCCGGGACTGGTGACTACGACTTCACTTTCACGGGCGGTTTGGGAATCATCGTTGACTGCCGGGCAGGCGGATTGACGTTGAACGTGCCAGCGACCAAAACGTGGACGGTCGGACAAAAGATTTCCGGTACGGGAGGGATCGTCAAAAAAGGCACTGGCACACTCGCGTTTACGCCGCAGGCCACGATCGTCGAAGGAGCGCGCACTCTGGTCGCAGATGATCCGGTCTCGTGGGCGTTCGCAGACACGCTGAAAGTGGAGAGCGGTACGCTTGCAGTCGCGAACGATGCTGCGACTCCATCCGCCAGCGCCGAACTTGCCGCAGGGACGGTCTTCAATCCCGGTTCAGCGCTTGTGTTCGGGGAGGTTTCCGGCAGCGGTACAATATCCGGCGGTGGTCTGGTGGCGACAACCCTCCGCGCTGCTGAACTTGCGACATTGACGCTGTCGGGGGTGACGTTGACTTCGCCCACGTTCAAGCCTGCGGTGGACGCATCAGGTACGCTGACGGGACATTTCGTCCTGACGAATTGTGACTACGACGGCCAAGTGATCGTTGATTTCGGAAGAAGTGAGCTGGATCCGTTGGATGCCGGGACGACCTACGAAATCGGGACTGTCACCGGGACTCTTCCTGACCTCGCGCGTTGGCGGGTCGTCAACACCGGCATTGCGCAAGGCGCCGGGGACTTTTCGCCAGTGGGAGAGGACGGAAAAATTCGGGTGACCCTGTCGCGGCGCGGGTTCCTGATGACTGTGCGCTGAGGCGGAGGACGCTTGGTGAGAACCCGGTTTTGGGGGACAGTAGCAGCGTTTTGTTGTGTCGGCAGTGCGACATTTGCAGCGGTTGCGCCTGGCGTGTATCCGGCGGACGAGGTCCCTGTTGCTCGCGGATCGATCGAGTTGTGGGTTACGCCGAATCAGGAAGGGTGCGACGCGCGGGATCATGTTTATTTTGCAGATGCGGACGCATGGGCGCGCGAGGGTACCCCCACGATTTGGTATTGGGCTGAATATGTGCGCTTCGACGTAGACTCCGGCAAGCGGCTGGTTTATGGCCGGCTTGCCGATGGCTTACTTGAACCGGATGTGCCCGTACATATTGTGGCATCTTGGGATGCGGCGAAGGGGCAAACCGCAGTGTACGCGAACGGTGAACTCGTGCAACGGCGTGAAGTCGAGCCGTGGGTTCCCGTCGCGTTGGAGCGATACGTTGTCGGCGAGGATTGCTCCCGCAGGAAAAAGGCGGGTGCGGTGATTGATGCGCTGCATTTTTTCGCTGTGCCGTTGACACCCGGTGAAATCAAAACTCGATTTGATGCTAAGAAAAACCTTGTTGATTCGGCGCGCTCGTCTGCCGCCCGAAAAAAACACATGCCCCCGCCATTGCCCGCCAAGGCAACTGTCGCGCCGGAGTGGCAGGTTGTTGCGACAATCGATCCCTATTCGGAAAAACCCTGTGCTGCAATCGGCGAGACAAAGGTTGGCGAGATTCCCGGATGCAGGTTTCGCGAGACCGGAATAAAATCGCATGACCGGTTCGCGT
Organism: Kiritimatiellia bacterium; assembly: GCA_033812795.1. GTDB lineage: Bacteria > Verrucomicrobiota > Kiritimatiellia > RFP12 > UBA1067 > JAPXSY01. The sequence goes on from JAPXSY010000099.1 coordinate 6,148, forward strand.
ATGTACGTGAGCTACCCGCGACGAATTTACTTTTGCGCGTGAGGATCACTTATCCAGACGACACCTACCGTTCGCTGATGGTGTCGCAGACGCAACCTGATTTCGGCGAGATCCGTACAGCGGGTTCCGAGCAGCAGGTTTTGGGTTCGGGCATCCTGACGAGTAGCGAGTTCCCCGTCACAGGCAAGCCGCTTGTCTACGAGTATGTGTTTCGCCACCCGTCAACGTGGTTGGGGTTGATCTTTGAGGGATACCAGCCGGATAAGCCCGGTGCAGTGGGGCCGGTTACGATTGCGTATGCCGCGCCTGAAAAAGACCGGTACGGCCCGGCCGCGCCGCTCCCTTCGCTTGCGGCGCATAAGGCCCGCAAGGCTGGCTTGTATTGGGAGGACCCTGTTCTTTCAATGTGCTTCGGTGGCGTCGGGGGCGTCGATCCTGCGACGTATGACCGCGATCTTGTGAGCGCCATGGATTATTTCTCGTGGGCAGGCCAAGACCTGTGGTTCTACCCGACGGTGTGGTACAACGGCCCCGTTTATCGCTCTCGCAAGGAAAAGGGAACATGGCCGAGCGGGATGCGCCACCATCCGGCGGACTTCCCGCATCTCTTCGCGGCGCGTTGCGCGGAGCGAGACATCACCTTTGTGCCCAGTTTCGGGATGAGCCGTTTGCCGACATTGAACCTGAAGTTCGGCACGCGAGAACAGGTGATCGCAGGTGACCAGACGGTATTGAACGTTGTTTATGCGGATGGCGAGATCCCCGTGACGCCATTTATGTACAAGCCCCCGATTTTTAACGCATTGCGTCGCGAAACGCAAGACGCGGTGATGGGGCTTGTCGACGAACACTGCGACATGCTTGCCGATTTGCCGTCGTTCGGAGGAATTTCATTCTATCTGAATCATTGGAATCTCACGCAACTGGGGTTGTGGCTGGACGGCTCATACGACGATTGGACCATGGAGACGTTCGCAAAAGGAATCGGCGAGATCCTCCCCGGCACGCCGGGTGATGCGCAACGCTTCAAGATCCGGGCTGATTGGATCAGGAATGACCCGGCACGCCGGAACCGATTCTTGCGTTGGCGCGCTGAAATTGTGAGCGGCTTTTACGAAAAGGTTGCCGCGCGGATTCGCTCGCGAAATTCAGATGCGAAACTGTATCTCCGTTTGGATGTCCCTTCCATATCCCAGATGTGCACATCCGGCGGGCGTTTCTGTAAACCGTTTTCCGATGAGTCGTTTCTCGAAATGGGACTGGACGTCCCGCGCCTTGCGAAGCATGAGGCGGTTTGTCTTGATCGGATTTTCAGTTGGGGGATCGTGCGGTGTGAGCGCAAGTATTGGCCGGATGAGAAGTTGGTGCCGCCGCTCTTTGATTTAGAGCCGGCGTTTCAGAAAGAAGTGCTGGGGGCTGTTGATGCGGTGACGATTCACCAATATTATTTTGAGACACACGGTGAGTTTTCCCGCGGACGCAAGCTTACCATGCCCGCGCCGTGGAAGAATGAGGCACCGGGACGCTGTACGGCACCGCTCTATCCCGGACGTTGGCCGCTCGTGTATTATGCCCGTGCTTTAGCGCTCTTCGACATGAAAGAGGTGTCGATCGGTGGTTTCACGTTGGGTACACATGGCATCGAGGATTTAGTGCGGACATGGACGGCGTCGTTCCGCAGTTTACCGCTCGTTGATTTTGGCGAGGAGGTGCGTTTCGACGATGTGATTTTGCGGACAGCCGTGGCAGAGGGGGCACGCTGGTGGTACATGCTGAACACAGCAAGCCAGGAAAGGGTGATCCCGTTGTCGGTCAAGGGTGTGTGCCGTGAAACGGTTTATGGTGATCGTGTGAAATCCGGCTCCCGCACGTTGAAATCTTTTGAGTTAGTCGCGGTTCGCGGAGAGATGGATTCACAGTTGACTATCAAGGAGACGCCATGAAGGTTCTGTTCATGTGTTTGGGACTGTTAGCCTGCGGGTGCCGTTTTGCCGACAAGGCGTTTGCCGAGGAGCAAGCCGATTTCTGGGTCGCGCCGGACGGCAAGGACACCGATCCCGGCACCAAGGAGCGTCCGTTCGCCACGTTGGCGCGGGCGCGTGATGCCGTGCGCGCGCTGCGTCAGGCGGAGCCGGACCGCGACATCCTCGTCTTGTTCCGCAGTGGTACGTATCCCATTGAGGGGCCGATCGGTTTCTCACCGGAGGATTCGGGACGTGCCGGCGGTCGCATCACTTATGCGGCTGCGCCCAATGCTACGCCCGTGATCAGCGGCGGACGGCGCATCACTGGGTTTGAGCCTTGCGGAGACGGCATCTGGAAGACGACGGTGCCGAATGCCCGCGACGGCAAGTGGCGCATTGAGCAGCTTTACGTCAACGGCAGTCGCGCCGTGCGGGCCCGTACGCCGAACGGTCACTACGCCTACATCGACAGTATTGTGGAGACCGGTATCGACCCCGCGACAGGGAAGGCCGGGCCGATCAGAGACCGCGCGTTTCTGGGGCGTCCCAAAGATATCGCGCCGCTGTTAAAGTTGCCGCAGGAGCGGTTGCGCGATGTCGTGGTCTCCGCCTACCACTCCTGGGAGATTTCACGGCACCGCATCGTGAGCATAGATCCCGGACGCAACCTAGTCCTCCTGACGGGCCGCTATCCGCCGAAATTCGGTCACTACACATCGCGGGAGCGCTACTATCTGGATAACTTCCGCGAGGCGCTGGATGCGCCGGGCGAGTGGTTCCTCGACCGCGACGGCACGCTCTTCTACAAACCGCGTTCCGGCGAGGACATGGCCCAAGCGGAGGTCGTGGCACCGGTGACAGAAACCTTTCTTCGTTTCGCTGGCAGCGCGGGGGGTGCGCAGGTTGAAAACATCCTGTTTCGCGGGTTGACCTTCGAGTACGC
>JAPXSY010000100.1:0-8974 GCA_033812795.1 Kiritimatiellia bacterium
CTTGAAACCAGAAACCTTGAAACCATGAAACCCAGAAAAGCGACCTGCGGTGTCGGAAACGCGGGCGTCCCTGTCGATCGTCGCGGGTCGAATGTCGCGGGTCGCGGGTCGACGATCCCGATCCCGATCCCGATAGCGATAGCGATACCGATAGCGATCCCGACCCCGATTTGGATGAAACCCAGAAACCCTGAAACCTTGAAACCCCGAAACCCCGAAACCCTGAAACCTTGAAACCCCGAAACCCCGAAACCAAAGAGAGTTGAAGGTTCAACTGCTCTTTTTAGGAGTTGCCGTATTTGACACCCGCGCCGATTTGAATTAGTCTTACATGTGATTCATATCATTACAAACGAAGGGAGCGATTATGGACATTACCATTTGCCCTTCCGCCGAAGAGGCCAGCCGCCTCGCAGGGGAAGTTATCAACAACGCCGTCCGTCAGAAGCCTGATCTCGTTTTGGGCCTCGCCACCGGGAGCACACCGCTGTTGCTCTACAAGGAAATGATTGCGGCCTGCAGCAACGGTCTGGATTACAGCCGCGTGCGCACTTTCAACCTCGATGAGTATTACGGGGTACCGCCGGATCATCCGCAATCCTATCGGAAATTCATGAACGACAACCTTTTCTCGCACCTGAACATCGCGCCGGAGAACACCCACGTGCCGGATGGCAAGGCCCGCGACGTGACGGCCCATTGCGCCGCATATGAGGCGGAGATCAAGGCTGCGGGCGGTGTGGACATTCAGGTGCTGGGGATTGGCAGCGACGGCCACATCGGCTTCAACGAACCCGCCTCCTCTCTCGCCTCACGCACGCGACGGGTCACCCTCACCCGGCAGACGATCAGCGACAACGCGCGCTTTTTCGCTTCCGCCGACGAGGTGCCGCGCTACGCCATCTCCATGGGCGTCGGCACGATCCTCGAAGCGCGGACGTGCCTGTTGCTCTGTTTCGGCACGAACAAGGCCCGGGCGGTTCGGGGCGCGATCGAAGGCGGGATCTCGCAATTCAACCCCGCTTCGGCCCTGCAACTCCACCCCGACACGCGGGTGTATCTGGACGAGGAGGCCGCGGCGGAACTCGATCTGAAAGAGTATTACCGCTGGGCCGCCGAAAATCGGCCGCAGTGAGTCAGACGTCCTGCCAGGCCTCGCCGGAGACCACATGACCGCCCGGATTGCGGAGCCAGTCCGCAATCCGGGTCCGGAGCGGTGCGGGTTCTAATCCGGAGGCGGCCAGATCATCGAGCGCATGCCACCGAAAGCCGATCCACGCTTCCGCTGCGCGGACTTCCGCGCCGGGCGCAAGGCCTGGCACACGCAACGCGAACACGAGATTGACCTCCGCGTGCGGTGCGCCGTTCTGCATGAAGGCGTGTTCGCAGCAACCGAGGAACGCCCCGGCCTCTGACGCGCAACCCAGCTCTTCGCGGATCTCACGCTCCAACGCCTGACGCGCCGTCTCCCGGAATTCGACGTGTCCGCCCGGCAGATAGGTGAGCGAGGATCCCCGGCCGTGACAGAGCAGGATCTGTCCCCCGGCCACACACACGCCCCGTGCGATCACCTCGATCTTCGCATGCTCGTCCATACCTTCTCCTATGGTTTCAATCTGCGTAATCTGCAGACAGGCTATCCCCGCGTTTGTTCCCGTTCCGCGGGCGTCGGGCTTCGTAACACGTCATTCGGATCGTGACGCGGGCTGGCCCACGGGTAGGCCCCAAGGTCCACCAAAGCCGCGCCCGCGAGAAACAGCGAGCCGCACACCAGCACTGTGCCGCCTTCCGCTGCGGCCCACTCCCGCGCCGCATCCAGCGCCGCACCGAGTTTCGCGCACGCTTGGGGGTCGCCCAACCCAGCCATGCGCATCACCCCCGCAGTCTGCTCCGGCGTCAGCGTACGCGGATTCGGCACCGGCACAGCCCAGGCCCGCTTGACCACGGGCGCCAGAATCCGCAGATGCCCCAAGGCGTCTTTGTCGCCGCAGAAACCCGCCACCAACCCCAGCGGCGGTCGTATCCGGCACGCTTTGAGCGCCTGCCGGATCGCCCGCGCACCCTCGGGATTGTGCGCGCCGTCCACGATCACCGGCGGTGTCTGCACCGCCAACTGGAAACGGCCGGGCCAGCAGACCTCTTCGAGTCCCTTGACAAACGCCGCATCGGACAGACTCACACCGCAGGCATCCACCTCTTCCAACGCCGTTACAGCCGCGCAGACATTCTCGACTTGAAACGCGCCGGCCAGCGGCAGACGGATCGGCGGCAGCGACCGGTTCGGCGTGGCGATTTTGAGCGTCTGCCCCTCCAGCCCGTTCCGCGTCACCGTCACCTCCACCGTTTCCGCGGCATCCGCGAAACGCGAGCCGACCCGTGACGCGCTCTGTGCGATCACCGCGCGCGCCTCTTCCGGCATAGCCGCGCACACGACCGGGCGGCCCGGCTTGATGATCCCCGCCTTCTCCGCGGCGATTTGCTCCAGCGTGTCCCCGAGCCAATCGCAGTGATCGAGTCCGATCCGGGTGATCACCGACACCAGCGGCGTAACGGTGTTCGTCGCGTCCAGCCGCCCGCCGAGGCCGGTCTCCAGCGCGATCAGCCGTATCTCCGCATTCCGGCACAGGACAAACGCGATGGCGGTGAGGCACTCGAAAAAGGTGACCTCTGTTCCGGTCCGGGACTCGAGCGCGCGCACCGCAGTGCCGACCTCCCGCGCACACGCCTCCAGCGCGGCATCCTCCACCGGTTTCCCGTTGAGGAGAAAACGCTCGTTCAGGCACACCAGATGCGGCGAGGTGTACCGCGCCACCGGATACCCGGCCGCCCGCAGCACGGCTTCGCACATCGCCGCCACCGCACCCTTGCCGTTGGTGCCCGCGATGTGTATCGCAGCCGTCTCGCGTTCCGGATGTCCCAAATCCTCCAGCAGTGCCTGAATCGTCTCCAGCCCCGGCCGCATACCGAAACGCCGTCGGGACGCCAACTCTTCCAACACAGAGATCATGCCGTTAGTGTAGCCTATCCCGACGCGCCCCACAATTCCCGATTGCCGGAATCCGGTTGTGCCGCACTGCGGTTTTCTCGTATGATGGGCACATGTCCGCTACCGTACAACACACTCCCGCGCCCGCCGTCCCCGAAGGGCTCGGGCAAGCCGTGGCAGAGGAGGTGACGCGCAAAAGACTCCTGCGCGGCATCCGGTGCCTCGGTCTGGCAGTGTCGGGCGGCGCGGACTCGGTCGCGCTCTTCCATCTGCTGCGTCCGCTTTGCGAAGCCGCAGGGATCCGTACCGTTGTGTTCCACCTGAACCACGGCCTGCGCGGCGAAGCCGCCGATGGGGATGCGTGTTTCGTGCGCTCGCTGGCACACGCGGCGGGTATCGCGTGCATCACCGGCCGCGCCGACCTTGCGGGCCGCACCCCGGACGGCCAATCCCCGGAAAGGGTGGCACGCGACGCGCGCCTAGCCTTCTTCCGACAGGCTGCGGAGGAAACCGGGGCGGAGGCCATCGCCACGGGACATCAGGCGGACGATGTGGCCGAGACCCTCCTGCTGCGTCTCGCGCGCGGCGCGGGCGCCACCGGTCTCGCGGGACTCCGGCCGCGCACCAGTCTGCCGCGCAGCACTCGGATCCTGATCCGCCCGCTCCTTTCCTTTCCCGGCGCAGTGCTGCGCGCTTGGTTGCGCGACCGCGGTCTCGACTGGCGCGAGGATCATTCTAACCTGGATCGCACGATCCCGCGCAACCGGATCCGCCACGCCCTAATCCCGGATCTGGAGCGGTTCTTGCAGCCCGGTCTGCGCACGCGACTTTGCCGTTCCGCCGCGATCCTGCGCGAAGAGGACGCCCTGCTCGAAACCTTGGCTGGCCGCGCGCTCGACGCGCTCGCACCGCTCCAACCGGAAGGCCTCCCGGACTCCCTGCCGGCCGTCGCGTTGCTGGAGCACCCCTTGGCATTGCAGCGGCGGATTCTGCGCTTGTGGCTCTTCCGGCAGGCGTGTCCTGAAGCTGCGGGGTTCGCGGGTGTGGACGCCTTGCTCGACATGTGCCGCGATGGGAAAGGCCGATCTGTTTGCCTCCCCGGCGGAAAAACATTCCGCTTGCACGACGGGTTGCTCCAACTCCAACCCGCGCGCGAAATCCCTCCGCCGGAGACCTCCCTGTCCTGTCCGGGAGTTTGCCGCTGGGGCGCGTTGGAGATCGTGGCCGAATTTTCGCGCGGCATCACCGGAACCGTCACCGGCATCAACCGTTATCCGGCCGTGTGCACGCTGTGCGCGGACGCGCTCGCGGGACGCGCGTTGCTCGTGCGCAGCCGAAGACCCGGAGACCGCATCGCGCCGGTCGGTCTGAACGGCACAAAAAAAATCCAGGACCTCTTCACGGATGAAAAGATCCCGGAAGCGGTGCGCGATGCCATTCCGCTTTTCGAATGCGACGGGGAGATTGCCTGGGTGCCCGGCTACCGCATTGGACGGCGTTTCGCCGTGCCCGCAGCCGACGCCGCGAGTGTGCGCGTCACGGTGCGTCGGGCGGAAACGGACGCTGTGCGCGGCACCCCCCCCCGGCCCGACGAGTCGGATCAGCCCAGATAAGCGCCCTGCCCGCGCAGGACCTTCTGAATGTCGGCAGCCGGCACATCGCGCGGACGGACTCCGGCTTGGGCGGCCAGTGCGGCGGCCACACCCGCCGCATGCCCGGTCACGATGCAGACCGGAATCAGACGCACCCGGTCAATCAGGTCCGCTCCGCAGGCGATGCAGCGTCCGGCCGCGATCACGTTGTCCACCGTCTTGGGCAGCAGCGCCCCGTACGGGATCTGGAACTCCGGCAGACGCAGACCGTCGTGTCCCGAGACCGCCACCACATCGGGGAACTTCGTCTGGGCGGCCGCGCTTTTCTTGTCGATACTCGTCACCCCGTCCAACAACCGTGTCGCGCGCACACCGATCTGCGGCGTGGTCTGCATCAGAAAGACCTCTTCATGGCCCGGCGTGCCCCGAATCTTCTGCACGTAATTCCAAGCGGATTTGCGGTGCATCATCTCGATCTTCGACAACTCGCGGATATCTAAACCATTGCCTTTGGGTCCGAGGTTATTCATCCACCGCGCCGACGGGATCGGCTCGGTACTGCCGAGACGCGGCGGTTTCGTGCCCTTCGGCAGCTTGGTCTTGTCGACACGGTCCGCATTCCCCACGCGGTAGACGAATCCCATGGCATGGGAGATCTGCTGATATCCCGCGCCCGCCTGAAAATAGACGTCGCCGTCACCCGAGGCATCCACCACCACCTTGGCGAGGATCGCCTGCCGTCCCTGCTTGCTCTCGAACACCACGCCCTGCACCGCATTGCCGTTCTGGATGACATCCACGCCCCAGGCGTGGAAGAACATCTCGACCCCCGCCTCCTGGATCATCTCATCCATCAGCACTTTGGCGGCCTCGGGATCTGCCGTGGGCTGGCCCACCGTGTCGGTCAGCTTGGTGATCGCACCCGGGCCCATCTTCTCCAAGCGGCGCAGAAACTCTTCGCAGATGCCGCGTGTGACGAGCTTGAACGCGCCACCCTCCTTCACGCCGGTTCCGATCACGATCAGCACCATGCCGTTGGTGAACAACCCGCCCAGACTGCCGTACCGTTCGACCAGCGCCACCTTGGCACCGGTGCGGGCCGCTGCCACCGCCGCCGCGAACCCGGCCGAACCGCCGCCGACCACCACCACGTCCGTTGTGTGGAAAACCGGTAGTTCGCGCGCCGGTTGGATCACCTTGCCGCCCTCGATCCGGGCGGAAGGCACGTCCTGCATCGACGGCGCGACTTTACGGATGTTTTTCGCGAACCCCGGGTAAGAGGGATCGCCGTCCGTGTCCGCATCCGCAAAACCACGGCCAGCCAGAAGCGACATGCTTGCCGCCGTCCCCCCCAATCCCAACCTGCTCAACATCGCTCTACGCGTCAGCTGTCCGCTCATCGTTATCCCTCCCGGATGGTTTATCCTCGTTTCACCATAACGCTTTTCTTCCGCCGCTGTCAATCCGCCGCGCGCCCTTGTTTCAGAACGGCTGATCCTCCAGCCCTTCCGACACCTGCGCGTCCCGGTTCTTCTTCTCCCGGTGCTGTTTCGCCCAGGCGGTGTAGCCGTTTTGCAACAGCCAATCGGCAGCGCCCACATGTCCGCGCAACGCGGCTTCTTTGCAGAGTTGAACCGCTTTGGTGTGGCTCGCGTCCACGCCGCGGCCATACTCGTAGAGTTGCGCCAGATTGAAAGCCGCCCCGGCGACTCCCTGCCGGACGGCCTTGGCGAACCATGCCGCCGCCTGTTTTTCATCGCGCTCCACACCCTCGCCGCGCAGATAGAGCATCCCCAGATTGTTTTGGGAAGAGGCGAGACCTTTTTCTGCGGCCAGGGCAAAATGTCCGGCCGCCTTCACATAATCCTTCTCCACCCCCCGGCCGCGGTAGTACAGCGTCCCCAGCGCATGATGGGCGCGCGGGTAACCCTGTTGCGCGGACTTTTGATACCAGCGGAAAGCGCGCTCGGTGTCACGGGGCAGACCGCGCCCCTGTTCCAGCATCTGCCCGATAAAGAACTGCGCCCCCGCATGCCGGTGCTCCGCCGCTTTGGCGAACCAGTTCAGCGCCTTGAAGTCATCGCCTTTCAATCCCCGGCCATCGCGGTAAAGCATGCCGATGCTCACCATGGCCTCGACATGCCCCTGCTCCGCCGCGCGCCAATACCAGAGCCCCGCCTCACGGTCATCCTGCGGCACCCCGACACCCTGCGCGCACAGGAAGCCGTAATTGAACTGCCCGTCCGCATTCCCGCTTTCCGCCGCCTTGCGGTACCACTCCGCAGCCCGCGCCGGGTCTGCGGCAACGCCCACCCCCTTCTGATACAGCCACCCCAGATTGTTCATGGCATGGGCATGGCCCTTTTCCGCTGCCCGCCGGAACAGATGAAACGCCAGTTCCTCGTCTTTCGGAACTCCGCGCCCTGCCGCATACAGCGTGGCGAGATTGTACTCGCCGTTCATGTCAGCCTGCAGCGCGGCCTGACGAAAATACGCGGCGGCCCGGCCGTCATCCGGCGCAACCCCCTGCCCTTGATAGTACATCAGGCCCAGCCGATTCTGGGCCAGGGCCTGACCCTGCATAGCGGCGCGCTCATACCAGCGGCGCGCGTCCTCCGGCTGCGCCAAATTGAGTTCGCAGTCCACACCGACCAGATACTGGGCCAGCGCGTTGCCGGTCTCGGCATGCCGCGACATCAGGGGGCGTCCCTCCTCCAGATAGCGTTGCCGCGCCGTGTCGGTTAGCTTGCAGAGCGGCTCGTGCGCCGCATAGACCGCCAGCAGGAAACGAAAAAACGGCTGGCCCGATTCCGCCAGCTTCCGCACCCGCTCGACCGCCACGATGAACGCATCCAGCCCCCCCGCGGTCCGTGCGTTGATAAACAGGGAGACCGCTTCCCGGACCGGATCGGCCCCGGTGTCGGACGCTGATTCTTCCGGCCCGGCGCCGCTGCACGACAGCACCAGAAACCACGCCGCCGCCAAACACGCCGCCCGATTCACTTGTACCTCATCAGCGACATGCCGCGCCTTTCGCGTCGGGGATCGGAGAGCAGCGCGTCCGAAACCGGCGTGATTCCCGAAATCACCCGGGAGTGTTTTCCACGCCACCCTTTCCGCCGCCCGTACACGGTCATCTGATACCCTCGCGACAGAAAGAGCGGGATATCGAGAATCCGGGCCAACCCATATAGGAAACGGATTCGGTTTTGCATCCCGCCGCACATCCCGGAGGCTTGGCGGCGGTCCACCCATTGCCGCACCAGCTGGACCCAGAACCGGCAGGTGTGGCGGAACCCCAGAACGTCGAAGCCGTCTTTTAGCAGATGAAAAATATCCTCCGCGTTGTACCGGACACCGGCCCCCGTCACCACCCGCTGCCGGTTGATCGCCGCAGCGATGCTGACCCGCTTGCGGTACTCGACCGTCAGAATGAAATGCCCCCCGGTCTTGAGCACCCGGTGGCACTCGCGTATAGCATCGGCAGCGGCCGCGCCGGACAGCAGGGTTCCGTGCGCCATCACCACCACATCAAACTGCTTGTCCTCGAACGGCAACGTCCCGTCCGCGCCCGCGCACAACACGGTATCGCTGCCCAGAACCGATGCCACCAAGTTCCGGCGCTCGGGCGAGGTTTCCACACTCATCCAGTAACCGCCCGTCTGACGCAGAATCTGGCTCACACCGGCATGGGTGAAACCGATGTCCAAGCCCACCCGGGCGCCCCGCGCCTGCGTGTGCAGGAAATGAAGGACAGAACTGAGTTCACGCCGCAACGGGAGGGAACACAGAGTCCGATCCAAGCGTGTGTCTGGATTATCGCGCATCACAACTGCTTTCCAAGGTGAATCCAGCTTAACACGCTGAAGCGGGGTTCGTCAACAAACCCGCCTGAAAAACCGACGTGCAGGCACATCACCGATTCCCTTGAAACCCCGCCGGCAGGGATCGTTCCCCAGTACGGAGCGAATACATTCGTATATTCAGTAATCGGTTCGTGACAGGGGGGGGGAGTCATCGGGTACGGGTACGGGGTATGGCCAACGTTCACGTTCTTCAAATCGCCATCGGGATCGGTATCGCTATCGGTATCGCTATCGGTATCGGAATCGGGATCGATTGTTTCGCCACGGAACACTTTTTTGGTTTCTGGTTTCAGGGTTTCAGGGTTTCAAGGTTTCAGGGTTTCATGGTTTCATCCAAATCGGGGTCGGGATCGGGATCGCTATCGGAATCGATTGTTTCACCACGAACACACGGGATGGCACTGCTCGGGTTTTTATCCACAGATTTACGCAGATTGCGCAGATTTTTTGGGCATCGCTCGGGTTTTTTGGAACGCCAGGGGGGAATTCCTGATTTTCATGAAGTTTCATGTGTTTCACGGTTTCATCCA
>JAPXSY010000101.1:0-8829 GCA_033812795.1 Kiritimatiellia bacterium
GTCACGGGAAAGGTGATGTAGCTGGTGGTGAAAGCGGAGCCGGCCGGAGGGTTGGTGTCGATCTCGAGTTTGATCCGGAGCTTGCGTGCGTGATAGCGTTCGAAGGGTAATTCTAGCGTCAGCAGCTTTCCGATAGAGTCGGTCTTCAGAAAGGCCTTTCGAACCGCCGATGCGGCTTCGGACTTGTCCTGGATTTCAAAGGCAATGCCTTCCTGAGCGCAGTCTTTCTGGACAGCCTCCAGATAACCCTGCCAGCGGAAGGTCGGATCGGGCCGCTTGAGCAGGAAATCCAGATCCTCCGAAAATCGGCTGAGTTGATTGACGATCCGCAGGCAGGTGCCGCCGTGAAAGATCGCGTCGGTGAACAGGCTCGCGCGCGCGAGGCTGGCCAGCACGTAGTGCTGCATCACCTCTTGCAGGACGTTGTCCTGCTCGACCGCGTTAGCCGGCGCGTATTCGCGTAGTTTGGCGCTCAATACCCTATCCAGCATGGCCGATCGCTCCTTTCAATCCTTGCAGATAGGCGCAAACGCGCCGACTGCGGAGACTCTCCAGAATCTCATCCAGAGCCTCAAACGAGAGCGTCCGCAGATCCTCCTCCTCAATGCGCAGCGATTCGGTCAGGTAGCCCATGCCGTTCCTTTTCCAAGTGATGGGATTGTTGAGATAGATCAGGTCGGCGATGGCGCGCAAGGGCGACGCGATGAACGCCCAGGCGTTTCGGGCAACTTCCACGGCTTCGACGCCCGCGCGCGGCGCCCGCGCCGGAACACGCTGGAAACTGAACACCCCCAGCGGGGTTGCGAACTCCCGGCTACGCGCGACCGTCACGCTGCTGACCTGATAGACCGCTTCGGGGATCAGTCCGTGATGCGCCAGGGCGGATTCGAGACTGACATGCGAGGGCGCGTGCAGGCAGGCGGCCAGCACAAACGGGTGCGGCTCGGTTTTGCGGTAAGGCGGTGCCAGCACAAAGAGCCCCGGCTTCAAGCGCAGAATTTCGCCGGCCTGCATCGCCCGATGCACCAGCAAGGCGCGGGCGCCTGGGCTGGCATCCGGGAAGAGGTTCGCGATGACGGTCGTGTCAAAGATCCCGCCCGGCGGCGCCAGTCTAAAAACCTTGTCTGTTAGCGTCTGCATTCGTGCAGATACATTACTCTTTTCGTAATCTAGACGCAAGAGCGATGTTTTTGAGGGGCACGGCTCGGGTTTATTTAACCACGGAATACACTGAATACACGGAAAGGCATGGCTCGGGTTTTTTGAACCGCCAAGACGCCAAGAACGCCAAGGGTTTTTGGGGTTCGTATGAACCACGAAATACACTCAACAAACGGAAAAGCAGGGCGGTGCCTTTTCGCTTGTCGAGCCGTAAGGCACTCATTTACTCCTTCAGGGGGCTTCCAGCAATTTGCCCAATGCTTCGGCCGAAACCAAGTCGATATCGGAAGTCCGTTCCAGAAAGGGACTGACGTCCGCGCGTGCGCGCTCCCACTCAACGGCTTCAAGCCGCCGGGCCAATTCGCTCCGCCAGTTGGCAGCGGTCAGCGTCGGCCCTTCCCAGCCGGTCTGGGCCAGGGCGGCATTGAGCTGGTCGAGATTCGGCGCGGGCCAGTGGCGGTCCGCCAAGTACCAGGCAAGGTCGTAAAGATCGCGCCCTTTGGTCCACTTGCGGCTCAGGACGGCATGCAGCTTGCCCGCGAAAAGCGAAGCCTTGTCGTAATGACAGAGGTTGAGCGTGACGTGGCGGCGTACTATGGTGGTTTCGATGCGCGCCCCCGGCGGCGGACGGGTGTCCATTTCCAGTTTGATGGACAGAACCTGGGTCGGCTGTGCCGAAAGGCCGAGTTCGTATAGAAGGCCGGGGAAACGAAGCCAGGCTGAAGCCACCGTCTTGCGGTCGTTGATTGTGACATCAAGCCGGTAACCTTCGCGCACGAACACCCGCCTGACCTCTTCCAGTGCCCGTTTGAACGAGGGCTCAAGCCCCTCCCGAATCAGCGAAAAGTCAAGGTCTTCGGAAAAGCGGGGAATGGAGAAGAGGAAGCGCAACGCCGTGCCGCCGACAAAGGCCCAGCGCATAAAAGCACCCGCATCCTGAAGCGCCTCCAACACGCGGGCCTGCAGGTATTCCCGCATCAAGCAGTTGCGGGCAAGCGCGTTTGCGCCGCCTTCGGTCAGTTGCCGCAGGTAATCCTTCACAAGGGCACCCCCTCCTCTTCGGCCAGCAACGTGCTGATCATTCGGGAAGCCCTCACGAGCTTGGGTTTCCCGCTGCGCCGGGCCAGTTCCCCAAGCTCCGCAGGCTGGAATACCCTCGGGTTTTGCAGGCGCAGCTCCCGGAGAAATGCTTCCGAGTCCGCGCCGGGGGTCAGGTGAACCAAATCGAGCAGCGCCTTCTCCGGCGATGCCATAAAGGCGAACTGGCGGTGAGCGACCTCGATTCTCGTAAAACCGAAACGCAACTCCTCGGCAAGATAGCGGTACTGAAAAGCGCCAAGCGGGGTGGTCGTCGTTTCGGGACGCCCAGGCCCCACACTGGTGACCACCGGCACCTGTTCCGGAATGACCCCATGCCATGCCAATGCGGATTGCAGACTCACATAGCTTCCGCGCCGGAGGCTGTTGGCAACCAGAAACGGGTGCGGCTCGACCTTGCGCCACGGCGGTGCCAGGGCATACAGTCCGCGGCGGATCTGATGCAGCCGCCCGGCCTTCACCCAGCGCGACAACTGCAGCCGCAGCCGCTGCGGATCCGCCATCCCGGACAGCAGAAGGCTGGACGAAAAAACCGGCTCGTCAGCAACTAACGCTACCAATGCTTCAAAATTCATCGTCTCAAGTTATCATATTTGCTGATTAAATGCAACTATTGCGCTCAACAAACAGAAAAGCAGGGCGGTGCCTTTTCGCATCATTCGCACCATTCGTGGTTAAGGACGAAAGTAGAGCCATGCCTTTCGAGGTTTTCGTATAACAGGATGGATGGGGATTACGGCGCCCACAGGGCCGGCAGGGGCACGAGCCAGAGTTTGTCGCCAAACGGGATCAGGTTGTCGCCGGTGTAGAGCACCACCCCGGTGATGAACCTCTTGCCGAGTTGCCCCCGCAACTCTTTCAGTGGCGCGAAATCGGATGTGTCCACGGTGGCACTGGCCTTGACCTCGACCCCGGCCACCGAACCGTCGGGCTTTTCAAGGACAGCGTCCACTTCCGATCCGGCCGCCGTGCGGAAATGGTAGAGCGCGGTTTGCGGATTGGTCCAGGAAAGTTGCTTGCGCAACTCGCCGACCACGAAGGTCTCTAGCATCTGCCCCAACAGGGTGCGATCATTGCGGAGCCGGCTGGCGTCGGTACCGGTCAGGTGGCAGGCCAGGCCGGTGTCCACCATGTGCAGCTTGGCGGCTTTCACCAGCCGTTTGCCCAGATTCGGCGACCAGGCCGGCAGACGATGCACGAGGAACACCGTTTCCAGCAAGGCCAGATAGCGGGTCATGGTCGTATGCGGCAGGCCGGCGTCACGGCCCACATCCGCGAGGTTGAGCAGGCCGGAGGTGCGTGCTGCCAGCAGCTTGAGCAGGTTCGGCAAGGCGTGCAATCCATCCACCCTCGCCAGATCGCGCACGTCCCGTTGCAGGATCGTGGAAATGTAGGAGGCAAACCAGGCGCTCCGTCGATCACTGTCCGTGCGCTGGATGGCTTCCGGGTAGCCGCCGCGAACCAGCCGGAGCGCCAGATCGTCTTTTGAGCGGACGGGCTTGGCCTTGCCAATTGTGCCGTCAAACAGGCGTTTCACAAACGATTCCCGGTGGGCGTCCAGTTCGCCTGCCGAAAACGGAAAGAGCGGAATGATCTCCATGCGGCCTGCGAGCGATTCGGACAGACGCGGCAGCGTCATCACATTGGCCGAACCGGTGAGCAGAAAGCGTCCGGGCCGACGATCCCTGTCCACCGCCAGCTTGATGGCCGGAAACAACTCCGGGGCCTTCTGAATTTCATCCACCACAACCGGGCCGGTGAGATTGCGGATGAAGCCGGACGGATCGCCGACCGCCAAGCCCAGCGTGGCGGCGTCGTCCAGCGTGAAGTACTGGCTCCCGGATGCGGACGCCAACTCCTGAACCAGCGTGGTCTTGCCCGTCTGCCGTGCCCCGTTGAGTAGCACAACCGGGGTGTCGGACATGGCCCGCCTGATGGAGTTCTGGATATTTCGCTGAATCACGGTGAAATAATAGCCACTTTGTGGGGATTTTGCAAGCAGGCGTCTTGGTTAATTCGTCAGGAATGGCGCTGCTCGGGTTTATTTAACGCAGAGGTGCAGAGGTTTTTTTGGGGGTATTGCTCATCCGAGTTCGGCGATGCGGGCGTAGTCGCGTTGGGGGAAGGGCTTACGGTATTCAGCCATGAGGGCGTGGAGGGCGGGCGGGAAGGCGCAGCAGCCGTGGTTGGAACAGCGCTTCTGGCGCGCTTCGGCTTCGGTGTCCCGCGGGGTGGACCAGTCACAGACGGTTTTGCCGGAGACCCCGAGCCGGCCCACGCCGGCCAGTTCGCCGACGCCGGCGGCTTTGATGACGGTGCCAAGGCCCTCGGGAGTGAGCCAGGCGGCGAAGTGGCAGTTGAGGGGTTCGACCTCGGCCCAGTCGCCGGGTTCGAGGGTCTTATGACGCCAGACGCAGACGCCGCGAGCGTTCATCGGCTTCCACCAGAGCTGGAGGCGGCCTTCGATCACGCCGTAGATTTCCACGGCGGGTAGCCCGTGGACATGCAGGTCCTGGCGGTCCTTGGGGGTGAAGAAGCTCCAGGTGAAGCCCAGGCCCTGCCGGTGATAGGGCAGATAGGGATCGGCCACGCGCAGGTTGAAGGCGCGGTCGCCGGAACCGAGGATGTTCTTCACCGATTCCCCGCGGACAATGCGGACGCCGCCTTCGTGAAAGCGCGCCCAGTGGTTGCCGCGGGCCTCCATCGTGGGCAGCTCGGGCGCGTTGGCGAGCGGGTCGGCGCCCTCGCCCTGAAGCCAGTCGATGATCGCCCGGGTGTTGGGTTCGGCGCTGGCGGCGGCGAGTTCGTCAAGCGTGAGCCAGGCGGCGTTGGGCGCGTTTTCCAGGGCCTGGCGGGCGTCGGCGGTGAGCGAGACGATCACCGGGTAAAGCAGCCAGCGGTCCGGCAGGCCGTCGTAATGGGGTCCGTCCGGGGCGTTGCCGAGCGTGGGCAGCTCGCGTTCCGCATAGTAGGAGCGGCGCGGCAGGCCGAAGTCGCCCTCGAAGATGCGGTCCAGATTCAGATAGAGATCGCCGCCGTCCTTGAGTTTGGTGGGCGGGAAGGTGGGGCCGTCGGCGCCGGTGCGAACCAGATAGCGGGTGGTACCGTCACCATTGCGACGGACGACGATGGAATAGAGAACCATGGGGCAGTCAGTAAACATGGGATGTCCTGGGGTTTGAAGTTTGAAGTTGGAAGTCAGGGCTCAGAGGTCAGGGTGGCGGACAGAGCGAGACAGGCCGTTCAGGCATCCACGATCTTCATCCCGGCCACGTCCGCGAAGTCGGGATAATGCCGGATGGAATCGCGATCCTTGTTGCGCTCTTCATCGCTGAGGTTGGCGTAGGGAATGAGGCACGGGTGGGTTTTGAGCTTCGGCTCTTCGGTCAATTTCGCCGGGTCCTTCTCCTCTCCCCATTGCCAGCCTTGCGACAGGTACCACGCCATCCAGCGGTCGTGCTCGTTCTCGGCCATGAGTTCGAGGTGGTATTCCAGTTTGCGGCGGATCCGTTCGCGTTCTTCCGGCGTGTTCGTGCCGTCCACCAGCTTGAGCGAGGCAAGCGCGAGAACGGCGGGGATCCGCTCGGCCGCGGCAATGTTGGAGTTGTGGTAGAATTCGGACAGGTCGGAGAAGGGAACGACCTCCTCCGGCTTTTGCCAGCCTTCTTTCACGCCCAGTTCCTGCCATGTGCCGTGGATGGCCTTGGCGACTTTTTCCAGTTTGTCGGGATCCGTCAGCAAGGGATCATCGGGCCGGTGCGGCGGAACCGAGCGGCACAAGCGCATGAATTCGTCCGCGTTCGTGTAGAGGTTCAAAAGATCGCGCGGCGGAATCAGCGAGCGGAGGAGCCGGCCGCCGGTCTGCCTGAGATACGGCTTGAGAGGGTCGAGAATCTTGCCGAGCGAGCGCGAACCATGCCGGTAGCCGTCCGCCTTGATCAAGGCTTCCAGCAGGCCGTCGTCCACGTCGAGCTTCTGCTCCGGACTGATCCGGAACTCGCCCCGGATGAGGAACGCCCGGCGGAGCGGGAAGAAGATGTCGCAGGGATCCGGGATCCGCGTGTCCCGCGCGCCGGGCAAGACGCGCTGATCGGGGCCGTTGACGTTGATGAAGCCGTCCAACCGGCTCTGGAAGTCGGGACCCTTGGCGAATTTGAACTGGCTGTAGGCCTCTTTTTCCTGCGGCGTCGGTTTGTCGAGGTTGTCTGGGTTGGGGGGACCGAAGGTCTGGAACGACGAACTGGTGCCGCCCGCGAAGATGAAGATGCTCTTGCCGATCGGATGCGTCAGTTGGCCATCCTGGAAAGAGCCGTCCTGCATCGGCGCCAGCAGGTACTGCAGCCACTTGTACCGCTGTGCGTCGAACTCGTCGAAAAAGGCCACCGGCGTCTCGCCCTTGAGCACTTCGTCACGCACCTGATGGAAAGCCCCGATCAGATCCCCCGCATCGTTGAACTGCGAGAGGTTGAATTCGAGGAACGGCACCTTTCCGCCCAGCTCGGCCTTGGCGATCTCCTTGACGGCAAACGACTTCCCGGAGCCGGGAGGGCCAAACACACCGATGGAAAGCGGTTTTCCGGCGCCCTTCTTGTTGCGGTACTCCTGGATGATTCTGGAGATGCCGCGCATCCCCTCGATCTCCCGCCTGTCCACGCTGAACAGCAGGCCTTTGCGCAGATGCGGCACATTCGCCAGCGCGATCATGCCGTTTTCCACCACGCGCTTCGCGAGGTCGTAGGCGGGATCGGTGCAGGCCGAGCCGCTGGAGAGCAGCATCGTGCGCAACAGGCTCCAGCATCCCTGCGGCGCCGCCCCGGCTGCAGGGGCGTCCTGCGGGCATGTCAGGCCATGGCCCACCTCGTCCAGCCGGAACTCGGCCCGCGAGTAGGCGCAGGTGACGTTCCTGATGCACTTGGCCAGCCGCCCGGCAGGGAACCCGCTTCCCGGCTGGCCGCTCGGCCCATGCCCGTCCCGCAGCAGGCTGGTCATGGCCGAAAGGCCTCCCTCCAACGCGCGCTGCAGGTCCAGCGGCGCCCCCTTGGCGAGGTTGGCGAGATGCCAGGCAACGGACGCCGTGATGCAGGAGATGAAACCGAACGCCGCTCCCTTGGTGTGCCTGCGCAGTTCACCTTCAATGCGGTCGGGGCGGTAGACAAACCGGCAGAGAGGGCCGCCGGAGGTTTTGTCCATGTCAACCCAGAGGGCGCCCTCGGATTCGAACACGACGACCAGATGCCGGCACTTCGCAAGGGCCTCGAGTCCGCCTCCCGGCGCCAGTTCCGACGCCAGACTCTCGAGGGTGTCTTCCCAGGACATGCCCGCATTCACCAGCGCGTCCGAGCGACGCAGATCCGACGCGGCGACCGTGATCACCAGCTTCTTGGCATACTTCGGCTGGATCAGCTTCTCCCAGAGCGCGCCGCGCAGCAGGGGCGCGGTGGGCTTGAGCACGATGAACTCCGCGGCATCCAGATCCTGCGTCGGCCAGTGCCCGCGATGGTCACGGAACCCGAGCCCGCCGTCGCATAACACCAGCACCTCGGCCGCCTGCTTGGCGGCCCGGCCGTAGGGAGGCCATGCGACATCCGGCGTCCCCACCGAGCTGTCCCCTCCGAACCCCATCGCCGACGCCGCGCGCCACACCTTGTCCGATGGCGTCCACAGGGCATAGGCCTGGCAGGTGTCCGGCACCTGTTCCGATTGAATCTTGTCCGCGCCGGTCGGCAGCCTGACGCCGAGGTCCAGACGCGTCTGCGCATCCTTCCCCAGAAGCGCCGAGAGCAGGTCGTGGACAAGCGCCGCGCCGCCGAGCTGGCGCACCACCCGAACCCCTGGCGCCTTGTCGCCGAAGTTCCGCCGCTGCCCCTCGTAGATATGGTTGTCCAGAACAAAGTCACCCGTCACCAGCACTCGCTTTGCCATACGTTTCAGCTCCTTGGTTGTCTCTTTATCGTCTCACGCCGTGCGTAAATTGTCACATGCTTTTTCATTTTTCACGGCTCGGTTTTTTACATCCACAGATTTACACAGATTACGCAGATTTTTTGGGGCATGGCGACGGGGTTTAACCGCGAATGATGCGAATTGTCGCGAATAGGCATGGCTCGGGTTTTTCACCACAGAGAACACAGAGAGCACAGAGGTTTTTGGGGGTGGTATGGCTGCGGGTTTTAACCGCGAATGATGCGAATTGCCGCGAATAGGCATGGCTCGGTTTTTTTAACCACAGAGGCACAGAGACACGGAGGTTTTTTAGGGTGGCTCTGCTCGGGTTTTGGGAACCACAGAGAACACAGAGGGCACAGAGGTTTTTGGGGGCGGCGTTACTTGGTTGTTTCACGCGAAGGCACGAAGATTCTTAATGACCCTCTCTTTCTTCGTGCTTCTCCGCCTCTGCGTTAAAAACTTTCAACGCTCAACGTACAAGTTTATGGGGTCATCGCTTCCATCATGTCCGCATAGTACAGGAAGAACTCCGAACCCCACAAGCCGAGGGATTCCTGCTCGCGAAGCGGGAGGAACCGTTGGACATCCTGTCGGGCCGCGGACCAGTCGATCTGGCCGATGACC
>JAPXSY010000102.1:0-8638 GCA_033812795.1 Kiritimatiellia bacterium
CCCCTGTCACGAACCGAGTGCCGCTTCAGCTCCACTGACGGTCATTGGCCCACTCGGCGTCCCACTCTTCGGTGGAGGTCCAGGGCTCGGGGAATTGCGGATGGCTCTTCTCTTTGATGAGGTCCTCGTTGAGTTCCTCGATGCCGAGGCCGGGAGTATCGGGGACCGCGATGAAGCCGTCCTTGATGAGCGGCTTGGACGGCCCGACCACCAGATCCTCCCACCACGGCACATCGACGGAGTGCACCTCCAGCGCGGTGAAGTTGCGTGTGGCAGCGGCCGCATGCACGGCGGCCATGCAGGCGATCGGGCTCTCGGCCATGTGGATCGCCATGGCCACGCCGTGGTCCTCGGCGAGATCGCCGATCTTTTTGGTCTCCATGATGCCGCCTGCGGAGAGCACGTCGGGATGAACCACCGCGATGCCGCCCGATTTGAACAGGGGCATGAAGCTCTCTTTGAGGTAAATGTCCTCGCCGGTGGCGATCGGCGTGGTGGTGGCGTTCGCGAGCCGGACATACTGCTCGGTCAGTTGCCACGGCACCGGGTCTTCCATCCACGCCAGATTAAATTTCTCCAGCCGTCTGGCCAGCTTGATGCAGTCTTCCAGCGGGACATGGCCGATGTGGTCGATGGCGAGCGGGATCTCGTAACCGATTTCAGCGCGCACGTCAGCCATGTACTGTTCGAGGAAGTCGAGCCCCTGCTCGGTGATGTGGATGCCGGTGAAGGGGTGGGCGGTGCTGAAGAGGTCGTACGCTTCGCCGCGCATGGCGCGCGGATCGATCGAGCCGTGCGGCGTGCTGAAAACGGTCTCCTTGTGGTGGCGCATGGTCTCGAGGAACCCGCCGGGCGCGCTGAGGCAGCCGGGCTTGTCCATGAGCAGCTCGATGCCGAGATCCATCTTGAGATACGTGAAACCCTGCGCCATGCGCTCCTTGAGAGCCTTGCCCATGTCGCGTCCGCCGCCTTCGGAGTCGGTGTCGCAGTAGATGCGCGCGCTGTCGCGGAACTTGCCGCCGAGAAGCTGCCACACCGGCACGCCCCACGCCTTGCCCGCCAAGTCCCAGAGCGCGACCTCGATGCCGCAGACCCCGCCGGCCTGACGCGAGTGGCCGCCGAACTGCTTGATGCGGCGGAAGATCTTCTCCACGTTGCAGGGATTCTCGCCGAGGATGCGGCTCTTGAGCATCGCGGCGTAGGTGCGGCTCGAAGCGTCGCGCACCTCGCCGTAGCCGATCAACCCTTGGTTGGTGTAGACCTTGATGAGCGTGCAACGCTTGGGCGCGCCGTCGATATCGGCGAAACGGACGTCAGTGATTTTCAGCGTGGACGGGTCGATCAAAGTGGCCATATTTTTCTCCTGATGTTCCAGAACCCATAGGATAACGGTTTTTTCGGATGCCTGACTACCGGAAAGTGCGGCATTCAGGGTCCGAAACCCGGTCCGCGCCCCCGCGTTCCTGCCGATGGTCACGGGGCGCATGTCGCAAGTCCCCGTTCCCGAGCGTTGCGCGTTCTCTTTTTTGGCGCAGTCCGCGGCTTTGCGTAACCGGCGTATTGTGCTATGGTACGGGTATGCGGATCTACATCGACTTCGACGACGTGTTGTGCGAGACCGCGCGTCCGCTCGCGGCGCTGGCGGGTGAGTTGTTCCAGAGCACCGTGCCGTACGAAGCGATCACCGGGTTCGATCTCCAGCAGGCGTTCGGCCTCACGGATGCGGAAATCGCCCTGCTGATGGAGCGCGCGCACCAGACGGCGTTCCTCGAGGCGCTCCCGCCCGCCCCGGGCGGTCTGCAAGGGGTCCGCGAACTGGAGACGCGCGGCCATGACCTCATGATCGTCACCGGGCGCCCTGCCTCCAGCCACAGCGGATCGTGCGGATGGCTGAGGAAACACGGCCTCGCGCACCTCGAGCTTCTGTATGTCGACAAGTACGGGCGCGCCTCGGGACAACCGACGCCGGACACGCCCCGGACCCTCAGCCGCGAGGAGTTCGCCGACATGTCCTTTGATGTCGCGATCGACGATTCGCCCGCGGCCCTTGATCTGCTCGCGCCGCGCCGCGACTGCACGGTCATCGTCTATGACCGGCCGTGGAACCGGCACTACGCCCACCGGCCCAACATGCGCCGCACCGGCTCGTGGCGCGAGATAGTCAGCCTGATCGGAGACCTCGCATGAAAATTCCCCTTTCCGCGCTGTTTGCGTCAGCCTGTGTCCTTTTCGGCACGGGGTGCGCGGACTCCGCATCCACCCGCAACCCCTCAGGAGAACGCATGAAGAACTGGACAGAGGAATTCGATCGGCTGCTGCCGTTGCTCGGCCACCGCAACTGGATCCTGGTCACGGATCAGGCCTACCCCTATCAAAGCGCGCCGGGCATCACCTATTTTGACACCCGCGCGCCGTTGCCCGAGGTTCTCGCCCGCGTGGCGACCTCCCTCCGGAACTCCGCGCATGTGAAGCCCATTTTTTACACCGACCTCGAATTGGGGGCTCTCACCGAGGAGCTGGTTCCGGGCATCGACGCGTTCCGCGCCGCGACCCGTGCGGTGCTTCCTGCCGACGGGGTCCAGACCCTGCCGCACGAATCGGTCTTCGCGAAACTCGACGCGGCCTCGAAGCTCTTCCACGTCGTGGTGCTGAAAACCGACTGCGTGATCCCGTATTCGTCGGTTTTCATCGAGCTGGACTGCGCCTACTGGGATGCGGACCGGGAGCAGGCGTTGCGCGCCCGCTTGCGTTGATTTGTGGCTTGCCCCCCTGCCGCATCGTTATTACACTATACCCGATAACGGTTTCATGGACATCACACAGAAAGGATCCTTCATCATGCGTCACGCCTTTGGTTTCAGCCGCCGCCGTTTCCTCGCCTCTTCCGCCGCGCTCGCGACGTTCACGATCCCCCGCCGCTCCCTCTTCGGCCAGACCCTCAACGCGCCGCCGGGCAAGCAGTTCCGGTTCGCCAAAATCGGTTGCGGCGGCATGGGCGGAGCCGATCTCAACAGCACGGTCTCCTCCGGCGGAATCGTGGTCGGCCTCTGCGACGTGGACCCCAAGCGCGCGGAGAAGGCGTACCAGAGCTATCCCGACGTGCCGAAGTTCACGGATTACCGCAAGATGCTGGACAAGCTGGAAAAGGAGATCGACGGCGTGGTGATCTCCACGCCGGATCACACGCACGCCTGCGCGGCTCTGGACGCGATGCGCCGCGGCAAGCACGTGTACGTGCAGAAACCTCTGGCCCGCACCTATGAGGAGTGCCGGCTGCTGCTGGAGGCCACGCGCAAATACAAGGTGGTCACCCAGATGGGCAACCAGGGGCACGCCGGTCCGGGCCTGATCCTGTGGAAAAAGATGATGGACGCCAAGGCCTTCGGCGAGATCGAGCAGGTGCACACCTGGTCCGACCGGCCGATCTGGCCGCAGGGCATGACCGAGAAGCCCAAAGAGGACCCGGTTCCCGAAGGGTTCGACTGGGATTCGTGGATCGGTCCGGCCTCCATGCGCCCGTTCTCGACCGCCTACGTGCCGTTCAAGTGGCGCGGCTGGTGGGATTTCGGCTGCGGCGCGATCGGCGACATGGCCTGCCACAACATGGACCCCGCCTTCTGGATCCTGCAGCTCGGCATGCCCGCCGCGATCCGGGCCGAAGCCTCCTCGCCGGCCGGCATCGCCTACCCCGCCTGGTCGATCATCGAATTCACCTTCCCGGCCACGCCGGTCTGCCCCAAGGGCGTGAAGGTCACCTGGTACGACGGCAAGAAACTGCCGACCCTGCCCGCGAACGCGCATCCGGAACTGAAACCCGGCACCAACGGCTGCCTGATCATCGGTTCCAAAATGTCCGTCATGGGCGGTTCGCACGCTGCGCCGCCCATGCCGATCGCGCTGGGCGGGCAGGCCTACGGGCCCGCGGTCAAGGACGCCGAGCGCCACTGGCGCGAAGAGCTGAAACAGACCAAGGGCTGCAGCCATTACGGGCAGTGGGTCGAGGCGTGCAAAGAGAACGACATGACCCGGCCGGGAAGCCAGTTCGAATACTCCGTTCCCATGACCCAGACGCTGCTGCTCGGCTGCATCGCGCTGCGCTACCCCGGCGTGGAACTGAAGTGGGATTCGGCCCGGAACCGGTTCTCGAACCATGAGGAAGCCAACCGCTGGCTGGCCGACGCCCCCCGCGCCGGCTTCGATCTCAAGGTTTGAGTTGAGCCCTCAACCCGATTTCATCTCACACAAAGGCACAAAGGATGCAAAGGGGTTTCATGACAACATTCCCTTTTATGGCCTTCGTGGCTTCGTGTGATAAACAACACACACGTGCCGTGGGCACAGAATGGAGTGGGATATGGCAGCGTTGAAACTGGATATGGGCGCGGAGATGGGCAGGGGATGGCGCCTTTTTCGGGCAAACATGGGGATGCTGGTCCTCGCGGGCCTGATCTGCACGGTTGTGGGTGCGCTGACCTGCGGCATTCTGGCCGGACCGCTCTTCGCGGGCCTGCTGCTCGTGCTGGACCGTCTGATCCGGGAAGATCCGGTCCGTCCGCAGGCCGGGGATGTGTTCAAGGGCCTCGACTTCTTTATGCAGGCCCTGGTGCTGAGTCTGATCTGTTTCGTGATCTCCTTTGTCCTGTCGCTCGTGCCGGTGCTCGGACACCTCGCGGGCCTGCTGGTGGGGTCGGTCCTGATGTGGTCGATGATGCGCATCGTGTACCGGCGCGAGACGGCCGTGGAGGCCCTGAAGGCGGTCGGCGGCGATATCGGGCGGGGCGACTTCACCATGCCGTTCCTGTTCGGCGCGCTGGTCAGCCTGATCGGCGGACTGGGCTTTGTCGCCTGCGGCGTCGGCATCTTTTTCACCCTGCCGCTGAGCTACTGTATGCTGGTCTGCAGTTACCACACCCTCTACGAAAGTGAAGGGGGCGTCACCACAGAAGCCGAAATGTTGTCCGCGGAACCGCCGCCGCCGCCGGACGATCTGCGGCTGTGACCCAATCGCACGGACGCCTCGGGGATGCGTCCCTACCGGGAACCTAAAAAGAGCGTTGAAAGCAACGCTCTTTGGTTTCAGGGTTTCGGGGTTTCGGGGTTTCAGGTTTCATGGTTTCAAGGTTTCATCTAAATCGGGATCGCTATCGCTATCGCTATCGGGATCGATACTGGCGCGGACGGATCGGAAAGCGGTGCCGCTGATGGTAGGGCGGTTTCCCCGCAAACCGCCGCCGGTCCATGCCGCTTTCCCTCCCCCTCCGCGCTCCTAAACCCTTTATTTTCAGGCATAAACAGCCTTGTTCATAACTCGTTGATAAGTGTTAATGAAAAATTCTTGCTTTTCGGCCTGACACTTTGCTAACAAAAGCGTAATTCATTGATAATGAGCAACTTAAACAAAAAAACGCCCCAATTTTAAACGATAAATAAATATCGATTGGAAAAAATCTAGCCTGTCAATAGCTTTTGAATACGGGCAAAGCCCGTAATCCAAAGGCTGTGAGGGTGTTAGGCTGTTAGGCTGTGAGGCTGTGAGGGTGTGAGGCTGTGAGGGTGTATCGATCCCGATCCCGATTTGGATGAAACCCAGAAACCCAGAAACCAAAGAGAAACGCACTCTCTCCCCTCTCCTCTCTCCCCCCTTTCCCGTTGATTTGCTATACTCTCCGGTCATGAACCAGTCAACACTGAAAACCGGTCCCGAGACGCCCGTGGATGTCCTGGTGGTCGGGGGTGGTCATGCGGGTATCGAGGCCGCGCTTGTCGCGTCCCGCATGGGATGCCGGACGCTGTTGGTCACGGGCCAGCGTTCGGGTCTGGCCAACATGCCCTGCAACCCCTCCATCGGCGGTCTGGCCAAATCGCATCTGGTGGTCGAGCTGGACATCCTGGGGGGCGAGATGCCCCTTTGCGCGGATCTCGCGGGAATGCAGTATAAAACGCTGAACGCCAGCCGGGGACCCGCAGTGCGTGCCACCCGCATCCAGTGCGACAAGGCCGAATACGCCGCCCGCATGCGACGCATACTCGAAGCGGCCGCAGGCCTCGCCATCTTGGAGGATGAGGTCATCGGCCTGCTGATCCGGGATCACAGGGTTACGGGGGTCACAACCCGGCACAACGGTCCTCTGACGGCCCGCAGCGTGATCCTCACCACCGGCACGGCCCTGAAGGGACGGATCCACGTCGGTCTGGAATCCGAACCCGGCGGTGGCGACGGCAGGCCCTCGGCCGACGCCCTCTCGGAGAGCCTTCAGGACGCCGGGTTCCGCCTTGCCCGGCTGAAAACCGGAACGCCGCCCCGCCTGCTGGCCGAAAGCATCGATTTCTCCAAAACCCGGCCCCACCCCGGCGAGAACCCGCCGCCGCTCTTCTCCCTGAGGGCGAAACGGGCCGCAAACAACGCTTCAGCGGGGACCCCGAACCCGGAAAACGGGGGTTGCGGGGCCTTTCCGGACGGATTGCAGGCCTTTTCCGCCAAATTTGAGGCGGAATGTTCCACGTGGAACATTCCCGAGGCATGGTCTCCGGAGCATGACCCGGTTCCCTGCTGGCTGACGCACACCACGGAGGAGACGCACCGGATCATCCGGGAGAACCTCTCGCGCAGCGCCCTTTACGGCGGCGCGATCTCGGGCACGGGTGTGCGGTACTGCCCGTCGATCGAGGACAAGGTGGTCAAATTCGCGGACGCCCCGCGTCATCATGTCTTTCTGGAGCCCGAGGGGCGCCGCACGGACTGGATTTACCCGAACGGGCTTTCGAACAGTCTTCCGCGTTCGGTGCAGGAGGAGATGGTCCGCAGCGTGCCGGGATTGGAGTGCGCGGAGTTTGCCGCGTATGGTTATGCGATTGAATACGACAGCATCGACGCGCGGGAGCTGCGTCACACGCTGGAGAGCCGGCGGGTGGAAGGGCTCTATTTCGCGGGGCAGGTGAACGGAACGACCGGATATGAGGAGGCCGCGGCCCAGGGGTTCATGGCCGGAGCGAATGCGGCGCTGCGTATTCTGGGTCAGCCGCCGCTGGTCTTGAGCCGCCAGGAGGCCTACATCGGGGTGATGATCGATGACCTCGTGACCAAGGGAACCAATGAGCCGTACCGGATGTTCACCTCGCGCGCGGAGCGGAGGCTGCTGTTGCGTCAGGACAACGCGCGCTACCGGTTGCTGGAGGCAGCGGAGCGCCTGGGGGTCGCGGACCCGTTGACGCGGGAACAGACGCGGGATTTTGAAAGGATGATTCAGGAGGAGCGTGTCCGGTTGGCCGGAATCCGGTCCGGAGGGGTCGCTTTTCTGACGCGGCTCGCGCGTCCCGGGGCGCGCTATGCCGAAATGCCGCAGGCCCGGGCAGATCTGCCGGATGAGGTGGTGGAGCAGATCGAGATTCTGGCCCGATATCAGGGATACATCGAACAGGAAGAGCGTGCCGCGGAACGGGCGCGACAGGAAGAATCGGTGGAGATCCCGGATTGGCTCGATTATGCCCGCATTTCGGCCCTGCGCTTCGAAAGCCGGGAAAAACTCATGCGCGTAAGCCCCGCGAATCTCGGTCAGGCCGCCCGGATTCCGGGCGTCAACCCTGCGGATATCGCGGTTTTGTCCCTGATTATCAAGCGCGGCCACCTCTGAAAGATAGTTATGCGACGCAAGGGAGGGGGCCGGGAGAAGGAAAGGTTTCAGGGTTTCTGGTTTCAGGGTTTCATCCAAATCGCTATCGGTATCGGTATCGCTATCGGGATCGATACAGCCTCACACCCTCACAGTCTCACAGCCTAACACCCTCACAGCCTTTGAGATTGCGGGCTCCGCCCGCATCTCAATACGTCAGCCCTGCGATGCTGGCGCGGTGTCCGTCCATTTCCTGGCGCCAGGCGATGACCGAGGGGTCTTTTTCGGGATCCGGCAGTTCCCCGGCGTGCTGGGTCTTCCAGGCCCGGAACCGGGCGTGCACGGCGTCGTACTCGGTGCGCAGACGCGCTTCCGAGACCTTCAGCTCGCGCAGTTGGTTCTCGAGTCGCAGCTTCTCGGAACCGGTCAGCCGGTCGCGCCGCGCGGCCAGTTCGCGCGCGCGGTCGATATTCTCCATGAGTTTCGCGTGCGCCTCGCGGTAGGCCGTGAAGTGCGGGTTTTTCGCGCCAGCGATCTGCAAGAGTTCGTTTTTGCGCCGCACGATCCGCCCGTTCCGCTCGTAGTAGGCTTGCAGATCCGCGCGTTGACGCGCGGAGAGGCTTTTGTGGCTGCCCGTGAAGAGAAACACATCCGCGCGGCTGACCAACCGGAGCGGGGAGAGCGAATCCGTCTGGACCAGCAGGCACTCGACCATCTGGCCCTTGGATGAGGCGCGCACCCCGCGGAATTCCAGCAGGGTTCCGGCCGGGATCTCGCGCAGCCGCGCGCCGTCCGGCGTGAATACGGCGGTGTGCTGACGGGTCACGCCCCAGCCCGGACGCTCTTTGGGGTGCGCGAGGAAGATCCCCAACAGCGCGGGCATGGTCTCCTCCGCCTCTTCTCCTGACCCCGCGTCCCTGACCGGAGGCGGGGGGGCGGTGGTCCGCTCCGCTTCCCGCGCGGCCGCGCCCGGCTCGGCCGCAGGGCCGGGCTCACGCGCCTCCGGCGCGGTCACGGCAGCCGCGATA
>JAPXSY010000103.1:0-8523 GCA_033812795.1 Kiritimatiellia bacterium
AGGGAGGACAGGAGACGGGAGACGGGAGACGGGAGACGGGAGTCGGGAGCGCGGGCGTCCCCGCCCGCTGGCCGAAAGGCGGCGGGCCGCTGAACGTCGACACGAAAAACGCTGCACAGGACAAAACAATGAATCCGAACAAGCAGACAATGTTGAAGCAGGCTTTTTCATTGGAGGGCCGCACCGCCCTGGTGACCGGTTCCGCGCGCGGCATCGGCCGGGCGATCGCCCGGGCGCTGGCCGAATGCGGGGCCACGGTCGCGGTGCATGGCGTGCGGGCGAGCGACGCGCTCGACCAGTCGCTGGCCGACGTGCGGGCGTTCTCGCCGCAGAGCGCGGCGGTGACCGGCGATCTGGCCGAGTCCGGCATGGGGGCGCGGCTCGTGGCAGCGGTCGGCGCGGCGGTCGGTGCGCCGGACATCGTGGTGGCAAACGCCTCGGTGCAGGTCCGCCGGCCGTGGCTCGAGGTTCCGGAGTCGGAGGCGCTGCTGCAGATGCAGGTGAACTTCCACGCCACGTACCAGCTTTTCCAGGCCGCCTATCCCGCGATGGCGGCGCGGCACTGGGGCCGGCTGATCTCGGTGGGCAGCGTGCAGGAGCTGAAGCCGCACCCCGAGATGCCGGTGTACGCGGCGAGCAAGGCGGCGCTGGAGAACCTGGTGCGGAATCTCGCCCGGCAGGCGGCTCCGGACGGGGTGACGGTCAATAACCTCTGCCCCGGGGTCTTCGCCACCGACCGCAACGCCGAGGCGCTGAACAATCCCGTCTACGCCGAGAAGGTGCGCGCCGCCATTCCGCTGCGCGACTTCGCGCAGCCGGAAGACGCGGCGGGCGCGGCGCTCCTGCTCTGTTCCGACGCGGGGCGGTATATCACGGGCGTCACGCTGCGCGTGGACGGCGGCATGGGAATCGCGTGAAGGTGGAGAACGGAAGGAGGAACGGTGGGTAGACGGCACGGATGGCAATCGGCTCGCGGCCGGGTATGCGTGTGTCGGGAGCGCGGGCGTCCTCGCCCGCAACAGCGTCCCGTGCATACGGTCGCGCGTATAAGCCAAACTGCACGCCGGACGCGCGCGCGGCCTTTCGAAAAGCGGGCGGGGACGCCCGCGCTCCCGGTGGCTCCGCGAGAACCACGCGTTTTCTTCGCATCCTCCGGCAGCGAACCGATTCCGCACAGAGGCGTTCTCTCCATTGCGGGACAAGTGCGTGATGAGATTTTGGTAAGACGGGTTGGTAACGGTAGGATTGGAGGAAAAGAAAAATGAGCGGAAAGAGCGAAGAGAGTCTATTGCAGAAAGAAGCCGGCATGATGAAGCTGGAGAAGCTCATCGCAACGCGCGAGGGGATCTCGCGCAAGGCGTTCCCCGTGCCGGTTAAGGAGATGCTGGCGCGGTACGAGCAGCTCTACACCGGCGCGATCAGCGATGTGCTGCGCGAGTTCGCCTTGCTCGACCAGGCGCTGCCCGGACACCTGAGGCCGCTGCGCGACAGCGACACCGTGGCGGGCATCGCCTTCACGGTCAAGAGCGCGCCCAACGTGAAGATCACGGGCGAGATGACCTTCCGCGGCCAGATGCTCGACGAGATGGGAGAGGATCACTTTGTGGTGTGGGACACCTCGAACGATGAGAAGGCCACGCTGTGGGGCGGGGTGATGACCGCCACCGCGTACGGCAAGGGCGTGAAGGCGGCCTGCATCGACGGCGGCATCCGCGACACCCGGCAGATTCTGGAAAAGCCCTTCCCCGTGTATTACAGATACCGCATCCCCAACGGCTCGCTCGGCCGCTGCCTGATCACGCACTACCAGATCCCGATCCAGATCGGCGACGTGACGGTCAAGCCCGGCGATGTGATCTTCGCGGACTGCGACGGCGTGGTCTGCGTGCCGCGCGACATCGCCTATGATGTGCTGACGCGCGCCGAAGAAATCCGCGAGAACGAAAAGAAAATCTTCGGCTGGGTCGCCGCGGGCGAGACGGTCAAGCAGATCACCGACAAGGGCGGGTATTTCTAAGATGCGGGCAAAGCCCGCAACGCAAGTTAAATGGTTTCAGGGTTTCTGGGTTTCTGGGTTTCTGGTTTCATGGTTTCTGGTTTCATGGTTTCTGGTTTCATGGTTTCAGGTTTCATGGTTTCTGGTTTCTGGTTTCAGGGTTTCTGGTTTCAGGGTTTCAGGGTTTCATGGTTTCATGGTTTCATGGTTTCATGGTTTCAGGGTTTCTGGTTTCAGGGTTTCATCTAAATCGGGGTCGGGGTCGGTATCGGTATCGGGATCGTCGACCCGCGACCCGCGACATTCGACCTGCGGCGATCGACAGGGACGGTTCCCCGAGCCGTCCGCGGACGCCTTAAAAAGAGCGTTGAAAGCAACGCTCTTTGGTTTCAGGGTTTCAGGGTTTCAGGGTTTCAGGGTTTCATCCAAATCGGGGTCGGGGTCGGTATCGGTATCGCTATCGATACCGCCTCCCCGCCTCTCGGCGGGGAGAAAAGCGGGGTCCACGGGATTTATGATTGAAGTCATGGGCAAGTTGCCGACGGGGCGGTTAAAACATGCGGAGATATTTTTTTTCATTTTTTTCATTTTTCCGCTTGCGCCCAACACGCCCCCTATGCTACAGTGACCCGGACTTGAAGCAAAAAGGTTTTCAGGCGGGTGCCTGAACAACTGGAGTTTTTTTCATTTTAGCGGGTTGACGGCATACACTCATTATGCTAACCTGCAACCGATTTTTGGATTCGCCGGCGATGTTTTGGAAGTCGCCCGGCGGTTCCAAAAAGAGAAACAACAAAGGAGTACTCATGAAGAAGTTGATGATGTTTGCTGCCGCGGTGACGATCGTGGGCGGCGCATACGCGCAAGGGTGCGGTGAGCCGGAACCGGAGGACTGCGCTCTGGCTTATGACGTGAAGTTGAGCGTCAAGACAACGGTGCCCGACTCGAAGGCGGGTTACGTCCTGCCCTCGCACTGTGGCGACCCTGTGACGAACGCGGCGACTTGCTTCCGCAAGACCGGGAAGAAGACCATCCAGGGATTCTTCTACGTTTGCGAATGCGAGTGCGATTCCCTCAATTCCGGCACGTCTTGGTACCTCTGGGACAAGAAGGCGAAGGTGGGGGAGACAATGCCCGCATCGATTTCTTTCCACGTCATCGGCAGGAAGAAGAGCGATGTTGAGGTTTATGTGACCCTCTCCCCTGACGAGGACGGGGTGTTGAATGACGGCACGCTCTATCTTGCCGGTTTCGGCAAGTGGGATACCAAGAACTGCCGGGTGAAGAGCGCGAGCGGAAACTTCGCCGGTCAAATCGCGCCGCCCAAGTGCAACGACGCGCTGTCCTGCGATGAGGCCGCGGCGTATGTCTGCGACGACCAAGCATCAAGTGGTTGTGCGCTGCGTGCTGATAACACGGTCGATACGGTTGCGTTCGGAACCTGGTCGATCAAGTACAGCTCCTCGAAGGTGAAGAAGCTGATTAAAGACTCAAGCGCCTACCTTGATTGGCTGCCTGACTACTTCTAAGTCGGGAAACTGACGGATTCAGTGAAGGGCGGGGGGAAACCCCCGCTCTTTTTTTATTTGCATGCGGCCCATGGATTCGGTACGCTATCCATGGACGGATCATTAGGAGACCACAAATGAAGATGAAGTTAGTTGCTGGTGTATGTGCCGGAGTGGCGTGCGCGACTCTTTTCGCGGGGGCGGCGCGGGCAGCGATCCCGACCGCAGGGGCTGCCGATCCGGTGGTGCCGGGGCAGTGGCACAGCAATCTTGAGGCCGCGACAGACAAGGCCAAGGAACTGAACGCGCCGATGTTTGTGGTGTGGGGCGAAGAGGGCTGCACGTATTGCCGCAGGCTTGACACGATCTTACAGAATGAGACCGTGAGGGAGTATTTCGCGAACAGCGGGTTTATTCTGGTGTACGAACATTCCTTGGCCGCTGCCCAAACCCCCATCAAGCGGTGGGTCGGAACAGGGCAATGGCCGCTGACGCGCCTGACGTGGTGGCAGGACGGCGTGAAGGTCGTAGATCAGAAGTGGCAGCGCCCCAGCACCAGTAAGGATCCGGCCACGGTGCTGCAGGTGCTGCAGAACTTTTTCGAGCAGCATGTCGGGGCCTTCTCGCCGGTGCCGGCGGACACCTCCAAAGACGCCTATGACCCGGAGAACGACGCGGCTGAGGGCGCGGCGGAACTGGCCTGGGGCGACCAGGAAAAGACCGAGGCCAACCTCAAGCTCGCGAGCAAAGGCGGCGATGAGCCCTATGCGGATTCCGCGGACTGGTATCGGCTTCCGGTGGTGAGCGGCGCGACCTACCGGGTATGGTTCTCGGATGTGAGCGGGATCGAGGGGGATGCGCCGCAGGCCGCGGTGTATGGCGATGCCGGCGGAGGGTCGGTGTGGGCCGGGCCCGCCGTGCTGGCGAGTGAGCCGGAATTCGAGTTTGTGCCGACAGCCGCGGGAACCGCGTATATCAAGGTCTGGCGCGAGACTTCCGCGGACACCAATATCCTTTACACGCTCCATCACCAGCGCTTCGCGCCGGGCACGATCGAATTCGTGCAGAACGCTGTGGCGGTGAATGAGAGAGCGGGCAGCGTGACGCTCCAGGTCCGGCGCACGGGCGGCACAACCGGCGAGGCGACGGTGCAGATCGGGTATAAGGACAAGCTGACCCCCGATTCCGGGCATACGGCCACGGCGGGGCAGGATTTCAACGGCGCGCCTTCGCCGGCCACGCTGACGTGGGCGGACGGCGAGGCTGCCGTGAAGACCGTGACGTTTACGCTGATCAAGAACGTGATCGAGTGGGAGGGTGATGAAACGTTCGGCGTGACCCTGGCATCAACGACGGGGAACGAAGTCGGGCCGGAAGCGGTGGTGACGCTTAACGAGGCCGACCCCATGGTGACGCGCGCGGCAGACTATACCGGACTGGTGGAGGCGGATGCGGATGACGAGGATCCGGACGAGCGCGTCACAGGCACGTTCGAGATGAAGGTGTCCGCCAGGGGCCAGATCTCCGGCAAGGCGATTTTCCCGCGGAACGCGCCGGGTTACGCGGGGACGTTCGCGATCCGCAACGCGCGGCACCACAACATCAATATCGACACCGGCATCGCGACGATCGTCGGCTCGCTGGTGCAGGGCCGGACCGCGGTTCCGTTCGAACTGGAACTGCACATGGAGAGCGGGCTTATCGAAGGGGTGATCGGCACGGATGAGGACGCGCGTTCGTGCCGGATGTTCCGGGCCGATCTTAGCGCGCGCGCCGAGCTGCTCGCCAGCCTGCAAGGCTCGTATACCGTGGCCTTCCCGGTGGCGGATATCGTGTGGCCGCTGGAGGGCGCGCCCGCCGGATCGGGCTACGCGACGATCACCGTGGACAGGCGCGGAACCTTCCGCGCCGCCGGCAAACTCCCGGACGGCACGGCGTATTCCCAGAGCGGCGCACTGTTCGTTTGGCCGGGGGACGGGACGTTGGGCGTGAACGGACTGCCGCGGGTTTATGCGGTGCTGTTCACCGCGCCCTCTGCGTATCAGGGCGGACGCTTCTCGGGTGTGCTCTGCTTCGGCGACGCGAACGCAAACGGCGTTTGGGACGTCACGGCCGTGGAGGAGTACCCGTTCGAATGCGTGAGTTTCAAGCCGACGTCCGTTCCGGTGTACAATCTGGAAGCCCCCGGTTTCGATCTGATGCTCGGGGTGGCCGGAGGAAGGTATGACCGGTACGCCTCGCTGCACACGGTTTTCGACGGGTTCCGCTTTTTCGTCGACGAGATGAAAAAGCCGGGCACCCTGTTGCGCTACACGTTGATCACGGTGGCGCTTAACGAGATGACCGGACGTTCATTCACGGCGCGAATCGCCAAAGAGGCGGAGTGTGTTTCGTGGGAGTCCGCCGA
This sequence comes from Kiritimatiellia bacterium, assembly GCA_033812795.1. Lineage (GTDB taxonomy): Bacteria > Verrucomicrobiota > Kiritimatiellia > RFP12 > UBA1067 > JAPXSY01. The sequence goes on from JAPXSY010000103.1 coordinate 5,912, forward strand.
TCCGCTTGAAGTGGTGCCGAATGCGAGAGGGAGAGGGTTCATCGTCCCGCGCGGGGACCTGGTCAAGACCGGAACCGACGGAGCGACCGGAAAACCGCTCTACAATTACGACACGGGGACCAATCCGAACCAGTTCCAGTTGCGCCTGACATCATCGAGCGGACTGCTGGGCGGTTCGTTCCGCGTGCATTACGATTACGCGACCTACATCAATCTCACGCGGGAACCGGCGGTCAGGCGGTGGGCTCATAAGAGCAACATGATCCGGTACAACGGGGTTCTGCTGCAAGAGCAGGCTGTTTGGGGCGCGGAAATGACCGTGGGATACGGACATTATCTGTATTCGGGCCTGGCGGAATATCCCGGAACGGCGCGGACCTACAGGTTTACGCAGTCGGAGGAAGTCTGCTTGCTGGCGATTCAGGAGGGGGATTGATGAGGAGAACCGTCTCGCGGCACCATGGGGTGAGGAGGCGGGGAGCGGTGTGGTCGGGACTCCTTCTGTCCGGAATGCTGCTGGCCGGATGCGGACGAAACGGAGGCCGTGCCGGAATCGTGGTCGGGGATACGGAAAAACTCATCTCCGAGATGACGCCGGATGAGGTCATCGTGTCCGTGAACGGCACCCCGTTCCGGCGCGCGGATTATGACCTGATGTTGTCCGGGCTGGACACGCTGTACCGCGCCAACAACCCCTCCGCCAATCCGATGTCCTTGGAGATGAACCGGAAACGGCGCGCCAGGACTCTGGTGCGGGAGTTCATCACCAAAGAGGTTTTGGTTCAGGAGGCGCGCCGACGCGGGGTGAAGGCGACCGAAGCCCATTGGAAAGATGCCAGCAGAAGCTTGGCCAAGCTCGCCGCAAGCAAGAATGTGCCGGTCGAATGGTTCGCCGGGGCACCGGAAGCCGAACTGCGTCTCGCTTATCAGATTGCGCGCGAGAACGCGCTGATCCTGGCGCTTCGCGAAGCGGAGTTCGGGGACCGGCTGAAGATCACCGAAGCGGATGTTGAGTGGGCGAGGCAGTCGATGGCGCAATACAATGAGTCGTGCGACCAGACGAACCGGATTGTTCTGGCGCGCGGCGAGGCGATCTGCAAACGGATCCGCTCGGGGGAGGACTTTTTTGAGGTCGCGCGCGAGGTGACCGAGGACACGGAGGTCCCCGACGGGGTTTTGGGGGAACAGGTCCCCATCGAAATCGATGACAAGAGGGTTCGGAAGGCGGCGTTCTCGCTGCCGGTCGGCGCGGTCTCCGATCCGTTCCAGACGGAAGAGGGTTTGGTGATCATCAAGGTTCTGGAACGCAAGGGGATCGATTCTCCGCTTGCGAGGGAGCAGGCCACGGTCAATTTGGGACGGATTCTGCTGCTGACGGCGCATCCCGTCGCGGAAAAGAGCGACGCGGAACTGAGGCGGGAGATCATGCAGACGCGTCTTAAGAAATTGCAAGCCCCTTGGCTGAAGGCGTTGCAGGAACGGACGCGGTTCGAGTATCCGAACGGCACGAATTTATTCCGCAAGGGCAAAGCGGGGTAGGGGGGCTTCATGGGTGTAGGCAAACGGGAAAAGGGGGTCTTCGCTGTCGGGGCGGGGGTGCTGGTGTTGGCGGCGGGAATCGCGGCGTTCGTCCAATACCGCCGGGTTCCCGGGGCCTCTTCCGGCGGACAAACGGTTGCCGTGCCGGATGCGGCTGAAACGGCGGCAGCGGGCAGCGGTGCGCGGGCGACAACGGGAAAACCTGTCCGGAGCGGGAGCGTTCGGGGAGGGGGATCGTCGCTGGCAAACGCGGCCCAGCGGACTCGCGAAAGAGAGGCCAAACGCTTGGCGTCGCCCTCCCCCACAAACGAGGTTCCGCTGACGCCCGAACAGAAGCTTGCCGCCACGATGGAAGAGCGTCTGGATAACGGGGACGAGCGGGGCGCGTTGGAATTGGCGCGTCAATTGCTGAAGGCCGAAAGCAGCGAAGTGCGTTCGGATGTGGTCACGACCTTGGGGTGGATCGGAGTCAAGGCGTTACCCGAACTCTCCGTCATGCTTGGCGATGCGGACAGCGAAGTCTCTGAGGAGGCGTTGCAGCAGTGGATCATGGCCATTGAAGAGATCGAGGATCCCCACGCCAAGGCTCAGATGCTGACTCTCGCCATGAGGTCCACGCGTGATGAAGATACGCTGCAATCGATCGCGATGGAGTTCAACGGACTTCCCGAGGACGTGGTCCTGCGAAGTCTGCAAACCATCATTCAGGGCCAGAAGAACGGCCCTGCGGTCGATGTGGCGCGCGAGGAATACGAAAGCATCACCGGTGAAGAGTACAGCACGCCCGAAGCGCTCGAAAAATATATCCTGGAGAATGTCGAGCCTGAGGATGAGGAGTAACCCTGCTTGGGTTTTCTGGGTTTCAGGGTTTCAGGGTTTCTGGGTTTCATCCAAATCGGGGTCGGTATCGGTATCGGTATCGGAATCGGGATCGGAATCGGGATCGTCGACCCGCGACCCGCGACATTCGACCTGCGGCGATCGACAGGGACGGTTCCCCGAACCGTCCGCGGACGCCTTAAAAAGAGCGTTGAAAGCAACGCTCTTTGGTTTCAGGGTTTCAGGTTTCAGGG
>JAPXSY010000104.1:0-8514 GCA_033812795.1 Kiritimatiellia bacterium
CCTCACGGCTCGTGTTGGGGCTACAGAACAGGCCGCACCTGTCCTGCGCCAGTTTCGCGTACTCCGGGTTCAACTCGACCAGCACGGCCCGGCGTCCGTTGCCGCTCGCCACGTCGCCCGTGGTCCCGCTCCCGCCGAACGGGTCAAGCACTGTGCCGCCTGCCGGGCACCCGGCGAGGATGCACGGCACAATCAGCGCGGGCGGGAAGGTGGCGAAGTGGGCGCCGTCGTAGGTTGACGTTCCCACCGTCCACACGTCCCGCTTGTTCCTGAACAGTTGCTCCGGGTCATTGCACGCCCGGCCCCCGTCGTCCCGTCCCGGCAGGTTCCCGTGAATCTTCGTGCCGCCCACGGCCCGCTTGTTCCCGATGTTCGTCCGATGGTTTGCGGCAGCCAGCGGCCCGGCGTCCGTGTGGAAGTGCTTGGCGTCAATCCGGTCCTTCGATTCGAGCATCTTCCTCACGTCAGACGGTCCCGACTGCACCGGCTCCTTGATCGCCTCCGCGTCGTAGTAGTACCGATCCGATTTGGTCAGGAGGAAGATGTACTCATGGCTTTTCGTCGGCCTGTCCGTCACGCTCTCCGGCATGGGGTTCGGCTTCGCCCACACGATGTCAGAGCGCAGCCACCAGCCATCAGCCTGCAACGCAAACGCCACGCGCCAGGGGATGCCCACAAGTTCCTTGGGCTTCAATCCCATCGCCCACCAATCGGGAGTGTCCTTGTGCGGCGGAGTGCTGGAGTCAGGAGTTCGGTCGGCCCCAAAAGGTTTGTGCGCGTACTTCTTCCCCCAGTAGCCCGTGTAGGAATCGCCCAGGTTCAGCCACAACGTTCCGTCCTCGCGCAGCACCCGGCGCACTTCGCGGAACACGGCCACCATGTTCTCGACGTACTCCTGCGGCGTCCGCTCCAGCCCGATCTGCCCGGCGTGTCCATAGTCGCGCAACCCCCAGTACGGCGGGGACGTGACACAGCAGTTGACGGACTCATCCGGCAGCGTCTTCAACACCTCTCTGCAATCGCCTGTCAGGATCGTCACCATGTCAGTCCTCAGAACCCGGAAGCCCCAACAAAGGGCTGGTGCCTACGTCGCTACCGCGCCGAGGCACATCCACGGCGTTCTGCGAATGCCCTACCTCTAATCTCAACCGTTTAATCTCTTCCTTCATCGCCTTCCAGTGTCTGGCAATACTTGCACGGTCAAACGGCGGGGATGGAACGCAAGCAATGGACCACGACGGATCATACTTCAGCGCATCATCAACATCAGAACCAAGCCTCTCCACGCGACAAACAGCCCGCCGCACATCATCAGCGCTCAGGCCGTGCTCCTCCATGTACTCCGCCAGCCAATCCCATAGATCATCCAGCTCCCGGTCCCGGCGCTGCATCGCCAGCAAACGTTCTTCCGCCACGCAATTCGGTAACCCGTTCATCATCATACCTCCCGCCTTTCCTTAATTGCCAAGTAAGTTTCGAGTGTCATGTCGTTCCCAACAAAATGAGCAGGGTTGGAATTGAACCAACACGAACTGGCCTCAGACCACCACGGATTAAAGCCCGAATCGAACGGGCTGCGCCAGCTCTGTTCCTGACCGAGATACCTACTCGGACTCTGCTCTTAACGCCGCGCCTCACCTTTCGCGTTATCCCCAAAAACGTTGTTCGCTATCCCCTTAGAAGGCTTGCGCTTATTCGGTGCCGCGTTTGCTCTCTTGATGTACTCGGCATAATCGACGTACTCCTTCAACGCTGTCTTGAGGTTTTCAAGCAATCTGTCATGTTCGATTTCTCGAATGTTCATTTCGTACCCCTTCATCACCGGATAACCAAGCCTTAGAGCGACGGGCTACCGCGCCTTGTCTCCCGTGGTTGGCGGTACTCACGCCCCCTCCGGCACCATGATCCTGCTTCCTCGCCTCTTGTAGTTGATCAGACGCAGCACCCCGATCCCGCACCCGCGCTCGCTCGCTTTCGCGCCGGTCTCGATCTCCAGCATCTTCACGCTTCGCAGCATTGCTGACCGGCCTCCGAGTCGCTTCAACTTGTTGGCGTGTTCTTCAACGTCGATGCCGTTGTGCAACAGCCAGAAGATTCCCTTGTGGCAGGTGCTGTGCAATGGTTCCGTTCCGTTCACCTCACGCTGGATCGAAATAGCATTCTTGCAGGCGTCTGTGTTCATCGTCCAAGACCGAATCAGGCAAGACGGGAAGTCAACGCCCTTCATATCCTTTCCGTCTTCGGTCACGGACAGCCCTTGCGTTGCCAGCCAATCTGCAATCTGCTTTTCAGGGTTCAACGCTGCGCGGACGCTCGCGTTGAACTTGGCGACCGCCGGAACATTCGTGCGCCGGACGTTCAGAGAGATGAACGCACGCGCCTCATGCTCGCGCCCATCGGACTTGAACAACACGCACGGAACATCGCGGATGTCTCCGCGCCGCCTAGCAGCAAGCAACCGCTGCTGGCCGTCCACCACGTACTTGTCACCGTTCGCCCGCTCCATGACGACGATGGAGTTGAACGCCACCCAGTTGAACCCACGCGCCAGCGCCAGCGTGTTCCTGTCGCTCACCTCTGGCCGCTGATAGGCGTGGTCAACCTTCAATTCATCCACCGCCACCTTGCACTGCCTTCCATTGTCTCCAGGCTTCACCCAGTCATACCGCTCCACTTTGTCCACCTGCTTCATTTCTGTTCTCCTTTCAATTTGCCTCGTTCTTATCAGTACGGGACCTCTTCCGGCGCTGCTTCCGCGCCTAACGGCCCGTGTTGGAGGTACGCTTCCCGAACTCTACCCATTCCTCGTGAGTCATCGGCGTTGACTTCTCCATTAGGCACAGGCGGCCCTATTTTACTTATCAGATACGCAGGCAGCATATTTCTCCTTGCTCAGCATCCCGCTGCTTCGGCACACGCGGCACCCGATCCCACGGCACAGCGGGCACAGCCGCGACGGCATCCCTTGCCGCAGCGCGAACGCTGCGCTGTCCAGCCATGCCAAGGCTACATCGTATTGAGTATGGGCGAATAACGCTGGGGCCTCCTCGTGAAGCTCCTCCAGCAGACTGGCGGAGTCGGACATCATCCTGACGGCCTTGCGCAGATCGGAGCGCCGCTTCCACACAGCCTCTATGCGGGCGGGGATCACTTCACCGGCGTCGTCACGCATCCTCGGCATGGGTTTTGGTTTGGGTATCGGTGTCACGTCGGAAAATCCTTGCGCGTTGTCCGCATGCGCGCCCCGCGTCCCGTCAGAACGGGCAGGGTTCCAGTTGGTTCCACATCGCCACCCACTCTTCCCGAGTGATGGCATCCTGCGGTTTGCCGCCGCCGCCCGCGTCAACGAAGGCGAACCATGCCGCCTCAAGCGCGGGCTGGTCGAGGCTGTCGTTGGCCGCTCCGAACACATTCCAGACCTTCTCCATGACCTGCTCGACGGTCATGCTCGCCATCGGATTGGCCGGCCTGGTTTTGGCCGTGGCGGGTTTCGCGGGAACTCCGCGCGGGGCCGTGGCGGGTTTCGCTGGAACTCCGTGCGGGGCCGCGGGCTTCGCGGCAGCCGTCCCGCCCAACGCGCGGAACTTGGCCGCGTACTTCTTGGCGAACTCCTCGCGGCTGATGGGCGCGGGGATGTCCGCCGCCGCGCCGCCGCCGACCGGATTGACCCACGCGACCTTCGGGTAAAGGTGCTCCTTGTCCACAAAACCCGGCTCCATCTTGATCGTGAGACTCACCCGCTCGGGCATCTGGATGGTCATCAGGTCGAGCACGTCATTACCGTCCCATCCAGACCACTCCTTCACCCGGTCGATATTCTTGACCATCACAACGCCATCCTTGCTGACGAGCGTTGTGACGCTCTTGATCTGATCGGTCGTGCCGTCCGGCATGTCCACGGTGTGCAGGCACGTCATCAGCAGCGATCCGCTTTTGCCGTCGCCCACGCTCACGGCGTCAACCGTGGCGGTGTATCTTCCCTCTTGGGTAATCATCTTCTGGTGTCCTTTCTTGTTAGTTAAGAATCTGTTTCCAGACATCCGCGCCGTTGTCGGCGGTGATCTGGAGCGGGGGGAGCTGCGAGCCGTCAGCGCGGCGGCTCTTCGCCATGCAGTGCGGGTTGACCGAACTGTACAGGGCGCGTGTGCCGCACCCCTGAGCCTTGCCTGACTCGTCGATGACGACCTCCTCGCGGACGCACAGGACAAAGTCGGCCCAGTCGCGCATTTTCTCCTTGATCGAGGACTTCCCGCCGTCGCCGGCGTCCTGAAGGCGCGGCTCGATCCGCTTGTAATCGTCGCCCTCGACGTTGGCGACGTTGTAGTTAGAAGAATGCGCGATAAAGCAGACGTTGATCTTCTGCTCAACCACGGCGTCGATGTCGATAAGCATCTGCCCCCACTCGTCATAGACGTGGCGGAAGCCCTTGCCGTAGCCGTAGCCCTCGATATTGCGGACGGCGGCGCCCTTGTCGGTGCGGACGTTTGCCAACACCCAGTGCTCGCAGTAGTTCTGGAGCGGGGTGCAGGAGTCGATCACAAGCCACTCGCCGGACTTCATGCTGGAGCAGGATTTGATGACCGAGCGGAAGTCCGACCAGTCGGCTGGCGTGACGCACGGGATTTCAGCCCCGATAGATGCGAGGGACTTGTCGAGGTCGATGAAGCGCGCGCCGGGGAGACGGCTTGCAAAGGTCGTCTTGCCCATGCCTCCGACTCCGTAGAGCAGGACGCGCTTTCCGATCTCATGGGGTTTCGACCACGCGACGGGCGCGGTCGGGGCCTGACGCGGGGCCATGTTCAGCACTGGCTGACGGTCGGCGGCGGGCGGTGGGGTTCTTGTCGGGATTGTCATTTTTCGTTTCTCCTTATTCAGCATCGAACCAACTGTCCTTGAAATACCGGATCGCGTCGCTTTCCTCCTCCACGGCAGCGAGCTGTACGGCCTCGCTTGGATCGCGGATGTACTGGATCGCGCAACCGTCCTGCTCCACGGCAGCGAGCTGTACGGCCTCGCTCGGATCGCGGATGTACCGGATCGCGTAGCCGTCATTCTTGACCACCTCCAACTGGACGGCCTCGCTCGGGCTGGCGATGTACTGGATCGCGTAGCAGTCATTCTTGACCGCCTCCAACTGGACGGCCTCGCTCGGGCTGGCGATGTACCGGATCGCGTAGCCGCACTTCTTGACCGCCTCCAACTGGACGGCCTCGCTCGGATCGCGGATGTACCGGATCGCGTAGCCGTCATTCTTGACCGCCTCCAACTGGACGGCCTCGCTCGGGCTGGCGATGTACTGGATCGCGTAGCAGTCATTCTTGACCGCCTCCAACTGGACGGCCTCGCTCGGGCTGGCGATGTACCGGATCGCGTAGCAGTCATTCTTGACCGCCTCCAACTGCACGGCCTCGTCTCCGATGATTTCTTGCGTGACCACCTCAACACCCGTGATCTCTGCGAATCTTTTCTTTGTCATTTTTCGTTTCTCCTTGTTACTCCGCGACGGGGGACGCCGCCGCAAGCTCTTCGTTGGCCTCTTCCGCCCACCGGTATCCGGCGGGGGCCTCGTCAACGCCGCGAACGGGGCTGATGTCCTGGAGGCAGAGGGTTTCGTAGGGACAGAATCTGCATACCATCGGCGAGTCGCACCGCAGCCATGCGGCGGGTCCGGCCTTCGCGCGCTTGCGCAGATGCTTGACCAGAGCGACGGCCTCTTTGCGGGCGGCTGATATACCGGCGATTTCCGCTTTAGACACGGTGTAGACGCGCCGCTGAAAATAGAACTCGGGACGCTCCGCGATGTCCTCGTGCAGCCGCTCTCCATACCGCTCGGCGGCCTCTGGAGCGGCGAGGAAGGACTCGCCCTTATCTTTGTCCGCGCTTTGCTTGGGCTGGCCGTCGCGCTTGTAGACGCGCTGGCCGTCAAGCCCGATGACGGTCTTGAGGCCGCTCGCGTCGAGCGTCGGCACGGACGCCATAGGCCGGATGGTCGGCTTGCGGGCCACGTCATAAACCACGTCGCGCACCGTGTAGCCGTTCCGCTCCAGAGCATCGGCGTAGGTGGCGATCTGGACGTTGCCGCGCAGCCGGAGCCAGTAGTCGCTTGACGGGTCGATGTCCTGCCCCGAGGTCTTGTGCTCCAGCAGGGACACGGTTCCGTCGCCGTTGTCCACGATGCCGTCGATCTTACCATCGGCTGTCCAGTCTTTCGCGCCTTTGACGGGCAGGCTGAACTGGACTTCAGGCATCATTGTGCCATAGGACATGCACCAGTGTTTCGCGTACCCGGCCAGCATCGCCTGCAACGTCGCGGCTGTGAACTCGTCCTTCAGCCCGCACTCGGCGGCGGCGAGGAACGCCGTGCGTGCGTCAGCGCCTTTCGCCAGAGCCTCCATCGCCTTGTGCCACGCCGTACCGAACGCCAGAGCGTCCGCCGCAGTCGCGGGCTTGAGCATCGCCTCGTATGCCCAGTAGTGTTTGCGCAGGCACAGCGACAGCGCGGCCATGCGCGAGGCGGTCATCACGTTATTGGGGTTCATTCCCTTGTTCCCTTTGGTTGGCGTCGGCGTGTATCAGTGCGAGACCGAGCGGGGATAGGCCGACCGTCTTCCCGTCGTCCGAAAGTGTCAGGTATCCGTGCTTCACCAGGTTCCGGAAGTACCTGTTGCGCGTCATCCGGTTTTTTGCCGTGCCCGCGCACACCTTGGCCACCAAGCGGCGCGCGGCTGTGAGTGTGAACAGCTTGGCGATCTCTCGGATGAAGCCGATCTCCGTCTCTGGCACGGATGACCCGTCCGCCAGCAATGCCGCCTCCTCGCGCATGAACCGCAGGATGTGGGTGGCGTCCAGGCTTGGGCACTGGATGCACCTGCCGGACATGGTTCCCCACGGGCATGTATGGCACCGTTCGGCAAGCCAGCGGACAAGCCGCACCATGCAGTCATGTGAGGAGCCTGGGGTCAACGCAGCACCGCCTCTCTGCCGGAGCGTTCGGACAGCCACTCGCGCAGGGCGTGGGGATCGAACCGTACGATGCGGCGGGTCAGGCGGAAATGCGGCGGCGCGTTCTTGGCGCGGTTGCACATGGAGAGCAGGCGGCGGCGGGCTTTGTCATCGGTCATGCGCGGAAGCACCGACCGCGCGGCCTCCTCCAGCGTGAGCAGGCGTTGCGGGAGCCGCCACAGGTCACCGCGCCAGCTTCCGGCCCGCCTGCCGTTGAGGAGGCTCAGCACGGTCTTTGCGGTGACGTGGCGCGGCTCCTCGTGCTGGATGTACCGGCACATGTCGCCGGGGCGGACGCGGAGAAGCTCGGCGGCTTCCGGTATACGCAGGAGGTGTTGGGTCGGGGATGCGTCTATCACGGTTCACCTCCGAGAAGCATGAACGCATTTATCAGGTGCATCCACCCGGCAAGCTCGTAATGCTTTGTGTCAACCGGCTTTAGCGAATCGAACCAAACCAACACGCCGTCCTTGACGTAAACGGCGGTGATAAATTTGAGGCCGATGGGTTTGATCGTAATCATGCCCAATAGAGCCGAGTCAGCGGGCGCGGTTTCCGGAGGGTTCCAGTGTTGTGATTTTTTCTTCGGCATGGCGGGTCTCCTTTCAAAGCGGGTCGAGGACGATCTTGGCGATGACTGGCACGGCGACCAGAAGGACAGCCGCGATGAAGTTGCCGATCAGGCAGAGCGCGTTTTTCAGAGTCGGGTTCATGGCGTGGTCTCCTTTTTTCAGATGACAGACTTACAAGGCGGTGATATGACGTGCTACCGCTTTACGCAAAAAAAACCGGATCGCCTTGGCCCGATCAAACCCATACGGCGCTCCGGCTTTCTCGACAGCTCCCAATAATTCGCGGGAAATATCCACTGTGACGCGGATGTTCCGAGAGGCCGTTTTAGAAACAGTTTTTGCTTTTTTCATGACGTGAGAGTAGCACCTCCTAGCACCAGCGTCAACCGTAAAATTAAATTATTTTTATTTTTTTCTACGTCTGGTTCGTCATGGGGCAGTCAAAATACAAGGTCGAGGTCGGCAAAGACGGGCATTGAGCCGATTTTCTGGCTCGTAACCTGTTGACGTTTAATCATTTCTGTAAGTCACTAAAATGCAGTTGATTTTCACGGCAGGATGTGGTTTACTTTCTTCGTTTTTGCGGGGCGCAGGGATCGGTTTAGGGCATCCCTGCGCGGGTGGCCTGGGGAACTACCCAGGGCTACGACGGCGAGAACGCGCAAGGCGGCTTCCTCATCACCTCTTCGGAGCGGCGGTGAGACAGCCTTCTGCGGGTGGAGCCGGGTGGCCGTTCCCCCAAGCCCCTCTGAAATTAGACGTGACAAAATGTCACCGCGTCAAATTGTCACGTCTGGCGACGGGGGGGTAGGGGGGGCGGTCTGCCCGGCTCCTCCGCGAAGGCGGTCTTCCGTCTCGCTTTATCAGCAAATCGCTGAGTGAAGGTGATGAGGGAATGCGCGGGTGCGCGGGTTGTTTTTTTCTGGCGGCAAAACGCTAG
>JAPXSY010000105.1:0-8473 GCA_033812795.1 Kiritimatiellia bacterium
TCGATCCGTCCGCCCTGCTGCACCACCGTCTGCCGTGCCAGACGCTCGCAAACATCCAGCAGCGCCGGCACGTTGTAGGCGGTGTAGGAAAACTTCGGTTCGAGCTTCAGTTCCTTTGTGTAGTGGGCGGGCAGCTTAGAAAAGCCGGCCATCGTGCCGACCACGCCTGCGGCGCTCGACGGGTTGCAATCTGAATCATAACCGCCGCGCATGGAGATCACCACCGTTTGCGCCATATCGCCGCGCCCGTACAGCAGTCCGAACAGAACCATCGCGCCGTTGATCTTCACATCAATCGCGCCGTTGGAGGCTTTTTGATACGCCGGGTCTTTGCGGTATTTCTGCAGGCAGCGCTGCCAAGCGAGCGTCCAATCATGCGGTGCCTCACGATGCCAGCTCACCAAGTCGCGCACCATCTCGGCATATTGGCTGTCGGCCGGGATACAGGCCAATCCCGCCTCAATGACCTTATGCAGGTCGCTCCCAAAGAACGCCTCGGCATACATCCCGCCCATAAACTGGCCCCCGTACACGCCGTCGCCATAGTTCATGAGCCGGCCGAACTTCTCGCCCAGCGCGATGACCGCTGCCGGCATTCCGGGCGAGATGAGTCCGGCGAAGTCCGCCTCGATCTGGTAGTCGATATCGTTTGCGCGGGAGTTGAAATGCGGATGCGACGAATCCGGCGGTGCGATGCCCCTGCGCAGATTCCTGCGGCCCGCGTCATTGGCGCACCAGAGCTGGTACTCGCTGTTGGCAAAATCGATGCCCGCCTGACGGATATCCACGTCCAGACCGTATTGCTCCAGCGTGCGCAAGAAGGTCATCTCCACATAGAGGTCATCCTGACCGAACGCATGGTTGATCATTTCCGGCTTCCAGACCGGCACCTTTTCCTGCGGAATGATCACATCGTTGAATTTGAATTCCGTCGGCGCGCCCCACGCCACACCGATGATCTGCCCGATCCAACCGCCCTTCATGCGGTCGCGGTAGTCATCAAGCGACAGCCTGCGTTCTCCCTGTCCCCACGCCGTCCCTGCCAGCCATACCCCACAGACGATCCATTGCAAAACGTTTCGCGTCACAACGACTCTCCTTCGGTAGTTCAGAAGTTATCCTTTCCCATGTACAGTAATATTATGCCGTATTTTCGTATCCTGAAACACATAAAACTGTAATCGGTTCGTGACAGGGGGGAAGAGTCATCGTGTACGGGTACGTGACGAGTACGTGTACGGGGAGGGGCCAACATTCACGTTCTCCAAATCGCTATCGGTATCGCTATCGGGTTCGGGTTCGGGAACGTCGACCCGCGACCCGCGACATTCGACCCGTGACGATCGACAGGGACGCCCGCGTTTCCGACACCGCAGGTCGCTCGTCGCGGGTCGCGAGTCAACCGCCCCGATCCCGATGGCGATAGCGATGGCGCCGCAATGGAACCCTGAAACGCATGACCTTGGAAATCCTTGATTCCTCCCTTGCTTCCCGAAACCGTTGCGGTACAATAAAACGCATTATGGATAACGCAACGATTCTCTCCCGCGCCCGGGAGGTGATGGAAACCGAGATCGAGGGGCTGCGCGCGGCGCAGGCCGCTCTGGGGGATGATTTTCTGGCGACCGTTCGTCTGCTGACGGAAACGCTCGACCGCGACGGTAAGATTGTGGTCACGGGTGTGGGTAAAAATCTCCACATCGCCGAGAAACTCTCGGCCACGCTGGCCAGCACCGGTTCGACCAGTGTGGTGATGAACCCCATTCAGGCCATGCACGGTGACCTCGGGATGATCGCGGCCCGGGATGTGCTGCTGGCGCTGAGTTTTTCGGGCGAGTCGGAAGAGGTCATCCGGCTGATCCCCGCTGTGCGGCGTCTCGAGGTGCCGGTCATCGCCATGGTCGGCAATCCGGAGAGCACCCTCGCGCGGTTAAGCGATGTGACGCTGTGTGTGCGTATCGGACGGGAGGCCTGCCCCTTTGGTATGGCGCCCACCACCAGCACTACCGCAACCCTCGCCGTAGGCGACGCGCTGGCTATGGTGCTGATCGATGCACGCCAGTTCGACAAAGCCAGTTACGCCCGGCTCCATCCGGCGGGTGCGATCGGCCGCGCACTGGTCCTGCGCGTGCGCGACATCATGCGTACGGGTGAACGTCTCGCCTCCTTGCGGTCCGATGCCTCGATCATGGATGCGGTGATGGCCATGACTGCGGCCCAGAGCGGCGCGGCCCTGATGACCGATCCGGAAGGACGGCTTGTCGGGATCTTTACGGACGGCGATTTGCGTCGGCTGCTTTCCGAAGGCCGGGCGGGTCTGCATGAGCCTCTGGCACCGGTGATGACCCGCAACCCCAAATCGGTCGCCGACGACGCCTTTGCGGTGGATGTGCTGCGCGTGTTCGAACGCTACAAGATCGACGATCTGCCGGTGGTGGATGCGCGCGGACTCCTCGTCGGGGTTGTCGATATTCAGGATCTGCCCAAAATGAAGGTGATGTGAACCGTGGGCAAGGGTGAAGCGTTTGAAGAGACGAAGTAAGAATTCACAGCCGGGATTACAGGACTCACATGATTACTGAGAATCAAAAAACCCTGTAAGTCCTGTAATCCCGGCTAAAGAATTGGGCTGCGGGTTGTCCCGTATGGTTTGAACGTGTGGCTGCTTTGGGTAGGGACGCCTCCCCAAGGCGTCAGGACGGTTCGGGGAACCGTCCCTAACGGTAAGGAACGTTGCATGATGTTTGGATGGGGCGTACAGATTATGGCGCAGATTACGGAGCCGCAGGGGCGTTTGGCAGCGGCCTTCACGCTGTTTGACCGCGGCGGTCCGGTGATGTGGCCAATCCTGGCGGTTTCGCTGATGGGGCTCACGGTGACGTTCGAGCGTCTCTTCGCCTTCTGGCGCTACAACACCGCGAATTTTTGTTTCCGCAGACGTCAGAGCAAGTTGATCGCCCTGACCCGCGAGGGTCGGTTCGAAGAGGCGGTCGCCTGTGCGCGTCAGACCGATTCGCCGGTGTGCCGCGTACTTGTCAAGGCATTGGAAAATCGCGATTCGGGGTTTCAGGAGACACTCGAAGCCGCCTCGCAGTTGGAGTTGGACCGCCTGCGCCGGGGGCTCTCGGTGTTGGACACCACCATCACGGTCGCGCCGATGCTCGGCATTCTCGGTACGGTCACGGGTATCATCAACACGTTCAACATGCTCAACCTTGAGGGTATCGAGAATCCGGCGGCCGCTACCGCAGGCATTGCCGAGGCCCTGATCACCACGGCGGCGGGACTGATCGTGGCCATCGCCTGCCTGTTCCCGTTCAATTTTCTGGTGTCCCAACTCAAACGCCGCACCCACGAGTTGGAGCAGATCATCCATCAGTTCGCGCTGGCCTTTAACACCGGTGTCCGCGTTGCGGAAAAACCGGGGACGGGGGCCGGGACAGGACGATGCCGCAATGTGACAGAAGAGTGACCTATGCGCCTGAATTCAGGATATGAGGACCGCAAGGCCCGGCTGGAAATGATCTCCCTCATGGATGTCATGTTCCTGATCCTCGTCTTCTTCGTCTATTCGATCTTCTCCATGGCGGTCCACCGCGGCCTGAAAGTGGAGTTGCCCGCGGCGCGCGGGGTGCCGGAGCAGGGCGAGCGGGTCATTGTCACTCTGGCGGCGGACGGCACGTTGTCATTGAACCGACGGCCGTTGGCTTTGGAGGACCTCGTGCGCGGCGTGACCTTGCTCTGGCGCGAGACCGGCACGCCGGTGCTGATCAGCACGGATCGGGCGGCGCCCCTTGGTGTCGGGATCGAACTCTTGGGCCGGCTCAAAGAGGGCGGGGTCGAGCGCGTCACCTTTCAGGTGAGTGGGAAACCGTGAGGGGAGGCCTCATCCCATGCGGGCGGTGATCCTTCATCTTCTCTGTTTCGCGCTTGCCGCGCTGTTGCATCTGCTGCTGCTGCTGTTGGTCGGGTGGCATTTGGTCGAGCGCGGGAAGGAGGTGTGGCCCGAGTTAGAAGTTGCCTCGGTGGAACTGACGTTGGAGGGTCCTGCGCCGGAAACACCCGCAGTCATGTCACGGCGTACGGTGCCGGAGGCTACGCCGCCTCCCGAGCCTGCCGCATTACCGGAACCTCCGCAGGATTTACCGCCGCTTCCGGAGGCGACGCCCTTGTCTCCGCCGGAATCTCTGCCGACCCCGCCGGAACCGCGTCCCCTGCCGGAACCTGCCCGCGCCCCGGTTCGGGAACTGCCCGAGCCGGAAGCGCGGCCCGTGCCGGAGCCTGTCCGCGTCCCGGTTCGGGAACAGCCCGAGCCGGAAGCGCGGCCCGTGCAAGCGGAACCGGGTCCGCAGGTGGAGGAGGCGGAGGCTGAAATCCGGGAACAAGGCGGAGCCGCGGTCGGCCAGATCATCGGGCATCCCTTACTCGAACAGACGATCCGGCCGACCTATCCGGTTGGCGCGCGCCGACGCGGCGAGGAGGGCACGGTGATTCTCGATGTGACGGTGGGGCCGGACGGCCGTGCGGTAACGGTGACACAGGTGGCTTCCAGCGGTTTCCCCGATCTGGACCGCGCGGCGGAACGTGCCGCGGCTCAGGCACGCTTCAAACCCGGCACACGCGACGGTAAACCGGTCACTTCCGCAGCCCGTCTCACGCTGATCTTCCGCCTGCGCGACCGGTAAACCTAAAAAGAGCAGCTGAACCTCCAACGCTCTTTGGTTTCAGGGTTTCGGGGTTTCTGGGTTTCATCCAAATCGGGGTCGGGGTCGCTATCGCTATCGCTATCGATTATTTAACCACGGGACACCTTCTTTGGTTTCATGGTTTCAGGGTTTCGGGGTTTCTGGGTTTCATCCAAATCGGGGTCGGGATCGCTATCGGGATCGATTGTTTAACCACGGGACACTTTCTTTGGTTTCATGGTTTCATGGTTTCAAGGTTTCTGGGTTTCATCCAAATCGGGGTCGGGGTCGGGATCGCTATCGCTATCGATTATTTAACCACGGGACACCTTCTTTGGTTTCATGGTTTCATCCAAATCGGGGTCGGGATCGGGATCGCTATCGGGATCGATTATTTAACCACGAACACACGGGATGGCACTGCTCGGGTTTTTTATCCACAGATTTACACAGATTACGCAGATTTTTTGGGGCATCGCTCGGTTTTTTTGGAACGCCAGGGGGAATTCCTGATTTTCATGAAGTTTCATGTGTTTCAGGGTTTCATCCAAATCGGGATCGGGGTCGCTATCGCTATCGGAATCGACTGTTTAACCACCGCCTCACAGTCTCACAGTCTTTGAGATTGCGGGCTCCGCCCGCATCTCAATACGTCAAAAGCCAATGTTTACGGGGCTTTGCCAGAATTCTACCCGTTCAACTGCTCCTTTTGGGTTCAATCCCGAAAATCCTGTCATCCTGTCAATTTATAGGCAAGAGTTTGTATACGGGGATCTTGAGGGTCTCGCCACCCTTCATTGCGCTCATGTGCGCGTAGATGCCGGAGACCGTGGTGTTGAGCGCCGTGGCGACATCCACGCAGGGGTTGCGCTTGAGCAGGATCGCCCGGATGAAGTCGTCCGTAAGGTAGGGGTGCGAACCGCCGTGGTGGCCGTTGTTCTCCACGCCGGGCGGCAGTGCCGTACGGATCAGCTTCGCGTCTTTGATCAGCCGGTTGTCTCCCACGTAGCGTTCGCGGAAACAGCCTAGCTGTCCGTAGCAGCGTCCCACTTCGCCGGAGTATCCCTTGAGATCCCAGGCGACGGCCATACGCGCCGAGCCGCCTTCCTCTGTTTTAAAAAGCGCGATCTCGCTTCCGTAGGGATTCTTGTAACGATTGCCCCCGGGCTGGTATGCCGGCTGGATGCTCGGCTTTCCGATGCAGGTCACTTCCGTGAATGCCTTGTGCGTCACGCAGGTGTAAAAACCGTTTGAATGCGTGGGGTAGTATTGCGGCGGCAAGCCGATACGCCAGCCCTTGTAAGAGTCGATGGGTTTTCCCGGCGGAGAGAAATGGAAATACTCGCCTTCCGTATACACCATGTCCCCAAATCCGCCTGCTTTGTAAATGTTACGCATCGCAAAGCATTGCGGACGGAACGCGGTCGTCTCGAAAAGCGCGTAGACGAGTCCCGTTTTCTTTACCGTCGCGAAAAGCTCTTCTGCGAGAGCGAGCTGATCCTCGCCGAAAACCGCCGGCACAGCGACCGCCACGTGGTACCCGCGGTTCAGCGCCTGGATTGAGAGGCGCGCGTGGCTCGGCGCGTCTGTCGTGATGAACACGGCATCCATGTTCTTCCCTTCCTTATCGACCATCTCCTCACAGGAAAGGTAGATGCGTTTCGCGCCCGTCACCTTGGCGAGCATCTCAGCCCGATCTTTGAAGAGATCGGCTGCGGCTACCACTTCCACGTTCGGATGGTCTTGGAAGGAGAAAGTCGCCCCGAATGCGCACACGCCATAGCCGGCGATGCCCACGCGCACTTTCTTGTCTGAGAACGGTTCCCACGGGTCTCCCGTTTTCGCATCCGGCGACTCGTCGAATCCTTGCAGCTTCCCTGCGGGTGACGGTACCGCGCCCTTGAGCCCGGACGTTGCCGCAACAGCGATTGATCCCCCGAAAAAACCTCTTCGCGTGAGTGTCATCAGTCCCTCCCTTTCAATGAATTTACCACAGAGGTGGTACGATAGCCATTGCGTATTGCTCGAAAGTCATTTCGCCGGTGGCCTTGCACACGGGTCGCGCCGCCAAAACTCGGGCTGTGGCGGTGTCATCCTGAGAGATTGGCGGAAAATGTCATCCACAGGCACGTAGTCGCTCATCGGGTAGATTCCTGCCCAGTCCTTCGGCGGCACGGGCACGAACCAGACCTTCTCGATAAGATTCGTCAACGGCTCTGTTGAAACGACCTCAATTTTCGCCTTAAAAAAGTTCTCCGCATTCGTCCAGACCATTTCGGACTCAAGCCTGTCCTTGAGGTCGAGTTCAAGCGCCGGACCATGTCCGCCGTAACTTTTGGCAAAACGGAAACGGACGGTGGTCGGCTTCTTGAGTTTCGCGCCGCAACGGTACGTCCAGCCTGGCTCCAGGTGCATGAACGATGTGCGCCAATAATCCTGCTGCAGCGGCCCCCAGTTGAAGAGCGGCTTCATGCGCCAGCGATCGGGAGACCTGGCGCCGTAGAGATCGCAAGTGCCAGTCGGATTCCAGACGAGGTTGCCCTGCGGAAGCTCCGTCTCGAGTGCCAGATCGATTCGCGTCACACGTTCCTTCTTCAGCTCGAACGGCGCGGAGAGCGCGTTCTTCGCGCCCAGACGCGTCGCCGCGAGGCGGTACGTGCCGTCCGGCAGATTCCGAAAGGCATAGCGCCCGTTGAATGCCATGGTCTCGAAATGCGTTGGCGCGTCATCCACCGTGCGCACATACACCTTCGCCGTGCGCTGCGCATGGACGGGATCGGGCGGCGCGTTGATTGCGCCCTCCAGCGCCGCGCCAGTGTTTTCCGCGAACTCGCGTCGCGCGTTCAGAAACGTGCACAACGTGTCCGCGGCGAGTTTCGCGACACCCTCCGCGAAAGTCATCACATACGGATCGATGCGTTCGTTCGTCTGGGCTTTGACGGCCGGGGGCTGTTTGATGCCGTTTTCGTCGATGATAAGCTTCATCTTCGGCCAGAGGTCATAGGCCCTCTTGTTCACCTCCGCAATCCGCCGGTCCAGTTCCTTCCTGAGAGCCGCCGGGTCGTATCCGCCCGCGAGCGGCTTCGCGACATAGCCGCCGATGTTGAACTTCTCCCAATGGGCAAACGCTTCGCACGGGCCATGCCATTCCCCCTGATATTCGTTGGGCAGGGCTGTGTGCGAAATGGACATCGAATCCTCCAGCGCATGGAAAAAGCAGCCGGCCCATAGAAGCGCGTTTAGAGGCGTCTCGGTCTTCACCGCCTGGAGAACGCGTTGGAACGACATGTCTTCTCCGCCGCCATTCGCGTAGTCGACGCGGGCGCGACGCTGCCACCACATGAAAAAGTCCCACAACTGGAAGTAGCCGAAATCACCCGCTGTCGCCATGCGCGGATAGTCGCTCATCATCGTGTGATAGCAGAACTCGTCCCGCTCAAAGTCGGTGTAGGGCGCCGTCAGCTCCTTCGGTTGCGCATCCCACGCGCATCGCGTGATATAGGGATGATCCCACCAGCCGAACACCACGCCTGCAGAAAGCAATACCGAAACGCAGACAACTCTTCGTGTTGTCATGTAAGTCATCCTTGTTTTCCTATGAACAATTCTTCCACCTCACATGCCTCCGCTCTCCGTTTCCCACTCGCCGTACGTTTCCGGTTCCTCGCGGACGTTGCTTTCACGGTGGGCTTTCAACACCAGCATGTCCCGTTGCTCCTTGATTTTGGCCACCCCTTCTTCGCGCTCCTTGCGCTTGGTCTCGTTAAGCGTCCGCTGCAGGTCCGTGA
>JAPXSY010000106.1:0-8133 GCA_033812795.1 Kiritimatiellia bacterium
GGGTGCCGCTGCTGGTCCGCAACACCGAGATCACCGCGCACTGGAAAAACCCGGCACGCGCGACGGACGCGAATCCCTTCCTGCCGACCGACCTGACGGGCTGCGCCATGTGGCTGCACGCGGGCGCAGGGGTCGAGACCAACGGTTCCGGGCTGGTTTCGCGCTGGGCCGACCAGTCGGGCAACGGGCGCGATGCCGTTCAGGACAATGCGGACGCCCAGCCCTGTTGGACGAATCAGGCTGTGAACGGGTTGCCGGCGTTGTGGTTCGAAGGTTACGGCAACAAGGACGGCATGACCACGGGCTGGGGCACGAGCAACGGCACCTACTCGGTTTTCGTGGTGGCAACGTACCGGATCAATCCCACGTACAAGTTTCATCGCTTGATCCAAGGCGCTCGCAACTACAACTGGGGGATCGAGCTGAGCGGGTCGTCGGGGAGTTTCTACTCCTTCATCCCTAAGGGAGAAGGCGGAAGCTCATATTATGAAATCGTGAACACGGGCATCCGGCCCGCAGACGGCGTGCCGTTCACGGCGGCGATCCTGGGCGACGGCACGAACACGCAGTTCACGCTGAACGGCTTCGGGTTCACGCCGCTCGCCAAGCACCACGGACCCGGCACGCTGATTCTGGGTCACGGAGGCATCAGCAACAATCCGTGGCCGGGCCACATTTTCGAGGTCATCGTCTACAGCCGCGCGCTGGGGTTCGAGGAGCGGCGGCAGGTGGAGCGCTACCTCGCGCTGAAGTACGACATGCGTTCCGCCCATCGGGTGCCCTCCGCAGGCCTGGTCCAGTGGCTGCGCTCCGAAGACGCGGTCGCCGACGTCGCCGACGGCGCGGCAAACCGGGTCAAACGCTGGGACAACCAGACGCAATACGGGAACAGCGTTCACGCCCTGCAAAGCACCACCAACCGTATGCCCGAAAAAATCGCCGGGGTGCTCAACGGCAAGCCGGTCCTGCGGTTCGACGCCGTGGCGGGCGAGTACGACAGCATGAAGGCCACCTTGGTGGCGCTGGACAAGACCTACTCTGTGGTGGCGGTCTTCGCGCCGCGGGCGTCCGACGGGACGGAACGGGTTGTCCTGCAGGGTGCCGGCGCCACCAGCCGTCTCAGCGTCACCAACGGGCTCATCCTGCGGCAGGCCTCCGGCGTGGTGTCGCAGCTCGCGCCGGCGCAGACGAATCAGGCGGCCATTGCGGTCATGACCTGCGACGCGCAGGAATCCAAGTTCTATCTCAACGGCGTCAACCTGACTCAGAGCGGCGCGCCGGTCGGACTCTGGAAAAGCACGGGCAGCAGCGTCCTCTATCTCGGCGCGGGCACCGGCGACAGCGCACTCAATCTGCCGCTGGAAGGAGACCTCGCCGAGGTGCTGGTCTATGACCGGCTGATCTCAGACAACGAGCGCCGCCGCGTCGAAGATTACCTCTCCGCACGCTATGCGATCCCCATGGCGCGGGTGAACCCCGCAGTGTGGTCATCCGAATTCATTGGCGTGTGGCACCTTTCGGACACGGCGCGGCTGTTGGCGGCGGACGCCTCGACGGCGCAGAACGGCGCGGCGCTGCTCGGGCAGGCCGAGCCTGCGGCCGTCGCGGCGCTGGCGGGCGAGGGACTGACGTGGTCGGAGGCCGCGCAGCGTGTGCGGACCCGCATGCAACCGGTCGCCGGGCCGCAGACCTTCTCATTCTGGGCCAAACAGCAAGCGCCGGTTGCGGATCAGGCGGTCGTGCTGGCAGGCACGGGCGCGGTGGCGTACGCCGCATTGGACAACGCGGCGGAAAAGCTGGAGGTCGCGGGTACGGACGCGGCCGATCTGACGGCACCAAATGCGGCGGGCTGGACCCATTACGCCGTGACGGTCAATCCCTCGGGGAGCGTGCAGGCCTATGGCAACGGAGAGCCGCTGACCACGGTGCCCAACGCGCTGGCCGCACTTCTGCCCGTCAATCAGGCGCTCACCTTGGGTCATGCGGGCGACGAGACGGACAACACGAAGACCTTCTCCGGCGTGTTGGACGAGGTGCGCATCGAGACCGTGCCGCGCGGTGCGGACTGGATCCGTGCCGCCTACATGACTCAGGCGGAAAACGAGAGCTTTACCAGCTACAACCGCTGGGGAACCTTGATGCTGATGCGCTGAACACGCCATGATGCCTTGCGCCGAGTATCCTCGGGCCTTCAAACGTTCGGCAAAAGCCCGGTTCCCCATGGTCAGAAAGTAGAAGGCCAGCATGCGGTCCGCACTGGAAAGGGAGCGTTCCTGCCCGCAACGGCGGATCAGCCGGACAACCCAGACGCCGCGCGTCGATTGTCGCGGGTCGTAGGTCGACGTACATGAAAACGCCGTTGCCAGACACGCTTCCTAGCGATACGTTCTGCCTTGCGCCGCTGCGCGGCGTCACGGTGCGGGCCTTTCGTGCGTTGCACGCGCGCTGGTTCACCCCGCCGGACTACGCGGTCGCGCCGTTCATCCCAACCTTTGCAGGCGGGAAGGTCAAACGGACGCTGCTTAAGGATATCGATCCCGCCCTGGGACAGGCGGTGCCGGTGGTGCCGCAGGTGATCGGCAAGGAGCCGCTCTTGTTGCGTACGCTGTTGCAGGTGTTCAAGTCCATGGGCTATGACGGTGCGGACCTCAATGCGGGCTGCCCGTATCCGTTCATCGTGAAAAAAGGCCGCGGCGCGGGACTGATGCGGGATGCCGGGGCCTTCGCGCGTATGCTGGAGGCGGGCTGCGAGGAGATGCCGCAGGGGTTTTCGGTAAAAGTCCGGTTGGGCATCGACCGGCCGGATCTGCTGATGGAGAGGATGGAGGTGATCAACGCCTTTCCCTTGCGCGAGGTGACGATTCATGCGCGCACCGCGCGGCAGATGTATGCGGGCCGCGTGGACTTGGCGGCGTTCGAGGAGGCGCGGCGGGCGTGCCGGCATCCGGTCGTGTATAATGGCGATCTGTGCACGCGCGCCGATTTTCTTTTGCTCAAGACGCGGTTCCCGATGATCACGCGCTGGATGATCGGCCGCGGGGCCGCGGTCGATCCGTTTGTTTTCGGCCGCCTCACCGCAGAGGCGTCGCCGCCCCGCGATGCGGAGCGGCTCAAGAGGTTTCTCGACGAGTATCTGGACGCGTGTCTCGAGGAGCTGCACGGACCGGCATCGGTGCTCGGGCGTCTGAAAGAGTTGTGGGGATATCTGCACCGGTCACTCGCCGGAGGCGGGCGCGTCTGGAAACGGGTGCGGGTCTGCCGCACGGTGGATGAGTATCGACGGGTGGTGGAGGAGTCTTTCGGCCGGGCCTTTCCGGGGTTTGTCGAGGAGACGGAACGAAACGGGTTCGGCCCGGCGGACAGGGGAGATTGAAGGCGGATATGCGCGGTCACTTCAGAATTCTATGGATGCTGATCCTTGCGGCGCTGCTGCCGTGCGGCGGGATCCTCCACGCCAAGAACGCGGTGACCGAAGCGTACGCGCTGAAACTCTGGACCGTGGAGGACCGGTTGCCGGGTTCACCGGTGGTCGGTGTGTCGCAGGCGTCGGACGGGTATCTCTGGCTGGTGACCGGTGCGCAACTGATCCGGTTCAACGGTGTGCATTTTACGGAGATAGCGGTTCCGGAGGAGGTGCGGCGGCAGACCGGCGGGTTCGGCGGGGTTTTCTGCGGCCGCGCCAAGGGAGTTTGGGTGTACGGTCCCTCCGGGGTGGCCTGCTGCCGTGCGGGCCAGTGGCAGGTGTGGTCCGGCGCGGCGGTTTCCGGTACGGCGGGACGTATTCTGAGCATGGTTGAGACGCCGGACGGGGTGGTGCGCGCGGTTGCGGAACGGGGTCTGCTTGAAGCGGTGGCCGCGGCGGATGATCTCGCCACGCAATTCGTGGCGCAACTGTGTCCGGTGCCGCCCGATGACCGCGCGACCCTGGGCGCGGTGACGGATGCGGATGCGGACGGTTCGGGCAGCATCTGGATGACCGCGTGGAACGGACTGGTGGAGTACCGTGCGGGCCGGTACGATGATCAAAGCATGCGGCTGCCGGATTTTCTGGTGGAGGCGGCCGACGGGATTCACGCGGGGCGTTCGGGGCGTTTGTGGATACACGGGTCGAACGGGGTCGCGTACCGCGAGAAGAGCATCTGGACCCCGATCGGGTTCCCCGAAAACGCGGGGATGGCCACGGTCATGCTGGAGGCGTCGGACGGTTCGCTCTGGATCGGCAACCCGACGGGCATGTTCCGCTGGGATGCCGGAGTCTGGCGGCGGCTGGCTGAACAGGACACGCCCGGAAGCCTCTCGGTCAACACGCTGATCGAGGATCGGGACGGCACCTTGTGGGCCGCCTGCGACGGCGGATTGCTGCGCATCCGGAAGAAGAGCGTGGAGCCGTTGCGGGCGGAGGGTACGGCTGCAACAGGCACGGCCTACGGGTTGTGGCGCACACCTGAGGGGGGCGCCTGGGTCGGGTTCAAAGGGCGCGCCGCGAGGCTGACGGCGCGTGAGGGGCGTTTGCTCCAGACCGTTTATCTGGATGCGGACGTGCCGGTGAGCGCCTTGCTGCAAGACAGCGCGGGCCGCGTCTGGCTCGGCACGCTGGGCGGCGGGCTCTTCCTGTATCAGCAGGGCAGCCTCACGCTGGTGCCGCAGCGCGATTACAGCATGCCGACGGCGCATACGGTGTACACGCTGATGGAGGATGCGGAACACGGTATTCTGGCCGGTACGCCGCAGGGGCTGATGCGGGTCAATGTAGCCGGGGAGTTGGAGCAGGCCGTGATCCGCGGCGCGCTGTTCGCGGAACCGGTGTATGCCCTGTACCGCGATCGGGACGGCGCGTTGTGGATTTGCAGCGAGGGCACGGGACTGGTTTGCCTCCGCCGCGACGGCGCCCGCGAGGGGATCGGACACGAGGCCGGGCTGGAGGGGTATCCGCGGGTGACCTACCGCGACACGCGGGGGCAGTTCTGGGTGGGGACCACGGCAGGGCTTTTTCTGCTCACCCCGCAGGCGCTGATCCCGCTGGGGCGTCAAACCGGTCTGTTCGGCGACGCGGTGCTGCAACTCTCGGAAGACGAGGCCGGTCGGCTCTGGCTGGGCACCACGCGCGGTCTGCTCGGCGTGGTGATCGAGGATCTGGCCCGGTTGGCGCAGGCCGGCGGAAAGGACGAGACCGTGGCGGTCCGGTTACTGCACTTGGGCGTTTCGGACGGGATGCCCGGCGAGCGCTGCATGGGCGGGGTGTTGTCGCGGGGCGGCGCGGAAACCGGTCGCCTCTGGTTTCCTTGTGAGAACGGGGTTGCGGTGGTGGATCCGCAGAAAGTCGGGTTTTCCGGGCAGCCGCCCACAGTGGTGATCGAGCGGGTGTTGGTGAACGGTCAGGAGGTTCTGAACAATGTGGCGGGCGAACCGCGGACAGCGGTTTTCGCGCCCGGCGCGCGCAATGTGGTGTTTCATTTCGCGGCCCTCTCGCCGGGAGCGGCAGACTCTGCGCGTTACCGCTACCGGGTTGACGGACTCCGCATGGCGTGGTCGCCGGTGCAGGCTGAGCAACAGGCGGTGTTCGAGTGGTTGCCGCCCGGACGTTACACCCTGAAGGTTATGGCCGAGGCGGGCGGCATTTGGAATCTGAATGGGGCGGCGCTGGCGTTTGAGGTCCGGGCGTATTTCTGGCAGACCACGTGGTTTTATCTGGTTCTGGCGCTGGCGTTGGCTGCAACGGTCTTTCTGATCGCGCGCTGGATCCTGTGGCACCGGTACCAGTTGCAGATGGCGATTCTCAAACGCGAGGAGGCGCTGGCGCAGGAGCGCGCGCGCATTTCGCGCGACATCCACGACGATCTCGGCAACGGGCTTTCAGTGGTGGCCACGCTTAGCGAGCTGGCGCACAACGATGTCGAGAAAGGATTGGTCCACAAACGGCTGGATCAGATTTATGAGGTGGCTAACGAGCTGGCCCGCAATGTGGATGAGACGGTTTGGGCGGTGAATCCCGCCAATGACGGATGGGAGCCGTTCCTCAGTTATTTCGAGCAGTACACCGAGTATTTTCTGGGGAACTCCGGGCTGCGGTTCCACTTCACGCGGCCTGCGGAACTGGTGGAGCGTCCGATCGCCTCCAAAACCCGGCACCATCTGCTGCTCGCCGTGCGCGAAGCGGTCGGGAATGTGCTCAAACACGCCTCCGCAAAACAAGTGCGGATCGCGATGCGTCTGGACGGCGTCGTGCTGGAAGTGCGTGTGGAGGACGACGGGGTCGGCTTTGACCCGTCGGCGTGCGCGGGAGTGGGGCACGACGGGTTGGGGAACATGGCGCGGCGCATGCGCGAGGCGGGAGGGGTCATGACCTTGGATAGCGCGCCGGGCGCGGGTACGCGCGTGCTGTTCCGTGTGCCGTTGGAATGAGGGGATTCGTGCCAAAGCCAGGGGTGGAAGGGTATGGGCAGAAGGTCAGCGCCACGTTGACCCTTCACACTAAAAGGAGCAGTTGAACTTTCAACGCTCTTCGGTTTCTGGTTTCAGGGTTTCAAGGTTTCATGGTTTCATCCAAATCGGGATCGGGGTCGCTATCGGGATCGGGATCGTCGACCCGCGACCCGCGACATTCGACCCGCGACGATCGACAGGGACGCCCGCGTTTCCAACACCGCAGGTCGCTTTTCAGGGTTTCGGGGTTTCAGGGTTTTATCCAAATCGGTATCGGTATCGGGATCGGGATCGGGATCGGGATCGATTATTTAACCACGAACACACGGGATGGCACTGCTCGGGTTTTTATCCACAGATTTACACAGATTACGCAGATTTTTTGGGGCATCGCTCGGGTTTTTTTGGAACGCCAGGGGGAATTCCTGATTTTCATGAAGTTTCATGTTTTTCACGGTTCCATCCAAATCGGGATCGCTATCGGTATCGGGATCGATTGTTTCACCACAGAACACAACCGCCTCACAGTCTCACAGCCTCACAGTCTTTGAGATTGCGGGCTCCGCCCGCATCTCAATACGTCAAAAACCCAATGTTTACGGGGCTTTGCTAGAATTCTACCCGTTCAACTGCCCTTTTTAGGTTCACACTGGCTGGGACGAGAGGGCCGCGAGTGCGGAGCGGTTGTGCAGATGGGTGATGGCCAGCGCCAGTGCGTCGGCCGCGTCGTTTTGCGGCTCCGTTGCCAAATTGAGCAACGTCTTCACCATTTTCTGGATTTGCGTTTTCTCCGCGCCGCCGTAACCGACCACAGCCATCTTGACGCGCCGCGGCTCATACTCGTAGACCGGCAGTCCGCAGCGCGCGCATTGGGCGATGATCGCGCCGCGCGCGTGTGAGAGAATCAGCATGGTTTTGACGTTTTTGGCGTAGAAGACGCCTTCGATCGCCACGGCCTGCGGCTCGTACTTCTGGATCAGGGCGTCGATCTCGTCTTGCAGATGCAGCAAGCACGCCGACAACGGTCGTCCGGCTGGATTTTTTATTGTTCCGTAATAGATCGGCACCAAGCGCGACCCCGCCCCGTCCAAAATGCCAACGCCGGTGGAACGTAGCGAGGTGTCGACACCGAGCACGCGGATGGGGGCGGATGAACTTCGAGGTGTCATGGTTTCATGGTTTCTGGTTTCTGGGTTTCATGGTTTCATGGTTTCATGGTTTCATGGTTTCAAGGTTTCATCGGGGTCGGTATCGCTATCGCTATCGGGATCGTCGACCCGCGACTCGCGACATTCGACCCGCGACGATCGACAGGGACGCCCGCGTTCCCGACACCGCAGGTCGCTTTTCTGGGTTTCATGGTTTCATGGTTTCAGGGTTTCAAGGTTTCATCGGGGTCGGTATCGCTATCGGTATCGGGATCGTCGACCCGCGACTCGCGACATTCGACCCGCGACGATCGACAGGGACGCCCGCGTTTCCGACACCGCAGGTCGCTTTTCTGGGTTTCAAGGTTTCAGGGTTTCTGGTTTCAAGGTTTCATCCAAATCGGGGTCGGGGTCGGGATCGGGATCGGAATCGGAATCGCTATCGGGATCGTCGACCCGCGACTCGCGACATTCGACTCGCGACATTCGACCCGCGACGATCGACAGGGACGCCCGCGTTTCCGACACCGCAGGTCGCTTTTCTGGGTTTCATGGTTTCTGG
>JAPXSY010000107.1:0-8117 GCA_033812795.1 Kiritimatiellia bacterium
GTCCTCGCCCGCAACGACGTGTCTTGCAAAAGGCGGATGCGCCTACTTCCCTTGGGAACCAAACCGCGCACCGGGATCTCGATCAGCCTTTCACAGAGCGGGCGGGGACGCCCGCGCTCCCGGCTGCGCATACACAAAACACGCGATCGACTCGCATGCCCCCTGTCACGAACCGATTGGTGCCGGAGGTGCTGGAGACGGTCAGCGCCGAACAGGAGCGAATTGAAAAGCTTCTGGGCGACACGGCTGAGATGATCATCGCCGACCGCCGCTACGGCTTCATCTCCGGCGTGTGCCGCCAAGCCGTGCGTTCGACGGTCGAGACGCGGCGCACACGCTCGGATCGCATCGACGAGATCGTCATTCACCGCTTTTGGGGACTGCCGATCTTTCTGGGGCTGATGTATCTGGTCTTTTGGCTCACCTTTACCGTGGGCACGCCGCCCATGGACTGGATCGAAGGGTTTTTCGGGTGGCTGGGCGAGTTTGTCGCCGGTTGGTGGCCGGAGGGATCGGAGAGCCTGCTCAAATCGCTGCTGGTGGACGGCATCATCAGCGGTGTCGGCGGGGTGCTCGTGTTTCTGCCGAACATTCTGCTGCTGTTCCTGGCCATTGCCGTGCTGGAGGACTCCGGCTACATGGCGCGGGCGGCATTCATGGTGGACCGGCTAATGAACAAGATCGGTCTGCACGGCAAGAGCTTCATCCCCATGCTGACAGGCTTCGGCTGTTCGATCCCCGGCATCATGGCCACGCGCACGCTGGAGAGCCGACGCGACCGGCTGACCACGATGCTGGTGCTGCCGCTGATGAGCTGCGGTGCGCGGTTGCCGATCTACGCGCTGATCATTCCGGCCTTCTTTCCGGAAGCCTGGCACGCGCCCATGCTGTGGATCATCTACATGATCGGCATCGTGCTGGCCATCGTCTGCGCCAAACTTCTGCGCTCGACGCTCTTCAAGGGGGAGTCGGTGCCGTTCGTCATGGAGCTGCCGCCTTACCGCATGCCCACGCTCAAGGGGGTCTTGATCCACATGTGGGAGCGCGGCGGCCTCTATCTCAAGAAGGCCGGTACGCTCATTCTGGCTATTTCGGTGCTCCTGTGGGTGATGACCAGTTTCCCGAAGCCGAAGGATGTGGACCCCACCCTTTCCGCCGAGGATCAGCAGGCCGCTGAACTTTCGTACTCCATCGCCGGGCGGATCGGCCACGCTATGGAGCCGGTCATCAAGCCGCTGGGCTTCGACTGGCGCATCGGCACGGCCATGATCGGCGCGTTCGCGGCGAAAGAGGTCTTCGTGGCGCAGATGGGCATCGTCTACTCCGTGGGCGAAGCCGACGAGGAATCGGAGCCGCTGCGCGACAAGCTGAGGGCCAACTACTCGCCGCTAGTCGGCTTCTGCATCATGCTCTTCATGCTGATTTCCGCGCCGTGCATGGCGACGATCGCGGTCACCAAGCGCGAAAGCAATTCGTGGAAGTGGGCTTTGTTCCAGTTGGCCGGCCTGACGCTGCTGGCCTACGGGGTGACGCTGATCGTGTATCAGGTGGGCTCGGCTCTCGGGATCGGGGTGTAGGAGGACGGTCATGTGGGAGAGTGTGGCCATTGTCGTCATCATCGGTGCGGCGCTGTTCTTCACAGTGCGCCCGCTCGTGCGGCTCGTGAGGGCTAAGGACGGATGTTGCGAAGGATGTACCGGGTGTTGTCAGGCGTCTGTGTGTCTGGCGACTGCCGGAAGTAAGGAACAAAAACAACAGAAAAGGAAAATGACATGCAGGTCATGAGCAAAACGAATGGACGTAGACGGAACACCGCATTGGCGGTTCTCATGGCGGTCGCTTCGACGACCGCAACGGGCGTGCTTGCCGAGGAAGAGGCGGGGCTTTTAGATGTCCTCGACTTCGACATCAGCGCCGCATGGGACAGCCGCTACGTCAGCGAAGGCCGCGACAACCTTGCCGGCGACAGTCTGGCGGGCACGACGATCGAGGCCGCCTATGAGGGTCTCTCGGTCAATGTGTGGTATGCGACAAGCCCCGACACGGACTACCGCGAGGTGAACATCGGCACAGCCTACACCCTCGAATGGAACGACTGGGAGGCCTACGTCTCGTACACGTTCCTGCGTTTTTTGAGCGACAAGGAGAACGACAATGAAGTCGGCACCGGTCTCGCGTATTCGGGATTGCCCGCCGGGTTTGCCGCCGGGGTTGACGGCTACTACTCCTTCGATGCCGAAGGCGCGTTTTTCGAGACATACATCAACAGAGAATGCGAGGTCGCGGATTGGCTCACCCTCACACCCGCTGTGGTGATGGGTTGGAACGCGGGCTACATGGCCGACGGCCACGACGGCGCGAACCACCTCGCACTGGTGCTGGAGGCGGCCGTGCCGCTCAAGGCGGGGCTCGAACTGGCGGGGAGCATCGCCTACTCGTTTGCGATCAATGATAACGCCGACAAATACGCTGACGATGAGGGGTTGCGTAGCATGTTCTACGCCGGAGTGGCTCTGAACGCTTCATTCTGATGGACATAACCGCACGCGAGCCATAGCGAGTGGTTGTTTGTTTCAACTTTACAAGCTGAACCATTTACGGCCATCGGTTGCCATCAGTTTATCGGCGGCGGACGGCCCGGTCGAACCGGCTGCATACGTGTGCAGCGGCATCCGGTCTGAACAGCCACGCCATCGGACCGACGGTCGCCAACCCCAATGCCAACATCAGCCCCCGCTTTTTTAAAACAAACACGATCACGCCCCTGTTTCTTTTATTCTTCCAGAACCTTCATTCCTCCACACGAACAAGCGTGAGCGGGCCTTTGAGCCCTGACGGTTCGGGCTTCGCATCCGGCAGCGGCATCCGCTGAGTCCACGTTTTGCGTTCCGCCTCGGGCTTTTGCATATCCGCGAGCATCCGGTTCAGCCAAGCGTTCGCCACCCGGACTTCGATGTTGAGGATAGCAGCCGGACGTCCGGACGCTGAGCCGGCACTCCTCTTCAGCATTGCCGTGATGTCCACCTCGTATGGCTCGCACCAAGCGATTCCACAGGATTGGCCGTTCAAGAAAACCTCCGCGAGTTCGTCCACCGTGCCGAGGGCGAGGAGAAACCGGGCTCCCGGCTTCTCACCCAAAGCAGCGGAAGGCAACGTAAGCGTCGTCCGGTAAGTGGCGATGCCGGAGAAAGTGCGGATGGCCTCGTCCGCCGAATCGGTCCAGTCGAACAGACCGTTCGTAACCACGGTGCGGTCCACACCGAACGCATCCTTGAAGTGAATCTTCCAGTCCCCGCACGTAACGGGGAACTCCGTGCGAACGCCTTCGTTGGGTCGTTGAACCCCCGCCGGTGCCGTACTGGAGGAGTTGCGAAAAACAACAAACCGGGACGCCTCAGAGGCTGAACCCTCAATGGCGGGAAGCCAAGTGTAACCATCTTCCTCGCGGAAGTTTTTTGCCACATATGTGCGTCCTGTAAGCGGATCAAAGATTTCCGGGCGCTTCCCAGTCACGCGGAAACCCATTTCGGCTCCTGCGGGAACCTTTCGCCAACGGCAGACGAAGTAGATGTCGACGTCACCCTCACGACGATGCAGGTAGGAGAGCTGCGTCACAAGTTCGGCACCCTTTGCAACGAAATCGGGTTTCAGGCCAAGGGACTTCACGGCAACGGCCGCACTGTGCTGGTTTTTAGAATTCCCCGTGTCAGGGGAACAGGTCTCGATCGCGCGTCCTTTACCATAACGTCCGCCGTTCCACACTTCGGCGGCGATCGCGCGCACTTCGGCGTCATTCTCAACCGCCCGGGAAAGTCCGAGCGAGCAGACGGGCTTCGGACCAACAACCGCGGCACCGGCCTTCACGAGGTCGCGGACCTTCCGCGCGACTTCGATGCTCATGTACTTATCCTCGGGACGCAGCACAAGCACGCGGTAGCGCGTGCCGCCCGGACAGTCTTTGGCTCCGAGCGTGCCGTCCGGAAACACCTCGATATGTTTCACCAAGAAGTCGGCGTTCACCACATCGAAGTCGAAGCCGGGCGGCAGTCCTCGCAACTTGTCGCTTGAATACATCCCGCCGTCACAACCGGGGCCGTAGAGCCCCGTAATCCGCCCGCCGTAGGTCTCTCCCGAAAAAGCGAGCACATCGGCCACGAAAGCGCCGCGCTGCAAGAGTGCCTGACACCGCGCCAGATATTCCTGCCACGGCCGGGCCATCTCCCACCACGTTTGCCCCAACTGGAGCGCCACGCCGTAACCGGCAAAGGTCGGCCCCGGAAAACGACGCTCCGGCATCGGGTTGTGCCCATAAGAATGGTAGATGAGACGCGTCATGCCCGCACGGAAGAATGCGTCTTCGCGCCGCTTGAGGTCGCGCGGTGTAACGCTCCAGTCGGCGGCGGAGGTGTGCGCCTCGACAGCCACAATGGGTAGCCCGCGCAGATGGGCGGCACTCGGCGCCTCACGCATCGTGCAGGATGCCTCGGTCATCGGAACATCGCAATGGAAGTAAGCGGTCATCGCGTCCCCCGCGAACGTTCCCACCCCACATGCAAAACCCTCCATGTAATGTTGGAGCCCGCGTTCCCGGCACCAATCGCGCACCACGCCGAAGAAGTTCTCGCACACAACCTCGTTTACGGTCTTGCGCGCATCCCACAGATAACGTTCGCTCGTGTCCCGGCTCCCCACAAGATAGCCGGCGTAGATGGGCAGATAATTCCAGAGCGCATACCCACGACGCCGCTCGAATTCGGCGGGCAGATTCGCCGACCAGTTCTGTGTTCCCTGCTCCCAACTGTCTAACAGGAGCGACCGAACCGTTTTCACGCCTGCGGCCTTCTCTTCGTCGAGGATGCGTTGCGCATACTGCGAGAGATGGAAGCGGATGGCGTCCGCATCAAGAAGGTCGCACGCTGGCCCTGTCGCGTCGCGCGGCGAGGGCTGGTTGCAGCGGCGCGTGGAGGTGGCCCCCACCCGGAGCACAGTCCATGTGCGTCCGTCTGCGGGCGGTGTATAGCGGAGCGTGCCGTCGACACCGATATGGCTCGTCACGTCTATCAGATCTTTCGGATCGACGACCGTGCCCGCTTCCTCGGCGATGAACCGGCGGGTCGCGATGTTCCACGTAGCCGCGCCCGTCTGACTCTGAAGGGCTGTCAGAGAAGGCCTCGACGAAAAGTGGACTTCGCGGAGCTCAAGGTGGCAAGGTGTTTCCCATGTGAACTTAAACACCTTGGCCCGCGTCGGCTCGATCGGATGCTCCTGACTGGTGAACCAGTCCTCGGCCATCGCCGTGCCCGTTTCCAGATGCGCAACGAATCGGAAATCCCGTCCGTCATCGGAGGCCCACACGTAGGGCGCGTCTGATGGAATCTCGTCGCCCATCGTCGAGGACTTGATGGCGATTGTGCGCACCGTGACGGGCTCCGGGAACGTAAACGTGATCCAGGGGTCTGCCTTGTCGCGTTCATTTTCCCGTTTCTCGTATTTCAAAGCGGCGGGATATTTTTCCCGCCCGTAGATATTATACGTGGCACGCAGATGCAGGTTCGTTAGATTCGGCGCGTCGCACGAGGCCGCCAGCGCCGGAAGCGGCAGGTCTGGGGCGAGCATCGCCGGCGGCGTGGGGAACGCAAAGGCGCGGATGTCCCCATACCACGGATTATGCAGATAATTCCAATAAGGGTCCCTTTCGATCGGCCAGTCCGCGAGCTTCGGCAGCACGGCCTCCTCGCCCCCTTTTACGCGCTTCTCCACGCAGAAGACGTGTTTCATCGCGTTCGTGGTGGTCATCCAGGGGCCGCCCACGCCGGTCCAGCCCGCCCCGTTCTGAAACCCGAAGTCGAAACCGTGCGCCGCGCTCCGCACAAGGGCGCGGCGAACCGCCTTCATCCAATCTTCATTCAGAAACGGGGTTCTCGGCTCCTCTTTGGGGATGCGGCAGTTCCCTCCCACGAACATCTGCACACCGCCGAAACCGGCGCGCGCCAGCGCATCGAGCTCTTTCTCCATCATGGCGGGGTTGATGCAGCCGTCCTGCCAGTGCCACCACGTACGGCATCGCGCCGTGTCCGGCGGGCGGGCAAAGTCCTCGTCAAGCGTGCCCGCTCCTGCGGCAGACCCGCAAAAACATGCGACAAAAAACAGTGAAGAAACGAGCGTGCCTGTTTTGATACGTCCCCCCCTTCGTTCAACTTTTCCTGCCGTTCCTCAAACGGCAGGAAAACATCCAATTTTTCGTATCAAGGCATCCGTCAGGGATGCGTTGATTGCAAATCACAGGATCATCAAAATCAGCTCGCGGATCGGTTTGCACGTCAGTTGAAGCGTCTTGTTGTCGGCCGAAAGCGATACCGTGTACCATTCGGGATGTTTGGTTCCCGTCACGCTCACATTGTCCTTCAACTCGTCCAGCAATACCTTGTTCGCCGTGACATCCCCATCCTGCATGGTCTGCACCAGCGGAATCGTCGTCTTGCGATCCGGGCGCCACTCGGAGACGTCCAGTACGAGCCGCGCTGGTGTCAAGGACGTGTTCTGCGCCTTATAACGGAAGTTCATCGGCGCGGCCGCATACCCGTTCGCGCCGATATGGTAGATCAGTTTCGAACCCGTGTTGAACGTCAGTTGACCCATGTACGCCAACGGATGGTCGCCGTAGAACTCGACGTAGTTTCCGCTGCCGCAGGGTGTCGATTCGTTTTTGGACGTTCCGAAGCTGATCGGCCAACTTGTGGAAATATTGAATGTGCCGTTGGAAACGACAATGCCGTTGTTGTACGCCCCATTGTAACCGATCATGCCGTTGTTATTCACGCGGGCAATCTCGAATAACGAGCCTTCGCCGACGAAAATACGGTTCCCCGTGGAATACACGCCGCCGCCGACGTACAGATAGTGATAACTGGCACTCGGCGAAGGAACGCACCGGTATTCCGCACCGCCGTCGACACGGAACTCATGGCCACATCCCTGGCCGGCATTCGCACCGTCATATCCGACATAGGACAACGTCGTTCCTGTCGCGACCGTCTGTGTAACCACGGCATGATCCGTGATGTGCAGCAAGTTGGAGATGGCCGCTGTCGCAACATCCAATCTGCCTGTGACCGTCACGCACGTACCCATGCCTGCAATCGTGCAGACATTCTGATGGATCGGCCGACCATTCGCCGCACTTCCCACCGCAAAGCCGCCGCCATAGACGACAGACGCGCCGTTCGTGATCCACAACTCGTTCCACCGTCCGCCATAGCCGCCCGCCAGATGGTACGTGGATGTGAAATACGCCGACGCACCGTCGGAGATGTAATATTTGCAGCGGTCGCCGATATTGTTCCCTGTTGTCGCCCCAGCCGCCGTCTGACGAAAGCGCGTACCTTCGCCCGTAATGACAACGAGGTTGTCAGAACCGCCACCGTATTCGGCACCCCAGCGAACCTCGCCCGCCACATCGCACGTCGCACCGCCGTCAAGAATGAATGAGCCGCGCGTGCCTCCCATCCACAGGGCTTTGGTCGTGACGTGCGTGTTATCGCCCGTAATCCGCAAGTTGCCCTTTGTAACGGAACTATCCTTGGCGGAAATGATGATCCCGCTTGCACCCGAAGACGAACCGTGCTGCACGTCGAGCGTGCCGTTTGTGATCGTCGTAGAGGTTATAGCGGCGTCTGACGCCTGATTATACGTCGCCCACGGGCCTTTGATGGTCCACGTGTTACCTCCGAGGGCCATGATCACGTTCGCATTCGTCACGCTCACGGAACCGATCGTACGGCTCGCTTCCACCTCGCTGACACAATATGTACCCGGCACATCGAATACGGCATTGTCATCCTCGCCCGGCACGCCGGTGTTGGGCGACCAGTTCGCCGACGTTCCAAACGTGCCGTCCTGAGCGGCGGCCCAGTTATAGTCCTTCGCCGAAGCGACAACCGCGGCCACAATCGCAACCACTACGACACTCAAGTTTTTCATAAACAAACCCTTTCTAAACATCCGCACAGGCTACCGGCTATTGCAACATCTTCAACGTTTTAGTTCAGAGGATGTTACGCTTTCCCGATCTACCGAAAACCGTGTGCCTGTGGGGGTTTTCGTTGAATCGAAAAAGC
>JAPXSY010000108.1:0-7956 GCA_033812795.1 Kiritimatiellia bacterium
ACCCCACACAATCCCGTCAATCCTGTAATCCTGGCTAAACCCCACCCCACACAATCCCGTCAATCCTGTAATCCTGGCTAAACCCCACCCCACACAATCCCGTCAATCCTGTCAATCCTGTAATCCTGGCTAAACCCCTCCCCACACAATCCCGTCAATCCTGTCAATCCTGAAATTCTCCCCGCCGAAGTGAAGCTGTCGGAAATCCTGGCTAAACAATGACCTACCTCGAAAAAATCCTGGCCTCAAAACGTGACGAAATCGCCCGCGCCAAAGCGCACACCACGCGCGCTCAGGTCGAACGGCTCGCCGCCGCGCGCCGTGATACCCCGCGCGGCTTTGCCGCCGCGCTCAATGCGTCCGGCGTGCGCGTGATCGCGGAACTGAAACGCGCCTCGCCCTCGGCCGGCGACATCCGTCCCGATCTCGACCCCGCTGACCTGGCGCGGCGTTATGCCGAAGGCGGCGCGGCCGCGCTCTCGGTTCTGACCGAACCCGCGTTTTTTAAAAGTTCGGCCGATGACCTTCGGCAGGCCCGTGAAGCCGTCGCGCTCCCGGTGCTGCGCAAGGATTTCATCCTCGACCCCTATCAAGTGTACGAGAGCGTCGCCCTGAACGCGGACGCCATCCTCCTGATCGTTCGGATCGTGGATGACGACACCCTCCATGCTCTTTATACGTTGGCCTGCTCACTCGGCTTGGATGTCTTGACCGAGGTGTTTGACGAAGAGGACGCTGCCCGCGCCCGCGCCTTGGGCGCGACGCTGGTTGGGATCAACAACCGCGACCTCGCGCGCTTCAGCACCGACACCACCCGCACCGCGCGTCTTGCCGCGCTGTTCCCGCCCGATGTCTCCATCGTGGCCCTGAGCGGAATCCGCACATCCGATGACATCCGGCAGACCCTCGCCTGCGGCATTCGCCGCTTCCTGATCGGCGAGAGTCTCGTCCGCCAACCTGATCCCGTTGCCACGCTCCGTGCCTGGACCACCCTCCACCCCTCCTTCCCCCTTTCCCCCATGCTCCCCAATCTCAAAATCTGCGGCATTACCGAACATGCGACAGCCCGATTCTGCGCCGAGATGGGCGTGGGTGCGCTGGGTGCGGTTTTTTACGCCAAAAGTCCGCGCTACGTGACCCCCTCCCAGGCCCGGGCGCTTTTCGAGGGACTGCCCGGGCACGTTGCGCGCGTAGGCGTGTTCGCCAATTGCCTGCCGGACGCGATGCTCGCTGCCGCGCGTGAAGCGCGGCTCACCACGCTCCAACTGCACGGCCAAGAGTCTCTTGCCGACATCCGTTCCCTGCTGCGATCCGGCTACCGTGTAATCCGGACGCTTTCCGCCACCGGCGATTCTTTGCTGAAAATCGCGCAGGAGATCCCCACAGAAGCCGGAATTTTGGTAGAATGCGGCCAAGGCCCCCTTCCCGGCGGCAACGCTGCCGTCTGGAACTGGGCGGAAGCCGCGCCGCTGGCGGCCGTCAGGCCTTTCGCGCTGGCGGGCGGTTTGACGCCGGACAACATCACCGACGCGCTGCGCGGTTCGCGCGCAGCCGCATGTGATGTCTCCTCCGGAGTCGAGACCCGCCCCGGAGTCAAGAACCATGACGCCATTCAGAAACTTGTCAACGCATTACGAAAACCCGCCGTTACGAGCGGCATCCAACCTTTCTGGCTACCCTCCCCAAACTCCTAACTCCTCCTTCATCCTTCCTTCTTTCCCATGAGCCACCCCAAACTCGAGAACGTCAATATCGAATCGGTCGTGCTGCTGGCCACGCCGCGCGAAATGAAACGCGCGGTACCCCAGACCTCGGCGTCGATCGCCACAGTGACCCGCGGCCGCGAAACCATTGAACGGGTTCTGGAAGACGAGGACCACCGCCTGCTCGCGATTGTCGGCCCCTGTTCGATCCACCATCTCGAAAGCGCCGAGACGTACGCGCGCAAACTCAAACAGTTGAGCGACGAGATCGCCGACACCATCTGTGTGGTGATGCGCGTCTACTTCGAAAAACCGCGCTCGGTGCTCGGATGGAAGGGGCTCATCAACGACCCCTACATGAATGACACTTTCCATATCGAGGAGGGCATCCGCATGGCGCGCCATTTCCTGATGCGCGTCGCCGAGATCGGCCTGCCCGCGGCCACCGAGGTGCTCGACACCCTGATGCCGCAATACATCGGCGACCTGATCTCATACTCCGTGATCGGCGCGCGGACCGCCGAAGCCCAGACCCATCGCGAAATCGCCAGCGGCATGTCCACACCGGTCGGCTTCAAGAACTCGACCGACGGTTCTCTGGTCGGCGCCATCAACGGCATCCATGCCGCCATGGGGTACCACCACTTCCTCGGCGTCACCGAAGACGGGCTGCCAGCGGTCTTCAGCACGACCGGCAACCCCTACCCGCATATCGTGTTGCGCGGCGGGAAACGCCCCAATTACGATGCCGCCAGTATCGCGTTTTGCGAAGCGGCCTTGCGCACGGCGCGCCTGCCCGTGCAGATCATCGTGGATTGCAGCCACGGGAATTCCGAAAAGCAACCCGATCGCCAAGGCATGGTGCTGCGGGATCTGCTCACGCAGATCGAACAGGGCAACCGCTCCCTCCGAGGGTTCATGCTCGAGAGCCAGCTGGAGTGGGGCAGCCAACCCATGCCCAAGGATCCCGGGCAACTCAACCCGGGCGTCTCCGTCACCGATGCCTGTATCGATTGGGAAACCACGGAAGTCCTGCTGCGCGAAGCCCGCGACCGCTACAAAGTCGTGATCGAGGAACGGTACACCTCCTACGCCGGCCACGCCCGCACCCCCCCTCCTTCCCCGTGAGGCGGGCATTGCGCCGATTCCGCTTGACAAACCCACCGTTGTTTCTATAAAAAGAAACGCATGAATTTCTCCACAAAACCCTATCCCGACGCCACGGGCCATTTCGGACCGTACGGCGGGCGGTATGTCGGCGAAACGCTGATAGCCGCGCTCACGGAATTGGAAAGCGCCTGGAACGACGCCCGGAACGACCCCGGTTTCCTGGACGCGTTCCGCGCCATGCTGACCCACTACGCGGGTCGTCCCACGCCGCTTGATTTCGCCGGGCGTCTCTCGGACCACATCGGTGGCGCGCGCATTTACCTCAAACGCGAGGACTGCGCCCACACCGGCGCGCACAAGATCAACAACGTGATCGGCCAGGGTCTCCTCGCCCGCCGCATGGGCAAACGCCGCGTGATCGCGGAGACCGGCGCTGGCCAGCACGGCGTGGCCACTGCCACCATCGCGGCACGTTTCGGCATGGGCTGCACCGTGTTCATGGGGGCCGAGGATGTCCGCCGCCAGGCGCCCAACGTGCTGCGCATGCGGTTGCTCGGCGCCGAGGTGGTCCCGATCACGTCCGGCACCAGTACGCTGAAGGACGCCATGAACGAGGCATTGCGCTACTGGGTCGCCGAAGTGCGCGACACCTTCTACATCATCGGCACCGTGTCGGGTCCGCACCCCTACCCCGTGATGGTCCGCGACCTCCAGCGCGTGATCGGCGACGAAGCCCGCCGCCAGATGCTCGAACAGGTCGGCCGCCTGCCCGACCTGCTGGTCGCCTGCGTGGGAGGGGGCAGTAACGCCATGGGGCTTTTCTACCCCTTCCTCGATGATCCCTGCGAAATGCTCGGCGCGGAAGCCGCGGGCGAAGGGCTCGACACGCCGCACCACGCGGCCTCGATCAGCGGCGGCTCGCCCGGCGCGTTGCACGGCGCCATGACCTATCTGCTGCAGAACGACGAAGGCCAAATCCAAGAGGCCTGGTCGATCTCCGCCGGACTGGACTATCCGGGCGTCGGCCCGGAGCACGCCCTGCTGCACGACCTTGGACGCGTGCGCTACGAGGGCGTCACCGACCGCGAGGCGGTCGAGGCCTTCAAACTGCTCTGTCAATTCGAGGGCATCATCCCTGCGCTCGAAAGTTCGCACGCACTGGCCGCCGCACTCCGCGAGGCTGCGGCACGCCCGAGAGACCAAGCCGTGTTGGTCTGCCTCTCGGGACGCGGCGACAAAGACCTCGATCACGTCACCGCCTACATGAACGAGCACAACCTCTAATTCCTGACTTCCCTCTCCTCCTTGATTATGAACCGCATTGATCAAACCTTCCGAACCCTCAGCGCCGCACGGCGCAAAGCGCTGGTCGGCTATTTCACGGCTGGCGACCCGGATTTCGACACCAGCCTCCAGATTCTGCTCGCGGCCTGCGCCGCAGGGGTGGACGTGCTGGAGATCGGCGTACCGTTCTCCGATCCGACCTGCGACGGGCCCACCATCCAATCGGCCTCGGCCCGCGCATTGAAATCCGGCATGTCGCTCTCGGACAGCATCCGCCTCGCGGCCGAGGTGCGCGCCGCCACGACCACGCCCATCGTGCTGTTCAGCTACTACAACCCGCTCTTCAAATACGGACTGCAACGGGTTGCCGATGCGGTTTCCGCCGCCGGTGTGGACGGCATGCTGGTTGTGGATCTGCCGCCGGAGGAAGCCGGTCCCCTGAGCGACGCGATCCGGGACAAGGCGATCCACCTGATCCGCCTGGCCGCCCCCACCACCACTCCCGAGCGCATCCGCAAGCTGGTCGACGGCGCGGGCGGATTCCTCTATCTCATCACCCGGCTGGGCGTCACAGGAACCGGTGGACTCGATTATGACGCCATCGCACAGCAAGCCGCCGCCGTCAAGGCGGTCACTCCGCTTCCGGTCTGCCTGGGGTTCGGCATCAGTACCGGCGAGGACGCCCGGGCGCTCGCACCGCTCGCGGACGGCCTGATCGTGGGTTCGGCCTTCGTGCGTCTGATCGGCGAAGCGCCTCCCGGCGCGGACCTGCCCGGCCGGATCGCCGACAAAGTCCGCGAATTGCGCATCGGCATGGACGCATCCCCAAAGTGCCGGTAAGGACGCATCCCCAATGCGTCCGC
Organism: Kiritimatiellia bacterium; assembly: GCA_033812795.1. Lineage (GTDB taxonomy): Bacteria > Verrucomicrobiota > Kiritimatiellia > RFP12 > UBA1067 > JAPXSY01. The sequence continues at coordinate 4,961 of JAPXSY010000108.1, forward strand.
CAAATCGCTATCGCTATCGGAGTCGCTATCGCTATCGGAATCGCTATCGGAATCGATTGTTTAACCACAGAACACAACCCCTCACCCCCTCACAGCCTAACCCCCTAACCCCCTCACCCCCTCACAGCCTAACCCCCTCACAGCCTCACAGCCTCACAGCCTAACCCCCTCACAGCCTAACCCCCTAACCCCCTCACCCCCTAACCCCCTCTGCGAACGCGCGGGCGAGGCTTTGCCACTGGGTGTTGGTGAGCTGTTCGGCACGGGCGAGCGGATCCACGCCAGCGCTGTGGAACAACACGGCGAGTGCGCCTTCCTCTCGACCAAGCGGCGCGGGCGCCTTGCGCAGCAGGCCCCCCAACTGTTTACGGCGGTGCATAAAGGCATACCGCGTGAGGTCGTGGAACCAGACACGTTCCGTTGGAGTGAGCGCGCAGGGTTGACGGTCAAGCCGCACAAGGGCGGAAGCGACCGCTGGCCGCGGCCAGAAACAGGAAGCCTTGACCGTGCGCACCGGTGTGACCGTGTAATCAAGCTGGAGCCAGACGCCCGCCTGACTGCGCCCAGCCCTGCCCGGCGGCGCGGCGAAACGCTCGGCCACCTCGGACTGCACCAGCACCACAAAAACCGGCGGCGCCAACGGATGCGGGGCCAGATCGAGAAGAATGCGTGTGCCCACTGAATAAGGCAGGTTGGAGACGCATGCGTCGAACCCCTCCGCCAGCAGCGCGTCCCACGCCACTTCCAGCGCGTCGGCCGCCAGAACGCGCAATTCCGGCGGATCGCCAAGCGCTTCGGCCAGCCGCGAGGCCAGCCGCGTGTCCTTCTCCACCGCCGTGACCCGCGCCCCGCGAGAGAGCAGCCCCTCGGTGAGCACCCCCAGCCCCGGACCGATCTCCAGCACGCGGCAACCGGATGACACGCCCGCCGCATCCAAGGTGGCCTTAAGGGTGTTGCGGTCGATCAGAAAATTCTGTCCCAGCGTTTTGTTGGGATGGAAGTCGTTTGCGATGCACCAGGCTTTGACCTGCGATGGCGACGTGAGGTTCACAACATCACTTGGAGGTCGGCAACTCAAACACTTTGATGTACGACTCCGCGCGCAGCCGATCCGTCCACTCTTTATAGAGCTTCTCCGCCTGCCGCATGCGCAGGTGGCTCTCGACGTACGGCGCCGCCTCCTCAAAAGTCAGCGCGCGCGCGTCTTGCTGCTCATCCTTGCGAACGATGTAACCGTATCCATCCAGCACCACCACCGGCGCGGTCTCGCCGGGCTTGAGTTTGTCCAGCGCATCGACGATCTCCTTGCGGAAGACATCCACAGGGTTCACCTTGCCCCACGAACCGCCGTCGGCCGCCTTGGCGTCCTTGGAGTAGGTGCGGGCCAGCGAGGCAAAGGAGGTGCCGGCTTTGAGCGCGGCTTCGATTTTCTCAGCGCGGACAGCCACACTCTCATCCCCCTCCTTTTCAGGCGGGTCGAGAATGATCATGCTCACGGCCATCGCGGTTTCGGTCTGGTAACGCCCTTTGTTGGCTTCATATTCGGCCCGGATCTCGGTCGGAGTCGGAGTCACGCGCTTCTCGACCTGCTGATACCGCATGGCGGTGATCAGCAGATCCTCCTCGATGTTCTTCTTCCACTCCTCGAAGGTGATCTTGCGGTCCGAGAGCAGGGCATGCAGTTTGGTCTGGTCACCGTCAAAATTGTTGGCCACGATCTCGCGGACGCGGTTGTCCACGGCCCACGACTGCAACTCCATCTTGGATTTCCGGGCCGCAGCGAGGATCAGCTTACGGTCGATCAGCGCGTTGAGCGTCGCGGTGTACAGTTCGCGCAACCGCTTTTCGCGCAATTCCGGCGCGGTGTCGGCCCACGGGCTGCGCCGCACCTCCCCCATCACATCAGCGATCGTGATCATCTCCGTGTTCACGTAGGCGGCCACCCCGTCCAACAGGACGGCCGAACGCTTTTTCTCCGTGGTCAGGTCTGCCAACCCGCAAAGGGCCGCGCAAACCACTACGCCTGCAATCCATCCGATACGCTTCATTCGTTTTTCTCCTTCGTCGCCCCGCGACACGACGGCCGCGTAATCGGAAGATAGTGTAACCTAGCGCCGGACGGAATGCCACGGTAAAACCAACGTATCCTTCAGAACCGTCCCAACGCATGTTGCCGTCGGCGTCGTAGGTGGGGAGAATTTGGACAGGATTGACAGGATTAACAGGATTGGAGATCAGGGTGTACTGGTTGAGACGGTTGGCGGTGTAGGTGTTGGTGACGGCGTTCATAGCCGACCAGACGCGGTTGCCGATGGGGTCGTAGGCGTAGGCGTAACCGTTCGTGCCGATGGCCGCGCTGATGACCTCGGAACGCGCGTTGTAGCCGAAGGCGTCATCGTTGCGCGAGACGCGCCGCCCGGCGGCGTCGTTGGCGTAGTCGTAGGCAGAGATCAAGACAGGATTAACAGGATTAACAGGATTGGAGATCAGGGTGTACTGGTTGAGGCGGTTGGCCGCGTAGGTGTTGGTCAGGGTGTTCATAGACGACCAGACACGGTTGCCGATGGGGTCGTACGAATAATTGAAACGGTCGGCACCGATCACCGCGCTGGAAACTTCGGAACGCGCGTTGTAGCCGAAGGCGTCGGCGTTGCGCGACGTGACGCGGCCGAGCAGGTCATGGCCGTACTCTATTGTTGAATGTGACGAAACGCCGACCGCGTTTGACACGGCTGTGACAAGATGCCTGCGGTGCGGGTCGCGGGTGACGGCGCGGGCAACGGCAAGCCCGTTTGTGAGGGTGACGGCATAGCCCGCGTTCCGGTCGTCGGCGGTGAATGCGTAAGCCACTGTGAACGCGCCGTTCGAGGTCACGGCAAGACGGTTTTCGGTATCGTAACCGAAATAAACCGGGGCGCTGTCGGCGGCATGCAGTCCGGACAGGCGGCTGAAGGCGTCGAGGCTTCGGGCCAACGCGCTGGTGTTCGTGCCGACGG
>JAPXSY010000109.1:0-7954 GCA_033812795.1 Kiritimatiellia bacterium
CCGCCAATCGGCTCGAACATGCTGACGCCCTGCGGGTTGATGTTGCCGCCCGCCGCCACGCCCAGCCCGCCCTGCGTGATCGCCGCCAAATCGGTGATGATGTCGCCGAACATGTTTTCCGTCACCAACACGTCGAACATCTCCGGACAGGCCACCATGTACAGGCAGGTCGCGTCCACATGGTAATACTCCCGCTTCACATCGGGATACTCTGAGCCGACCTCGTCGAACACGCGGTTCCACAGCGCGTACATGTGCGTCAGCACATTCGACTTGCCGATCAGGGCCAGTTTGTTCTCTGGCCCCTTACCACGCGCCTTTTTGCCGTTATGCCGAGCGTATTCGAAGGCATATCGCAGGCAGCGCTCCACTTGGGCGTACGTGTAGATCATCTGCTGAACCGCCACCTCGTCCCGGGTGCCCGGACGCGACAGCCCGCCGATCCCGGTGTAGAGCCCACCGCTGTTTTCGCGGATCACGCAGTAATCGATCTCCGCCGGGCCTTTGTCCTTGATCGGGCATGCGACACCGGGATAGAGTTTCACGGGCCTCAGGTTGATGTACTGATCCAACGCAAAGCGCAGCTTCAGCAGCACCCCCTGCTCAAGAATCCCCGGCTTGATGTCCGGATGACCGATTGCCCCCAGATAGATCGCCTGAAACTGGCGCAACTCATCCAGTGTCGCATCCGTCAGCGTCTCGCCGATGGCCAGATAACGCATGCCCCCCAAATCATAAAACGCCTTGTCGAGTTTGAACCCGAACTTCTGCGCCGCCGCGTCCAGCACCTTGCACCCTTCGGCGATCACTTCCGGACCTGTCCCGTCACCGGGCAGCACCGCGATTTTGTATGTTTTGGCCATATCTCTCCTTTGCGTTGAAAGAAAAACATTTTAACGGACACGCGCCCATGCACACAAGGTTTTCGTGCCGCACCTTGCATTCCGCCCGGCCTTCCGGTTAAAATACGCCACTGGAAAGAAACACCGTATCCCTAACAAAACGGAACTGTCTATGGCTCTGCGATATCTGACTGCTGGCGAATCCCACGGACCGGCCCTGACCGCAATCCTCGAAGGCATGCCGGCGGGTCTGCCGGTCACCGAAGGGCAGATCGCCCTTGACCTCGCGCGGCGCCAGTGCGGGAAAGGCTCGGGCGAGCGTATGGCCATCGAAAAGGACGCCGCCCAGATTCTGTCCGGTGTGATGGACGGAGTCACCACCGGCGCGCCGATCGCGCTGCTGATCCCGAACCGTGATCATGCCAACTGGAAAGGTCGGGAGATCCCCGCGTACACCACGCCGCGCCCCGGTCACGCGGACCTCGCCGCAACCGTCAAATACGGTTATGACGACATCCGGCCAGCGCTGGAACGCGCCTCAGCGCGTGAAACCGCCATGCGTGTGGCGGTCGGAGCCCTCTGCCGCGCCCTGCTCGACAACTTCGGGATCACGGTCGGCGGGTATGTGTCCGCCATCGGCGAGCACACCGCACGGCTGGACGGACTCGCGTTCGCTGAGCGCGTCAGCCGGGCCCGCGCCTCTGCTGTCCAGTGCCCGGACCCGGTGGCGGACGCGGCCATGTCGGACGCGATCGCCAAGGCCCACGACGCGGGCGAGACGCTCGGGGGCATCATGGAGGTCGTCGCGGACGGGATCCCGGTCGGCCTCGGTTCGCACGTGAACGCGGACCGCCGTCTCGATGCCCGCCTGATTCAGGCGCTCGGCAGTGTGCCTGCCATCAAGGGCGTGGCGTTTGGTGACGCGTTCGCCAGCGCGCGGCAGACGGGGACCCTCACCAACGACGCGATCCGGCCCGACGCGGAGGGCAATCTTCTGCGCGGTTCAAACCGGTGCGGAGGCATCGAGGGCGGCATCTCCAATGGGGCGCCGATCTGGTTGCGCGCGGCGATGAAACCCATCCCGACCACCCGGAAAGGGCAGGAAACGGTGGATCTCGCGACCGGACAAACTTCGCTTACCTGTTACGAGCGGTCGGACGTGTGCCCTGTGCCCCGCGCCGTCGTGGTGCTGGAGGCGGTTGTCGCCATCGTGCTGGCGGACGCGCTGATCGAGAAGCTGGGGGGAGACAGCCTGAGCGAAATGCGTCCGCGGTTCGACGCCCTGCGCCGGGCCACGCTCCGCGAGGCCCGCATGTCAGGCAACCCCCGCCTCTTCTGGCCCTGACGTGGCGGACGGAGCCCGCACGGTAGGGACGCATCCCCGGGGCGTCCGCAGAACACGGCAGGGACCTGCGGCGGTTCAGCGGATACCCAACTCCCGCCGGATCGCAGATGTCAACACGACCGGCTCGCGCGGCAGCCGACGCATGTCGAACCGGGGCAGCACCTCATTCAGTGAAAGCATCTCGCCCCATTCGGCCCAACCGCACCACCAAGCCAGCAGACCGATGATTTTTTCCGGAGGCACCCCTGCCTCGCGGAAGGCGCGGATCCGCGTATCGCCATGTCGCTTGGCCAGTCGGCGGCCCTCCTCGCTCACCACCAGCGGCACATGGACGAACAACGGCGGCGGGAACCCCAACTCGCGGTAAAGCAGGATTTGGCGCGGCGTGGCAGGCAGCAGATCATCCCCCCGCACCACCTCCGTGATGCCCATCGCCGCGTCATCCGCCACCACCGCCAGCATGTAGCCCGCGCCGTCCGGATCCCGCGCCAGCACGAAGTCGCCGCTCGCCGCCGCGACATCCTGTTCGACACGTCCGTGAAACTTGTCGTCAAACGCCACCCTCTCCCCTGCCGCAACGCGGAACCGCCAGGCCGGCAAACGCCCCGTTGGCAGCACCCGGCAGGCGTCCGGATAATCCGCGAAGCGCCCTCTGCATGTGCCGGGATAAAAGAGCCCGTCCTCCGCATGGGGCGCGGATTGCCCGGCCTCGACATCCCGCCGCGAACAGATGCACGGATAGACCTGCCCCCGCGCAATGAGACGCTGCAGGACGCGTGCGTAATACGCCCTGCGCTCACTTTGCGTGTACGGCGCGAAGGGGCCGCCGCAATCCGGCCCTTCATCCCAGTCGAATCCCAGCCATCGCAGGTCATCCAGCGTTTCCCTTGCCGCCCCACGTTTGATTTTCGGGTGGTCCAGATCCTCCATGCGCAGAATCAGGGCGCCCGCCCGACTGCGTACCCGCAGCCAGGCAATCAGGAAGGTCCGCGCATTTCCCAGATGCAACGCGCCGGTCGGACTCGGCGCAAGCCTCCCGCGAACCGGTGCGCTCCCCCCCGTCTCGTCACCTCGTGCGGCGCCGGATTGCAGAGCCTCCTCCCGGACCTCTCTCTGATCGTTCCCCATGTGTTTTTCATGATACCCTCGCCCCCAAGACGGAGAAAGCCCAAAAACTGCTTCCCGATTTCTTTGAGAGCCAATGAGTTACAAAAAACCACAAAATATGGTGGACTTCCCGGGTGACAACCACTATATATAGAGCTTCCTGATGTCATCAGACCACAGGGGCCGGGCATCATTTCAGTCACCTTTTCTTTTCTTACGTACAGGGAATCCATGAGCATCGAATCGTTGAAGAATTATGTTTTCACCTCAAAATACAGCCGGTACATACCGGAAAAAATGCGGCGGGAGACCTTCGAGGAAGCGGTCGACCGGGTGATCGCGATGCACCGCAGCCATTTTGCGGCCAAGGGGATCGAACTGGAGGATCTGCTGAGCCTCTGTGAACAGGCGATGAAAAAACGCATGGTGCTGGGCAGTCAGCGCGCGATGCAATTCGGCGGCCCCCCGATCCTGCGCAAGAACGCGCGCATCTACAACTGCACCACCTCCTATTGTGACCGCCCCCGCTTTTTCCAAGAGGCGCTCTGGCTTCTGTTGTGCGGTTGCGGCGTGGGGTTTTCGGTGCAGCCCCACCACATCGACAAACTCCCGGGCATCCGCAAACCCGCAGCGGGACACGCCACCTTCATCATTCCCGACACCATCGAGGGTTGGGCCGACGCATTGGGTGTACTGCTCTCCAGTTATTTCACGGACGCGCAGCCCTTTCCGGAATATGCGGGACAGATCGTCCAATTCGACTACACGGAAATCCGTCCCAAAGGCCGCCCCATCTCCTCTGGCATGGGGCGCGCGCCGGGGCCCGAACCGTTACGGCGCAGCCTGGAAATGATCCGCACACTGGTCGACCGGCGCATCGAAGAGGGGCACGGCCGTCTACGCTCGGTCGACGCCTATGACATCCTCATGCATGCATCGGATGCGGTCCTTTCGGGCGGCGTGCGACGCAGCGCCACCATCTGCCTCTTTGCGCCGGACGACGAACTGATGGCCACGGCCAAGACCGGAAACTGGTTCAATGAAAACCCGCAGCGCGCCCGGTCCAACAATTCCGCCGTCCTGCTGCGTAACCAAACCACCCGCGAACAGTTCAACCGGCTGATGAAATCGGTCAAGGAGTTCGGCGAGCCCGGATTCGTTTGGACCGACCATCTCGACATGACCTTCAACCCCTGCGGAGAGATCGGACTCTATCCGCAGATCGACGGCGTCACGGGATTCGCCTTTTGCAACCTGTGCGAGATCAACATGGGGCTGGTGGACAACGCGGACAAATTCCGCGAAGCCTGCCGCGCGGCCGCCATTCTGGGAACCCTGCAAGCGGACTATACCGACTTCGAATATCTCGGCGAGGTCAGCACGCGCATTGCGAAACGTGAGGCGCTGCTCGGCATTTCGATGACCGGCATGATGGAAAACCCGGACGTCTCGTTTGATCCGCAGCTCCAGCGAGACATGGCAAAGGTGATTCTGGAAGTCAATGCGGAGGTGGCCGCACGGATCGGCATCAACCCCGCCGCACGAACCACCTGTGTCAAACCCGCTGGCACCACCAGCAGCATTCTGGGCACATCGTCGGGGATCCACCCCCACCATGCGAAACGTTATTTCCGGCGCGCCCAGGCCAACGAGGATGAACTGCTCGTTGATTTCTTTGGCGCGCAGAACCCCAAAGCAGTGGAAAAATCGGTCTGGAATCCCAACGGCACGGATGTGGTGCTGACATTCTGCGTGGAGGCAAGTCCGCACGCGCTCACCAAGCGGGATGTGGACGCCGTGGAGTTGCTGAACAAGGTCAAGCTCACCAAAGAAAACTGGATCGATGCGGGCAAACGCCCTGAACAGTGTGTTCAACCCTGGCTCAGCCACAACGTCTCCAACACCATTTCCGTCAAAGACAGCGAATGGGAGAGTGTCGCCGATTTCATCTACGAAAACCGCCACGTGTTCGCGGGGGTCTCGCTGCTGCCGGACGGGGGAGACCTCGACTACCCGCAGGCCCCCTTCTGCGAAGTGCTCACCGCCGATGAGATTGTGGAAATCTACGGTGTCGGCGCGTTGCTCGCCTCCGGCCTGATCGTGGACGGCCTGCATGCGTTCGATGATAACCTGTGGGCCGCCTGCGACTGTGTCTTGGGGCGCGGGGAAAATCTGGAGGAGCCCACACCGAAGACCTACCCCAAACGCGTCTACGAGGCGATCGAAGGCGTGCGCGAGGCCAAACAGGATTGGGTGCGCCGCGCGCGCAAGTTCGCCCGGAACTATTTCGGGAACGATGTGCTGAAAATGACCCGTTGCCTCAAACGCGTCAATGCGTGCAAACACTGGGAGGACCTCACACGCACCTATGCGCCGGTGGACTATACCCAGCTCATCGAGCGCCAGGACAACACCACGGTCACCCAGACCGTGGCCTGCACCGGCGGCAAATGCGAAATCCTCTGATCCGCGCCGCATCCCGTCGGTCCCGCATTTTTCGGTCGCTGCCCGGGAACCGGATCGTGATGGCTGACACCCCCGGCGATTTGTGATATCAATAACGCCATCGCGTCCGTCAACCCGGACGCATGGCAAACAACGAGGATCGTGTGGCACAAGCACCCACATTGAGTGATATCGCATACCGGGCCATCACCCGTAAGCTTATGGCTTCCGAACTGCTCGCCGGACAGAAACTGTCGGAACAGAAGATCGCTGCCGAGTGCGGGATCAGCCGGACCCCGGTGCGCGAGGCCGTGCGTCGCCTCATCGAGGAAGGGGTCCTCTACCAAATCCCCTGCAGCGGCACGTATGTCGCCCGGCTCGACCGCCGTCAACTGATCGACGCGTATGAAGTCCGCATGGCCCTTGAATGTTTCGCCCTTGACCGCGCGGTCAGGAACCTGACCCGGGAACAGCGCGCCGAATGCCGTCAAACTTGCGATGTCATGCGGAAAGTCGCGGAAGGGTTGCGTAAGCGAAACAAAACCGTTCTGGACGGAAAACCGCTCGTCACCTTCCTCAAGGCCGACCTCTCGTTCCACCTGCTGTTGCTCAAAGCCGCCGGAAACGCGCTGGCCATCAAGATCGTGACCCACGCCTATCAGCGGAACCTCTTCTTCGGCCACTACAGCCATCGGCGCGATCTCAATCACGTCGCCTGGGCATGGCACCATCACGCTGAGATTGAGCGCGCCATCCGGCGCGGTGACGCCGATCGCGCAACCCGCTGGATGCGCACCCACATCGCCCGAAGCCGGGAGGACGCGCTGATCGCCTTCGACCAAGCCCAGATATCCCTGATTCACGCAAACCACCCGCCGCGGGACCCGGTCCACGAAGCCCTTGACCGCTTCGCTTCCCAACTCGTTTGAGACACACCGCATGTCTGACGAGTTTTTCCTACTTGCGGAGAATCAGGGCGTGCCGACGACGGATGTTCTCAAGGAGGGGAATCGGGTTGATCCTTTCTCGTAGTGCAGTGAAACGTCGGGCTGCGGCGGACGTGGTTGATAACCGCCGTCCGGTTGCGCACCGGCAGTGCGTCCCGGTCTCGATCGCCAGCAGCGCCCCGGGGTGGCGCTTCAGGTAGGCGCGCACACCCCCCGAGGTGCACGGCACCTCGGCGCGGTCAATCTCCCCGCCGCTTTCGGAAAGCCCGATGGCCTTGTGGTTTTTGTCTCCCCAATCCATGCCGATTACCGTAACTTTTTTCATTGCTGTTCTCCTTGTGTGCACCTTTGAGTGCGTTTTACCGTAACTGTAACGGTTTCAGGCATTGTGCCAGAAACCTTTCACAAGGAGAACAGCCTTCTCATCTTACCTTCGTGTGAGAAAAAAACGCGCATCCTGACCGCCCCGCACCGCAGGAGTCACGCCTCCGGAATATGTCGCTTGCGGTACTTCAGCGGTGAAAGCCCCATCAACCGGGTGAAGGTTCTGGAGAAGTGGCTCTGGTCATAAAACCCGACCTCGCTGGCGATTTCGGTTACGTTGCGATTGGTTTCCGTGAGCAACTGACAAGCCGTGTTGACCCGTACCCGTATCAGATAGCGGCAGAGCGACGTGTTGAAGAAGCGATGGAAACGGCGGTTGAACTGGCGGTGCGACAACCCGACCATGGCCGCGATCTTACGCGTATTGAGAGGTTCACCGTAATGCTCATGGATATACTGCACGGCTTTTGCGAACGGACCGTATGACTGAGGCATCGTGCGCGTTTCATCCACGAAGCGGTGAATGCCCGCGACCCCGATGATCTTTCCCTGACGGTCTTTCAGCGGAAACTTGCTGCCGATGATCAAGCGGTTGGAACCTTCTTCCTCCGGAGCAGGCGCGACGACGTTGATTGTGGGTGTTCGTGTCCGTATAACCTGCCGATCGCGCGCGACGTAGAGATCCGCCCGGTCCTTCGGGAAGAAATCATAATCCGTTTTCCCGATGACCTGAAACTCCGACGCCGCACGGCAGATTTCATTGTGGCGCTGGTTCGACATGACAAACCGGCTTTTGCTGTCCTTCACGTAAAAAGCAACATCCGGCAGAAGGTCCATCAATTGCTCAAAAACCTCGAACCCGCTGAGCCGATTTAAGAAGGCATGTTTAAATTTTTGCACATTCATGGTAATAAAATACATAAAAATGGCCCCTGATTACAAGC
>JAPXSY010000110.1:0-7540 GCA_033812795.1 Kiritimatiellia bacterium
ACCTGCGCCGAGGCCACTACCGGAAAATCCTGTTCTGCACGGATTTCTCCGACAACGCGGACTTCGCCTTCGACTTCGCCGTCGACGCCGCGATCCGCAACACCGGCTGCGCGCTCTGCCTGCTGCATGTGATCCCGGAGCCGGACGCCCAGTTCTGGAAAGGCTACATCTACGAGGTCGGCGACATGGACGCGAAGGCGCGCGCCGACATCGATGCGAAGATCGACTCGGTCTACCGTCCGCGCGTGCCGGCGGACTTGCCGTTCCGGGTCGAGATGCGCGTCGGCGCCGCCGCCAAGACGATCCTCGAATTCGCCGAGGAGGAGAGGGTCGACCTGATCATCCTCGGCCGCCAGGGCCGCGGCGCCTTCAGCCGCTGGCTGCTCGGCAACGTGGCCGGCAAAGTGGCCTGCAAGGCCCCCTGCCCCGTGCTCATCGTCCCGTCGAGCGCCGTCGTCCGCAGCCCGTGAAGACTATTCACGCAGGGCCGACAGCGGAACGACGCACACGCCATCCGGACGTCGGTGCGCAAAGCCGTTGCCGGTGAGGACGCACAAGATCGAAGGCTCCGGCGCTTTCGAGTCTTCTGGCCAAAACCTCGTCGGCAATTCTCGTGAAATAAGCCATCACCCCTCCTGTATCACCTTTGACATCGAGCATCCTGCCACCCATTCGGTAATTTGTCAACTGAATATTCGGTAATTTATATGGATTTTATTCGGTAATTTAATCCTGTATTATTTTGGGAATCCCCTTGACAGCTTGAATGAGACCGGCTACAGTTTGAAACGTTTCAACTGAAAAGGTTCAAATTCATGAAGGCCATTTGTTCGATCAAAGACGTGGCGAAGGCCGCCGGGATGAGTCTCGGCACCGTGAGCGGCGTGCTCAACGGCAGGACCGGCTTTGCGGAGGCGACCCGCAAGAAGGTCTGGGACGCCGCGCATGCCCTCAACTACACGCCCAGCCAGCCGGCGCGGTGCATGCGCGCGGGCAGCGGCAACGGCGCGCGAGCCAAGTCCGGAATCATCATCCACATCACGCACCTGGGGCAGGAGGGGGAGGCGCAGGACGCGTTCGAGGCGAGGCGCTCGTTGATGCTGCTGAAGGAAGCGGCGCGGCTCGGGCTGTATCCGATCACCTACCGCTACCGGCATCTCAAGGGATTCCAGTGTCCGCCGGTGTTGAACGGCCACGTCGACGGCGCGATCGTGGGCACGCCGCATCTCGAAGTCGTGGATGCCCTGCGGGACAAGATTCCGATGGTTCTCATGGACGTGCCGTTCGTGCCGCGGCTCGACGCGGACATCCCGATGGTCAACATGGACTATCGGTTCGGCTTCGACGTGCTGTTCGCGAAGCTGCGGAGCCTTGGGCACCGCAGCTTCGCGACGCTGGTCGCCCAGGATCCCGGCGAGGGCGTCTTCGGCGAATCGCATGTGGTCGACGCGATGCGGGAGTCGGCGAAGCGGCAGGGGATCGACTTGGCGGACGCAAACCGCGTCGAAATGCGGATGACGCCCCGGACGCACGACCAGGCGATGGCGAAGGCGGCGCCGATGCTCGCCGACTGCATCCGCAAGCGCGGCGCCACCGCACTCGTCCTCCCCAATCCCGCCTACTCGCTCGCCCTGCGGCCGAAGCTCGCGGAGCTGGGCATCCGGGTGCCGCAGGACGTGTCGCTGGCGCATGTCCACTATGGCCTGGCCGGCGATTTGTCCGATTGCGCCTCCGTCCAGTATGCGTGGCCGGATCTGATCGAGACCAGCCTGAACGTGCTCAACGGCCTGATCGAAGGCCCGCGCACCCTGGCCTGCAGCGAGTACCTGATCCGTCCGGAGTTTCATGTCGGCACGACGCTGGCGCAGGCGCGGCGGGTGTGAGGGCAACAGGTTGTGTCTAGATTCCTAATCTCACAATAATCATAAATAACGTGGTTTAACTGGCAGAGCGTGATCCCTAACGAAGAAGTGAAGACGCAATTCGCCTTCGCGCACGATGGGCGCTACCTGTTTGTGGCGCTGAGATGTCCGCAATCCGACCTAGGGGCGCAGAAGCGCAGTCCGGCGGAATACGGCGGTCTGACGTTTACCTTCCCAAGCGTTGAGTTGTTCCTCAACCAAGACCAGCCGGGTTCCCCCGACAAAGATGTTGCCTTCTATCAGGTCGTTCCCGCTTTTGGCGGAGGAATCAGTGAATACACGGGCGGTGCGCTACTGCCGACGAGACAAGACCAAGCCGTCAAGGCCGTAGCGGCATACGCGATCACCGACAACGGCAAGGATGAGTGGTCCGCGGAAATGAAAATCGACTTGGAGAAGATCGGGATTTCCGTGGCTGAAACTTCCGCGCTGCGCATGAATCTCGTCCGCAACGTGGGGTCGGGCGGTCATGGCTCTGGGCGTTCGTGGTTCCCGTCGCCTGCCGCCCACCGTTCCGAAAGCTCTCGCGGCTGGCTAGTACTGGAGAATAATCCGAACGTGGTGAAGAACGCCGATTTTACAGGATGGGATGAAGCAAGGCTGTTGCCGACTTCCTGGTGGACGGAGAGGAAAAACGAGAACGTGATTTTTTCCGACGAAGGCGTGATTCGCTTCACCGATGCCGCCCAGTCATGCAGCCTGCGCCAGAACGTTCCGGTGAAGGGGGGTGCTCGCTATCGGCTCGCCTGCCGGAAAAAGGTTCAGATGAAGAAGGGCAACTCGTTTTTGCAGACGTCGATTTGCTGGCGCGACAAGGACAAGAGGGCGATCGGCTATTTTATGAAATTGGATGCGGGTTCTGATGCTGAAATGCAGCCGCTCGAACATTTCTGCGAAGCGCCCACAAACGCCGTGGCCGCCGATGTCATCCTCGGCCCCTACACGGTCAACAATTCCCAAGTGGTGGCGGAAGGGAACATCTGGATCGACGACGTATTCTTCGGGCAGGCTGTCGAAGGAGAGGCCGGCGATTCAGGTTCATCCGCAAAAGCCGCCTTGTCGCCGACGGAGAAGGAGGAGGCGCGTCGTGTTCTCGCAACATGCAATCATCCATCCGCTGCCGACATCCAGAAGAGGCTGGAAGATTCTGCCGCGAATCTCGATGCGTTGCGCCGCGATATCCAATTAGCTCGGCTGCATACAGAGGCGTCGCCGGGCTTTGTGCTCGGGAGCGTCACGGAAAGCGACAAGATTTACCCAAGAACACCATTTCATGGGCGTTTTGACGGCCCGATTCAACTCGCTTTGGCGGGCAATGAATATGGATCTTTTCAGATCGCCATCATGCCTTTCTGGACGGAGCTTAATGATGTCCGCGTCTCGTTCACGGATTTATCAGGAGAATCCGGGAACCGGATTCCGGCGGAAAGCATTTCCGGATTCCGAGTTGATTATGTTCGTCCGCAAAAACCGCCGGTTTGGTTTCAGGTTGATTTTCCAAACGAGCTAGAACCAGATCCGCTGTTGCCGCTGACGCCGTTTACGGTCAAGGCCAATGAAACCGCCGCCGTGTGGGTCGATGTGCAAGTTCCCGAAGGAACACCTAGGGGACGCTACCGAGGCCATGTGTCCGTCACAGCCAACGGCCAAACTCAAACACGGGAAGTGGAGGTCTGCGCCTACGGTTTCGATATCCCGAAGATCAGTTCGATCGCCAACGAGTTCTGGCTCACCCCGAGCAACTGGCGGGCATTTTATGGCAACGGCAACTTCTTCACCCCGGCGTTGCATGCCAAATGGACGAAGACGCTTGGGCAGTATCGCGTCAGCGCCTTTCCTGTCGATTGCCAAATACTTTGTCCGCAAATGACGATTTACGCCGAGCCCGACGGAAGCTTCAGCTTCGACTGGACGGTTTTCGATCAATACGTTAAAAACGCTTTGGATAACGGCACGACGGCGTTCTGGAGTTCGCTGAGCTGCAATTCCGGGTGGACGGTGTATCTTCATGACTCCAAGACGAAAGTTGTCGAGCGCGCCACGGGGAAGGTGGTGGAGTTGGGGCGTTTCCTGCCGAAGGGATGTGAAACACCTTGGGACCAGGGATCGCTGCCCTATCGCGAGAACCGCGTGTATCGAGACTTTTTGACCGCCTACGTGAAACACCTGAAGGCTCTGGGCATCCAGGCGACGTCGTATTATGAAATTTTCGGCACTTCTGGATGGCGGCGGGAATATTGATGCCGATCCGCGTTTTGCGCCCGTTGTCACGGGAACGTGGACTGGCGATGAAAGCCGGGACTCGACGCTCGCTCAAACGACGCTTCTCGATGCGAATGCCAACTGGACTGTGAACGCATTGAAGGGACTTGCGATCCAGGCGAATACGGCCGACGCGCGTCGATACCTTGTCGTTTCCAACACGGCGACGACCGTGACGGTTTGGGGGCACGTTGATCTGGATGGCCTGAAGCCCTATGCCATCCACGATGCGCGTCTCCAGTCCACGACGGGACGCTGGACGCCTTCCGGCGTCTGGGTGTTGGACGCGCTCAGGAGTCCCTGCATCGATGCGGGGAATCCGACCTCTGGCTGGTCGCTAGAACCCCGTCCCAATGGCGAGCGCATCAACATTGGCTTTGACGGCAACACGGCCTTTGCATCCAAATCTTTGTTGACCAGCACGACAATCATTGTCCGCTAGAGCAAAAGGCTTTCGCCAAGCACAGGAGATGAACCCATGCATATCGTGGAAATCGCAGGAGGTGAACCCAGTTGGGTGCCCGATTGCTTCACCGTGGACTACATCCGCGTCTTCGATGCTGTCGATTAACGCTTGACTCTGTACACACATTGAATGTACATTATTGCCATGAGATACGAATGGAATCCGGAAAAGAACGAGTGGCTCAAGAAAGAGCGCCACATCTCTTTCGAGGAGGTGGTCTTTCATCTTTCCCAGGGAGACCTCTGGAAGATTGCCGATCATCCAGACCAGACGACGTATCCTGGACAGAAGATCTATTTCGTCATCGTCGAGAATTACATCTACATGGTTCCGTTCGTGGTCGAGGATGACTACGTCTTCCTCAAGACGATCATACCGAGTCGAAAAGCAACAAGAGATTATGAAAAAGGGAGTGCCAGTCATGAAAATGGATAAAGAAGAACAAGACATCCTCCATGCGTACGAGCAGGGGAAAATGGAACTCCGCGCCCCCTCCAAGAAGGAAAAGGCGGAGGTCAAATCCATGGCCGAGCGAACCTTTCGCAAGGATCGACGCGTCACGATTCGACTGTACGACCATGACTTGAAGGGCATTCAAAAGAAGGCCATGGAAAAGGGCCTGCCCTACCAGACGCTCATCTCCGGCATGATTCATCAGTATGTCGAAGGCGATCTTGTTGAAAAGAATGAATAACTGTCATTGGTTTGACGAAGCTCGCTTCGGAATGTTCATCCACTGGGGTCTGTACTCGATTCCAGCGCGGGGCGAATGGATGCTCTGGAACGAGAAGATTCCGGTGGAGGAATACAACCGCTATGCGGACGAATTTTGTCCGCCCGAGGACTTCTCCCCGGAGGAGTGGGTAGTGCTGGCGAAGCAGGCGGGCATGAAGTACGCCGTGCTGACCACGCGCCATCACGACGGTTTCAGCCTCTACGATAGCCAGGTCAATCCGTTCAACTCCGTCCAAACCGCCGCCGGACGCGACTTCGTCGCCGAGTTCGTGACGGCCTGCCGCAAACACGGACTGCGCGTGGGCCTCTACCACTCGGTCATGAGCTGGCAGTTCCGATCGACGCTCACCGGCCCTCTGAACGATCCCGAGGACTGGAACGCGATGGTCGAGGAGTCCCATGCGCAGGTGCGCGAGCTGATGACGAACTACGGCCCGATCGACCTGCTCTGGTACGACGGCGCCATGGTCCCCGGCGGACTCGATCCCGCACGTCATTGGCGTTCCGCCGAACTCAACCGCATGGTGCGCGAACTTCAGCCGCATATCCTGATCAACGATCGCGCCCATCTGCCCGAGGACTTCAGCACCCCGGAACAGGAGATTGTCGCGCCGCCCCCAGGCCGGCGCTGGGAATCGTGCATGACGATGAACGGGAGCTGGAGCTACACCGCGAACGACACGAATTTCAAATCGTCTGAGACCGTCATCGACTGCCTCGTCCGCTGCGCACGGTTCGGCGGCAACCTGCTCCTGAACATCGGCCCGAAACCCGATGGCAGCGTCCCCGATGAAAGCCTCCGCGTCTTGAAGGAAGTCGGCCAATGGATGCAGGCGAACGGCGAGTCCATCTACGCCAGCCGGCGCACCGCTTTCACCGAAGCCAACCATGCCGCCGGTTTGGTGACGCAAAACGGCAACCAGATCTATCTGCATCTGCGCTCCGGCGTCGGCGACGTCGTCCGTCTCGACGGCGCGGCCGCCGCGACCGAGGCCGTCTGTCTGCATCATGGCGGGCGGCTGCCTCTCGCGGGGATATGCGGGCGGACGCTGGATCTGAAGGTGGACGGCGTTCCACGCGATGCGCTGCGCCCCGTGATCCGTCTGACGCTGCCGGGAGAACCCGCCGCCCCTTCGGACATGCTGGGCGGACAGTTCGAGATCCGGCTCGACCCGGGACGCGCGCCGATCCTGGCCGAAGCCGATCCGGCGCATCATCAGCTTCCAGAAGGAGCCCTGATCATCTCCGATGCCCTCGCCGCTCTCGCCACCGATGGCGGCGTCCCCGAACGGAGGCCCTCGACGGACTGGTGTCCGGGCTTTCACCTGCCAGTCTACGCCTGGGGCTCGGGCGATGCGGAAATCCGTCTGCCCCGCGATGTCGCGGGAGTCTACGACATCCGCGTCGGGTTGATCGGGCGCCATCCGCTTCCCATCCGAATGGCGTTGAATGGGCAACCGCTGCCAAACTTGTGCCGGGTCGACAACCCCGGTTGTCCCGACACGTTCGTGATTCCCGGCGTTTCCCTAGACGAAGGGACGGTTGCGCTGAAAATCCTCGACGGCGCGGACGCCGGGATCTATGCGCTGCAACTCAGGCCTCGGTGGCAGGCGTGGCCGACGGAACGCTGGATGACGATCGGCGCGTTTCCCACGGCGTTCGAACCTCGTCAACCGGGGACGACGATCCGAGATGCGCTGAACCGCCGCTTCGGCCCCGAAGGGAAATTCGATCCCGCAAGGGAATACGACGGCATCGGCGGAAAAGTCCGGTGGACGTGTACGGACCCTGCCGCTGAACGAAGCGGCTTCGATGCGAGCGGAGTGGATTTCAGCCGTCGGTGCAGTGCGGGCGGACAGGGTGTCTGCTTTGCGCGCACGGTGATCCACAGTGAAGTCGACCAAACCGTGGAAGCGGCGCTGCACGTCGACTGGTGGGCCAACATCGCGCTCAACGGAGAGATGCTCAAGGGCAGCCGCGATCCCCAAGCCGTGGCACAAGACGGCGCCGAGTTCTCGACCTTCTATCCGGTCTGCGTTCCGCTGAAGTTGAAGGCCGGGGAGAACGTCCTGCTCGTGAAGAACCACTGCGGACGCGGGGCAAGCGGATTCGGATTTCACGTAAACCTGCCCGGCGATCAGGCGATATCGAACGG
>JAPXSY010000111.1:0-7516 GCA_033812795.1 Kiritimatiellia bacterium
CCGTTCTCCTCATCCGTCTCCCGGCAGCAGTCCCGGCCCGCGCCCTCCGTCTCCACACCCCCGCAACGGCCCGCGCCCTCCGCCAACCGCGATCCCGGTTCGCGCATCTTCAGCGGCACCCGCGCCGATCGGACGGAACCCCGGCAGCACTCCCGCCCCGTGCCCTCTGCCAACCGCGATCCCGGTTCGCGTATCTTCAGCGGCACCCGCACGGCCCCCTCACAGCGTTCGGATCAACGGTCCGAATCCCCATCCCCGGCATCCGTCCGTTCGGTGCCGCAAACTCCAAGCGTTTCCCGGCCGGATTCCCGGACACGTTCGGACACGCCCCGCCGGATCACGCTGGATAAAAGGAACGGAATCCGCCGCGGGAATGACCGTCCGTTGCGCGGCGAATCGCGCACGCACCTTCCGGAACGCTTTGCTTCCATCCAGCGTAATGATCGCGCCTCCCCGCTCAGCCTTCGCGCGCCCGACGGACTCTCCGATTCCCGCACTCCCCGCTTGACGCCCCGGAGAGAAAGCGTACGGGGCCGTCCGGAAAGCCGACTCCGCAATGTGCGGCCCACACCGTTCCGCGCGCCACCCCGTGTGTACCGTCCTTCCCCGCACCGGCATCCGACGGCGCGATACCGCCACCGCTCGCCGTATGTGTTTGATCCGTGGACGTTCCGGCATCACCATCGCGGGTTCTCGCACATCGTCTACCGGCCGGTGCCGATTTACGCGGCCAGCGGAATGAGTTTCTTCTGGTCAAGCGGCGCGTTCGCACTCGGCTTCAGCACCTACTCGTGGCCGAGTTACGGTTACACGTACACGCGGTATTACGACAGTTGGCACGACGGATATTGGGGATACTCCAACCTCTATCTGGGCGGATGGCGCAACGGTTGGTACGGCGGGTTCTCCTATATCTACAATCCGTGGCCGGTTTACCGGACCTACTACTTCTATGAACCCGCCCCAGTGGTGACGCGGGTGGAGACCGTGTATGTCGAACAGGCGGCCCCGGCCACCGTGACCGCAACCACGACCTCATCCGCAACGGTCGCCCCTCCGGCCACCTCGGCGGTGGAAGAGCCGGTCGGCGCATGGGCGGAAGCCCCCGCGCCAGAACGGGTCGAGGCGCAATCGTACCGCTGTTTCTGCGCTTGCGGCTGCAATGGGACAAGGCCCTGCTTCTGTGACTATCCGTGCGGTGCGGAATATGAGGACATCACGACCCGGACCGATCTCCGCCTCGGATATGTCTCGTATGCGGAATCCTTGAATCCGGAAGCGATCTGGGCTTCGTATGCGGGATTGGATTACGCCACCGATGAGGTGTATGACCAACCGGACACGGAAACCGCAGCCTACTCGGACCGCGACCTGCTCTGACATGCAACCCGATGGTCTTTCCGTTCCATCTTTTCCGTACGCAGCTCGCCCGCATCCGGAATCAGAATTAGCCTGCCGCGCGGCTTCGCTTCGGCGGGAAGAAATCCGTGATTAACATGATGTCGTTCAATCCTGAAAATCCTGTCATCCTGTCAATTTATAGGCAAGGTTTTGTGTTCCAGTGTTGAAATCATGAATCTGTTCAAACGCTTGAACGACGAAGTCACTCCGCGTATTCCTGACGGTGGCGTGTGAGCTTCGCCAAGCTGTCGGCCAGCCCCCCCTCACGGTTTCGCAACCGCCAGACACGGGCATGGGCGCACGCCAAATCATCCGTCTCTGTCCGCAACGCGCGCCGGGTGGCAGCGCGGCGCACGCTTCCGTCAAGCAAGGCCAAGCCACGGTGGCAGGCCGCACGCAACAGACGGATCACCTGCTCCGTCTCCTGCTCAACCACCGAACGTTGAGCAGTGAGCGTTGAGCGTTCCAACTCCTCCACTCGGCTCAGCACGGCGCAAAGCGTCTTACCGGTCACCCCCTGCGCCACCGGGCGTGACTGCGGTTTCGAAAGGATCTGAAACAGTTCTGTACCGTTCCCGCGTAACGCGCCACACAACCGGTAAACGTCACCCAATCCGAGCAGCAGCTGGCCCCGTCCCGCCTCCGTCAAGCGCGTGTCCAGCGCTGCGGCCAGCGGCAGTTCCCGGTTACCCTCCACATGCCACGATAGCGCCGCCCCATATAAAAAACCCGCAAAGCTGACGCACAACGGCTGCCAGTGCCCGCCGTCACCCCAGTCGGCGATCAGGAATCCGCACGCGCCATGCTTGAGCCCGTTCTCGGCCGCTGAACGCAGGTTGCCGAGCATGTTCTCCGTCCGGCCTGCCAGACTGTTCCACGACGAGGTTCCGGGGCACACATAGAACGGCACGCCCGCTGCCGCGAACCGCTCGCAGTGCGCGTCAAAGGGATGGTCCGCCTCATACCCCCACTCCAATGCCAGCACGTCCCGGGGCAGCTCCGCAATCAGCTCCGGATAGCGGATCACGATGTCGCCCCAAAACGCCATCCGCTTGCCGCGCGCGGTCACGAGCCCATGGATCGTTTTGAGAAAATCGAGGTACACGCGCCCCTCGCCCACCTGCCTCACAAGCGCCTGCGAGCGCCCGTTGCCCCGCAGGTCAAACGTCTCATCGCATCCGACATTGAAAAGGCGCGAGGTAAAATTCGGCAACAGATCGTCGTAAAGCCCGGCCAGAAAATCGACGCTGCGCGGATCGGTCGGGCAGAGCGAGGCCGGCTTCTCGTGAACGCCGCCCCACGGCAACGGCGCGCCGCCCTGCGGCAACTCCGCCAACCCGTTGTAACGCGGCAGGGTAAGCCAGCGTTCGAGATGGCCGAACGAGTTCTGGTTCGGCACCAGTTCCACACATCGTCCGCGGCAATAGGCGTCGAGCGCGCGGATCTCATCCGGCGTCATCGGGCTCGCCTCGCGCCACACTTCCTCATGAGCCCGGTACGCGAACGTGTGTTCGGTGTAGAGTTGGAACTGGTTCACCTTCAGTCCGGCCAGCATGTCCACCAGCCCGAAAAGGGTGTCCATCGTCGGCACCTTGTCACGGCTGATGTCCAGCATCACGCCCCGCACCGGAAAATCCGGCGCATCCCGGATCTCGCAGACGGGCAGTACCCCACCCGACAAGCGCGCGAGTTGAGCGAACGTCTGGGCAGCATAAAACAATCCCGCCCGATCCTGCGCCCCGGCTTCGACACCTGCGGACGTGACGCGCAGACAATAGGACTGTGGCCCGGCCACCTGCGGCACAATCCGGAACACGAGACGGACGCCCCCGGCCGGCGAGGATGCCCGCGCTTCCGACAGTGGCCACCCTGACCCCAAGGCCGCCTCAAGCACCCGCAGCGCGGGCCGCAGATCGTCCGGCGCACCCGCGCCCACAATGACACCCGCCTCGCCCAGTGCCAAAACTCCCGGCCCCGACTCAATCCGGCGTGGCCTGGGCACCAGACTCTCTAATGGAGTTCGCATGGTGTTGATTTCGACCGAATCAACAGAATCGATTCCGTCGATTCTATCGACTCGCCTGCCCCCGCTGCCTCACCACCTCGTAGAGTGCGATCGCGCCGGCTACGCCGGCGTTGAGCGATTCGACGCGGCCTTTCATCGGCAGGCTGGCGATGAAGTCGCAGGTTTCGCGCACCAGCCGCGAGAGGCCACGCCCCTCGCTGCCCACCACCAACCCCGCGCGACCTTTGAAATCGATGGACGTATATGGTTTGGCGTCCGGTCCGAAGTCCAATCCCGTGATCCAGACTTCACACGCCTGCAGTTCTTTCATGGCACGCACCAGATTCACGACCTTGACCACACGCAGGTGCTCGGAGGCCCCGGCAGAGGCACGCACAGCAGCGGGTGTGACGTCGGCCGCGCGGTCTTTCGGAATCAGCACCGCGGTGACGCCCGCCGCATCCGCCGTGCGCAACAGCGAACCGACATTCTGCGGATCCTCGATGTGGTCGAGAATCAGCACCACGGCGTTCGTATCCGTTTTCACATCGTCGAGAACCTGATCGAACGAGATGTACGGATACCCTCCGGTGCGCACGGCCACACCTTGGTGGTTGCCGCCCTCGCAGGATTCGTCCAGCTCACTCCGCTCCAACGTGCGGAACGGCACACCCCGGGCCAGCAGCAGGTCACGCATTTCGGCGATTTCCGGCGCGTCGCGTCCGGCGGGAGGCAAAACCGCCTCATACAGATGGCGTCTACCGGCTTTCAGCACCTCCAATACCGGCCGACGACCGTAAATCCAGTCGCGGCACTCAGTCGGCGTATCGCGCTTCTGAGGATAACGAACCCAGCGTTCTCGTTTCATGGTTTTCCGTTCTGCGTTCGGCGTTTATAGTACATGAAGGACCGGCAACCTGTCCAATCCCCAACCGCCCGGACAAAACACGCGATTCATCCGCTCCGCCGCTCCAGCGGGAGGAGTCGCGAAGCCAAGCCAGCACCGCGATCAGCGCGACGCACGCCGTATCGGTCCGCAGAGTCCGGGGGCCCAATGAAAAGGGACGGAAACCGCGCTCCGTCAGCATCGCGCGCTCGTAATCGGTCCATCCCCCTTCGGGGCCGACCGCAATCAGCGGACGCGTCCCGGACGGCCATTCGGAAGCGGCAAGACCGACAACCGGTCCGGGATGGGCGAGCAGACGCAACGGCGTGGGGAAAAGGGTGCCCAACTCATCCTCAACAAACGGCTTGAACCGCTGACGCACCCGCACTTCGGGCAGCATGGTCGTGCCGGCCTGGGCCAACCCTTCAATCAGAAGCGGACGGATCCGCGCAGGATCAAGCCATTGACTGCTGAAATAGCACTTTTCGACTTTGGCAGCGTTGAGCACCACCACCCGGCCTGCGCCGAGTGCCGCCAATTGCGGCCAAAGCCGTTTCATCACTTTGGGTCTCGGCGCGGCCAACAACAAATCGAACCCAGAAGGCTCCGCCGGCTGCGTATGATCGGTCTGCAACCGGATTCGCTTTCCCTCCGTCCCGATGATCCGCGACGTTCCGGCACTCCCGTTCACAACCCCGCTCCGCACCACGCCCCCCACGCCGAGTCCCAGCACATTCAGTATGTGCTCGGCCCTCGCGTCCGCAAGCGTCACGGTCCCATCCGCGCACAATTCCCCGGGCTCAAACAGAATTCGATTCATGTTGCCCCGCCATTTCCCCATCGCCTCCCCCCGGCGCACGGTTCGGCCGTATCTCATACGTCTGAAACACCAGCAGGGGGCCTCCCTCGAATATCAGATCAAACTCGTCGCCGCAGGCCTCATTCAGCGTGGCCTGCCACCAGCGGGAGAGTCGTAACCGCCGCAACGGATAACGCAACCCTTCCGACGTGATGACGGTACGGGGATCAAAGGAGAAAATCGAAACCTGTTGTCCAGGATGGGCGCGCAGGCGCGCTGACCGTAACATCGGCCGGAACGTCCCCGTATCGGTCAACAAGAGCACCTCCGCCTCTTGCGCGAAATCCGGGAGGAGCGAGAGATTACCCAAGGTATGATCCTCGCGAAGGCCTGTCGCGCCGACGATCACCAGATCGCGCCAGCCGCGGGATACGCAAAAGCGGAAAGCCTTGGTCAAGTCGTTGCTCTCCGGATCAGAAACCGCGACCACGCGGCCGGGCCACCGGACGCGCGCCGCAGGCGAGAGGCTGTCCAGATCGCCAATGACCCACGCAGGCTCCAGCCCGGCTTGCGAAAGCCGGTCCGCCGCGCCGTCGCAACAAACGATACGGCGGGCCGATCGCAGCGCGTCTACCGGAAAGGGATGGACCGGATACGCGCCGTTCGCGAGCAACACGGTAGTTTCGGCTTTGTGATTCACGAACCCAACCTTAGCGCGGCCACCGGAACCCGTCAACCGCAACTTGACGCACCCTGTGTTTTCGGGCATGATACGCCACCATTTCAAGCGGAAGGAACAATGATGGACGAGCAAATCAAGGCAAAACTGGAAGAACTTCGCGGCATGCTGCAGGCTGACGGCGGGGATATGGAACTGGTTTCAATCACGGACAAGACCGTTCGTCTGCGTCTGCGCGGCGCATGCGGCAGTTGCCCGCACGCGACCATGACGCTGAAACAGGGTATCGAACGGGTTTTGCGCGAGCAGATCGACCCCGAAATCACGGTCGAGCGTGTCGTCTGAACACCGGCCGCCTCATGGTGCGCCGACTTGCACACAGAAGAGCCGCTTGCTGTCGCGCAGGTAGAGCCGGTTGTCCGCCAACACCATGGGACCCCAGGCATCGCGTCCCCTGCCCTCCATGAGAGCATGCCGCGCCAAGGGGACAAACCCGTCGCGCCCCACCCGCGCCAGTGTCAGCGTACCGGCATCGTTCAACAGCAGCAACATCCCTTCCGGCGTAGCGACGTAAGGCCCGAGTCCGAATGTATGGTCGCGTCCGCTCGCCCACATCCGCTGACCCTCCAAGGTCATGCAAACCAATTGCTGCCGCTCGCCGCCCCCATCGCTGGGCAGAACCGTATAGAGTAGCCCGTTAAGGAAAACCGGAGTCTGCTGTTCGCTCGCGAACGTCTTGCGGTCGGTTTTGAAAAGCGTTTCCGCCCGCCAACCGTCTGAAACGCGCGACACCCGGAAGAGGGCGCCACCCGAGCCGTACCCCGCTGTCATGAAGAACCGGCCGTCCGGCAGCGGCACGGGTGACGGCACGACCACACTGGGACGAAAGGCCTCCGTGTGCCACAGCAAGGTTCCCCGTTCCGCGCCCTCCGCGCCCACGCCCGCGATCCCGCCGATCCCCGCGTACACATAGTGGCGGCGCCCTTCCGTTTCAAGAATCATCACTGACGAATGCGACATCGCGTACCCGTGCGGATTCGGTGTCTCCCAAACGGTTTTCCCGTCCGAAAGCGCGAGGGCACACAGCAGAACCCCGGATGCGGCAGGCGCCAGAATCACCCGATCCCCATCGATCAGGGGGCACTGCCCCACATACCAGAGCGGCACGCGCGAACCGTACCGTTCAGACAGACTGAATCCCCAGCGGTATGTGCCATCATCCGCGTCCAGACACACGACATGCCCCTGCGGCCCGATGGTGACGACGAAGCGACCGTCCGTCGCGGCCACGGTACGCGAGATGCCGTGATTGCGTTTGGTTTTGACCGCATAGAGGTGCTCCCAACGTTCCTGCCCCGTGTCCGCGTTCAGACAACGCAGGCAGTCGCCGCCCCGCGCCTCGTCATAGTCCAGCAGATAGAGGCACCCGTTGGCCAAAGCAGGCATGGCATGTCCGTCCCCCACCGGAATCTGCCAGAGTACGGCGGGACCGGTTTCCGGCCATGCGGTCAGCAACTTTCCCGCCCGGCGCGCGACATTGTCGCGGCCCGCCCCGCGGAACCCCGGCCAGTTTCCGGTCGTGGCACCCCGGGGGATCTCCCGGTTGGCGCGGAAACAACCGGTCAGATCCGTTCCGCGCGCGTCTGATTCCGTGATTGCCGCCGCCTCGGCACCCGAGCCGTCGGCGGTCGCCAGACGTAAGGACGCGTCCACGGCGGATTCGCGCGCGAGCCATGCCGCAAGGGT
>JAPXSY010000112.1:0-7414 GCA_033812795.1 Kiritimatiellia bacterium
GTTGAGGCCATGGAGCGTCTTCTGCGCCATTTGAATGCTGGAAACCCGGTGCGGACTTTTCCGCGGGAAGAGGCGGATCCGATCGCAAATACGCTGACCGAACTTCAGCTCATCACCGACAAACCGGTGATCTACTGCGCCAATGTGGAAGAGATCGACCTCGCGGCAAACAGCGGATCGGTCGCCCGCGTCCGGGCGTTCGCCGCAGAAAAAGGCAGCGATGTCGTGGTCATCTCGGCCAAAATGGAGGCGGAACTGGCCAGCCTTCCCGTTGAAGACCGCGAGGCGTTTCTCGCCTCATACGGCCTGACCGAGAGCGGCCTCGATCAGACAATCCGTATGGCTTATCACACGCTCGGATTGGCCAGTTATTTCACGGCCGGCCCCAAAGAGGTTCGGGCCTGGACGTTCCGACGGGGGTGGGCGGCACCAACGTGCGCGGGGGTCATCCACACCGATTTCGAACGCGGGTTCATCCGCGCCGAAGTGGTCGCGTTTGAAGATTACGTGCGCCTGAACGGGGAGGCCGGCGCCAAAGCCGCGGGCGTCATGCGGGTGGAAGGCAAAACGTATGCCGTGCAGGACGGCGACGTCATGCACTTCCTGTTCAACGTTTGAGCGGGCGCGTTGCGCTCCCCCGTCACCTGCCTCCGCGACGTCGTCCGAAGCCCGGCATCGGGGACGTGTTCTCCATGATGTGCCGGATGTGTTCGGTGAACGCCTTCACATCCTCCCCATCGTACCCCACCGCTTTGGCCGTGGCCTCCAGCAGATAATCACGCTCCATCTCATACAGCGTCGAGAGGGCCGACATGGTCTCCCCCATCTCTCTCCGCAACGCCTCGCCCTGCTCACCGCGTCCGCCGCCCTGCATCAGCTGCATGCCCAACTCATTGGCGCGGGCGACCAGCGCCAACAATTTCTCATGATTCTCCCGTTGGGCGTCATTCATACCCGCCACGTCAACCGCATCCAGAAAGTCCGCACGCTCGCGGGCGCGCTGTTCCATCTGCTGGCGGAACTCCTCGCGCCGCTTCTGCATTTCCGCATACCGCTCCGGCTCCTCAGTCCGCATCCGCTCCATCCGCTGCTCCCACGACTCCCTTTCCGGCCGACCGGCACGTGCCGGTGCGGCATTCGTGGCAAGATGCGACACCGCGACAGCGGCCGGTGCCGCATCCCGTGCGGCCAATGCCTGCTCCAACTCGGCAACCCGAGTTCGCAGCGCTTCAGCCTCACTGGCCAGCGCCTCATCCCGCACCACCACCGTCTGCCCCGGAGTGCGGGTTAGCCGAACAACTTCCCGCTCCACCTGCATCATGTCGGGAACCGAAGGCGCTTTGAGCGCCCGCCGTGCGGATTCGATTCCAGCGCCTGCCATCGCGCATCCGATGCATCCCAATCCGAACGCCACTTTCTGCCGAATCGTCATTCCCTCTCCCCATTCTCTGCTTGCCGGTGCCATGCAGTCAACATGGTTCATGCTAACGGATCAGCGGACACGATATTGCGGTTCAAACCAAAAAAAACGTCATCCCGTCACGGGACACCCCGGCGGTACGCCCGTACACATGAAACGTCATGAAATGAAAACAAGGGGCAAGCGTCTGCTTGCCCCTGAGGGCGGGGACGTCCGCGTTGCCGACGCTTGTTTCCCGTCTCCCGCCTACGGTCTTCTGTCTACAGGAACCGGAAACCCAAGAGCGTTGAACCCAAAAAGGAGCAGTTGAACGGGTAGAATTTTAGCAAAGCCCTTCGTCGTAAGCGCAATCGGCTGAGTTTTGGAGACCGGTGCGTATGCGGGACTGAGGCGTCCGCCAATCAATCGGTAGGGACGCCTCCCCGAGGCGTCCGCGGACGGTTCGGGGAACCGTCCCTACCAGCGGGCGGGACTCCCGCTTCTCCCGTCAGACCTTATATGACGACCCGCGACGAGCGACCTGCGGTGTCGGAAGCGCGGGCGTCCCTGTCGATCGTCGCGGGTCGAATGTCGCGGGTCGCCGATCCCGATCCCGATAGCGATCCCGACCCCGATTTAGATGAAACCATGAAACCAGAAACCCTGAAACCAGAAACCTTGAAACCAGAAACCCTGAAACCAGAAACCCTGAAACCCTCAACCCAGAAACCCTGAAACCCTCAACCCAGAAACCCTGAAACCAAAGAGCGCTGAACGTTCAACTGCTCTTTTTAGGTTTACTGAACGCGGCCGGTGTAGGCGTCAGCACTGGAGTTGTCGATCGCGTACTGGAAGAACTTATCCGCCGCCGCCGTGCGTGCCTTGTCCCAAGGGCGCGGACTGCCGCAGAGTTGCACGGCCCAAAGCTTCAACTCCCTGCGGTGCCAGTTGACCATGCAGTTCGTGCCCCACGCGCCGCCATGCCCGAACCAGGAGTCTTCCTTGTCCTCCTCCGGAGCGGTGAGTCCGAGCGAATACCCGCCCATGCCCTTCGGGCGTGTCGATTTCGCGAGGATCTCCTTCACGGTCTCCTCTTTGAGGATCCGCACACCGTTCTCGCCCACGCCGAGATTCATGAGCATCTTGTAGAACTTGAGCTGGTCGCTCGCGGTCGTCCAGAGCCCCGCGCCCGCCGACGCGAAGACGTGATCGCCGTTGTAGGGGCGTTGCTGCATCTCGTTCTGCAGGCGGTGTTTCGCGGGTGCGTCCTTCACGCAGTCGTACATCTCCACCTGCGTCTTAAGCTGCTTGTCGGTCGGCTTGAACGAACTGGACGCCATACCGAGCGGATCAAAGACACGCTCCTTGAGGAAATCCTCCCAGCGTGTTCCGGTCACCACCTCAATAATCGCCGCGCCGATGTCGATGCCGGTATTGGAATACTGAACTTTCGTGCCGGGCTCGAAGAGCAGCGGACACGCCGCCGCGATCGCCGCGGTCTGCCGCAACGGCGCGCCGCCGGACCAGCCGCCGCCCTTGATGTTACCCTGCTTCGCGCAAATCTCGAACGGGAAGCCGCCGGTGTGGTTCATGACCATGCGGATCGTGAGCGGGTTTTTCGCCTGGACAAGCCGCTTCACGCCGTTTGTGGTGGATTCATGGACCCAGAGCGTTTTGAATTCCGGCAGATACTTGGAAACCGGGTCGTCAAGCGTGATTTTCCCCTCCTCAACAAGGATCGCGATCGTCACGCCGCAAAAACCCTTTGTCTGAGAGCACTGCATGAAAACGTCGTCCATCGTGATCGGACGCTTCGCCGCGACGTCGGCATAACCGACGCAGGCGACCTCTTGCAGGCCGTCCTTGTAAAAGACGTTGATCGCACCGGGAAGCTCTCCTTTTTCAACGAAAGGCGCGAGCGCGTCCTTCGCAAACGTTGTTCCCGAATTTTTTGGCCCGTTGCAGACTGTGCTGCATCCAGAAATCATCGCGGCGACGGCAATGAACATCACCATCCACTTCTTCATCGTATGTCTCCTTCTTTCCCCAGTGTTGTTTTTTCGATCGGTTGAGCCGCGCCAGACACTTGAGCCGGTACCGGCGTACAGACAAAGCCGACATTCCTTTCTTCCGTGAATGAAAAGGTATACTATAATATGGTTTTTTAAGAAAGAGCAAGCGCAACCCGTCAAAAACCGGGGAGCGCGTGAAGTGCAAAAGACGCGAAGCCCATTGTCCACACGGTGAACTCATGCTATAATCGCAGTCAACGCATGTGAACTGCAAAATGAAACACACGCTCTCCCTGCTTTCTTTACGCCGATACGCAATCCCGGCGCTGTTGATCGGGCTGTTGTTATTCACGGTTTCCGGCTGGCTGACCGGCCTGACCGGTCGGTTGCGTTGGCGGTTGGATCAGGGCAACCAGATTTATCTCGACGCCTCGATCCGGGATGCCGCGCGCCTGATGATTCCGGTCGGCACCGCCAAAGCGGCTGCCGATGCGATTGAGGGCTCGACCGTCAACATCGAGGCCGGAGCCGTCTTTGCCAAAGCAGGGATGAGTATCGAAGCCGGAGACACCCTACAGCCGTTGCTCGACTACATCGATCTCGCATGGCGTCTCCTGATGATCAGCCTCGTCTACCTGGTTACCGCCAAATGCGTTCTTGCGGGCACGGACGCGCTGTCCGCGCCATTTCTCGTGTTATCGTTCAGTGCTCTGCTTGCCGGGCATCTGTTCGCCATGATCCCGGGAATCCCCCCCGTATGGCGTCAGGCGTTCCGTCGGTTCGGCGCCCTCTTTCTGATGGCGGCCCTGCTGTTTCTGCTCATCCTGCCGCTTACCGTCGCCGGAACCGCCTATCTGTCACGCCACACGACCGATCCAATGCGCGAAGAGGTTCGAACCGCGTTCGAACAGATCGGTTCCGCTTTTTCCATGGAGCAGTTTCATGCCGCAGACGAGTTGAAAGACAAAGCACTGATCCTCAAAGAAAAACTCGCCTCCCTCGGAGAGTACGCCCGTGTGTCCATCAAGGAGGTCGCGATGGCGGTCTGCAAACTGGTGGCCATCAAAATACTGAACGGACTGGTTTTTCCGCTCGCCTCGTTCGCTTTCCTCGTCTGGCTGGTTCGCGGATGCCTGTGGCCAGCATTCGGCCTGAGCGACCGACCGCTCTCGCCGGAGGATTTCCGACGTCTCGCAACATGGCTGGACCGTGGGAAACCCGCGACGCACGCGGACCCCCCCACCGTGTTGCCGACGGAACCCGCCGAGTCCTCCCCCGGGGAACGCTAGAGCGGTTTTATCCATCCCGCGACCGTTCAGGGAACCCTGCCTACCAGCACCACACCGGGGCGGACAGAAGCCCGGTGCGTGCGCCTTGGGGTGTCATCGGCAGCCAGAGTTTCTTCCATTTCGCTCCCGGCGTTTCCGCGTTTCCGAAAATCGGCGCGACTGATGTGTGGGGGGTGATCCTCAGTTCGGTGCTCCCCGGTCTCACAGCGCAAAAACCGGGCCTGCGGCGGAACCGCGACACGGGCCGCCCGGCCAATTGTATTCGTCGTAAAGCCAGATCTTCCTGCCGAGCCGTTTGGCGTGTTTGCAGAACCATTCACAGACCTGTAACCACTCCTCGTTTCATGAAGCTTCTTGTGTTTCATGGTGCGCCCCCCGCCCGGCATATCTTTGAACTTGCCGCGCCCCACCCGGAAAGCTATGCTAACGTGGTTTTCGGAGCGAACCCGACGCCATCATAACCCGCACCTTGAGGAAAAGCGAATGAACACCCTTGCCTTGCGCCTGTACGGGGAGAACGACCTCCGCCTGGAGCGTTTCCCGCTGCCGGAAATCACAGACGACGAGATCCTCGCCGACATCGTGACCAACAGCATCTGCATGTCCGACCACAAGGCGGCGATTCAGGGCGCCCGGCACAAACGCGTGCCGGATGATGTGGCGGACCACCCGATCATTCTCGGCCACGAGTTCTGCGGCAAGTTCCTGAAAGTCGGCAAGAACTGGCAACACAAATTTTCGGTCGGCCAGAAGTACGGCGTGCAGCCCCAGCTTAACATCCCCGGTCACGAGCACCGTGCGCCAGGATATTCGTTCCCCTACACCGGCGGAAATGCCACGCGCATCATCATTCCGCGGGAAGTGCTGGAACTGGACTGCCTGCTCATCTACAGCGGCGATGCCTACTACAAGTCCTCGATCGCCGAGCCGGTCTCCTGCATCGTGGGCGCGTACCGTTGCAGTTACCACTTCAAGGCCGGCGAGTACGTCCATCAGATGGGAATTAAAAACGGAGGCTCGATGGTGATCCTAGCGGGGGCCGGCCCCATGGGACTCAGCGCGATCGACGTGGCCCTGCACGGGCCCGAACACCGGCCCGGACGCCTGGTCATCACGGATATCGATCAGGCCCGCCTCGACCGCGCCGCGCAGCTTTTCCCGGTTGAACACGCCAAAACATGCGGGGTTGAACTGCATTACATCAACACCGCGGGGCAGGATGATCCGGTCGCGCAGATCCGATCCGTGAACGCGAATCAGGGGTTTGACGATGTGATGGTTTTCGCCCCCGTGCCCGAGTTGATCGAGCAAGGCTCGGCCTTGTTGGCGTATCTCGGATGCCTGAACTTCTTCGCGGGACCGGCGCGCTCCGATTTCAAGGCGGCCATCAATTTCTATGATGTCCACTACATGGGCCACCATGTGGTCGGTTCCTCGGGCGGCAACACCCAGGACCTGCAGGATGCCATGGATTACGCCGCGCAGGGTCTGATCACGCCGTCGGTCATGATCACCCATGTGGGCGGCATCGACTCCGTGGCTGAGACGACCATGAAGCTGCCCGATATCCCCGGCGGCAAAAAACTGGTCTACACCCACGTCTCCATGCCCATGACCGCCATCACGGATTTCGCCGCGCGCGGACGGACCGAGCCGTTTTTCGCCGCGCTGGATGAAATCTGCGGACGGAACAACGGGCTCTGGTGTTCGGAGGCCGAAAACTACGTGCTGACGCACGCGCCGCGACTGGAGGAGGACGCGCGGGTGTGATCGCTTTTCTTCAGGGCACCGTGGTCGAGAAAACCCCCTCGTCGGTCGTACTCGACGTGCACGGCGTGGGGTATGAGGTGTTCATCTCCCTCAACACCTATGACCGGCTCCCCGGTAGCGGTGCCCCCTGCCGACTGCTGACGCACGATTATGTCCGCGAGGACGCCCGCACGCTTTTCGGATTCATGCAGGCGGAAGAGAAGGCGATGTTCGAACGCTTGATCACGGTGAGCGGCATCGGCCCGAAACTGGCGCTCAGCGCCCTGAGCGGCCTGACCGTGGCCGACCTGAGTCTCGCCATCGCGGAGGGCAACGTGAAACGGTTGAGTTCGATCCACGGGATCGGCAAAAAAACCGCTGAACGCATCATCGTCGAACTGCGGGACAAAATCGACCCGCTCGCGGCACTGGCCGCCCGCTCGGGCGAGGCCCGCACCTCCGAACAGACCATCATGCTGCGCGACGCGATCCTCGCGCTCGGCTCCCTCGGCTTCCCGCAGGAGCAGGCGCGCAAGATGGTGCAGAGCGCCCTGGATGCCGAACCCGGTATCCGGGAAACCGAAGCGCTGTTGCGCAAAGCGCTCAGCACCAAGTGAATCCAGATCAGAGCGCTTCGGCGACCAGATCACCCACCTGCGTGGTGGTGAAGCCCATCTCATTCGCCATCTGGCTCTTCATTTTCGGCGTGGTCTTCGCAATCGCGTCCTCAATCGCGCGGCCAGCCTCCGTTTCACCCAGCGCGGTCAGCATCATGGCGCCCGCGCCGATCGCGGCAATCGGATTGATCGCGTTTTTACCGGTCCACATCGGCGCGGTCCCGCCAATCGGCTCGAACATGCTGACGCCCTGCGGGTTGATGTTGCCGCCCGCCGCCACGCCCAGCCCGCCCTGCGTGATCGCCGCCAAATCGGTGATGATGTCGCCGAACATGTTTTCCGTCACCA
>JAPXSY010000113.1:0-7212 GCA_033812795.1 Kiritimatiellia bacterium
GTTTCGGAGGCGCGAACCCAAGCAATTGGGGGATTAACTTTTTCATGCGCCTGTAGGTTACAGGCAGACGCCTCCGAAGCCGACACTTTTCTGAAAAATTTTAGGGTTGACTTTTACCCCCCCCCCCGCATAATGCGTACCAACCATGGGGCCGGTGGGTTGCCGGTCTACCCTATGGGATGGTAGTGGAATTGAGGATATTTCGTGGGATTTGTCTGACAGTGGGGATGGCGGCGTATGGACTGGCGCTCGGGGGTGAGCCTGCCGGAAAAACGCGTGAGGCTGTGTTTGCGGCCTCGGATTTGAGGCAATCCCCTTTGAACGAGGAGACCCTTTCCGAGACGACCTCAAACGGCGTGGTCACCACAGACTTCTTTTTCTCCGGCGGTGAGTTCAACGGACAGCCCTCGCGCATTCGCGCGTTTTACTCACGCCCGGAGAAAAAGGGGGTTTATCCCGGTGTCGTGCAGCTCCATGGCGCGGGGCTGGACGTTCTCAATTCGAAAGCGTCGATCTGTTATGCCTCGAACGGCTTTGCCTGCATCTCGATCGATTGGTGCGGTCCCGAAAGGAAACGGAAAAAGCCCCGGAATCCGCCCTATTCGGAGTTCAATGAAGCGGGCAAACAGGCAACCGTGGAAGTCTTTCCCGACGAGATCGGGGCGAACGGTAAGAAGCCCCGTTACGACTATCATGCCGTGCCTGTCGAGGCGGACGGGATCGGGGCCGGAGTCCGCTTCGTTCGGCGTTCTGTGATGTTCCTGAAGAGCCGTCCGGAGGTGCAACACGACCAGCTCTTTCTTTCCGGAATGTCGGCGGGGGCGCACCTATCTCTGCTCGTGTTGGGCGTGGAGCCGTCTTTTAAAGGGGCGGCGGTGAAATACGGGTGCGCGTATATCCGGGACTTTCCCGGTTACTTCGGCGGTTATTTCGGTCCGCTGTACCTCTGTCCGAAGCCGGAGCAGGATGCGTGGTTGCGTGTTTTCGAGCCGCGCCACGGCCTGCCGGATTACGCGGCGTCGGTTTTGCTGCTTTCGGGAACCGATGACATTTTCTTCATGATGCCGCTCGTGCTCGAAACGTACCGCAATATCCCGTCCGAGAAACGTCTGTTGATGCTGCCCAACGACAATCACAGTCAGGTCGGTAACGAGATTCTCCCGGCCCGGTATTTTCGCTCTTTGCTGGGCAAGGCGCCTGCGTTCCCGGATGCGGAGGCACCAACGGCCGAGGTTGTCGGACAAGAGATCCGGTTGCGGTGTGCGGTCAAGGTGCCGTCGCCGCTGCTCAAGAGCGTGTTCTATGTCAAGCGGATGCCGGTCGCGAACTTCGAGTTCCGCAAGAGCAAAGACGTGAAGTGGGAGGCGGTTCCGACCACACTGCAAAAGAAGGTGTGCTCGGCTATGATCCCCGCGCCCGCCGAGGGAGAACAGGTGATCGCCTACCTGCTACTCGAAGATGAGACAGGGGCGCGAATCAGTTCAGACACGGTGGAGATTCCCGCCTATCCGAAATGGCGCGGTGTGACACAGTGAAGCGAGGCCCCTGAAGTGCCGCTGGCGCCCACCAGTCCGGTTTCTACCGGTCACACGGCGGACCGTGGACCGCGAATAAGCTCACCTGCGGTTTCTGCTTGAGCGGGTGGACCGCAATCAGTATCGTATCTTTCACACATGCATGATCCCTCTGACATTCTGATCCGTCCCGCCATCCTGTCCGATGCGATGGCGATTTTCACGTTGATCCGCAATCATCCGGATGACCTGATCCCGCGCCCCATCGGTGATGTCATTCAGAACATCGACCGTTTTTTTGTGGGGGAGGTGGAGGGCCGTGTGGTGGGATGCGCCGCTTGGAAGATCCTGCCCGAAATCGGCAAGCCCGAGCGCGCGTCGGTGGAGATCCAGTCCGTGGCGGTGGATCAGGCCTTCCGGCGGCGTCAAGTGGGTACGCGGATCGTGGGTTCCATCCTAAGCGCGATCCGCCGGTTTCAGCCCGCCCAGGCGATCGTGCTTACCTTCGCGCCTGAATTCTTCCGCGCGCTGGGTTTTCAAATCATCCCGAAAACTCAGGTCATGCACAAATTGTACATGGGGTGCATCAATTGCACCAAACACGCCGATCCCTTTACCTGTCCCGAAATCGCGATGGCGCTGGATCTGCGTCAGACGGCGGAGTGAGACGTCAGCCGCGCCGGGAACGGAAGGGTATGCCCCCAAGTCTGACAGAACGGTTGTTGTCGTGGTATCGCATAAACCGACGCGAGATGCCGTGGCGCGACCATCCAGATCCGTATGCCGTCTGGGTCAGCGAGATCATGCTGCAGCAAACCCGGGTCGATACGGTACGTGGGTATTTCGTGCGCTTTCTTGAGGCTTTCCCGACCGTACGCACACTGGCAGAGGCTCCCGAGCAGGCGGTTTTGAAAAAGTGGGAGGGACTCGGATATTACAGCCGGGCGCGGAACCTGCGACGGGCCGCGCAGATCCTTATGGAACAAGGTGGGGCGTGGCCGCGCAGTGCGGAGGCATGGGCGACGCTACCGGGGGTGGGTCCTTATACGGCTGCGGCGATCGCCAGCATTTGTTTTGGCGCGTGCGAGCCGGTGGTGGACGGAAACGTGATCCGGGTCTTTGCCCGTTATCTGGGATGGGAGGACGATTTCCGGACCCGGCTGTCGCGGGAGAAACTGGCCGCATGGCTGCGGCCTCATGTCATGCGGTCGCCGGCGCCCGGCGATTTCAATCAGGCCATGATGGATCTCGGCGCGACCGTGTGCACACCACGCATTCCAACATGCGCGGTTTGTCCGTTGCGGCGTTCCTGTCAGGCGCGGCGTGAAGGGCGACAGACGGCATATCCGGTGAAACCCAAGTCTCAGGCGATCCCGGTCCGGCACAGCATCGCCGCGCGGGTGCGGGATGCCAGAGGTCGCGTACTGTTCACGCAACGCGTCGATGAAGGCCTGTTGAAGGGGTTGTGGGAGCTGCCTTCGGTTGAGGTCACGAATTCTGCGACCGGGCGCGACGCCCAGCGCGCGCTCCGACGTCTGACCGGTCTGCGCGCGGCCCGTGTTCGCTGCGTCGGTACGATCCGGCATGCATTCTCCCACTTCCGCCTCGTCATGCGGGTATACGAACTGACGGAGATCAGCGGGCTTCTGGATACGGGCCGGCAACCGCCGGCCCGGTTTGCCCAGCCTGCCCGTTTGCCACTCACGACCGCGACTCGACGCGCCTTGACGTTATGACGACGTTCGGACGGTTATTTACAGAGCGTGTAGAGCACGCCCGCGACCACCGCCGAACCGATCACGCCCGAGACGTTCGGCCCCATGGCGTGCATCAGCAGGTAGTTGTTCGGGTCGGACTCCAGACCGACCTTGTTGGACACGCGCGCCGCCATCGGCACCGCCGAGACGCCCGCCGAACCGATCAAGGGGTTGATCGGTTCTTTGCAGAACTTGTTCATCAGACGGCCCATCCAGCAACCACCGGCCGTGCCGAAGCTGAAGGCGATCAGCCCTAGGATCAGAATGCCCAGCGTTTCCGGATTCAGGAATTTTTCGCACGCCAGCTTGGAACCGACCGCGAGGCCCAGCATGATCGTCACGATGTTGATCAAGGCGTTCGCCATGGTGTCGGCGATTCGCGCCACATTGGGGCCGACCTCGCGCGCCAGATTGCCGAGCATCAGCGCACCGATCAGCGGCACCGCGCTGGGCAGCAGCAACGCGCAGAGCAGCAGCACGGTCAACGGGAAGCAGACCTTCTCCATTTTCGAGACCGGACGGAGCTGCTTCATCACGATCTTGCGTTCGCGCTCGGGGATGAGCGCCTTCATGATCGGCGGCTGGATGATCGGCACCAGCGCCATGTACGAATAGGCCGCCACCGCGACCGCGCCCAGCAGATTCGGGGCCAGCTTGGTCGTCAGCCAGATGGCGGTCGGGCCGTCCGCTCCGCCGATGATGCCGATCGATGCCGCCTCTTTGAGGCCGAAGTTGATATGCCCAGGGAAGAGCAGGGAGAGCCCAAGCGCCCCCAGCAACGCGATAAAGATGCCGAACTGCGCGGCCGCGCCCAGTAGCGCCGTACGCGGGTTGGCGATCAGCGGACCGAAGTCGGTCATCGCGCCCACGCCCATGAAGATGATGATCGGGAAGAGGCCGGTGTTGACGCCGAACTCGAAGAAGTAGTAGAGGAATCCGCCTGGTTCGAGCACCAGCTTCGTGGCCGCGTCCACCACCGGCGGCGCGGTGACATTCGCGAACGGCATGTTGGCCAACAGGCCGCCGAAACCGATCGGCAGCAGCAGCAACGGCTCGAACTCTTTGACGATCGCCAAATAGAGCAACACAAGGCAAACGCCGATCATGATCGCCTGACCCAGCCCGTATGGCAGCCCGAAGATGACCTTCACCGGCTGCCCCGGCATGTGGGCGCCCGACGGCGTCAGGTAGCCTTCAGTCAAATATTTCGGCGGGTCTTTGGCGAGAAACCCTTTGATCCCGGTGTCGTCCTTGAGTTGCTTTACCTTGCGGACCATCGTCCGCCAATCGTCGTCTGCGGCTGTCTTTGCGACCGTGCCACTAGCCGTCGCAGCCGGTGCCGCAGGCTGTGCCCCGGCATCCGCCGAAAACACCGGGCTTGCAAGCGTAAGCGCAACCGCGCAAGTCAAAAGAAAAGTTTTCATAGCGAATTCCCCAAATCAGGTTAAAATGGCGGGGCGAGCGTGCGGTGAGGCGGCGTCGGCCCGGTGACACATTAGCCGACCACGACCAGCACATCGCCGGTATTGACCTTGTCGGTCTGGGCCACGAGAACGGCCTTCACCATGCCATCGCAAGGCGAGACCACTGGCGTCTCCATCTTCATCACGTCCAGAACGACCAACTCATCGCCCTCGGCGACGACGTCGCCCTCCGACACGTTGACGCGCAGAATCACGCCGGGCACGGCGGCTTTGACCTCGGTCTCTGTGCCGCTGGCGGATGCCGCCGGGGCGGGAGCGGCGGACGGCGCAACGGTGAGGCCGTCGGCCACGCTCACGGCGTACTCCTTGCCGTTCACCAGCGCCTTGTCGCCTTTCAGCTCAACGGCAAAGGCTTTGCCGTTGACCGTCACCGTATAGCCGTCCGGCTTGGCACCGCCTGCGGCGGGCGCGGCCTTCTTGGCAGGCATGTTCTTACGGATACCGAGTTGCGCCTTGCCTTCGAGGAAGAGGATCCCTTTCTCCTGACAGGCGGCAGCGATGAAGATGTTCTCGTCGTTGACCGGCAGATTGTTGTCGGTCAGCATCTTCGTGAAGTGGGCGATCGACTTCTTCGGATCGGCGTCGTTGATCTCCAGCACCGTCTTGGTGGTGGGCGGCAGTTCGAGCTGCTCTGAAGCGATCTTGACGATCTCGGGATCAGGCTCGACCGGCGTTTTACCGAAGTAACCGAGCACCATCTTGCCGTAGCCGGGGGCGATCTTCTTCCAGGGCCCCTGCAACACGTTGTTGAAGGCCTGCTGGAAGTAGAACTGCGAGACCGGCGTGACTGAGGTGCCGAAACCACCACGACGCACGACCTCGGACATCGCGGCGATGATCTCGTTATAGCGGCTCATCAGGTTGTTGTCACGCAGCATCTGGGTGTTGGCCGTAAGCGCGCCGCCGGGCATGGGGGACCAGGGGATCATCGGCTCGACCTTGGTCGCCTCTGGCGGCAGGAAGTAATCCTTCATGCACTCGTTGAAAACCTTCTCAGCCTCGCGCACCTTGTCGATATCGACGCCCAGATCGTATTCGCTGCCGCGCAGCGCGTGCCACATGACGATCACGTCGGACTGGCAGGTACCGCCCGAGACCGGCGAAAGCGAGAGGTCGATCGCGTCCGCGCCAGCCTCAAGCGCGGCTTTGTAGGCGGTGACGCCGCAGCC
Organism: Kiritimatiellia bacterium; assembly: GCA_033812795.1. Taxonomy (GTDB): domain Bacteria; phylum Verrucomicrobiota; class Kiritimatiellia; order RFP12; family UBA1067; genus JAPXSY01. Next base: position 5,925 of record JAPXSY010000113.1, read on the forward strand.
GGCGGTCTCATGCGTGTGGTACTGGAGCTGCGTGCCTTCCGGCAGCATCTTGCGGGCGCGCTTGATTGTTTCGTAGACGTAAACCGGCACCGAGGTGCCGGAGGCGTCTTTGAAGCAGACCGAATCAAACGGGATGTCCGCATCGAGGATCTTGCGCAGCGTCTTTTCGTAGAAATCCGGATCATGCGCACCCGTGCAGCCCGGAGGCAGCGCCATCATGGTGACCACGACCTGATGCTTGAGGCCGGCCTCGTGGATACAGCGGCCAGAGTAGATCAGGTTATTGACATCATTCAGCGCGTCGAAGTTGCGGATCGTGGTGATGCCGTGCTTCTTGAAGAGCTGCGCATGCAGGCGGATGACATCCGACGAAGCGGAGTCAAGGCAGACGATGTTCACGCCGCGGGAGAGCGTCTGGAGGTTCGCGTCCGGTCCGGCCACTTCGCGGAAGCGGTCCATCATGCGGAACGAATCCTCGTTGCAGTAGAAATAGAGCGACTGGAACATCGCGCCGCCGCCAGCCTCGAAATAGGTGATGCCGGCCTCGCGGGCCGCAGCCACGGCGGGCATGAAGTCTTCGGTGAGGACGCGTGCGCCGTAAACGGATTGGAAACCGTCACGGAAAGCGGTGCACATGAAATTTACTTTTTTCTTAGCCACGGGATGCTCCTTGCAGGATGGGGTGTTGGTATTGGGTTGTTTTAAAAAAGGGTTGGTGGTTCGGTCTAGGCCGCGCGTGCCCGGGCCGCTGCGATCGCAACCGCGATCAGCACGGCGTCATCATCAGCCCTTGCGGCAGGACGCGCCCGCTTCTTGGGCTCGTCATCCGGCAGGATGTGATTGAAACGCGGCACAATTGCGGCAGAGCGGTTCATGACCCAGACTAGCAGGGTAAGAAACAGGTAGACGATGCCCATGCCTGCGACCAGCAGGACTAAACCTTGTAACAGAATGGCCATCTAAAAACTCCTCTGTGATGAAAATAACAATATGCCGTTTGATTATATCGCTAATCGGGGGGTGATGTATAGCCAAAAAAATGGAGATGTAAAACGGGCGCGGTCCTCACTTGGCAAAGTAAATGCGACTGGGGTGGTCGCATTCACTTCTTCCGAACGGGGTTGATGCGACCAGTCGCTACGAGCCACTGCGTGGGCGCAACAGTCGGTTTCGAACCCGATAGCGATAGCGATACCGACACCGATCTGGAGAACGTGAACGTACACCGCTGCGCTGTGAACGTGAACGTTGGCCATACCCCGTTCACGTACTCGTACGCGACAACTCT
>JAPXSY010000114.1:0-7023 GCA_033812795.1 Kiritimatiellia bacterium
TTTCACCGGCGGGCGGGGACGCCCGCGCTCCCGACTCGGCGCATGCGCCCAAGCCCGTGTTGCTCTTCGGCGTGACCGGTTCTGGCAAGACCGAAGTCTATCTGCAGGCGATCGCCCATGCGTTGCGGCGCGGGCTGGGCGCGATCGTGCTGGTGCCGGAAATCGCCCTCACGCCCCAGACCGTCCAGCGTTTCGCCTCACGGTTTGGTAAGCGCATTGCGGTGCTGCATAGCGCACTGGGCGATGGTGAACGGTTCGACGAGTGGCACCGCATCCGCAATGGCGAGGCCACAGTGGTGGTGGGGCCGCGCTCGGCTATTTTCGCGCCGGTGCGTAACCTCGGCCTGATCGTGGTGGACGAGGAGCATGAGCCCTCGTATAAACAGGATGAGGTGCCGCGCTACAACGCGCGCGACGTGGCGGTGATGCGCGGGTGGATGGAGCATTGCGCCGTAGTGCTCGGCAGCGCCACGCCCGCGATGGAGAGTTGGCTCAACGTTGAAAAGGGCAAATACGTTGCGGCACATCTCACGCAGCGTGTGGCGGGGCGTCCTATGCCGCGCGTACAGGTTGTGGACATGCGTCTGGAGACCGCCCGTTCCGGTCATGCGCAACTCTTCTCCGAGCCCCTGCTGGAAGCGATCCGGCTTCGTCTCGAACGTGGCGAACAGACCATTCTCTTCCTCAACCGGCGCGGCTACGCCAATGCGCTGCTCTGCCCCCGCTGCGGGTATGCCGCAGCCTGCGACGCATGCAGCGTGACCTTCACTTACCACCGGGCGGACGCATGCCTGCGCTGTCATATCTGCGGCGGATGGAAGCACGTCCCCGACGTCTGCCCCCTGTGCGGTGATCCGGCATTCCGCTACGCCGGTTTCGGAACGCAGCGCGCGGAAACCGCGCTGGCAGCCTGTTTCCCGCAGGCGAAGATCTTGCGCATGGATGCGGACGTCACCTCGCGCCGCCGCAGTCATGACGAGATTCTCGCGCAATTCAAAAGTGGCCGTGCCGACATCCTGATCGGCACGCAAATGATCGCCAAGGGGCTGGATTTCCCCAACGTCACGCTGGTCGGCGTACTCGCGGCGGACATGAGCCTGCACATGCCGGATTTCCGTGCCGCTGAACGAACCTACCAACTGCTGGCGCAGGTATCGGGCCGCGCGGGCCGCGCCGAGCTGCCCGGCGAGGTGTTAATCCAGACCTATTCGCCCGGCCATCCCGCTATCTGCGCCGCCGCCTCGGATGCCGGTTTCGAACCGTTCGCCGCACGTGAGCTGGCCGAACGCGAGGCGGGCGGCTACCCACCGTATGCCCGCCTGATATGCCTGACCTTCCGGGGCGCGTCCGAAGAAAAGGTGCGCTTCAGCGCAGAGGCCTTCGCGCGCGCGCTGTCCAAAACAACAGGGAATGCGGCCGCCGTGCGCATCTCCGGAGTATGTGCCGCACCGCTCGCCAAAGCCAAAGGGCTGTACCGGTATCAGCTTTTGCTGCGGGCACCCACGACGCGGCAGATCACACGGCCGCTGCGCGAAGTCATGCGCCGTCCGCTTTTGGCATCCGGCGTAACCCTTGCCGTGGATGTGGATGCGATCAACCTGATGTAGGGCGATTTTTCTGCGGCTGATTTTGAACCGCTTTTCAGCATGGCCGGATCTTGCGGCGGAGGAGGATGAGCCGTATACTGTTTGACCGGTGATGACCATCCTGCACAGTTGCTGGCATGCGTCCCATCTGCATATTTGGGGGGAGGTCGAGGCCTGCGCGTCCGGTTTGCCGGACGGACCGCGTTCTGCGGTGGCGGTTTCCCCCTTCGATGCCGGAGCGGAGCGTCTGTGCCATCTGCTGCGGCCCCTCATGCCGGGGACCGGGGAAACGCCGCAGCCTGCCACACTCGAACTGTTTCTGCCGAGCCGCGCTTGGGGCAGCGGGTTCCGGCCCGTGCCCTCGCAACCCTTTTTCAACAATGCGGTGTTCGACGGAGCGGGGGAAGAGGACGCGCCAGATTTCCCGCATCCCTGGCGCGTGACGGCTGTGGTTCTGCCGTGGCGCGCAACTTTGGTGTTGTTGGGGCTCGTGCGCGAGCCGCGTCTGGCCGACGAACTTTTTATCGGCGAGAGCCTGCTCGGGTTTGCCACCCTGTTTCGGTTTGCGGGCGCGCTGGTGGCGCGCGGACGCTTTCTGCCCGCGTTGCACCGCACGTCAGAGAAGGTGTACGAGGCGCGTTGGATTCCGGCACTGGATGCGGCGGACCGCAAGCGGCTGGAGCGGCTGGCGCCGCGCCTGCCCCCGGCGGCCTTTGCCGCAGGAAACGGCTCGCCGAGGGAGGCGCTGGAGGAGTTGGTCGACCGGCTGGTGCGCGCGAGTGTGGTGACCACTCTTTCCCGCGCACATGCCGAACGCGGTCCGTGGTACAGTCCGCATGATGCCTGGTTCGCGGCCTTACGCGGCGAGACGCGGCAGGTGCGCTGGAAGACGCAAGCCGAGTTGGAGGCTCTGGCCGGAGCGCTACGGCAGTGGCGGCAACCGGTGGAGAGCGGCGAGCCCGGAAAGGTGCCGCGTTTCACGCTGGAGGTGCCTGACGGCCCAGAAGGGGCCTGGTTTTTGCGTGTGCTTGCAGAAGAGGGGCCGGAAGGAGAAGTCCCCCCCCCTGCGTGGGACGCGGCGTTTCTGCTGTCGCTGGGTCAGGCCTCTCTGCTCTTCCCGCCGCTCGCGCGGGCTGAAACGCGGGGCGGAAAATTCGGTTGCGCGTTGAGTGAGGAGGAGGCCCACGCTTTCCTGACAGTGGCCGCGGCAGTGCTGGAGGCTGCCGGGTATGCGGTGAACCTGCCGCCGCAGTGGCGTCCGGGCCACGCATCGGCGCTCGCGCTCGAAGCGGATCTGACCCCGCTTACAAGCGAAGACCCCACGACCGGAACGCTTTCGGAAGCGCGTGTGGCCGTCACATGGTCAGTGACGTTCAACGGCACCCCGCTGACGAAAGAGGAAGCCGTGCAACTGGAGCGCGCCGAAACACCGCTGGTTTCATTGCGGGGACAATGGCAGACTCTGGATCTGAAGCGTGTGCGCGAAGCGCTCCGCGCACAACAACGGACCGACACGGTGCCGGTGCGTCAAGCGGTGAGGTTGGCATTGGGCACGGAACCGGGAGCGGGCGGTCTGGAGATCGCGCGGGCACGAGGCCGGGGATGGCTCGATCCGTTACTGGACGGTCTGGCGGGCGGGATGAGCGGGATGGAGTCCCTGCCGGTGCCTACGGGTTTTCGCGGTGTGTTGCGGCCCTATCAACTCCGCGGATTCCGCTGGCTGGCTTTTCTGCGTGCCTGGGGGTTCGGAGCCTGCCTCGCGGATGACATGGGGCTCGGCAAGACGGTGCAGGCATTGGCCTTTTTGCTGCACGAAAAGGACCGCGGCGAACGCCGTCCGGTTCTGTTGGCCGGTCCGATGACAGTGCTCGGCAGCTGGCTGAACGAAGCGCGGCGGTTTGCGCCGGAGCTGCGCCTGCTGCTGCACCACGGGCCCGGCCGGGCCAAAGGCGAGGATCTGGCGCGCGCGGCGATGGACGCGGATGTGGTGGTGACCAGTTACGCGCTGCTGCACCGCGATTACGCCGCACTGCGGCGGATCGGCTGGTCCGGGATCGTGCTGGACGAGGCGCAGAACATCAAGAACCCCGACACACGGCAGGCGCGCGCGGCGCGCGCGCTGCAGGCCGATTACCGGATCGCGCTCACGGGTACGCCCATGGAGAACCATGTCGGCGAACTGTGGTCCGTGATGGATTTTCTGAACCCCGGCCTACTGGGTCGGCGCGCCGTGTTTCGCGAAACGTTTTTCCGGCCGATCCAAGCCGGGACCGATCCCGGGGCGCGCGCTCGGCTGCGACGCGTCACAGCCCCCTTCATCCTGCGCCGCCTGAAGACCGACCGCCGGGTGATCGCCGACCTGCCCGCCAAGATCGAAGCCAAAGTCTTCTGTCCGCTCACACGCGAACAGGCCGAGCTGTACGAAGAGGTACTGGAATCCTTTCGGCGCGATGCCGAGGCGAGCGAGGGGATCGAGCGGCGTGGTCTAATCCTTGCGGTACTGACACGGCTCAAACAGGTGTGCAACCATCCCGCGCACTTTCTCGGTCAATCGGAGAATCTGGCGCGGCGTTCCGGCAAACTGGAACGGTTGGTCGAACGGCTCGAGGAGGTTTTCGCGCGTGGCGAGAGTGCGCTGGTCTTCACCCAGTACGCCGTGATGGGTAAATTGCTGGCGCACCACCTATGCCGGACCTTCGCGCGCGAAACGCCGTTCCTGCATGGCGGCTTGACACGGCCGGAACGCGACCGGATGGTACGGGCGTTCCAGAACGGGACGCGGCCGCAGGCTTTCGTGCTCTCGCTCAAGGCGGGCGGCACAGGGTTGAATCTGACGCGCGCCAACCATGTGTTCCATTTCGACCGTTGGTGGAATCCGGCCGTAGAGAACCAGGCCACAGACCGCGTGTTCCGGATCGGGCAGGCCCGCGAAGTCATGGTGCACACCCTGCTCTGCAACGGCACACTGGAGGAACGCATCGACGCGCTGATCGCAGACAAGACGGGGCTCGCCAACGAGGTGGTGGTCAGCGGCGAGGAGTTTCTCACCGGGCTGCCGGACGACGCCCTGCTCGAGGTGCTCAAACTCGATGCGGAGGTGGTGGACGAGGAGGATGCCGCGCCGGAGCAAGGCGGATGGGGAGGCTGGGCATGAGCAAAAAGAAGAAACGGTATGCTGCGCGGCTTCCGCAGCAGGTCCGGGGCGGGATCCGTGCGCAGAGCGCCGGACCGCAGGGCGGTTCGACACGCGTCTGGTGGAGTCGCCGCTGGCTGGCCTTTTTAGAGAACTATCGGCTTGGCGCACGGCTCGGTCGCGGCCGCAGTTATGCGGTTGCGGGACAGGTGTCCGCGCTGCGTGTCGAGGCGGGCGAGGTGACCGCCGCAGTACAGGGGGCGGACAAGGCGCCCTATCGCGCGGAGATCCGTTTCGCTGTCCTGTCGGAAGCAGCCAAGGCGCGGGTCACGGCGGCGTTGCGGCAACAGCCGATGCTTCTGGCGCGGTTGCTGATCGGCGACCTGCCCGAGCGGATCGAGGGCCTGTTGCAGGAAGAGGGGTGCCCGCTCTTCCCGCAACGCGAACAGGATCTGTCGAGCCGCTGCACCTGCCCGGATTACGTCAACCCGTGCAAACATCTCGCTGCGGTCTACTGTCTGCTGGGCGAGGCCGTCACTACGGATCCGCTACTGCTGTTGGCATTGCGCGGCCTCGACCGGGTGACCCTGTTCGGACCGGAGACGCCCGGCGTCCGGACTCCGGCGGAGAAGGCGCCGCATATGGAGAGTGTGCCGGAGACGGGATGCGGCGCGGCGGAGTTTTACGGCACGCCACAGGCGGCGTTCGAGGATTTCGGGCCCGCACCGCGCGCCGTGTTGCCCGCACCCCTGATCAGCCGGTTGGGGCCGCTGCCCTTCTGGCGCGGGCAGGAGCGCTTCGTCGACACGCTGGAGCCTCTGTACGCACGCGCGGCCTCACGCGGGTGGACCGTCTGGTCCGGCGAGCCGCTCGATCTGCGGCGCGAGGAAGAGAAGGTCATCCTCCGCGGCGCGACCCTGCACCTCAAACAGCGCAGAATGCGGGCCGATCCACTGGGATTCTGACCGCCGGTGAACCCGAACGGAGGACGGAACGTTTCATAGGATGAACAAGGGGAACAAGATGACGATCATTGAACCGCATATCCACATGTTGTCGCGCACGACGGATGAGTATCAGGCCATGTACCGCGCGGGGATCCGCGCCTGTGTCGAGCCCTCTTTCTGGCTCGGGACCAACCGGAGGTACGCCGGATCGTTCTTCGACTATTTCCAGCTGATTCTGGAGTTCGAGACCATACGGGCGGCGCGTTTCGGCATCGACCATTACTGCGCGATTGCGATGAACCCCAAGGAGGCGGACGACCGCGGGCTGGCCGACGAGGTGATCGACGGGCTGGTGCCGTATATCGAACATCCGCGCTGCGTGGCCATGGGCGAGATCGGCCTCAACCTCAACACCCCCGACGAGGAGTATGCGATGATCCGTCAGCTCCGTATGGCCGAGGAGCGTAAGATGCCGGTCATCCTGCACACGCCGCATGTGGACAAAGCGCGCGGCACGCGGCGCATTCTGGAGATCATCCGGGCCGAGGGCTTTACGGTCGAACGCATTGATGTGGACCACAACACCGAGGAGACCATCCGGATGACGCTGGATTCCGGATGTTACGCCGGCATGACCGTCTATCCCTACTCTAAACTCACGCCGCAACGCGTCTCCGATATGGTGAAACAGTTCGGCTCCGACCGCGTGATCGTCAACGGCTCGGCCGACTGGGGGGTCTCCGACCCGCTTTCGCTCATCAAGGTGGTGGAACACATGCGCGGGGACGGCCATAGCGAGGAGACCATCCGGGATCTGGTTTTCAACACCGCCATGCGCTTTTACAGCGCCTCGCCGAACTGGAAGCCCGATTTCGGCATTGAACCGCAGGATCCCCGTACTTATCAGCGGTAAACCTAAAAAGAGCGTTGAAAGCAACGCTCTTTGGTTTCGGGGTTTCAGGTTTCGGGGTTTCGGGGTTTCTGGGTTTCTGGTTTCAGGGTTTCGGGGTTTCTGGGTTTCATCCAAATCGGGGTCGGGGTCGGTATCGGGATCGGGATCGATTGTTTCACCACGGGACACTTTCTTGGGTTTCAGGGTTTCGGGGTTTCTGGTTTCAGGGTTTCAGGGTTTCTGGGTTTCATGGTTTCATCCAAATCGGGGTCGGGGTCGGTATCGGGATCGTTATCGCTATCGGGATCGGGATCGTCGACCCGCGACCCGCGACATTCGACCCGCGACGATCGACAGGGACGTCCGCGTTTCCGACACCGCAAGTCGCTCGTCGCGGGTCGACATATAAGGTCTGACGGGAGAAGCGGGCGTCCCTACCCGCGCGGTAGGGACGGTTCCCCGAAC
>JAPXSY010000115.1:0-6954 GCA_033812795.1 Kiritimatiellia bacterium
AGGATGCCCGCCTGTTCTTCGAGAATCTCCGCATTGGTCAGCATCGGGAAGTCGGCGCCGAAATCGAGATGGCGTCCGGTTTCGCGGGGGGCGCGGGATTTACGCGTGGTGCCGGCCGGAGGGGCGGCTGCGGTGAGGAGGTCGCCGCGTGGGGCGAAAACGGTCAGGCGCGGCAATTGCGAGGAGAGGCGCATCGTGTGCTCTGTGGTGACGGCGAGGGCGAGCGGCCTATCGAAATCCAGCCGGTGCTGCCGACGGTGGCGGTGAAGCACGGTGAGGTCGAGCTGAACCCCTTGGGCGGCGAGTTGCCCGAGGGCATGGTGAAGCTGGACCAGCCCCGAACGGTGGATGCGGTTGATGGCGACAGCCTGATGGGGCAGGTTTTTCAGTGTTTCGTCGACAGCGGTGGTCATGTTTCCGCGCGCGCCGAGTTCGATGAACAGGCGGAAGCCGTCCTGATACATCTGCCGGATCGTGTCGTCAAACAGAATCGGGGAGGTCCATTGATCGGCGGTGAGTTTCAGGATGCTCCGCGGTTGGGCGGGCAGACGCTCAGCGGTGGCGCATGAATAAACCGGGATGCGCGGCGTGTGCCGCACCCAATGCGAAAGGAACTGCTCGATGGGCGGGAGGACTTTCGAACACCACGGCGTGTTGAACGGCCGGTTCATCGGAACGGGCATGGTCTTCGCGCCAGATGCTTGCAGGGAAGCGGTGACCTCTTTGAGGATTTCGGGCGAGAGGGCCACGGTCAACTGGCGCGGACTGTGGAAACAGGTCAGTGCCATTCGGCCGGGATGTGCTGCGATCAGTTCGTCAATCCGTTCGCGCGAGGCGTCCAGCACGGAGAGCATGATGCAGGTGGGCAGGTCTTCGCGCTCCGCCAGCCGGTTCAACATCTGATAGCCTTCCCGAAGGAAGACGATACGCTTGTTGCGGGAGAGGTTGCCGTAGACGCCGGCCACATCCAGAGCCGCGAAATCGCCGCCGCTGAACCCTGTCAATCCGTCGGGCGTGACCCCCATGCTGTCGATGAGACGGTAAAAAGCGGTATTCGCGGCGTGCGCGGCGATAAAGGACTCCGAGAATCCGTCGGTTTGGAAGACGCCGGTGTCGTTCCGGTAACAGGCCGAGGGCGGGAACAGGTAATCGGCCGGGGTGATGCATTCGGGGTCCTGGGTTTGCAGGGCTTCCTGCAACTCGTCGAAGGCGCCTCGGCAGGCGTCGAAGGCGAGGCACAGATCGCGCAGCATATCCGGATAGAACGAGACCGCGCCGGGAAAGAGGAAGGCGATCCGGCCGCTGGGGCGCAGGCGCTCACGGAAGAAATAGGTGCCGCTCTTGTCGCGGATCCGATTGGCGCGAGCCTCCAGTTTCCGCAGGGCCAGCGACAGGCGGTCGCGCAGGTCGGGCACGGCGGAGGCGACCACCGCAAGAATGGAGGGCATGTGGCGGGCGGAAACGGCGCAAGTGTAGGCGACATCCTGCAGCGGCACGTCCGGCGCGTGCTCCAGAAAACCGAGCACACGCCGGACGGTCAGCGCGAGATCATCGTCGTTGGGCGCACCGATCAGGATCAGTTCGCTGTCGAAAGCGTCATACAGATGAGGGGCACTGCTCATGGGTCCTCCGGGTATTCTTCGAGGATTGCGGCCGCGCATGTGCCGGTGAAGTCGATCGCCGAGACGCAGGCACGACGCGGGTTCTTGCGGTTGCCCCGCAGCCACGGACGCGCATCGGAGAGCAGATAGAGGGGGGATTTGGCGGAAGCGAGGGAAAGGTGGGGTTTGTCTACGGATACGGTCGGCACCAGAGTGCGGTGCGCGATGGCCAAGGCGGCCTTGAGGATGCCCGCCGCGCCCGCGGACCACAGGGTGTGACCGATATTGCCTTTGACGGACCCCACACCGGTCAGGGCCTGGCCGCGCCGCCGATCGCCGTAGAGGTCATGCAACACCTTGAGTTCGGTCTGGTCCGAGTGCGGGATTGCGGATCCGTGGGCTTCGATCAGTTGAACCGATTCCGGAGTGATGTCCGCCGCATGCAGGGCACGGCTGATGGCGCGTGTAAGCCGTTCCGGCGTGGGGACGCGATGATGCTGATCCATGGCGGCAGCCGCGATGCCGATGGAGCGGATGATGGCGTAGATGCGGTCATTCTGGCGCAGGGCGTCCTTGAGGCGTTTGAGGACAAACATCGCGCCGCCCTCGCCGGGCAGGGTGCCGTCGGCTTCGCGGCTGAACGGCTGGAGTGTTTTGCCGCGGGAGAACGGGATCGCGCCCGCGAACCCCTGCAGGGCGGCGTCGCTGAACGGCGGCTGCACCGCACCCGCAAGCGCGATGTCCGAACGGCGCGTGATCAGGTCATCCATGGCGCCCTGCAGGGTCTGGTGACCCGAAACAGCGCCTGCATCCACCAGAAAGGCAGGCCCGGCGAATCCGAGATAATGGGCGGTCCAGGAGGCGATGACACAACCGAGGGCCGAGAGAAAGGCGTACGGGTTGGGTTCGGGCAGCGAGGCGGTTAGCTGTTTGCGTACTTCCTCAATCTGCTCCGCGCCGACGCCCGGGAAGAAATTCTGCACGATCCCGAGAGTCTGGTCGATGAAGAAGGTGTGCTGCAGCCAGTTGACGGAGGCGGCATTGAAGGGCGGGGCGTACCCGAGGTGCAGCGAGACCCGGTCCGTTGGCAAGCTGTTGAGGGTGCTGCCGCTGTCGCGCAGGGCGTCGATCGCGAGTTGAACGGTGAAAAACACGTCCTGGTTTTCGCCCGCGTTCATTTTACGGGGGAAATACTGGTCTGCGGGCGTACAGGCGTACAGGTCACCCAACTGGCCGCAGAGTGTGGGGTAGGGGCGGTCGAACAGAGTGCGACGGGGCGGCGCGGGTTCGGTGGGGGATGGGACGGGAAGCGGGGTCAGCAACGACTGGCGCTGGAGCAGGTTGCGCCAGAACGCGGCAAGTGACGGCGATTCGGCGAACCGGCACGCCATGCCGGTGATGACGATATCTTCGCGTGATGTGCGGGAAGGGGGCATAGAAAAAGGGTGGGGCGGGTTAGGTCGATCCGGGTTTCCGGGGCGCGTAACAGTGTTCGTGTGCCGGATAAACTCCGTCACGGACTTCCTCGGCGTAGGTGCGGAAAGCCTGCGTCATGGTCTCCGCCAAAGCGGCATAGGCCTTGACGAAACGGGGCGGCCGGCCTTCGGAAAGGCCGAGCAGATCGTGCATTACCAGCATCTGGCCGTCACAGACCGGCCCCGCCCCGACCCCGATGATCGGGACGGGAACGGCTGCGGTGATGGTGGCGGCGATATCGGGCGGGGTGCACTCGAGCACGATGGCGAAGGCGCCCGCCTCCGCCAACGCCCGGGCGTCCGCGATCAACCGTTCGCCCGCCTCACGCGATTTGCCCTGAACTTTGTAGCCGCCGAGTTGGTTGACCGACTGCGGCGTGAGGCCGATGTGCCCGAGCACGGGGATCCCGTTCTGCGTCAGCGCGCTAACCAGCCCGGCACGGAACGCGCCGCCTTCGAGTTTGACGGCATCTGCACCAGCCTCCTGCAGAAAACGGCCGGCATTGCGGATCGCCTCGGCCTCGCAGACCTGATAAGAGAGGAAAGGCATGTCCGCCACCACCATCGCGTTGCGCGCGGCCCGCGCCACGGCAGCGGTGTGGTGGAGCATCTGTTCCAGCGTGACGGGCAGGGTGGACTCGTAACCGAGAACCGTCATGCCGAGCGAGTCGCCGACCAGCAACAGGGGAAGGCCGGCGGCATCGGCAAGGCGCGCGCTGGCGTAGTCGTAGGCCGTGACACAGGCCAGCCGGGTCACCCCCTTGGCAGCAGTGACGGAAGCCGCATTCCATGTTTTCATGAGACGTATTTTACCATAACAGGCGGACAGGGCAATATCCGTGTTAGGGTTCTGACCAAACGGGCGTGATCCTGTTTTCCTGACCGATAACGTGAACGGTGCGCGTTCTTTCCGCTCGCTCGTCGTACATGTTCACAGCGTGGCGGTGCCCGTACACCTGCACGAAAACGAGGACGCGAACGGGACGTCGATCCCGATAGCGATCCCGACCTCGATTTGGATGAAACCCTGAAACTTCATGAAAATCAGGAATTCCCCCTAGCGTTCAGAAAAACCCGAGCGATGCCCAAAAAATCTGCGTAATCTGCGTAAATCTGCGGATAAAAACCCGAGCAGTGCCATCCCGTGTGTTCGTGGTTAAATGATCGATCCCGATCCCGATAGCGACCCCGACCCCGATTTGGATGAAACCCAGAAACCAGAAACCTTGAAACCTTGAAAAGCGACCTGCGGTGTCGGAAACGCGGGCGTCCCTGTCGATCGTCGCGGGTCGAATGTCGCGGGTCGCGGGTCGACGTTCCCGATAGCGATAGCGATACCGATACCGACCCCGACCCCGATTTGGAATGGAACCATGAAACCCAGAAACCCAGAAACCAGAAACCCAAGAAAGTGTCCCGTGGTTAAACAATCGATCCCGATCCCGATCCCGATCCCGACCCCGATTTGGATGAAACCTTGAAACCTTGAAACCCTGAAACCTTGAAACCAAAGAGAGTTGAAGGTTCAACTGCTCTTTTTAGGTTAAATGCGTCCCCTTCCCCCACTCGCTCAAGCACACCCGCAAATCCGCCGTGATCGCTTCTTTCGCTGACGCGGAAAGATTGGCGTCCTCAAACGCGACGTTTATCGCGTTTGAGTTCACTCCATAGTAAACGACATTGCCCTGTCCGTGACACTGACCGACCAGTAACAACACGGATACGAAGAGGACGGGAAGGCTGACTGTTTTTTTGATTTTCATGGCTTTATCATCACGGCACCCAATCAAGCCAGACGCAGAACCGCCATTTGTTTTCATGCCAAAGAACCGTGGTCTTGCCCCAATCCTTACCCCCTCCTGCCGATGGGCTTGAATTGGGGACTTGCATCCACAGATTGGTGGCCGCTGGCCCATCGGGGCTATACGTGAAACCGAGAAGACTTGGCGGATAATACGTCTGCTCGCACAAGTCCGGCATGATCTGCGGTGCAAGATTGGCGATCGCGTCACCTCTTATCTGCCGTAGGCGCAGGATTGACCCTTTCTTAGAAAAAAGGTTAAATGAAGCGCGTTTGTGAGGATTATGCGAACACCCGGCATGTGGGGTCTGGTGCGTTTAGCCTGAAAAAAACAGCCGCTATCTATCAGAGACAAACCGTATGAAACGAAAAGCTCTCATTGTGTTGGCATCCGTTGCGTTGCTCTGGGGACTGCTCTTCGCACTACAATTCACTTTTGCCGGATACATCCTTGTCGGTATGTTCGGGATGGAATATTACAGGACATTGAACTTTGGACATCAAAAGATGGAGAGTGAAGGCGATTCCCCTTCTTCTCTCCGCCTACAGTTTGGGCGCCAGCCTCCGAAGCAAGGAGCGTTAGTGCCGTGCCTTCTTCTCTATAGCATCGACGATTCCACAAATATGCTCGTGTATGTCAATGTTCCCCAAGATTGGTACGGGGCCCAGTACCTTGATCTGACAAGGCTAGATCTTGTTATGCAAGACGGGAGGCGAGAGGAGTTGGTTCGTCAATCTGGCCCTGTCGTGACAACTTGGAGCAGGCAGAGTGGAAGAACTGATAGCTACGCATCTGGAGAACCAGTCCGATTTTGCTTTGGGCAGCCCCAAAGCGAGCGCATTTTTTTTAAACGCTGCGGTAGGTGGTTGGAAAGGGTCGTAATGGATCCGGCGACGCCGGGGCAAGCGTGTTTCTACGCGACATTATGGCCTCCAACTGAAAAAGTGACCCTGATTGCGGAGGGGACGATTCATCGGGAACTATGCAGAGAGGATCAACCGTTTAAGCAGGTTTCCACCTGGAAGATCACGAGGGGCTGGGGGTTCCGAAGGGTCTGGTTGCCCTAGTGAGCACTACCATCCCACAGAGCAGACCGGAAACACATGAACGCAGAACGTCCAGCGCCGAAGTATGGAGCCTTAAACCCATGAAACCAAAAACCAAAGAACGTTGAACCTTGCCGCCTGAATCAGGGTATTTGCCCAAGCCCATACTCGATGGTTTTAAGGATTGCGATCGAACTGAGCAAGCCTAGCGTGCTTAAAACAAGTAACCGTTTTTTTCTCTTTCGTTCGCGAGAAAGGCCTACGATTAGGGTCAGTGTGAGGAACAGAACCGGCCCACCCAACAAACCGACTTTGAAAAAGAAATCGCCCACCCTGTCACCGCCAAGCATTTCAGACTGGGTTACGGCATCACTTGCAAGAAACAAAATGGAGGGAGCCGAAATAGCAAGTCCTGCGACAAGCTTTCTTTCGGGCAACGCCAAAACACACATGACCAAACCCAAGAGCAGGTAGGCGACAAGAGGTGCCCCACTCGAAGCGATGTCGTGGAAACTCATGCACAGCGTTGAGCAAATCGACATTCTATGGACTCCTGATTTATTACGGTCGAGTATAAAAGGGCCCGTCAGCCAGTGGCCAGCGCGTTGCGCTGGCCACTGGCTGACGGGCTGCTTTTTCACATGAAGGAAGTGTACTTCAACGCGTGGCCGCTTTCAAAACTTTAGGTGTTGCGCTGGCCGGTCGCGCGCGCGGGATATGTAAAGCCAGACCTGCTGCGCCGCTTGGCACGATTTCCCGTGGGAATGTGATATTTTCCGGGTAATGCGGACTGCTTTTGAAGTTGTACAAGTAACCAATGGATTCGCCTTTGTTGCGCATATACAACTCGCTTTTTTTTCCCCATTCGCTCAAACACACCCGCAAATCCGCTGTGATCGCTTCTTTCGCCGACTCGGAAAGATTGGTGTCCGCAAACGCGACGTTTATCGCGTTTGAGTTCACTCCATAGTAAACGACGTTGCCCTGTCCGTGACACTGCCTGACCAGTAACAACACGGATACGAAGAGG
>JAPXSY010000116.1:0-6745 GCA_033812795.1 Kiritimatiellia bacterium
CGTCCCCGCCCGCCGGCGAAACGTCTGCTGGTCTCCCGGCGGTCTGACTCGCGCCAGCATGTGCGGGCGGGGACGCCCGCGCTCCCGACTCGGGGTGGACCCCCGCATCAACCGCCGCGATGATCAACTTAAGGGCGGAGGCTTGTTCGGGCATGAGTGCCAAGGGGCGGGTCGGCAGCACCTTGCGGTTGGCGAGAGGATCGCGACGCACGGCGCGGCGCTCGATCACCGCCGCGCCCTTCGCGGCCAGAGCGCGGAGCGTCTGCGGGGCGCAGGCGAACTCGCGGGTCAGACTGTGGAGCCAGCCGCCATCCACACGGCGCAGGTTTTCCAGCAGTTCGTTTTGGCGTGAAGTCAGCGCGAACTCCCCCGGGCAGGGCGTGACATAGAAGCGCTCCTTGACCTTGATATCGCGGTTGCGCACCGCAGCGGGCACCATGCAGCGCAGAGCCGCCTCGAACGGCGAACAGGTATAATCCGCCATCCAGCGCGCGAGCGCGATCAGCGTTGGGGAGAGGAACGGCACGTCATCCTCGATAGCGAGGATCGGGCGCAGCCGCCGGGTGCGGATTCCATCGGTCTTGTCAGACCCGCCGGACAAACTGAAGAGTTCGGGAGGTCCGGGTTTCAACGAGGTGTCCTCCGCGATCTCCACGACATAGGCGTCCAGCGTACGCTTGCCGAAGGGCACACGCACACGCTGTCCCGGCCGGAGGCGCGGCGCAAGCGCGTCCGGAACGGCGTAATCGAAGAGCCGGTCCGCCGAAATCTCTGTGGCCACACGCGCGAGCATCCGTGGTCTTCCCGTGATCAAAAAAGAGGGGAGCGGCTTGCCGCTCCCCCTTTTTCCTTTCCATGACAAAACGCGTAAACCTCAGCCTCCGGGGGTCACAGAGGTTTTCGGCGTCAGATACTTGAGCTGCTGGGCGTCCTGCTGCAGCGTGGTGTCGAACTGCTGGTTATTGTAGATCACGCGCATCTCGCGGTACTTGCCGCGGCCCTTCAAGATCGCGCCACCCTTGCGGACCATGACGAAGCCTTTGTTGGAGAAGGGTTTCGGATCTGAGGAAGAGAAGTTCAACTTCGTGTTGGCCTTGTTGTCGTTGTACTTGGCGGCCAGTGAGCTGGCGTCGATGTTCCGCGTGACGAGAATGGGGATGACGTCCTCCATCTCGTCGCGCAAATTGCAGGCGATGGTCCACATGTTGTACTCTTCGGAGAGGTTACGCTTGCCGCAGGAGGGGATGCCGGCGCCAGCCAGTTTCGAGTAATCGAACCCCTCGGCCACGGGACTCCAGTCCGTCGTGCCGGCATTCTCTTCGTCGTACAGGTAGGCGAAATACTTGGTGCTGTCCGTGGAAGCCGTTTGGCGGTCCTGATCGTCCTGGGAGAGCGTGCCGGTGGCCTTGGACATCTCGTCCGGCCATACATTGCCAAGACCGAGCGGCTCGCGCTCCATGTTGGCCGAGGTGATCGCCACGAAGATGTCCTTGCCGCGCGTGCCGACCGCCGCCATGTTGGCGGCCATCACCGCGTTGCCGATCGCCGGGAAGAGCGCCGCGGAGAGGATGCCGAGGATGCCGATCACGACCAGCAACTCGACGAGGGTGAAACCGTCTTTTTGATGTCTTGTCATTTCATGTCTCCTTCATGCAGGCCGGTCCGCGGACTGCCTTGTCTCTGTTGTATAACGCCATTGTGCCACCAGAAGGGGGGACACGTCAAGCGCGTGTTTGGGGGATGGTGTTTTTATTTTCCGCCAACACGCCCTCGTCCCTTGTCATGATGCCGGAGCCGGGTCAGGGGGCGCGCTCGCGCGCCGCGCGTTCGGCCGCGCGCTGGGCCATCCGCCGACGCGCCTCGGCCGCGATCAGCTCGCGAGCCTTTTTCCGTTGTTCGGCGGTCAGGCGGTCGCGGATCACCACCAACTGCCGGGTGGCGAGTTTGGCCTGTTCGGTACGGTGCCGCCCGATGCGCTCGATGATGGCCATGATCTCGTCCACGCTTGCGCCGGGTTCCGACAGCACGTTCCGGGCCAGCTCCCCCTGGCGGAGCGCCTCGCGGTTGATCGTCTCCTCCAGCCGTTGGGCCTGGGCTTGGATCTCCTCCAGTTCGGCTTTGAGCTGTTCAGCCTGAGCGCCCCGTAACCCCACTTGTTCCATGAACTCAGGGGTCAGAACGTGTTTTCCGACCCAATTGCTGCGGTTGATGGTCCGGGGCGGGCGCGGGCGCCCGGCTCCCGGGGGCGGTTGCGCCTGAACCCAACCCGCAACCCACACCAAGGCGATCAATCCGACCCGTATACTCCGTTTCATGCCTACCCTTTCCTGTGAGAAACAGGCAACCTGTTTCTCGTCGCAACGTTACCACGAGAATGAAGGGACTAACGTCCCGCCGGATGATTTATTGCCGCATCCGTTTTCACCCGGAGCGGTGCTCCGGATAGTCGGCTTTCTTCCTTCTCCGTCAAGCCCGGTCTTTGGCGTGTCGCGTTCTCTCCCTCAGAGGTCGAACAGCGTGAGCTGGCCCGGGATGTCGTCATCGTTCCGGCGTCGACTCCGGCGGGCGAGTTTGGGGAGGCCAGACTCCAGTTCGCCTTCTTCCAGATTCGCGAGGATCTCACGTGAACGGTCGATCACCTCATCCGGCATGCCCGCCAGCCGCGCCACATGGATCCCGTAACTTTTGTCAGCCGTGCCGGGAGCGATACGCCGCAGAAAAACCACGGTGTCGCCGTGCTCCCGCACTTGCACGGTGTAATTTTTCACGCCGCTCAGGGTCAGCGCCAGATCGGTCAGCTCGTGGTAGTGCGTGGCGAACAGGGTTTTGGCCTTCACACGCGGCGTGTTGTGCAGGTACTCCGCCACGGCCCAAGCGATGCTGATGCCGTCGAAGGTGCTGGTGCCGCGGCCGATCTCGTCCAGAACGATCAGGCTGCGCTTCGTGGCATTGTTAAGGATGTTGGCGGCTTCCTGCATCTCCACCATGAAGGTGCTCCGGCCGCGCGCCAGATCGTCTCCGGCGCCCACGCGCGTGAAGACGCGGTCGAGAAGACCGATACGCGCTTCGCGCGCGGGGACGAAGGACCCCGTGTGCGCCAGGATCGCGATCAGCGCCACCTGCCGGATGTAGGTGGATTTGCCCGCCATGTTCGGCCCGGTAATCAACATGATCTGGTTGCGGTGGCCGTCGAGCCGCGTGTCGTTGGGCACGAACGGCCCGGCGTCGGGAAGTTGTTCCACCACCGGATGGCGTCCGTCGCGGATTTCCAGCGTGTCGTCCTCTGTAATTTCGGGCCGGACATATCCGAGCGCAAGGGCGCGGTCGGCGAAAACGGCCAGCACATCCAGATGCGCCAGGGCGTCGGCGGTCTCCTGAATCGCGGCGGTCTGCTCCACCGCTTGTTCGCGGATGC
This sequence comes from Kiritimatiellia bacterium, assembly GCA_033812795.1. Taxonomy (GTDB): domain Bacteria; phylum Verrucomicrobiota; class Kiritimatiellia; order RFP12; family UBA1067; genus JAPXSY01. The sequence goes on from JAPXSY010000116.1 coordinate 3,416, forward strand.
CGCAGAACAACTCGAACTCCAGCGCTGTGGCGCGGTCCTGCGCGCCGAAGATCTTCTGCTCGTAGGTCTTGAGTTCGGGTGTGATGAACCGCTCCGCGTTGACCAGCGTCTGGCGTCGCTGATATTCGGGCGGCACCGCGCCGGCCTGTCCTTTGGACACCTCGATGTAGAAGCCAAACACCTTGTTGTGCCGCACCTTGAGGGTTTTGATTCCGGTCCGCTCCTGCTCCGAGGCCTGGTATGCGGCAAGCCAGGCGTGCCCCTCTGTGGCGAGGGCGCGCAGCTCGTCGAGTTCCGCGTGATACCCCGCTCGGATGATGCCGCCATCCTTCAGCCCCGCGGCGGGTGTCTCTGCGATCGCCGCTGTGATGAGGCCGACCAGTTCCGGCAGGGCGTGGAGGCGCTCAGCCAGCTCTGCCAGCAGCGGATCGCCTGCGGCCGCCACCCGTTCGCGCAGACCGGGCACGGGATGCAGGGAGAGGGCCAGCGCGTTGAGATCCCGCGCGTTGCCGTGCCCGGCACCGAGACGAGCGATCAGCCGTTCGAGATCCCGCACCGTGCCGAGGCTTTCGCGCAGCTCGTTCAGCAGCGTACGCTGTTTTGTGAGGCGGTCCACTGCATCCAGCCGACAGCGGATCGCCTCTGCCTGACGCAGCGGCCGCGTGAGCCAGGCGCGTAACATCCGTGCGCCCATCGGGGTCCGGGTGTGGTCCAGCACGCCCAGCAGGGTCGCCTGCGGACTCTGGCCGCGCGGCGGAATCAAGTCGAGATTCAGGCAGGTGTTCTCGTCCAAGGTCAAAAACTCGTGTGCGCGGCGTACGCGCAACGTGCGGATGTGCCCCACGGGATGGCGCAGCTCCTCATGCACGTAGTGCAGCAGCGCGCCGACGGGGCAGACCTGCGCTGCACGGCCATCGCATCCGTACCCCTCGAGCGAGTGAACCCCGAAGTGGCGAAGCAGCCGGTCGTACGCACAGTCGTATTCGAGCAGCCAATCGTCAATCTCGGTGACCATACCCGGCGCATCCGGCGCAAGAAGAGCGGCCAGACGCGGATCGTTGCGCTGATCGCGGCCGACCAGGCACTCGCTCGGCGCGGCGCGGTTGAGTTGCTCGGCCAGCACGGCGGCGTCCGGCGCTTCCTCGACCGTGAGCGCGCCGGTCGAGAGATCCAGCAACGCGAGGCCGAGCCCCTTGCCCGCGTAGACCGCGGCCAGGTAATTGTTGCGCGCGGCATCCAGAATCTCGTCCTCGGTCACCGTGCCGGGGGTGACCACGCGCGTGACCTCGCGCCGCACGATACCCTTGGCTTGGGCGGGATCCTCCATCTGATCACAGATCGCGGCCTTGCGCCCAGCGCGGATCAGCTTGGCGAGATATGCGTCGAGCGCATGGTGGGGCACCCCGCACATGGGTATGCCGGTGCGCCGGGTGAGTGCCACACCGAGAATCGGCGCGGCCTCGCGCGCGTCCTCAAAAAACATCTCGTAGAAATCCCCGAGGCGGAACAAGAGCAGCACATCCTGCGGCAGTTCCGCTTTGATTCTGCGGTACTGCCGCATCATCGGGGTCAATTTGTCACCAGCCATGTGAATCCCACTCCTCACCTTCTGCATCACACATGTGAAAAACAGGCTTGAGGGAAGTTTCGCAAGTTACATTCTGCCCGTCAACACCGGAAGGGCGGGACCGGCTTGGCGGGATTGACAGGCAGGGCGGGATAGGCGATGATCCTTGAAGACGATAAAGGAAACACGTTCAGATGATTGCTTCTCCCGTTTATCTGGCCTCCGTGGTGGCGCTGGCGGTTGCCGTTTTGCTCATTCTGATCATCAGACTGAAGCAGCAACCGTTTGTTTCACTGCTCCTCGTGAGCATGGGCACCGCTCTGGCGGCGGGAATGCCGCCGGAGAAGGTGATGGCGTGCATCGAGAAGGGGATGGGCGGAACGCTCGGGTTCATCGCGGTGGTGGTCGGGCTGGGCGCGATGTTCGGGCAGTTGCTGGAAGTCTCGGGCGGTGCCGAGCGGCTGACGCTCACGCTGTTGCGCGTTTTCGGCAAGGAGCGCGCAACGTGGGCCATGGCGCTGGCCGGATTTCTGGTGGCGATTCCGGTTTTCTTCGACGTGGGGTTCATCATTCTCGTGCCGCTGGTCTACACCCTTTCGCGCGAGACCAAGAAATCGCTGCTCTATTACGGTATCCCGCTGCTGGCGGGTCTGGCGGTGACGCATGCGTTTGTGCCGCCCACGCCGGGGCCGATCGCGGTGGCGCAACTGGTGGGGGCGGATTTGGGACGTGTTATTTTCTACGGCGTTTTGATCGGGCTGCCCTGCGCGATCGTGGCGGGGCCGGTTTTCGGGACTTGGATCGACCGCCGCATTCACGCGGCGGTTCCGGCCTATATGGAGACGGAGGCCGCGAAGAAACAATGGGACGAGAAGGCTCTCCCCGGCTTCGGCCGCGTGTTCGGTATCCTGCTTCTGCCACTGTTCCTGATTCTGCTGAACACGGTGACCCAAGCCGTGCTGGCGGAAGGGGAATATGCAACGGTTCGACACGTCTTCGCGTTTATCGGGCACCCTTTTTTCGCGCTTCTGGCGGCCACGCTGCTCGCTTTCACCTTTCTGGGCACCTGTCGCGGGCTGACGCGCGAGAAGGTGAACGAGGTGGCGACGTCGGCTTTGGCTCCGGCGGGCCTGATCATTTTGGTGACCGGCGCGGGCGGTGTGTTCAAACAGGTGCTGGTCGACAGCGGCGCGGGCAAAGCCTTGGCCGGGACGCTAGCCCATACGGGTCTGCATCCGGTCTGGACCGCCTTTCTGATCGCCTTGCTCGTGCGGGCCGTGGCCGGCTCGGCGACGGTCGCGATGCTGACGGCGGGCGGGATCATGGCGCCACTGCTGGCCGGACAGCGGGTGGAGCCCGCGCTGATCGTGATCGCAATCGCCTCGGGCGCCACGGCGCTCTCGCACGTCAACGACAGCGGCTTCTGGCTGGTGAACCGGTATTTCGGTCTGAGCGTGAAAGAAACGCTCCGCTCGTGGACCGTGATGGAGACCCTCATCGGCCTGATCGGCGCGACCTTGGCGTGGCTGTTCAGCTATGTGGCCTGACCGCCGCAGCGTTCCGTTACAGCAACCCGCGCTTGATCAGCTCTTCCGCGATCTGCACCGCATTCTGCGCGGCACCCTTGCGGATGTTATCCCCGCAGCACCAGAGCGCCAGCCCGTTTTCCACACTCGGATCGGCGCGGATGCGCCCGACGTTCACCGTATCGCCGCCGCCCGTGTTCAGCGGCATGGGATACTGCGCCGCCGCCAGATCGTCGA
>JAPXSY010000117.1:0-6621 GCA_033812795.1 Kiritimatiellia bacterium
ACGAGGTGAAGGCGTATCTGACCCGCATGGTGATCGAGCAGGTGCCGGGGGACGAGGCGCTGGCGGCGCTGCGTGAGGCGGCGGGCCGGGTCAAAGGGCGCGAGGCGGAAGGTTTGATTGGGGCCGTGAAGGCGCGGGAGAGCAGCCGGCAGGGCGCGAAAACGTTTTAGTGGGGATCCGAGACATGAAGATGACACGACGCGATATGATGAAACAAGCGGGTGCGGTGGCGGCGGTGGGGTTCCCGTCGATCATTCCGGCCAAGGTGTTGGGCCAGCAGGCGCCCTCCAAGATGCTGACGCTGGCGTGTGTGGGGGTCGGCGGAATGGGACTTTCGCACATCAGCCAGTTGAAGGCGCATCGGGATCGGGTCCGCATCGTGGCGGTGGCGGATGTGGATATCTATCACCAGCGGCGGGCGGTGCGGCAGATTGACGAGATGAACGGGGACCGGTCATGCCGGATGTACACGGATTTCCGCGAGGTGACACGCGCCCCGGACATTGATCTAATTGCGATCGCCACGCCGGACAACTGGCACGCGCTCACGGCGATCGATGCGATCCGGCACGGCAAGGATGTGTTTGTGGAGAAGCCGCTGACCCTCACCGTGCGGGAGGGGCAGGCGCTGGTGTCCGAGTTGCGCAAGCATAAGCGCATTGGGCAGACCGGCACCATGCAGCGCTCCTCCGAGGCGTTTCATCATGCGGCCGAACTGATCCGGAACGGTCGGCTGGGCAAGATCCGCCGCATCGAAGTGCTGATCCCGGCTAACAACCGGCATGTGGGAGCGACGTGGAAGCCCGAGGCGGTTCCCGAAGGGTTGGATTACGACTTCTGGCTGGGGCCCGCCCCGTACGCGCCCTACACGTCGCAGCGCACGCATTACCAGTTCCGCTACATCCTCGACTATGCGGGCGGGCAGACCACGAACTGGGGCGCGCACTACCTCGATATCGCGCAGTGGGCGCTGGGCATGGACGAATCCGGACCGGTGGAGGCGGAAGGCCACGGCGTGTTCCCGTCCAGCGGCCTCTTTACGGCCCCGACGCGCGTGGACGTGCGCTACACCTATGCGAACGGCGTGACGATGCGGATGCGCACGCGTACCGACGGCGTCTACGACGGCAACATCATCTTCTACGGCGACCAGGGCACGCTCGATGTGTCGCGCAGCAAGCTGAAGTCTGATCCCGAGGGGATCCTCAAAGAGAAAATCGGGGCGGGCGAGACACGCCTCTACAAGAGCCGCAACCACTTCGGCAACTGGATCGACTGCGTCAAATCGCGCGAGCTGCCGGTGTCGGATCTGGCGATCGGCCACAAGACCACGAATCTCTGCAACATCGGCAACATCGCGATGCAACTCCAGCGTCGGCTCGTCTGGGATCCGGTGCGCGAGATGTTCGCGGGGGATGACATGGCTAACCGCATGCTGACGCGGCCGATGCGGGGGCCGTGGTCTCTGGCGTAGCGGTGATTGCCCGTGACGGCATCGGGCCAGAGAAAGGGGGGATGCGCCCCGGCTGTAAAATCGTCAAAAATCGCACTTGCACGCCGGTCGCCTCCTGTGGTATGTTTATTCTCCATTTATTTCCAATCCGGGAAGGAATCGAATCCGATGCCGACGATCAACCAATTGGTGCGCAAGGGCAGAAGCCCGTTGCGTAAGAAAAGCAAGTCGCCTGCGCTGAAGGCGTGTCCGCAGCGCCGCGGGGTTTGCCTCGTGGTGAAGACGCAGACGCCTAAGAAGCCGAATTCGGCGTTGCGCAAGGTTGCGCGCGTCCGTTTGACCACCGGTCATGAGGTCTCCGCTTACATTCCGGGCGAGGGGCACAATCTTCAGGAGCACAGCGTGGTGCTGGTGCGTGGTGGCCGCGTCAAGGATTTACCGGGTGTGCGGTATCACATCGTGCGCGGGTGTCTGGATAGCTTGGGCGTTGCCGGGCGCAACCGCAGCCGTTCGAAATACGGCATGAAGCGTCAGAAGAAGACGGAGAGTTAATCCATGGCAAGACGGCGCAGAGCAGTGAAGCGGGTGCAGCCCGCTGATCCGAAATTCAACAGCGAATTGGTCGCTCGCGTGATCCGGGCGCTCATGAAGAGCGGCAAGAAGACCACGGCGGAGCGTATCGTGTACGGCGCGATCGAAGAGTTGAAGGAGAAGACCGGCAAGGATCCGATCGAGGTGCTGGACGTCGCCATCGCGAACATGAAGCCGAAGGTTGAGGTCAAATCCCGCCGCGTGGGCGGCACGACCTATCCGGTGCCGGTGGAGATCCGTCCGGCCCGTCAGCTTTCGTTGGCACTGCGCTGGATGACGATGTACGCCAGCTCGCGGCGCGGCACGCCGATGCCCAAGGCGGTGGCGGCGGAGCTGATCGAAGCGTACAACAATCAAGGAAATGTGATCAAGAAACGCGACGACACGCATAAGATGGCGCAGGCCAATCGGGCCTTCGCGCATTACGCGTGGTAAGACGCTGCACGTGAGATTTTTAGAGCCATGCGGACGCCCGCATGGCTTTTTTTTATTGCGGCCACGCAGTGGCTCGCAATCTTGAGAGTAAAAGCTTTGCGCGGGATGGGGACGTCGTGGTTCCTATCTCAAGGAAATTGCAGTGGTACGAACAGGGAGTGCCATCCCTGCTGTCGGTTCGTCTGAGTTTGTCGTGCTGCGTCCGAAGGCAAAGATACTGTCACCTGAAACGCTTGCAGTCTTTCTGCGACTCACACCGGGTCAGACGATTCTTGCCTATAGTCAGGACGGGAGCAACCATCCGCGCTTTGCTGAAGATGTCCTTCTGTCGATACCGGTTCCGAATGCTGTGTTCGACATGGACTCTAAAATCGCTGCCCGCCTTTTTCAGCGCAACTGACATGAGACAATTGCGGGGGTGCGGAGTGTTTTCGCGGTATGGCAAACGCTCATCTCCAATCCTGTTAATCCTGTCTTGTTCTCCCCCGACCTCGATGCCAATTGGGGTCACCCTTTCGATTACGGAAGAAGACAGGAGGCGGGTGCGCGGGCGTTCTCACCCGCAACGCGGATCGGAGGCATTCACCAAACAGGCACGAAAACGGGAAGGGCAAGCATTGGCTTACCTAGGCGGGCAGACGCTCGTTCCCTCCAACATGGAGCATTGGGATCGGGGCCGCTATCGCCCCGATTATCAGCCCAATTCCCGACCTGGTCACACTTCGCGCAGACGGGCCTTCTTACCGGTACGCTTGCGCAGGTAATACAGTTTGGCGCGGCGGACGCGGGCGGACCGCTCCACCTCGACACGGTCGATGTAGGGCGAGTTGAGGGGGAAGACCTTCTCTACGCCAACACCGAAAGAGAAGCGGCGCACGGTGAAAGTCGCCGTATTGCCGCGCTTGTTGTCGCGGGCGATCACCGTGCCGGCGAAGGCTTGCAGGCGTTCTTTGTCGCCCTCCTTGATTTTCACGAAGACCTTTACGCTGTCGCCAACCTTGAACTCAGGCGCGGTTTTTCCCGCATTGGCCTTCTCGACCTGTTCGGCATTGATCTTGTCAATCGCTTTAGCAATCATGATCCCTACTCCTTCTCTTCCAAAATCCCGTTTGCGGACTGAGCCTTCAGCAAGTCCGGGCGCTTCCGCGCCGTTCTGTCCAGTGCCTGACTCCTCCGCCAGGCGTCCGTTGCCGCATGATGGCCGTTTTGCAACACCTCCGGCACCGCCATTCCCCGGTACACCGCAGGCCGCGTGTACTGCGGCGGTTCCAGCAACCCGTCCGAAAACGATTCGTCCTCTGTCGCCTTTTCGCCGCCGCCCAGCACGCCGGGCAGCAGCCGCACCACCGCATCCACAACCACCGCCGCGGGCAACACCCCGTTGGTGAGCACATAGTCGCCGATCGAGACCTCATCGGTCACCAGCGCCTCGCGCACCCGCTCGTCAATGCCCTCATAGTGTCCGCAGAGGAAAATCAGGTGCCGCTCACGCGCCAACCGTCTCGCCCTGCTCTGCCGGAAGACGTTTCCCGCAGGGGTCATCAGAATGACCCGCGCGCCCGGCGTACGCACCGTCTCCACCGCCTCGAACCACAACTCCGGCTTCATGATCATGCCGGGGCCGCCTCCGTAAGGCCGGTCATCCGCTGTTCTCCGCGCGTCATGCGCGAAATCCCGCAGATCCACCGTCCGAAAAACCACCGCCCCCATCCGCGCCGCCCGGTTGAGCATGCTCTCTTCGAGAAAACCCCGGAGCATACCCGGAAACACGGTCAGCACATCGATCAAAAGGGGGGTGCCCATAACGGACCACCGTCCCGTCAGGCCGTGACCGCCGCCGCGCTTTTTTCAGCCTTGCGGACCATGCTGGCCACGGTCTCACTCATCTGCGCGCCTTTGGAACGCCAGTACGCCACGCGCTCCATATTCAGTTTGAAATTCTCCCCTTCAAGCTTGGGGTCGTACCAGCCGAGAATTTCAAGAAACTTGCCGTCACGCGGCGACCGCTCGTCGGTCGCCACGACGCGATAAGCCGCCGTGTTTTTACATCCGGTTCTGCGAAGTCTGATCTTGACCATTTACTCCTCCGTAAAACGTAATACCATACCAAGATGCGGGTAGCGGCGGCAAGCGGGATTTTTCCAAATCGGAATTCCGCGGTATGTCGTCGTCATGGACACCGTAGCCAAAATCGCGGCGTCCAGAAAACAAGCGCATCCGTCAAATACTGGACACCGTGGTAGAAATTACACAGCCTCTGTCTTCGTCGGACTCCTCTGGCATCCCTTATGAGGAGAAAAGTTAGGATTTAGCCCCCGTCAGCCAACGGCCGATGCAACGCTGGCCGCTGGCTGACGGGCAACGAAAAAGACGGCGACACCACTCGAAATATCGTTGACATGTTTTGCATGAGATACGAGAATCTGCTCCATAAACAAACAGAGAAAGAGTTAAGCATGAGACGGATAGACCCTTACGAACCCTGCATGTGCGGCAGCGGCAAAAAATATAAATTTTGCTGCTACCAAAAAAAGAACGATGCGACCGCCCCTTCCACGGCGGGTCTTAGCAGTTCCGCACACACCAAAGACGTTTTCGCTGATTTGTTTGCCGCAGATGAAGACAAATGCCTTGAGAGCTTTGATCTGAACCGAAAAGGGCTGAAGCTGATGCACAGCGGGTGTCTGGAGGAAGCCTTGCCTCATTTTCGCAAAGCGACAACCGCCATGCCGCAGATCTATACCGCCGCGAACAATCTCGCGTTGTGCCTCATGATATTAGGCAGGTTGGATGAAGCCATGCAGGTGCAAAAAGAGAGCCTGACGGTCTCACCTTTCCCCAACCCTTTCGGGCTGGCTAACATGGCCACCTTCTTGTATATCAGCGGCGATGAAATCGGCTACCGACGCAACATCGATGAAGCACTGAAACTCAGGATGCCGAGCAGCGATGCCTGTGTCAAGGTCTGCGAAGCCCTTGCACGCTCGCGCCGCCATCAAGACATCATCAACTTGGTTGACCAATGCGAGTTTGACGATAACCCGCACATGTTCTTTTACTCAGGTGTGGCAGCCGCAAATCTTGGCGCTCTTGAACGTGCCCAACGTGATTTGCGCCGTGTGGGCATCGGCTTCCCTTACGCTGGCATCGTGCGCCGCTATCTGCAGCATATCAAAGAAAAGACACCGCCGCACACCGTTCGCGGCGATTGGCCTTATGTATCTTCCGCTAATGAAGTGTGCCCGATCTCCCTTCTGTCAGCAGGCATGCATGCAGATTACGACAGTTGGGTGAATCGTCGTGTGACTGTGGACTTTTGCGAAACATTTTTGAACGAGTCAGTCGAGAATTGGGATGAGATGGTGACGCTACTCGCCGGCCTCAAACACCCTGAAGCCGTCAATCTACTTTGGCTGATCGCCAAGGGGCGCTTCGGCCCGGACGAATTGCGCATCAGAGCGGCGACAGAATTGGCAAATCGCAATGAGCTTGCCAACCAGAAAATTGAAATGTTTCTCAAGGGCAGGACTACGGAAGTTGCGCTAGGCGGCATACACCTTAACCCCGACGTCCGGTTCGGGAATCCCCTGCCTAAGAAGTTGGACAAAAAATACGAAGAGGCCGTCATCGCAAGCGAAGAGAGCGATGTTGATTGGGAAAAGATCGAGCAAGTATTTTTGGAGATTTTAAATGAGGAGCCCGATTATTATCCGGCGCGTTACAATTATGCGATCGCTCTGCTGAGGCAAAATAAAAACAATGACGCGTTGCCGATTTTGCGTGACCTTGTCGCAAAATATCCCGATTACCTTTTTGCGCGCGCCACGCTCCTACAACTGTTGTTACTGTTGAATCTTGATGATGAGGCCGACGAGTTGGTCAAGTCGACGGCGTTGCCGCAAGAAACGCACCCCGCCGCCTTTGCCACATGGATGGTCGCGCAAACCGTTTACCATGAGGACGCCGAGCGTTATGACGAGGCCTACTCATGTATACGTGCCGCGCATGAGTGCGCGCCGCAACTGACGTCTGTCAAACGCTTGTGGGAAGCCTACAAGGACTGGGACGAGGACGAAGACTGGGATGAGGACGGGGATGAGTTGTAAGAGCGATAGAATCGACTGAATCGAATCATTCGAGTC
>JAPXSY010000118.1:0-6424 GCA_033812795.1 Kiritimatiellia bacterium
GGCTTGCCTGTAACTTGCCAGGATGACAGGATTTTCAGGATTGAACAGCATCATGTTAATCATGTCCTAAACGTATTCCAGAGGTTTTTTCGCAGCGAAGCCGCGCGGCAGGCTTGCCTATAAATTGACAGGATTACAGGATTTTCAGGATTGAACAGCATCATGTTAATCATGCCCTAAACGTATTCCAGGGTTTTTTCGCGGCGAAGCCGCGCGGTGGGCTAACCGATTACGAACACTTTGCAAGCCCAACTCTTTTTAGGTTTTTGCTTTCACCCCAACACAATTCATTTAATGTCCAGTCGGCAATGCTGAACCGCTATTTGTTTCAGGGGCGCGAGTACAACAGAATGCTAACCACAGGGGACATAGAGACCGCAGAGCATTTTGCCGATGCCCTCAACCAGTACACGCCCATCTCCAATCCTGTAAATCCTGTTAATCCTGTCTTGTTCTCCCCCGGCCTCGACAACTTCCGCGCCCGCTGGTACGGCCCCGTGACAGGCCGCTGGCTCTCCACAGACCACAGGGGACATAGAGACCGCAGAGCATTTTGCCGATGCCCTCAACCAGTACACGCCCATCTCCAATCCTGTAAATCCTGTTAATCCTGTCTTGTTCTCCCCCGGCCTCGACCCTTCTTCTTTTTGTGCCGCTGGCGATCGGATTTTTAGAGTTGACTCTTTTCGCCCCTCCCCACATAGTAGATATCAAGCATGGGAGCCGGTTTGTTTCCGGTCTACCCGGATGAATGGTTGTGATATAGGGCGTTGGTTTGTCAGAACGGAAGGAAACGGGCTATGAAATCGTATGTTGTGTCAGTAGTGGCGGTTTTGGCGGTTTTGGCGGTCAGGGCGGAGGACCGGACGTGGACGGGGGCGGTTGATACGGACTGGAATACGGCTGCAAACTGGACGGATGAGGCGGTGCCGGGAACGTCGGATAACGCGCTGCTGACCAATAACGCGGGGACGATTCAGGTCTGGGTGACCCATTCGCCTGAGACGGCGGTCGGTTCCTTGACGGTCTCGAACGTCAACGCATCAGGCCATACCACCACCCTGACAATCACGAACGCGGCTTTCGGCGTGCAGGCCGGCTCGGTGTTGTTCGGCGTGAACAGTGTGCTCGATATCCGGGACGGCGGGGCCGTGAGTTACCTCGGGGAGGCCTCGGCCGCGCCGTTCTTTAATGTCCGGGACGGGGGTGAGATCCGAATCAACAACGGAGGCGGTCTGCTGCTCACCAACCTCTATTCCGCCACGGGCGGATTGAACCGTTACATGTATGTCGGGGACGGTTCCGCAGGGACCATCCGGATCGGCGACGGCGGGACGTTCGTGATGGGCGCGTCATCGGCCGGGGTCGCCACCAACACGCTCATGCGGCTCGGTTACAACAATGGCGGGAACGGGTTGCTGGAGATGACGGGCGACAGCACGTTTGTGATGCCTGAGGGCAATAAAGATACGAGCGCGCTTTACGTCGGGTCCGGGGCGGGCGCATCAGGCACCGTTTTTCTGGCGGATAACGCGAAGTGTCTGGTCTCCAACGTGCTGTGGGGCGGTTCGGCAAATGCGACCGGGATCGTTTCGCTGTCCGGAAACGCCCTGCTCCGGCCATTCATGAGAGCCCGTCAGTACGGCTTCGGGAATGGAGCGAATGCGTACGGCGAACTGACGCTCCATGACAACGCCTGGTTTGACGGCGCAGGGACGGCAGACCAGCACTTCTATTGCGGGAAAGACGGCGGGACCGGGAGATTGAATGTTTACGGCGGCACACTTCAGATCAGGAACTTTTTCCATATCGGTTTCAACGGGACAGGATACTTCACCCTCACCAACGGTCTGGTCGATGCAATGGGCCAATATGGGCGGGGCCTCACCTTCGGTGTGGCCAATGGCAACGGGAAAGTCGTGTACGCGAACGCGCTGATCTCGGGGGGAACGCTGGACATCAAGACCCCGCCAGACATCTATGCGGTCGAAGCCTACTCAGGCTTGCAGGTCGGGAAGACCGTGGCCAAGACCGTGACCACGACCTCGCGTGTTTTCAGCGAGATGGTTCAGAGCGGCGGCGTGATCACAAACCGCGCCTATCTCTTTATCGGTCAGGGAATGAACGCGACCGGCACGGTCGTCCAGACCGGCGGTTCGTTTATAAACGGCACGAGCGACAAAGACAGTGAGCGCGCCTTTATCGGTTCCTTCGGCGGATGCGGCTCGTACGTGCTGTCGAACGGTACGTTCAGCACGCTGAAGGACGTCTACGTGGGCGGGTTCCCGGATGCGCTGTGGCCCCCCTCACTCCCCAATGCCGAATCCACAAACCACTGGAACAAATACGCGGACTTCTACACCAACAAGGTGAGCACCGGGGTCTTGAGGATCGACGGGGGAAGCTTTGCAGCCAGTAACGCGACGATCCATGTGGGTGCGCAGGGTGTCGGGACGCTGGTGATCGGCAAGGACGCGGTCTGCATCGCGAGGGATATCGTGCTGGACACAAACACGAGTTCGACGGTCCGGCTCGAGTTCGGACCTGACGGTATCGGTACGCTGTGCGCGACCAACTCGCTGACCGTGTGCGCGGGTGCCAAGTTGGAGGTGGACGCCACCGCTTATCCGGCCGCGACCACATGGACAAAGCTGATTGATTGCACATCGCGAACGGGTGCGTTTGCCGAGGCAGACATCTCGGTGATCGGCGAGGGTGTGGTGCGGCAGGATCGTGATGAGGACATCTGGCTCTACCGGGTGCGCGGGACAATGATCAGCGTCTTCTAATGCGGGCGAAGCCCGCAACCCAGTTTAATTAGTTAATTAGCCTGCCGCGCGGCTTCGCCGCGAAAAACCCTGGAATACGTTTAGGGCATGATTAACATGATGCTGTTCAATCCTGAAAATCCTGTCATCCTGGCAAGTTACAGGCAAGCCTGCGCATGGCCGCCGATCAGGGCCTCCATGTCCGAAGGGAGCGGGGCGTCCACATCGGTCGGCGTGCCGAAATGCGGGTGACGGAATGCGAGGCGGACCGCGTGGAGCGCCTGACGCCCCATGCGGAGCCGCGCCCGGTCCCTTTCCGTGAGCCCGCCCGAGCAGAAACGGAGAAAGCATTGCTCGTCCACCCCGTACAGTTTGTCGCCGACCACGGGGAAACCGAGTGACAGCAGCGTCGCGCGGATCTGATGGAGACGCCCCGTGCGGGGCCGGGCAGTCACCACGCTGAACCCGTCGCACACGCGTTCACGCTCAAACACGGTCTCCGACCATTCGGCCGCATCACCGGGCGCGGCTGAACCTGCCGGGGCCGGCGAGAAACGCCGTTTCTTGCGAACCGCAGAATCCGGATCAGGATGCAGCCAGCCCCGGGCCTCTACCCGCTCCGGGAACATTCCCTCCACCAGAACAGTGTAGGTTTTCGTGACCCGGCCCCCGGCGAATTGCCGCGCAAGGTTCCGGCCCGCCTCCGGGGTTTTGGCGATCAGCACCAACCCGGAGGTCTCGCGGTCAATCCGATTCACGAAAACCGGATGCGCGAGGCCGCATTGCGTTTGAAGCAGAGCCCAAAGCGTGTGCCGGAAATAGCGTCCGCCGGGGTGGCACGGCAAATTGCCGGGTTTGTCGATCACCAGCAGCAACGGATCGTCGATGAGAATCCGAAAAGTGCAATCCACCGGCGGCTCGGGGATATCGGAGGCGTCGTAACGCAGATGATCCCCAACGGAAAGGATTCGGTCCGGAGTTGCGGTGTGGCCGTTCACCCGCACGCGCCCCTCCGCGATGCGGCACATCCATTCATCCGCGGTGTGGTACGTGAACCGGTCCGCCAGAAAGTCTTGCAATGCGCGTCCGGCTTCGTTTGCGCGGATGATGGAGGCGATCTCGCGTGTCATCTCTACCCCTTTGGCGTTGAAGCGCATCGTGAACCCGTGATATAGTGACGCGGTTGTCACGGGCCCATAGCTCAGTCGGTCAGAGCGGAGGACTCATAATCCTTTGGTCGCAGGTTCGAGCCCTGCTGGGCCCACCATCCACCGACGCAATCTGGCATCACGGCATTCATCCGGATCAAGAACAGGGGTACGTTACCACTTTGCCGCACCGGCGCGCAATGGTTGACCCGCGTCTTTGGAGAAAGGGGACGTGTCTTTGTTTCCCTGGCCGTTGCCGGTGACGGCTCTGCACGTTCCGGTTCGCGCCCTCGCTAAACATGTTGGCAAAAAACGGAAAGAGATGTCCGCGTTGATGTTCCTGTTGGACCTTGGGGAGCGTCAAGCTAATCGGGGGTAGCGTCTCGTCGGCATAGTAAGCGTCGTCGTACGTGCTGGTCGATCTTCTGCGCGGCGGCGATCCATGCCGGGGTTTCTGGTTTCAGGGTATCAGGGTTTCGGGGTTCATGGTTTCATGGTTTCATCGGGGTCGGGGTCGCTATCGGGATCGGGATCGATTGTTTCAGGGTTTCGGGTTTCATGGTTTCAGGGTTTCATCGGGGTCGGGATCGCTATCGGGATCGGGATCGGGAGCGATTGTTTCACCACAGAACACAACCGCCTCACAGTCTCACCGCCTCACAACCTCACCGCCTTTGAGGTTGCGGGCTCCGCCCGCATCTCAATACGTCAAAACCCAATGTTTGCGGGGCTTTGCTAGAATTCTACCCGTTCAACTGCTCCTTTTGGGTTCAATCCTGAAAATCCTGGATACATGCGCCCGCGCAGCGGGAAATCCTGTCAATTTATCCTAAAAAGAGCAGTTGAACCTTCAACTCTCTTGGGTTTCTGGGTTTCTGGGTTTCTGGTTTCATGGTTTCATCGGGGTCGGGGTCGGGATCGGGATCGATTATTTAACCACGAACACACGGGATGGCACTGCTCGGGTTTTTATCCACAGATTTACACAGATTACGCAGATTTTTTGGGGCATCGCTCGGGTTTTTTGGAACGCCAGAGGGAATTCCTGATTTTCATGAAGTTTCATGTGTTTCAGGGTTTCATCCAAATCGGGGTCGGGATCGGGATCGGGATCGGGAGCGATTGTTTCACCACAGAACACAACCGCCTCACAGTCTCACCGCCTCACAGTCTTACAGCCTTTGAGATTGCGGGCTCCGCCCGCATCTCAATACGTCAAAACCCAATGTTTGCGGGGCTTTGCTAGAATTCTACCCGTTCAACTGCTCCTTTTAGGTTAATCCGCTTCGAACGCATCGTGCCCTCTGCGTCCATCCAGGACAGGAGGTACATTCCGCGAAAGCCTCGAAACGCGATGCGGCCGTTGTTTACCACAATCGACATCCGAGTTTTCCACTCGCGATTGATCAGCCGATCAAGCGCTTCGTACGACGGCTTTCGCCTGAGATCTTTCGTGTAGAGCCCGGAGGCGAGCGATTCCTTGTCATAGGAATAATCAACAAGATTCCAATAGGTAATTCGACAAACATCCGGCCACGAGAACCAAAGCCGATAGTTGTCATACATGAGTTGAGCCTGAATCCGCCATCCCTCCGGCGTGTCATCCGGCGCCGGGATGGTGATTTCGGAGATGTGAATCGGACGGCCGAGGCGTGAAAGCTTGGTCAGCGTCGCGAGCTGGTCGACTGGATCCCAGGATGTCAGATTTGGCATACACTCGAGTCCGTCCGCGACCTTAAGGACGTCATCTCGACTGAAGATATGCATCTGCACGCCGATGATGTCGATGCGCGCTCCCTTACCGAGCAAATGACGGATAAACGGCACATACGGCTTAACCATAACCCCCGCGTCGTTGATTGCGAGCCGTACCCGCCTGGGAAGGTGTTCTTCGGCAGTCTTAAAGGACTTAAACGTGTAGCACTTTGGCATACGGAATCTCCATTTCCCCTCGTCATCCGGCGATTCCGGCATCGAGTTGGCTCTCACGGACTCGTTTACAACATCCCACTGGTCGATACGGTCGCCGTAGTGTTTGCACAAGGTACGGATCCGATGCTCGTACACTGCGTCAAGACGCGACGCGTCGACAATGTTCGTGGCCCAACCCGGCGTATAAGCCCCGTAAATCATCGCGTGTCCGTGGACAGACAGTCCATGTCGCAGGCAGAAATTCACAATCGGATCTGGGGCCGGCCGCCTCCATTCATTGAAAGCCAACCTCTTCTCCTTTGGCGAAAGGGTTGCTTTGGAATTCCAGAACGCTGCTCCGTCGTGCGGACCGTCCGCAAAACGAACCGCCCCTTCGACTGGCTCGTAATTCTTCCAATAAAACGCAACCGTCGCGGCATTCCAGAGATTCGTAAACGTCGACTTGTACATGTCATTCCAATCATCTCGTCCGAGTTGATCGAAATTAAAAATATGTGAGCCGAACTTGAAATCGTGCGTCAACTGTTCAACGCAAACAACGGTTCCGTCCGGAACGCCGTCCAGCGCCACCACGCA
>JAPXSY010000119.1:0-6285 GCA_033812795.1 Kiritimatiellia bacterium
CCGGTTGTCACGCTCCTCGGCCAGCATCCGCTGCCGGACCCGCTCCCGGGCCTGAGCCAGATTGTCCTGAATCTTGCCGATCCACTCCTGATTCGCGTTCTCAAGCCGGTTCCACTCCGGATCCTTCACCAGCACCGCCTTGACCGCGGCATCGTCGGCTCCCTCCGGCAACGTCGCGCGCGCTCTCTCCGCCATCACCCGCATCTGCTCAACCACCTCGGCGCGCCCGCCCGCAAGCCGCGTCTGCTCTCTCCGCAGCTCCGCAAGCTCGGCGCGATACGCCGCGTCCGCCATCCGGTTCGTGATGACCTCCGGCAGAGCCTCCTCGGCGGGCGGCCGACACTTCGAACACCCGTTCAAAAAAAAGAGGGAAAAAACGATTGACAGGAATGCCGTTCCTAAGCGGACCGCCACACCACACTCTCGGATTTTCCAACCGTTACACTCAAAAGCTATCCGCATTCCACTCGCTTCCCGGTCCGTTCAAACCGCTGCAACCATACCCTGTCACGCCAAGGGCGGACTATGCCGCGATTGTTATAGCTTACCATGCCCAAAAGAGGTCGGGCAAGCCCTATTAAAAGAAAAACAGGGTTGCCTACATCCGTACGCATGCGTTATTATGAACGCACGATGACTCAAGACCGGACCAACAATGTGGCCGCCGAGACTCTGGTGCTCGCGGACGGGGAGAACCAGCAGAGCCTGCTGCGTGTGCGCCGTATCAAACTGCTCGTGATCAGCGGGCCGCTCCAGGGACGCGAAATTCTGGTCAACCGCGACACCTTCACCATTGGTTCGGGCAGCCACAATGACCTGATCGTTGAGGATTCGACCGTCTCCAAGCGCCACTGCGAGATTGTGGTGGAGCAGAGCGGTTACCTCATCCGCGATCTGGAGAGCACCAACGGCACCCTCGTGCAGGGGGTGCGCGTCTCCTCCGCCCACCTCCCTCCGGGGTCGGAGATCCAACTCGGCAAAACCCGCATCGTCTTCTGCCCCCTTCAGGAAGCCCACGACATCCCCCTCTCCAATCGGGAGGCCTTCGGCGCCATGCTCGGCCGCTCGGTACCGATGCGCCGGATCTTCTATCTGGCCGAGACCTACTCGCCAGCCGACGTCACGGTCATGATCACCGGCGAGACCGGCACCGGCAAGGAGATTCTCGCCGAGGAGATTCATAACCACTCCCCGCGCCACGACAAGCCGTTCATCGTGATCGACTGCGCCGCGATCTCCAAAGAGCTGATCGAGAGCGAGCTGTTCGGCCATGTCAAGGGCGCCTTCACCGGTGCCAACGCGGACCGCCAGGGCGCCTTCGAACTGGCCGACGGCGGCACGGTCTTTCTGGATGAGATCGGCGACCTCTCGCCCGACCTCCAGCCCAAGCTGCTGCGCGTGCTCGAAAAGCGCGAGATCAAGCGCGTCGGCTGCAACAAGGTGCGCAAGATCGACGTGCGCATCATCTCCGCCACCAACCGCAACCTCGCGAACGAGGTCAACGAGGGCCGCTTCCGCGAGGACCTCTATTACCGCCTCTCGGTGGTCCACCTCGAGCTGCCCCCGCTGCGCCGCCGCCGCGAGGACATCCCCCTGCTGATCAAACGCTTCCTCACTGACCTGCACGGCGAGGACGCCCTCAGCCAACTCGCCGATTTCGACCGCACCACGGAGATCCTCAAGCGCCACGAGTGGCCCGGCAACGTGCGGGAGTTGCGCAACCTGATCGAGCTGGCCTTTTACAGCGAGCACCGCCCCGTGGACCTGAGCGCCTTCCTCAGCCTCGGCAATCTGCGCGCCGGCCGCAAGAACAATGAGCCGGAGGTCAGCTTCGTGACGGACAAACCCTTTAAGGACGCCAAGAGCGACCTGATCGAGGAGTTCGAGAAGACCTATCTGAGCGACCTGCTCGCGCGCAACAAACAGAACATCTCCCGTTCCGCCCGCGAGGCCGGCATCGAGCGCGCCTACCTCCAGCGCCTGATCCGCAAGTACGGCATGCGCGAGTGAGCCGGGCAGGGACGCATCCCCGAGGCGTCCGCGGACGGTTCGGGGAACCGTCCCTACCAGCGGGCGGGGACGCCCGCGCTCCCGACTTTCCCGCGCCAGTATCGATCCCGATAGCGTTCCCGATCCCGATCCCGATAGCGATCCCGACCCCGATTTAGATGAAACCCTGAAACCAGAAACCTTGAAACCCTGAAACCCGATCCCGACCCCGATTTGGATGAAACCCTGAAACCTTGAAACCCTGAAACCCTGAAACCAGAAACCCTGAAACCAGAAACCCAGAAACCAGAAACCTTGAAAAGCGACCTGCGGTGTCGGAAACGCGGGCGTCCCTGTCGATCGCCGCAGGTCGAATGTCGCGGGTCGCGGGTCGACGTTCCCGATAGCGATACCGATCCCGACCCCGACCCCGATTTAGATGAAACCCAGAAACCAGAAACCCTGAAACCCAGAAACCAGAAACCTGAAACCCAGAAACCCTGAAACCCTGAAACCCGATCCCGATCCCGATAGCGATGGGATCGGTTTAATTGCGGCTGAACTCGCAGCCGCAATACGACTGGCGGTACAGCCCGAACTCCGTTGCCAACTGCAGACTGCGCAGAAACCCATCGCGCTTTTTGAAATCGATCGCGAGAAACCGCTCGGCATCGATCGCGCGGCCCGCCTCGAACAGCGTGGCCGTGTGTTTATGCGGACTCACGGACAGCGAGGTGGTGAACCCGTCAAACCCGCACTGCCGCATGCGCGCGGCGGTCCGGCAGAGACTGTAGCGGAAACAGTGCGCGCAGCGGGGTCCCCGCTCGGACGCGTCCTCCAGCCCGCAGGCAACGCGGGCCAGCCAGTCGGCATGGTCCGGCTCCTCCACCAGCAACGGCACGGCAAGCCGTTCCGCCAGACGCTCCACCGACTCCAGACGGCGCAGAAACTCCGCGTGCGGCGCGATGTTCGCGTTGGTGTAAAAGAGGGTCACCGTATGCCCAAGCTCCCGAAGCGTCAGGACGCAGTGACTCGCGCAGGGCGCGCAGCAGGTGTGGAGCAGCAGGTTCATATCACGCGCACGCTCCCGTATTCGCCGTCATACCCGCCCTCCCGACGCACCCGGCCCTCACGCACGCCACGGATGGCTTCGCCCAGCGCGTCGAGGGCGCCGAGAGTTCGCGCATCGGCATCCAGCAGCAGCGGCAGTTCGGGTCCGACCTGCGCGAGGAGCGCCTGATACGCGGTGCCGACTTTTTTGGAACGGGGTGCCGTGCCAAGCTGCTGCGACAGCAGTTCGGGCAGCGGCACAATGTAACGGCAGGGTGTGCGGAAAGCGCGGGAGCGGGCCGATGCGGCCTGACGCCGCTCCAATTCCACCACCCGGTGAAGCACGCCGATGGTGACCGGTTTGCCGCAAGCCGGACAGAGGGTGCCGCAGGCGAGGCTCTCCTCCGGAGTCAGGCGCACACGGCAGGCGCGGTGGCCATCGAGGAAATATTTCCCCACCTCGGGAAAAAGATCCACCGTGCCGCCGTACAGCGCGGAATCAGCGGTGCGCAGTCCCTTGAGGATCGTGTCATAGGCAGGCTCACCGTAGAAGACGGTGGCGTTGCGTCCGAGATGGGCGGGCGAATGCAGGTCCGAGTTCGACACCAGCGTCAGCCGATCGAGACAACGGATGCGCCGGTTCATCGGCACATCCGAGGAGAGGCCGGTCTCGACCGCGAACAAGTGCGGCATGAGATCGCCGAAACACGCCTCCGGCGAATCGAATCCCGATTTCGCGCCGAGCAGGGAGAACCACGGCGTCCAGATGTGCGCCGGAATCAGGGCCGCGCGCGGATCGCACTCCAGCAGCATCGTCAGCAGGTCGCGGGGATCCAGACCGAGAATGGGCCGTCCGTCGGAAAGGATGTTGCCGACCTGCGCGAGCCGTTCGTTCAGCGCGGCGGCCGCCTCGAAAGAGGGCAGCAGCACCAGACTGTGGATTTTGCGGCACGCGCCATCCCGGCGGTAGATGCTGCTGATCTCGCCGGTCAGCATGAAGCGCACCGGACCGCGGCAGGCCTCCGGCACACCGCTGCAGGCCTCCCCGCGCAGGGCGGGCTTGAGCGTAAAGAGGCCGGGCGCATCCTCAATCAACTTGGCGCGCAACTCCGTCAGCCAGGCGGGGTGTGTGCAGTCCCCGGTGCCGCAGACCCCCACCCCCTTGAGCCGGGCCCAGCGGAAAAGGCCTTCCGGCGTGCACGCGGGACTGGTCGCGCGCGAATAATGCGAGTGGACATGCAGATCTGCGTAATATGGGCGAGGCATAGGCGGCATGGGGTCGGTTCTTTCTTGCATGGGGCGGGCGATTGACTCAGACCCACATCAGCCGGTCGAGCGAACGGTACTGGATCGCTTCGGAGATGTGATTCGGGCCGATGATTTCACTGCCGGCCATATCGGCGATGGTGCGCGCAACCTTGATGATGCGGTCATAGGCGCGCGCACTGAAGTTCAGTTCGGTCATCGCCATTTTAAGCAGCTCCGCGGCATCGCCGCTCAGCGGACAGAAGGTCTGGACCTCGCGGGAGCCCATGGCGGCGTTGCACGTGAGGCGCGGCAGTTCCCGGAACCGTTCGCGCTGGCGCGCGCGGCAGACCGCCACACGCTCACGGATCACCGCCGAGGCGTCGCCCCGCGCGAGCCCGCTGAGATCCGCATAGCGGACCGGCGGGACTTCGATATGGATGTCGATGCGGTCCAGCAGCGGACCCGAAATTTTGTTGCGGTACGCCTGAATCTTCTGCGAGGAGCAGCGGCACTCGCGTTTCGGATCGCCCGCGTACCCGCAGGGACAAGGGTTCATCGCGGCCACAAGAATGAATTGCGAGGGAAAGTCGAGGGTGGCGGCCGCGCGCGAGATCGTGACGTGGCCATCCTCGAGCGGCTGACGCAACACCTCCAGCACGTTGCGGTGGAACTCCGGCAGCTCGTCGAGAAACAGCACGCCGCGGTGCGCGAGACTCACCTCGCCGGGAAGCGGATGCGTGCCGCCGCCCAGCATCCCCGCGTCGGAGATGGTGTGGTGCGGCGCCCGAAAAGGACGGTGCAGGATCAGAGCCTGATGACTCTTGAGGGTGCCCGCCACACTGTGGATGCGCGTGGCCTCCACCGCCTCGTCGAGAGTCATCTCCGGCAGGATCGAGGCGATGCGCCGCGCAAGCATGGTCTTGCCCGCGCCCGGCGACCCGATCATCAGAATGTTGTGCCCGCCGCTCACCGCCACCTCGATGGCGCGCTTGGCGGTCTCCTGCCCTTTGACATCCGCGAAATCTTCGGCGTGGCGGCGCTCGCGACGCATGAGTCCGGCAAGGTCGACCCGGAAGGGATGCAGGCTCAGTTTGCCCGCCAGAAAATCGACGGCCTCACGCAGATGCCGCACCGGATACACATCGATGCCCTCGGCCACTGCGGCCTCCTCGGCATTGCCAGCGGGCACGAGAATGCCGCGCTTGCCCTGACGGCGCATTTCAAGGGTGACCGGCAACACACCGCGCACACGCCGGACCTCGCCGCTGAGCGCGAGTTCGCCGATCAGGGCGTACTGGTCGAGATGCGGAAGTTCCGCCTCGCCCGTGGCGGCCAGCAGGCCGGCCGCGATCGGCAAGTCATAGACCGGCCCCTCTTTCCGGATGTCCGCAGGCGCGAGGTTGATGGTGGTGCGGCCGAGCGTCGGCCGGAAACCCGAGTTGTTCATGGCGGTCCAGACGCGGTCTTTGCTCTCCCGCACCGCCGCGTCCGGCAGACCCACCATCACGAACTGCGGATCCCCCCGCCCGGCATTGACCTCGATTTCGACGGTATACGCATGAACCCCATAGACAGCGCCTGAACAGACACGGGCAAGCATGAGCCACTCCTTTACGCGAGAATGAGACGTCAGTGTAATCTCATCCCCTGACAGACGCAACCCCCGAAAAGCGGGACCTCTCTTGGTTTGCCGGAAGCGCGGGCATCCCCGCCGATCGCCGCGGGTCGAATGTCGCGGGTCGCGGGTCGACGATACCGATAGCGATACCGATACCGATACCGACCCCGACCCCGATTTGGATGAAACCATGAAACACATGAAACTTCATGAAAATCAGGAATTCCCCCTGGCGTTCCCAAAAACCCGAGCAGTGCCATCCCGTGTGTTCGTGGTTAAACAATCGATCCCGATACCGATCCCGATCCCGACCCCGATTTGGATGAAACCCTGAAACCCTGAAACCCAGAAACCAGAAACCCCGAAACCATGAAACCCAG
>JAPXSY010000120.1:0-6260 GCA_033812795.1 Kiritimatiellia bacterium
CCGTGACCCAGAATCAGCGTGCCGGGTCCGTGGTGCTTGGCGAGCGGCGTGAACCCGAAGCCGTTCAGCGTGAACTGCGTGTTCGTGCCGTCGCCCAGGATTGCCGCCGTGAACGGCACACCGCCCGCGGGCCGGATGCCCGTGTTCACGATCTGATAAAATCCACTCCCGCCCGCACCGCTGGGGATGAAGGGGTAGAAATCTCCCCCCGAACCGTTCAGCTCGACCCCCCAGTTGTAATTGGCCGGACCGGTCATGAGCCGGTAATAGCTATACGCCGTACTCTCCTGATAGCTGGCGGCCACAAAAACCGAATAGGTGCCGTTGCTGGTGCCCCAGGTCGTGGTCAACCCGTCTTTGTAGGTTCCCCCCTCGAAGCGCAGACCGGGCAGACCGTTGACCACGTTGTTGGTCAGGCAGGGCTGATACCGGGAATCGCTCCGCACGGCCTCATGCCCGTTGCCCGACTGGTCGGCCCAATGCGAGACCAGCCCGGCACCGTCGGCCGTCACACCCGCGCCGGCGTGCAGCCACATGGCGCAGCCCGTCAGGTCGGTCGGCAGGAAGGGATTCGCGTCCGTCGCGCGTGCCGGGTTTTTCCAGTGCGCGGTGATCTCGGTGTTGCGGACCAGCAGCGGCACCCGTACCCAGACGTGCGACTCGCCGTTGGTGTTCCAGGTTTCGATCTCGTGATCCAGCCACGCGCCCGCCTCATCGGTGAAGAGCAGGTCCGCCCCGTCGGCCAGGCAGTCGGCATAGCGGAAGCGCCCGTTGCCGCACCCGTCCGAAAGTTTGATCAGCGCCGGGAAGTTGGTGAGTTCCGAAACGCCGTCATAGCCGCTGAACCGCACCGACATGGAGCGCTGCCATGCGGCCAAGTCCGGCGGCGGCTCTTTCATCAGCACCACGGCGTTGCCTTCGACCACGGCACGGTAGGCGCAGGGCGCCTCGATGTCCCAGCCGGAGAGGTCCGCGCTGCCTGTCAGGGAAGCGGCCTCAATGATCGTAAGCCTCTCCGGGCATGCCTCTTCGGAATCGGCCTCGACGCGCACGGTCATGAACCCGGGCGGCGACCAGGCGGTTTCGATGCGGATCAGGTCATTCGTCTGGGCCGTGGTCTGGCAGCGCAGTTCCATGCCGTCCAGCATTGGCGCGACGGAGAAGGTCAGCGTGCCGATGCCGTCCTCCACGTCCGGATTGCCCGGAACCAGGACCGAGCCGGGCATCAGGCTCAACGAGGCATAGCCGGCCAGCCGGCCCGTGCCGCCCAAAACGCCGCCCGCTTTGATCGTCACCGTACCCGCGCCCAGATAACCCGAGGTCGTGCCCCCGACGAGCACGCTGCCGCCCTCGACCGTCAGTCCTCCGGTGAACGTGTTTGCCGAGGAAAAGGCCCAGACGCCGCCGGTGATCTTCACAATCAGACTATTCGCGCCGCCCGGTGCGTTGGCGATCACGCCGTTGACGGTGTTGACGCCCTCCGAGGTCCCGGCCAGCGTGAGGGTCGCCGGCCCGAGCCCGGCGGCGTCCATGGCCGACCAGTTGCCGTTGAAGGTGATGCCCGCGTCCGCGGGGCTGTTGTTTTCGATCGTCACGTCGCGAACAAAGAGGAGGGGGCGGTCTGTGGAAGAGGGCTCCGTGCCGGTGTAGCGCATCCCGTTGGGTCCGCTTGTGGTGTAATTTCCGAGCCGGACCGCGGCGTCCGCGCCGCTCGCGGTACCCAGCGAGCTGGGTGCGCCCGCGTCGGCCAGGCGCGTGACCTCGGTGACCCCGCATTTGAGCAGCGCCGGCCCCGTGAAGGTGTTGGATGGGCAGGCGAGATTCAGGGTTCCCTGATACCCCGACCCCAGCCCGGCTGTCACGCCGCCCGCGCCGGAGAGCAGTCCGTCCACGTTCAGCCTCCCGCCAGTCTTCACGGAGAAGAAGTGGGGTCCCGCAGGCAGGGCGGTGTCCAGCGTCCAGTCGACCGTTCCGCCTGTGAAACTCATGAAATCCGATTTGAGCGAGACCGGATTGCCGGTGAAGCGCCAGGTATTGTCCCGAACCAAGACATGGTGGAGGGTCAGGCCGGTCAGGTCATTCATCGAGACGCGGCGCGCGCTCCCGACGAACGCGAGCGCCGGTTCAGCGGGCAGGGCCTGCTGCCAGTTGTCCGCCGTACTCCAAAAGTGGTCCGAACCCGCCCCCGACCAGACCGGACCATCGAACCCTTCCGGCGTCACGCCATAACGCGCGGCCAGATACGCCTCCACCTGCTGCCGGTCCGTCGCGGACAGGGCGCTCTCATACACGATGACCTCGGAGATCAGCGCGTCGCTGGGATCTTGCGATATGGAACCCGCGCCGCCGATGGTAAGCCGTCCCGGACCCGTGGTCCGCGTGGCGTCGGAGGTCAGATCATACCCGTTCACGAAAAAGCGCTGTTCCGTCAAGGTGTTGACCGCCGCAAGCGTGTAAACGCGGTTGAAGGTGAAAACCGACTTCAGACAGCTTGACAAGTCGGTCATCGCGTGTTGCGCATGCGCGTAAAAGGTGCCGCCGTCCGGCCAGGTCCCCAGTAGCCAGTTCGCGTCGCGCGCGGGCACGATGCGACGCCAGGTGAAGCCGCGCTCGCTGGCGTCCACCACCTGCGCCACGACGAAAACCGAGTAGGCGCCGTTCAGGTAGTTGGTGGTCAGCAGACCGGCCGATTGGCCGTCGTTGTAGTTGCGGCGGTCGAAAAAGAGGGCCGGCCACCCGCCGGGGCCCTCGGCCTGATAGAGCGGCTGGCGTTGCCCGTTACTTTGCGCGGCGTGGTTACCGTTCCCCGAGAGGTCGTTCCATTGGGAAACGCGTCCGTTCGCGGGATTGATCTGGACATTCCCCGCCGCGGCCTGCAGCCACATCACGCAGCCGGTCAGGTTCGTCGGCTCGAACGCCGCGGCCCCGCCCGCTGTCATGACCATCAGAAATCCGGCAACCACGCCTTTCCACATCCTGATCAAGCCCTGATGTTTCATACGCATCCTCTCTTGTTATGATCCCGAGTATCGTATCCCACACAAACTAGTGAAGAGGATAGAACTCTTTGCAAGCCGTGTCAAGGATGCGCATCCCGCTTGTCGGGTCTTATCGATAACGGGATCGTTTCCCCGTCCCCGTTTTCGTGAACGTCGACCCGCGACCCGCGACATTCGCCTTGCGGCGTCTGGGTTGTCCGGCTGATCCGCCGTTGCGGGCGGGGACGCCCGCACTACCGCACCACGCGGGCGCTGCCGCCGGCCGCGAGTTTTTCGACCTCCGCCTTCGTGGCCATCGAGGTGTCGCCCGGGGTGGTCATGGCCAGCGCGCCGTGCGCGCACCCGAAACGGACCGCCTTGCCCGCATCCTGAAAGGCCAGAAACCCGTAGATCAGGCCGGAGGCGAAACTGTCGCCGCCGCCCACGCGGTCATAGATCCAGAGATCCTTCATCTCCATGGCCTGATGGAACGCGCCGTCGTGCCAACAGATCGCGCTCCAGTCATTCACCGAGGCGGACTTCACCGTGCGCAGCGTGGTGGCCGCGACTTTGAAATTCGGGAACTCCTGAACCGCGCGCCCGATCATCCGCTTGAATCCGTCGAGGGGCAGGGCGCTGAGATTCTCGTCCACGCCCTCGACCTCGAGCCCCAGACAAGCCGTGAAATCCTCCTCATTGCCGATCATCACATCCACGTATTGAGCCAGGCGGCGGTTCACCTCGCGGCACGCTTTCTGACCGCCGAACGCTTTCCACAACGAAGGCCGATAGTTGAGGTCATACGAAATGACCGTGCCATGCTTGCGCGCGGCGATCATCGCTTCCTCCAGCACCTGCGGCGTGGAGTCCGAGAGCGCCGCATAGATTCCACCGGAATGGAACCAGCGCACACCCAGCTTGCCGAAGAGGTGTTCCCAGTCGATCTCGCCGGGTTTGAGTTGCGAGGCCGCGGAATGGCCGCGGTCGCTAACCCCCAACGCGCCCCGCACGCCGAACCCGCGCTCGGTGAAATTGAGGCCCACACGCGCGGCGGCGCCGATGCCGTCGAACGGCACCCAGCGGATCAGCGAGGTGTCCACGCCGCCCTGCATCACGAAATCCTCGACCAGCCGACCGATGTCATTCTCCGGCAGGGCCGTGACCACAGCGGTGGAGAGGCCGAAGCACTTGCGCAGACCGCGCGCCACATTGTACTCGCCGCCACCCTCCCAGACCGTAAACGACCGCGCGTTCCGGATGCGCTGATCACCCGGATCGAGGCGCAGCATGATTTCCCCGAGCGAGACCTCGTCAAACCGGCAGGATCCGGCAGGCTTAATGGTGAGTGCCGGCATGGCAGACCCTTTCTGAGGAGAAGCTATTTCACCTCTTTGATCACCGAGGTGGCGGCCTTGAGGATGCCGGCCACATTGGCGAGGTCGGAGGGGATGATCATGGTGTTGTTGGTCTTGGCCAACTTACCGAACTCGTTCAGGTATTGTTGCCCGAGCTGCATGTTGACGGCTTGCGTGCCGCCCTGCTCATTGATCGCCGCGGCCACTTGGCGGATGCCTCGGGCCTGCGCCTCGGCCACCAGCAGGATCTCCTGCGAACGTCCCTCGGCCTCGTTGATGCGCTTCATTTTCTCGCCTTCGGACTTGGCAATGGCCTCCTGCTTTTCACCCTCGGCGCGGTTGATCTTGGCCTGGCGGTCGCCCTCGGACTCTGCGATCAGCGCACGCTTCTCGCGCTCGGCGCGCATCTGCTTTTCCATCGCGTCGCGGATCGTCTGCGGCGGCGTGATGTTTTTGATCTCATAGCGCGTGACCTTGACGCCCCAGGGGCCAGACGCCTTATCCACCGCCTCGACGATCGCGCTGTTGATATGCATACGCTCCTCAAAGCTCCGATCCAGCTCCAGCTTGCCCATTTCAGAGCGCATGGTGGTTTGCGCGAGCTGTGTGGTGGCGAAGAGGTAGTTGCCGATGCCATAGGAGGCTTTGGCCGGATCCATCACCTGAAGGTAGAGGACGCCGTCCACCTCGACCGTGATGTTGTCGCGCGTGATGCACTGCTGCGGCGGCACGTCGATGGCCTGCTCTTTGAGCGTGTGCTTGTATGAGACGCGGTCAACGATCGGCACCAGCAGGTGCAGCCCCGCTTCCAGCGTACAGTTGTATTTACCCAGCCGCTCCACAATGAACGCCTGTTTCTGCGGCACGATGCGCACACACTTCAACACCGTATAAACGACCACAAACGCGATAAACAACGCCATGTATGGCATAACCTTCTCCTTTTTTACGGGCGGCTGACAGGTCTGACCCGCCAGACCCGTCCAGCCGCAGTGAATACTAAACCGGTTCAACCTTGAACGTCAGGTTTTTCTTGCCCACGATCCGGACCGAAACACCTGCCGCCACATCGCACTCCGCCTCGGCATCCCATGTCGTGCCGCCCAGCTCGACCCGCCCCGGCCGATTCGGGGCGATGGGCTGCGTCACCACCGCCAGCTTGCCGGTGAAACCGTCGTCAGGATCATCCGAGATCTTGCGCGTCCCGCTGAAAACCGACTTGAGGCTTTTGCGCAACAGCACGATGTAGAGCACCGACAACACGGAAAACAAAATCCACTGCCAGCCCTGTGCGAGTGTCGGCATCAACCACACGATGAAGGCCAGCGTCAGCGCGGCCAATCCGAAAAACAACGACACCAAACCCGGCGTCATCATCTCGAACAGGATCAGCGCCACACCCAGATAAACCCAATAAACAGCCGTCATCTGCATCCGCACACCTCCTCTTTTCCGGCAAGGGTCACAAAGAGAGTTAAGCACGTTGCGGTTCCCTTGGCAAGACAACAGGCCGCATAAGATCCCAAGTGGGTTTCGGGTTTCGGGTTCTTAGGCGGGAACGCGGGCGTCCCTGTCGATCGTCGCGGGTCGAATGTCGCGGGTCGCGGGTCGACGATTCCGATAGCGATCCCGACCCCGACCCCGATACCGATTTGGATGAAACCATGAAAAACATGAAACTTCATGAAAATCAGGAATTCCCCCTGGCGTTCCCCAAAAATCCGAGCGATGCCATCCCGTGTTTTCGTGGTTAAACAATCGATTCCGATAGCGATCCCGATCCCGATACCGATTTGGATGAACCCCTGAAACCAGAAACCATGAAACCCTGAAACCCCGAAAAGCGACCTGCGGTGTCGGAAACGCGGGCGTCCCTGTCGATCGCCGCGGGTCGAATGTCGCGGGTCGCGGGTCGACGATTCCGATA
>JAPXSY010000121.1:0-6185 GCA_033812795.1 Kiritimatiellia bacterium
TGCCCATTCATCCGGACGGCTCCTGCTGGTTCACCGTGCCGAGCGGTGTGGCGTTGCATTTCCAACTGCTGGACGAACAGCACCGGGCGCTCCAGACGATGCGCAGTTTCGCCAATGTCATGCCGGGGGAGAGCCGCGGCTGTCTAGGTTGTCACGAATCGCACAGCCGCGCGCCGCAGATGGGTGCGGGTCCGTCCACGGCCGTCCGCAGTACGCCCGACACGATCACACCTGTGCCGTGGGCTTTTGACGATGGCTTCACCTGTGCGCCGGAAGGCTGCACGACACTCGCGCAGGCGCGTGAAGCGGGCTTGAGCAAAGGCGCGCGGGCGGAGAAGTCGAAGGTGACTACCACGGCGCGGTTCGGCACTTCGGTCGGCTACCTCAAAGACGTGCAGCCCGTGCTGGACCGGTACTGCGGCAAGTGCCATCAGGGCGAAGGCAGTGCGCGGAAGAAACTGGATCTCACCTTGCGCGGTTACGAGCCCTACCTCACGCTTGTCGGACGCCCCGGCTGGGGGCGGACGAACGCCGTTCCAGAAAAGTTGCCGCCGGGATATGATCTGGCCGGAACCCTGCAGGTCGAAGCCTACAGCACGGTCGATCCGGCCGCCTACGTGACACCCGAACCCATGACACGCCTCTCGTACACCAGCAGGCTGGTTGCGCTCGCCGCGAGCGGCAAGCACCATAACGTGAAAGTCGATCCCTACAGCTTGTTGCGGCTCACACTTTGGGTGGACACAATGTGCCCGTATCTTACGGACGTGGAGATCCGCGCCGATGATGATCCGGAGTTCCAAGGCTCCGACTGGCTGGCCATCCGGCCGCGCTTGAAAACCGCACCGATCGTGATCCGGCCGGGACCTTTCCGCGCGAACGCGCAGGGAATCGAGTGAGGAAGAAAACGAATTCGAGGAGAAAAACGATGACCTTCAAGCACATGCTGTTTCTTGTGCCGCTTGCCTCGCTGGCGGGCACGATTCAAATCCCGGGTTCCTGGTCGATGCCGACGGAGGAGCG
The DNA here is from genome assembly GCA_033812795.1 of Kiritimatiellia bacterium. Classification (GTDB taxonomy): domain Bacteria; phylum Verrucomicrobiota; class Kiritimatiellia; order RFP12; family UBA1067; genus JAPXSY01. The sequence goes on from JAPXSY010000121.1 coordinate 1,024, forward strand.
CGATGCCGTCACACTAAATGCGCTGCCGCCAGCCGTGCCGCGCAAGGCGTCCGGCATGCGGACCACACTCGCGCAGGCCTCCGTGCGGACAGCAGAGGACGTGTCCGTGGCGGAACTGAAAGGGTTTCCGGGCGTGCGGATCGCGGAAGGCGAAATTGTGCTGGCCTACGCCCCGGTGACGAAAACCAGCGCTTTCGCGGCCATGGCCAAATCAGACGCGACGCAAAAATGGTACGGCTCTGATTACTGGATCGGTTCCGAAGGGTGGGCCCGCGTGGGAAGGGACTGGATGCATCCCGGCCATGCCGTTGATGTGGCGCGCACCTTTATCGCGCCCGTCAACGGGCGCGTTTCGGTCTCCGGAACGGTCAGGAAACTACACCTCGACGGCGACGGCGTGAAGGCCTTTGTGCAACACAACAACAGGACCCTCTGGACAGCGGAAGTGAAAGGGCGGGATGCGGTCGGGCAGCAACACGCGCTCACGGTCGAAGTCAAAAAAGGGGACACGCTCCGCTTCCTCGTCAATCGTCTGGGGTCCCATGCGTGCGACACTACGGGCTGGGATCCGGTCGTCGCGTACGAGGGCGGGGGCGTACACCGGGCCTCCGAAGGCTTTTCGGACAAACAGGAGGCGAACGGCTGGCGTTACGAGTTTTCGGGAGGACCGGCCGCGCAAACCTCCCTGCCCACTATATACGGGGTGGGCCGGGATCTGAAACTCTACCGCAACGCGATTGACACGGTAAACGCCCTGCCTTTTGTGATCGTCTCGGACGGCAACAAGGAGGATGGCTTTATCGGCTATGTGATCGCACGGGATTCGGATGCCGCCTGGACCCTGATCCGCGATCCGGGGGGGATAAAGGTGGCGGGTGCGGGCGCGGCGGTGGTTGTGCGTTACGACGGCACATGGATCGAGGGGCTTACGCTGCTGGCTGCCTTGTCCGGGGTAGAAACGTCTCCCCAAAGAGTCCGCGACGGTTTCGGGGGAGCCGTCCTGCCGAAGCTCGGCTCCGTGTTCCGCGCCGCCTATGCGAAGGCCGTGGCCGGCGTGCCGCATGCGCCGGAGCCGGACCTGTTCCTGCTGGCGGTCTCGGAGTGGGTGCAGGATGACCAACTCTTCGGTTGCACGGATGAGCAACGGCTCACCGCGTGCGCAAAAGAACAGGCGGAACGGATAGAACAGATCACAGGGAAACCCGACGCGTCGGCAGGAACGGGATGGGGAGGATACCTGCGGGCGCGGCTCCTGAAGCGCGCGGCCCTGTTGTCCGATCCCAGACTCGCGTACGGCGAGTTGCTCTTCTGCACGCGCCGCAATCCGGCTTGGAACCACGAGGTGGCACAGTATTTCGGTTGGCGGCAGCGGCCGGGCGGCAGCCTGTTTGTGCTGGAGAAACCCGGCGTCTCCCTGATGCGGCGAGATCTGATCAACGGAAGGCTCCCTCCCGGTAACCTTCTCGAACCGCGCCTGTCCTACGACGCCCGCTCCGTCCTTTTCTCTTTTGTGGCGACGGATGGCGCACTCGATCCGCGTACGTTGCCGCGCAACGAGACCGACACGAACCACCACTACTATCACCTTTACGAGATTGGTGCGGACGGCACAGGCCTGCGCCAGATCACGGATGACATCTACGACGACCTGATGCCCGAGTGGTTGCCGGACGGCGGCATCGCCTTTGTCTCCACGCGCCGCCGCACCACCTCACGCTGTTTCTGGTGGAGCTACAGCGACCGCTGGCACTCCTACACCATGTTCCGCATGGCGCGCGACGGTTCGGACATCCGGCAACTCTCCTGGAACGACGTGAACGACTGGTTCCCGGCGGTCGCCAACAACGGCCATCTGCTCTTCGCGCGCTGGGATTACATCGACCGCGATGCGGTCACCCACCAGAACCTCTGGTCCATGAGGCCCGACGGCACCAACCCCATGGCCGTATGGGGCAACGAGGTGCCCAAGCCGCACTGCACCTTTCAGGCCAAGGCCATCCCCAACAGCGGCAAGATCGTGTGCGTTGCCTCCGCGCACCACGCGATCACCGGCGGGCCGATCATGCTGATCGACCCCGCCGTGCACAACAACAGCGAAGCCGCGGTGACGCGCCTGACCCCGGGCCACTACCCCGAAGCGGAACGCGGCTCCAACAACGAGTGGTATAACGCGCCCTGGCCTCTCGGCGAAGATCTGTTTCTCGTGGCCTACAGCCGCGACCCGCTGATGTACGAGCCCGCGCGCCACAATCCTGATTACGCCCTCGGGCTCTACGTGCTCGACGCCTGCGGCAATCGCGAACTGCTTTACCGAGACGGCCTGATCGGTGCGACCTGCCCGACGCCGCTTCGGCCGCGCCCCGTGCCGCCGGTCCTGCCCTCTGTCCTGAATCCCGCGCTCGCGCAACGGGAACAGGGTGAGGTTTTCATCTCGGATGTCTATGAAGGCATACCGAAGGCGAAACGCGGCACGATCAAAAAGATCCGCGTGGTGCAGGTCTTCCCGAAAACCACACGGGACTCGATGGTGCCGCGCATCGGTGTGGCGGGCGAGGAGAACACGCGCGCGGTACTCGGCGAAACGCCGGTTGAGGCGGACGGCTCGGCCCGTTTCCTTGTGCCCGCCTGCAAACCGATCCTCTTTCAAGTCGTGGATGCCGACGGTTGCGCGTACCGGGTCATGCGTTCCAGCACCTCGCTCATGCCCGGCGAGCGCGTCTCCTGCGTCGGCTGCCACGAAAATAAAATGGCCGTCTCTCCCGCGGCACTGAAAAAAGTGGCGGCCATGATGCGTCCCGCGGCCGAGCTGACACCCACGCCGGAGTCGGGACGCCCGTACGGCTTCGTCGAGCAGGTGCAACCGCTCTTCGACGCCAAATGCGTCTCCTGCCACGGCGACCGGAATCCCAAAGGAGGCATCGCGCTCACCCGGACGCTCCGGGGCGCATACACGGCGTCCTATGATTCACTCTGTTACGCCACGGATTCGGAGGGCAAGCGCGTGCGCCGCCTCTCCAAAAAGAGTGGCCGTCCGCTGGTGACCTGCTATCCTATGCGTAATCAGATTCAGGTCACACCCGAAGGCGGCGAGGACAGTGCGCGTGGCAGCGGACTCTTCCAGATGCTCAAGGAGGGGCACGGCAAGGTCAGGCTGACTCCGGAGGAGTTGCGCCGCATCGCGGTGTGGATCGATCTGAACGCCGTCTTCTACGGCGTGTACGAGCCCGAGGCGCAACTTGCGATGCAGCGCGAGGGCAAGCCCGTGCCCATGCCGGCGATCCAGTGAGCCTGCGGCGGGGCCCAAGCGTGTGGCGTCCGATGTGTGCGGGGAACAGGATTAAGACACCGGTCACGACCGGGACCGGAAAGGACAGGGAAAAAAGGAGGAAAGCATGCGGATTCTACACGGGTTTTTCGGAACGGGATTGGGGCTTCGGCACATCATCCCCATGCTGGCGGTTTTGGGCGGGGCCCGCGCAGCGGATTACTACGTCAGTCCCGAGGGCCGGGATACGGATCCGGGCACCGAGTCGAGTCCGTGGCAGACGATCGCCAAGGCTTCCGCGACAATGACCGCCGGAGACACGGTTCACATCATGAAAGGCGTCTATCGGGAATGCGTGAGGCCAGCGCACTCCGGATTACCGGGCCAACCGATCACCTACACCGCATATCCCGGACATTCGGCGGTCATCGACGGGATCGGCGTCGCGCTGGCCAAGCGCGGCGGCATCCTCGGTCTGGTTGACATCGGCAACAAGAAGCACATCCGGATTTCCGGACTGACCGTTATCAACACGATGGAACAGAATGCCGCAGGCATCTTCGCCGCCGGGTGCGAAGACCTCATTTTGGAGAACAACCGGATCGCCAACACCGGCGCATCCGGGATCCTCACCTACCGTTGCTCGAAGGTCCTCATCGACGGCAACCGGGTTCAGAATGTCTGCGTCCGAGGCGGCCAGGAGAGCATTTCGTTGATGTATACCGACACGTTCGATGTCCGGAGCAACTACGTGCACAGCACGCCGCCCAGTCTGACCGGCAAAGGCGGCTGGCTTTACCGGAAGGAGGGGATCGACGCGAAAGACGGCTCTTCCCACGGACGGATATTCGGCAATCATGTGCACCACACCAGTCTCGGCATTTATGTCGACGCCCGCGGAACGGCGCGCGACATTGAGATCTCCGGAAACATCATTCACGATATTTTCTCCTCGTTCGAAGAGCCCGGCGGACAGGGCACGGGCAACGGCATTGTGATCGCCTCTGAAACGGAGGGCACCATCGAGAACATCCGGATTTTCAACAACCTGATCTACAATACACATTTCGGAATCCGTCTGGCGGGGTATGGCGACCCGGGCCACCCGGTCATGACGAATCTCACTGTGATCCACAACACGCTGTACCGGACACGCCGGGGAATCGAATTATCGAGTCGGAACGCAACGGGCATCGTGATTCGGAACAACCTCTGCAGCCGCAGCACCGACTTTGACATCGGCATCTTCCGGAACTCGTGGGGGGACCAGCCGCGGATGGTTCTGGATGACCCGACCCTCTGCGTCGCAAACAACCTGCTCGACGTCCCGGCAGGGGCGGGACGGCCATGGGAACGCGATAACCTCTACGGCGCGGCCAACTTTGTCGCCCCGGAAGCCGGGGATTTCCGCCTGCGCGCGGATTCCGCGGCGCGCGACCGGGGCACCGCCGCCGGGATGCCGTCGGTTGACATCACCGGGACCCCGCGACCAGTCGGTGCCGCGCCGGACATCGGCGCCTATGAGTTCACGGGGCCCGGAGTCAAGACGGAGTCGGCCAGCCCCGCTATCCCTGCGGCGCGGCCACAGCCGTGAGCCGTCCCCTAGGTTTTCGCGCGCGCATGAGCGGTTGCCCCGAACTTACTGCCCCGCCCGATAGCGATCCCGATAGCGATAGCGATCCCGATTTAGATGAAACCATGAAACCATGAAACCCAGAAACCAGAAACCCTTGAACCCCCGTCGTTGTGAGCCACTGCGTGGTCACAATAATCGATCCCGATCCCGATAGCGATCCCGACCCCGATTTAGATGAAACCATGAAACCAGAAACCCTTGAACCCCCGTCGTTGTGAGCCACTGCGTGGTCACAATAATCGATCCCGATCCCGATAGCGA
>JAPXSY010000122.1:0-6076 GCA_033812795.1 Kiritimatiellia bacterium
CGGTGTCCAGCGCGGAACGGCGCCAGAGTTTAGCGTAGACGAAGACCGTCAGCATGCCGGTCAGCAGAAAGGCCCACCAGGCCCAGTTGCCCGCGACACCCTGTGTCCGCACGATGTCGGTCACGAGATTCGGCGTGTCGCACGAGAAAGTACAGGCCACCATGGAGACGCCCAGCAGCCACCAAGGCATGGAACGCCCGGAGAGGAAAAAGTCAGCTGCGCTCCGGCTCGAACGACGCGCTGCGGCAGAGCCGATGGCGATCACAGAAAAGAGGAAGCCGAAGATGATGACGGCGTCCAGAGTCGAGATTTTCAACATGTTTTTTTTCCTTTCACACTCCGGTTACCCCGGAAAGCATATCCCGTCTTCCCGACGGTTCGGTCATGACGCATCCGGCGGAATCAGGTCCGCGACTTTCACTCGAACCGCCTCGCGCTCGCGTTCCAGCGTCCGCAACGTGGGGTCATCCGCCGGAACGACGGCGGGATGGGTTTGATTCCACTTCGTAAAGGCTGCTGAGGTTCGGGTCACCTCGCTTTGGAGGCGAACCTGCTCGTACTTGAGCGCGCGCAGGGCGTCCAGAACTTTGACCTTGCGTGCGCCGGTGCATGTCTGCGCCTCTGCTTCAAGCCTGTCGGCTTGGGCAAGGCTCTGCTGATAGGCGCGTTGCGCGTCACGCGCGGCAAGGAAGTGGGGATTGGCCGCATGCGCCTTTTCCGCCAGCGTCGCTTTATACGCGGCGATTTTGGCGGTGAGCAGGAAAAAGGAGTGTAGATTCCCGACAATCTCGGGATCCACGGTTTCGGGGTCTCCCTCATAGGTGGCGGTTTCCGTGCAGTCGAGCAGGCAGGGTTCGTCCCAGGCATTGTTGCGGCGCACCCGGCTCAACAGCATCGGGTTCTTGGACGAGGCTTTCACATCGGAATAACGGAACAGCGTGCCGCCGGGCATGGTGCCGAGACGCTTGCCCTCCGGCGAATAGTACGACACTTCGCGTTTCGTGAAGCCCCAGCCGCTTTTCGGCCCCATAAACACCACGCGTGTGACACGGTTCTGCGGGGCGGCGGTTTGCGTCAAGGTTTTGTCAGCGGAAGCGGTCTGCCCGCTGCGGTTGGATCGCCGCTGTGCGGGCTGCCCAGTCAACCGTTGCGGGTTCCGGGCGGAACGTTTCACCTCTGCCGTTCCGGACAGGGTTATTCCAATCAGGCAGAGGCAGAACCAGACGTTGTTCGGAAGAAGTCGCATAGCAGGCCGATCAAACACTGTTAAAGAGTGAATCATATTCGGCCCCATGTTCCAAGCAGGTTTTTCGTCGGATGAATCGATTACGGGAAAACAGTTGCCGCGGTTGATGGATACGCGTATGGTAATCCCATGTTGCGGCAAAACAAGAGGCCGTGCCCGGAGACGCGTTTTGCGCGCGGGGTACGGGCATTGCGGAAACTCACCCCGGGACTGACCGACCGGGAACGCGCGGCTTTGTGGCTGGTGCTTGCCCTGTTCGTCTTGGGAGCACTTGTGCGCTGGCTCCGCATGCAAGACGGTTGAGGGAGGCGTGTGAACCCTGCCGTGTCACGATGCGCCCCCTGATGAGGCAGGGGGCGCGTATCGGACTAAGGTTCCGGCGGCGTGTTCACCAGCGGCAGGACTCCGATATTGGGGTGCTGTTCTTCGATCACCCAACGGAAGAAGGCTTGAGCCGGATCCCAGTACGGGAAACTGTAGATATACGGGTTGGGCAGCAGAATCCGGCACTGATGGTTCGTGTCGAACGAATCCGGCATCAGCCTGTATTGTCCGGCGATCCGCCAATCGGGGATTGTCAGCGACGGCGTCATTTCCAGTTTCATGACCGCCTGGCTCAACAGACAGGTACAGTTCTGCCCGTTGACGGCCAGCGAGGCCGTAACATAATAATTGGTTTCGGCATCACGCGTGAAACGGACAATACTGCCGTCCACACGGTTGGTTACGGTCGGATCCGCATTGAGCCAATACAGTTCGGTGAGGGACATCAACCTCCCGTTGCCGAAGAAATAACTCGATGCAAGCGGAGTGTTATTATCGCCGAACCCGAGCAGCCAGTTCAGCATATCGTCGCTGATTTCGAGATCAGCGATATCCTGACGCAGGGCGAAATGAGCTTCCACATTCAGGTTGGCAGAGACATTGGTGAGCGGTAACAGATAGTTTTGCAAGCCTTCTCCGGGCGGAAGTTGTTCCACCTGATTGACCTTGACGGAATAGAGACGGTACCAGTTGTCAGCCTGATACAGAATGTTGGTGTTCGCGCCGTTCCGCGTACGGAAGGTGTGGCACTGCGTGCGCAAACCGTTTTGCGTACCGTTCAACGCATTGAGTGTGGACACGATCCAGTGGTTCGAGACGCCCAGTTCGGGGAAGGCGACAGACTGACCGGGGTTCAGCCCGCCGGGGGTCCAATAGAGGGGGAAGGTCCAGTCCGCGCGTGTGACACCGGTGCCGTTGGTGACATTGAGTGAACCGCCATGGGTCTCCGGTCCGACATACACGAACTGCCTTTCCGGATCTTCGGCCGCCCAGAGTTCGCCATCGAATTCCGGTCCGGAGCCCTGGCTCGGGTCATCGTATGCGATGACATGCTCGTACATGCCCATCGGTCGTTTCAGGCGCAACCCGCCCGCGTAGCTACAAGGGATGTACCAGTAAAAGCCGGGCTCCCCGTAATCGAGCTTCGGTAACGGCACCGGTGTTCTATTGGGATCCGGAAATTTCTCGCCGATCACGAAGAACGCGTAGCCATTGGTCACCGCCGTTTGTTCAGGCAGTCCCTCGGGCAGGGTGATGGTATGCATATCCCTGTCATTCATGACCAGGTCGATACTCCAGCCCGCGAGATCGACACCGACGGGCACGGCGATTTCGATGTACGGATTGTTATAAAATCCATATTGGGGCACACCGTTCTCCTCGACATGTTCCGCCGCGTTTACCTCGTTGATCCACACCGTTTTGAGGGGTACGCCGTACACGATGTAATAGGGGGACCACCCCTGCGAAGCGTAAACCGCGTTGAAATCCACTGGGAAGTACCAAGGAGGATTCTCAAACGTTTTTTGTTCCGCAGTCAAGGGTATCCCTCCCAGATAGGTGGCGCGCACACGGTACTGCACGATGGTGTCGCTGTCCAGCATGGGAAGGTCCTGAGAGGGGAGGGTCTGATAGGTTGTCGAGTTGCCCATTTGCTCCATCGGCAACGTCACCACCTGCGCCGCAGGCCAGTTCTCGACGCCCCAGACATTGGTGCCGATATAGTAATCGACATACATCTGGATGTTCGAAGGCGAGAGCCGGATGTTCACCAACTCCGCCTGAATGCCCACGTGGTCGGAGTTGATAGGCTGGTGGCGGGGCGGGTCATCATCATACGAATCGCCGTTGCGGCAGAGCACCTGCACATTCTCGATGTCGAAACCCGGAAAGACTGGTTCGGTCACCGCGATATCCTCAATACAGGCACGCTGGCCGCCCAGCGGGGAAATGAATTTGATCGCATCGTAATCGCGTCCGTCAACCGGTTTTACGGTGACCGTTTCATAAAACCGGTTCGTGATCTGGGTGAAGGCGGCGATCTCGAACCAGAGGTTTGTGGGCGCATTCCATCCGTTGGTGGTCGCGTAAATGTAAAGGCTCGACGGAAAAGTGTTGGTGTAGGCGCGTGTCTTGAAGGAGAGTTCCCCCAAACCGTACGGCAGAACCGGGGATTGCACGAACGGCACGTTCTGATCCTGAATGGGCTCCGCATCCTGCGTGGTGCTGTTGTTCAGCAAACAGGCTTCCTCGCCATCCAACATGATCCGCTGTTTGTCGGTTTGGGTCACCTTTACATTATACGCGCGCCATGAGGTGTCCTTAACGACAGGCTCTTCCCAAGCCCGGACATTGTCGATTTCGACCCAGGCGTTGGAATACCCGCCGCTTCGGTCGTTGATCACCCGCAGGAATCCCGGATTGGTAATGCCCACGTATCCCGAGATGTGGTCCCACTCGGACATCACGTTGCTGATGGCGTAGGTGTGCACGGGGATCCAGATGTCGTTCTCGCGCTCCGTCGCGTACTGCACGGTGAGCTGTGCGGGAGCGCGCAGCACACGGTAATCGAACTCCAGCATCCCCATGCCGTTTTCGAGGAGGATCGAGCGGACCGCCTGATCCGCATTCGGATCGGCGCGCGTGTGTTTGAGCTGTATCACATGGCTGTTCGCCGCATTGTTGGAGACGGCCCAAGCCTCGGTGGCGAGCCAGGCGTCGTCATTGCCGCTGCCGAACTGTTCACCGCGCCAGGAGGTTATCTTCAACTCATCCACCACGACATCGGCTTTCGATCCCGCCACTCCCATGACCTGCAACAAAAGGAACTGTGTCTTCCAATCCTTAACCGTTACGGCATTGGTCTTGTATCCGTACCCCGAAACGGTGATCTCCTGGAAAAGCTTCCATGCGGTCGTGCCCGGCGCGGCGGGCTCGGCGGTTGAGTCCTGCGCGGAGTTCTGGAGGTAAACCCCGAGTTTCTGGGTGGGGATGACCGCGTGGATCCCCTTCGGCGACCTATCTCCATCAAGAACAAAACGGCCCCAGGGGGCACTCCAGTTGTTTTTATCCGTGTTGAACGCGTTCGTATCCGACAGGACGGTTGTGGCACTTCCGGTGAGGGTCGCTCCGGTTGTGGTCGGTTGGATAATGAAATTCGAGAAACCTGCACCGCAATCCTCGGAGAGCACGCCGTAGGTGCCGTAGGTGAGGCGGGAATCGGAGTTGTCGGTATGATCGATCCGTAATACAGCGCTTGATGACGGATAATAGTAACAGCGGATCAGCGTACTGTTGGGTTGGTTGAATATACGGATTTCCATAGCGTGTTCGAATCCCACTATATCCCCCGCGTTACCGGTGTCATACGTGCCTGAGGTTGCAAGCAGGGTGGGCGTGCCGTTGATCCAGCGGTACAATTGATGTGTCACCCGCTTGTCGCGTGACAGATTATCGGTGTCGGGAACTTGAGTGATGCGGTATTCGTAAAAATGGTCGGCATCCTGATAATAGGCGATCACGGAGAGCGACGGGGCGTCCGGTGAGTGTCCCGTGTAGGAACGGGCCGTCACTTTGGCCGAATAGTTCGAACTGATGAACGCGGTACGGTCGTACGCGACGTCGATTTTGTCGGCAGTCTGCGCCAGACGGTATTTGAAGGCGAAATCCCGGATGCCGTCGGTCCGGGTTTGCACCGTATTGTGGACGTACCCCAAGCCGAGGGTACAGCCACCCCCTTGGAGACGCAGCGCCTGATTGCGGAAGTTGACATACCCTGCCGGCTTGTTGTTCTCGTCCGCCAGCGTTCGTTCGACACTGAAGGCCGCGTGACCGGCCATCCAGTTGGCCTGGGGGGTGCCGAACGGCTCGCGGACAAAGACGTTCGTGGTGGGGACGGGCAGATGGAAGTATTGGGAATAGGTGTCCTCCACACTGACTGGCCACGCCTCAAAGGTGTTGAGAAAACTCGCTTTGGGGGTTTGCCCGTTACTCTCCGAAAACTTGTCGGAGAGGGCCGGCCAATTGTTGAAATTCTGGTACTCGGCACGGACGAGCATGTATTTCAAGGTTTCCGTGTCGAAAGTCAGCATCACATACGCGCCCCGATCAGCCGTGACCGTCTTAGTGAGTGGCGTTTCGGTTTCCTCGCAGACCCCGCCGTAAGGCAGGCGGTTGATGGTGCCGGGGAGGGTTTCCGCCCAGTGGACAACCGAGGTCGAATAGGCGACCTCGACCGGCAGGTAGCGGCGTTCCCCTTTTAAACGCCAGGAGACATTGGTTGTGCCCGCGTCGCTGAGCGGCAGCATGCCCTGCCAAGTGTTGTCCGCCACAAGTTCCATGGTGACCGGTTCCGGATACTCGTCCGCGACTACGGAGATCGAACCATAGGGCGAGACGAAAGGGCGGATTCGGATGGAGAACGGTTGGGAACGGCTTCCGAGCAGGCGGGGCGAGAAACCTGCGGCCGCGGCTTCTGAAGGATAGACATGGCCTTCACCCGTGTAA
>JAPXSY010000123.1:0-5965 GCA_033812795.1 Kiritimatiellia bacterium
TCCCACGACAGCGCGAAGTGTGAAAAAAGAGCAAGGGGTGTTGTCCGGAAAAGGCGGAAGCGGTATACTCACACACAAAGGTCAGCCACACGCGGGAAGCGGGCTGAAGCGACGGGAAGTTCACGGGCAGGAGGTCCCGCGCGTTTTCAGGTGAAGACGCGGAAACAAAGAGGGTGTTGAGGAGGTCAGCATGGACGGCAAAAAAGTGTTTGCGGTGGATTTGGGTGCGTCAGGCGGAAAATGCTTTGTCGGCGTGTTTTCGGACAAGGGTTTCCGGATGGAAGAGATACACCGGTTCGCGCATGAGGGCGTGTCCTGTTTTCTGCCGGACCGTTCTGGCGAGGTCACAGAGCGTACATTTTGGGACGACACCTTTATCTACCAGAATATCGTTAAAGGTCTTCAGGCTGCGCGGCGCCAGTGCGGTGCCGTGCTGGACGGCATCGGAATCGACACTTGGGGCGCGGATGGCAATCTGGTGACGCGGGACGGCGATCTGCTCGGCAAGGTCTATTGTTACCGTGACCACCGGCTCGATGCCATGTGTGAGGAGGTCAAAGCCCGTTTGGATGCCACAAAGGTTTATGAAATCACAGGCAACCATTTCCAGCCGTTCAACCAGTCGAACCAGTTGCTCTGGCTTGCCACGCGTCGGCCTGAACTGCTCAAGCTGGCCGAGGTTTATCTGCCCATCCCGTCGCTCTTCTATTATTATCTGGGCGGATGCAAGGTGGTGGACTCCACCTTTGCCAGTGTCACGCAGATGATGGACGCCAAACGGGGCAAATGGAGCCGCGAGATGCTCAAGGCGTTGGGTATCCCTAAGCGGCTGATGCCCGAGATCGTCAAGCCCGGCACGAAGGTCGGTCGGCTCCAACCCAAGCTGGCCGCAGCCTGCGGTCTGAACGAGGCGGATCTGATCGCGGTCGGTTCGCACGATACCGCCAGTGCCTTTGCGGCCGCGCCGGTGCGCAACGTCAAGACGGCGTTGATCATCAGTTCCGGCACCTGGTCTCTGGTCGGGAAACTCATCCGGAAGCCCATCACCACGCCGGAGGCCATGGCCGCAGGTCTGAGCAACGAGGGCGGCATCGGCAACACGCGTTTTCTGCGTAACTGCATGGGCACCTGGATTGTGCAGGAACTGCTGCGCGTGTGGGAGATCGCCGACGGCAAGCGCATGTCGTGGAGCGAGGTGGACACGCTCACGCCGGCCGCGCCGGCCTTCACGGCGTTCATCGATCCCGATGATTCGCGTTTCTACAATCCGGCCAACATGGAGCAAGAGATCCGCGCCTACCTGAACGAGACGGGACAGCCCGCGCCGGTTGACCGCGGCACGGTGCTGCGTTGCGTGTACGAAAGTCTGGCGCTCAAATACCGTCAGGTCAACGAGACGATCAACCGTGTCACCGGCACGGATACCGAGGCGGTGCATATCGTGGGCGGCGGCAGCAACAATGCGCTACTCAACCAATTCACCGCTGATTCCGTCGGGGTGCCGGTTTTCGCCGGACCGAAAGAGGCCACGGCGGTCGGCAACCTGATGGTGCAGGCGGTTGGCGCGGGCATCCTGCCCGACCTCAAAGCCGCGAAGTCGATCATCCGGGCTTCTTTTCCCATCACGGTTTTCCAACCCCAGCAGACCGATGCGTGGGATGCGGCCTATGCGCGCTTTAGTTCATTCGTGCATTATTAGTCGGGATCGGGATCGCTATCGGGATCGATTGTTTCACCACAGAACACAACCGCCTCACCGCCTTGCAGCCTTTTGGTCTGATAGCGATAAAACCGGCAATCCCCCCGTCCCCCTCTCTGGGTCGGGGACTCTGTCCGCATTGGGGATCATCAGGCGTCCGTACCCTGCGGTTCCTTGGGGAAGGAGAACCAGCCGACGAAGCTCCCTTTGAAAAACGCCCAGGCAATGTCCGGGCGGCGGTGCCGCAAGGCCACGGCCCCGTAATAGACGGCGAACAACGGAACAAAAACCGTGAGGACAACAGCGCGGTTCACGGGCGGGAAATGCCGACGGACAAAAACGGAGCGGTTGCGCGCGAAACAGTAAGCGCGCTCAGGGCTCTCGATGCCGAGGCACCGCAGGGCCGCGGTTTTGCCGGGCTCGATGAATCCGAGGTGGTAGGTGCGGGCCATGGGGTAAATGGCAGACCGGTACCCGGCACGCCGGAGCCGCATGCCGAAGTCGCTTTCGTCGAACATGATCCGGTAAAAGGGATCGCACCCCCCGATCCGGTCGAAGGCCTCCTTTTTGACCATCCACACATTCGGGCTGTACCAGGAGGGATAGAGCCGGTCTTCCAGCGCGACGCGGTCCGCAGGCTCTCGCTCGTTGAGGTTCTTCGGCTGGGAGGTCCACAGGTTGAAGGTCGAGCCCAGCGTCCAAATCAGGTTCGGCGCCTTGTGGATCGCGAGCGGCGCAATCTGCCCCAACCCGCTGTCCAATGACATGCCGTGAACCAGTTTGGAAACCATGTCGGGTTCCACGAGGTTGTCGTCGTCAACGAAAAGAAGGTACTCTCCCTTTGCCAGAGACGCGCCCCGGTTTCGGACTGCGGCGGCCTGAAGGTTTTTCTCGTTGCGGACGTACCGGACGCGCGGATCGTTGCCGAATTGACGTTCAACGAGTTCGCGGGTGTTATCCGGTGAGGCGTCATCCACGATGATGACTTCGATCGCGCGGTAATCGCTCCTCAAAACAGAGGCCACGCAATCGCACGCGGTCTGCGCGCGATTGTATGTGGGGATGATGACGGATACAAAGGGTGGTTTCATACGAAAAGGTTCTCCTGTCGCCGATTAAGCGGGGGGCGTCTCCTCCGATTCTGGTAGGGACAGCTCCCCCGAACTGTCCGCGGACGCCTCGGGGAGGCGTCTCCCCTCCTGCCGCGTGTGATCCCGGATGAAGGCGGCGAGATCGTCCGCGACAGCACGCCAGCCGTTCTCCAGCGGGATCACGTGGCCGACATCCTGCAGGTCGAGAATCCGTTTCGGGCCGCGGCACTCGGCCAGCCACCGCAGCGCAGCCGATGTGTCCACCACAACATCCCGATTGGCGGTTACGGCGAACACGGGTTGCGTCAAGCGGCCCAAGGCCTTGCGGTTGGAGCGCGCCAGCCGGAACAGGCTTCGGTACACGGAAAATGGGATGAAGCGGTCACGCGTGTAGGTAAAATCGGGATCGTCCGCCGCCACGGCCTGCGTGGAGAAGGGCGATTCAAACGTGGGCGAGAGGCAAAGTGCCACACGGGCGAGGGCGAACCACACCTCGGGTGCCAACACGGGCGCGCGGGCACGTGAAACCTCGATGAGCGGGGCGAGCGCCGCCACGCCTTCCACCGCTTCCGGCTGGCGCAGGGCGGTGTCCAGCGCGAGCGCGCCGCCCATCGAATGCCCCGCCACCCAAATACGCTCATGATGTTCGCCCAGCCGGATCAGCTCATCGGAAAGTTGCATCCGCCAGAGTTCAAGTGACGCGCGCTTCGCCTGTGCGGCGGGCTCCGCGCTCCCCGCCAGGCGCAACGCGCGGCAGGTGAAGTCACCCGTTGCGGCGAGCCGATCCGCGAACCGCCGCCAGACACGGGGCGTATCTGCGAACCCGTGGATGAAAAGCAGGGCGATCGGACCCTCCCCGACCTGAAACGCCGCCGCCTCGGGCAGGAGCCCTTCCGGATCACGCGTGACGCGGCGTTCCCAAAAGAAGCGCCGTGTTTCCACCCATCCGGTGTGGAGCAGATTTCCCGCCAGCCAGAGAATTATCAAACAAGCCAACCCGTATAACATATCCAAACAATACTATACCCGCGTTCTCCGCACAAGGCGGCTGAACAAATTAGCCTAAAAGAGCAGTTGAACCTTCAACTCTCTTTGGTTTCTGGTTTCAGGGTTTCGGGGTTTCAGGGTTTCAGGGTTTCAGGGTTTCAGGGTTTCATCGGGATCGGGATCGCTATCGGTATCGGTATCGGTATCGGGATCGGCGACCCGCGACCCGCGACCCGCGACATTCGACCCGCGACGAGCGACAGGGACGCCCGCGTTTCCGACACCGCAGGTCGCTTTTCAAGGTTTCAAGGTTTCAAGGTTTCAGGGTTTCATCCAAATCGGGGTCGGGATCGCTATCGGTATCGGTATCGGTATCGGTATCGCTATCGGTATCGGGTTCGACATAGGGTCTGACGGGAGAAGCGGGCGTTCCGCCCGCTGGCAGGGACGGTTCCCCGAACCGTCCGCGGACGCCTCGGGGAGGCATCCCTACCGGTTGGCGGACGCCTTCGTCCCGCATACGCACCGGTCTCCAAAACTCAGTCGATTGCGTTTGCGACGAAGTGGAGCGATGAAGTGCCGGGACGAAGAGTTCAAAAAGAGCGCCGGACGCACCGTTGCGTTTTGCACCAAACAGGTGCGGCGGGGACCGCGACAAAACCCAATGTTTGCGACAGGCCATTTGGGGGGTAAAAACAAACGCCCGTCCGGCAAACCGGACGGGCGTTGCGATACAGCGGGGCACCCGTTACTTCTGTCCCCAGGGCTTGCCCGGCAGCGGTGCCTGATCGTCACCGTATTCCGGCATCGCCACCTCGCCGGCCTCAAACTCCTGCCAAGTCGGCTTGCAGGCGAGGTTGTAGAAAGGCGAGTTCGCATTTTCGATGATGTCCGACATGCGGACCGTCTGTCCCGTATAGGCCGAGATGCGGCCGATGACCGCGCAGGCCGTGGACATCGCCACGCTCTCGCCTTCGTTCATGATCGGAATCTGACCGAGGAGGCCGAGCAGCAGATTCTCGTGTTCCAGCACATAGGGGTTACCGTCTTTGATCCGGTACGTGTTGCCGTTGAGCGTATACTCCGTGCCCTCCAGCTTCAACGCATCCCCGCCGACCTTCTGGATCCTGCCGCCGCCGGAGATTTCGAATTGCTCCGTGCGGAAACGCTCACCCACAAAGCCGCTGGTCCCGCCGATCTGACGGCACTGGCTGTGGATATGGATCCCGTCGCCGTAATCGAAATCCACTCCGAAAAAGTCATATTGATTACCCGACACGCGACGCATGCGTGCGCCGAACGCGCCCGCCGTGCGCGGATAACGGCCGAGGAACCAGTTCGCGACGTCGATGTTGTGAACATGCTGCTCAACGATATGGTCACCGGACATCTCGGTCCAGTTCACCCAGTTGCTGCAGAGGTAGGCATCGTTACGCATCCCCTCTTTCCGCGCGCGCACCCAAGGCACCGTCCCGTTCCAATAGACCGCGCCGCCCAGCACCTGCCCGATCTTCCCTTGCTGCAGCGCCAGCGCCTGCAACAGATATCCCTTTTGGTGGCGGCGCTGCGTGCCGGCCACCAGTGCGAGATTCTTCTCCTTGGCCAGCTTGGCCGCCGCCAGAAACTGGCGCACACCCGGCCCGTCCACGGCCACCGGCTTCTCCGCGAACACGTGTTTGCCTGCTTTGACCGCCGCTTCAACGTGAACCGGCCGGAAATTGGGCGGTGTGGCCGTCACGATGATTTCACAGTCGGACGCCACAACCTTCTTGTAGCTGTTCGCGTCCCAGAACACATTCTTCTCCTCGCAACCGAACTTCTTGGCCGCATTCCGGGCGCGATCCTCGAAGAAATCGCACACGGCCACCAGTTTGACTTCATGGCCAAGGTTTTTAGCCGCCTCCACCAGATTCGCCATCGCGCCGGAACAGCGTCCGCCTGCGCCGATCATGCCAACCTTAAACACCCGTGCGGCTCCCTGACCGACCACGACCGACGGCGCCGCCGCCATCATCGCTCCGAAGACCGCCGACCCTTTCATGAACTCTCTACGATTTTGCATCTCTCTCTCCTACTAACTCACTTGCCCATAAATTGACAGGATTACAGGATTTTCAGGATTAAAAAATCATGTTAATCATGTAATCTTGTCATAAAAAACTTATCCCAGAGTTTTCTCGCGGCTCCG
>JAPXSY010000124.1:0-5937 GCA_033812795.1 Kiritimatiellia bacterium
GATATTCACAATCTCATTGGAAGTAACCGTATAAAAGTTTGTTGATGATAGATATGCCACGAACTCATAGGCGGCGGCCACGATGTTGGAGTTCGCGGCGGCGAACGCAAAGGCGTTGGTGTAGGCATCGCTGAGTTTTTTGGGGATGTGCAGGGCGGGGCCTGACGGGGTGTTTGTGACACCTTCAGGGAATTCTATGTTTTCCGGATAATGCGGGCTGATGGAGGGACGTTCAAGGTATCCGATCAGCCCCGGCTCGTCGGCACCGAGATCAAGGCTTAAATACGTCTTTTTACCCCACTCGCTCAAGCATATCTGCAAATCAGCCACAATGGAGGCTTTTGCCGACATGGAGAGGTTGGGGTCAACGAATGAGACGCTTATCGGGCTTGCGTTTGTCCCATAGTAAACGACGTTGCCCTGTCCGTGACACTGACCGACCAGTAACAACACAGATACGAAGAGGACGGAAGGACTAATTGTGTTTTTGATTTTCATGGCTGTACTCCTGTGGGTAAAATAAGACGTTTTTCGATGTACGTGTCCGTGTTTGACCCCTTGTAAATGCAGGGGCGGGTGAGATCGGTCGGAAATTTTTTATAATTGGGATGGACTGGGTTGCCGTCAAGTTGCACCGCACGAATAAAGGGATAGACATCCTGTTCACGGTGGTTGCTGTTCCACTTGGCCTTCCCATTTGCCTTGTAGGGCGCGAAAAGGTCAGCCGTCCCCGCCGCGATGGGGCTTTCAATCAGCAATCTATTCTCATCGTACATCGCCTGGTGCCCATGCTTGCCGGACACCGGGTTTGAACGCATCTCGTACCTCGCGTCATGGTGCAGGAAGGAGTTTTGCGCTCTCACGGCACCCACTCTGCCTTCATGCAAAACCGCCACTTCCCATCATGCCAAATGGCATGAAAGGTAAACCAGCTCAGCATATTCCCATGGGAAAGGATCGAGCATGGAATATTCATCCATAGATTCGTGGTCTCAGGCCCCCACTGGTCGTAATAAAAACCAAGGATGCTTGGCGGATAATAGGTCTGGTCATGCAAGTCGGTCAAGATTTCACCAGCGATGCTAACCACTTGATTCGTCGTCACATTTTTCAAAATGACATAATCGGGCAGTGTGTTTGAAGCGATATTCATGAAATTGCTTGAAGCAGCAAACGCCACAAACTCATAAGCCGCTGCCACGATGTTGGAGTTGGCGGCGGCGAACGCGAAGGCGTTGGTGTAGGCATCGCTGAGTTTTTTGGGGATATGTAAAGCCAGACCTGCTGCGCCGCTTGGCACGACATTTTCGGGGAACTCTATGTCTTCGGGATAATGCGGACAGTGGGTGGGGTTATCGATGTATCCAACTGAATCACCCTTGATCCGCATGCGCAATTCCCCCTTCCCCCACTCGCTCAAGCACACCCGCAAATCCGCCGTGATCGCCGATTTCGCCGACTCGGAAAGATTGGTGTCCGCAAACGCGAGGCTGATCGCGTTTGAGTTCGCTCCGTAGTAAACGACATTGCTCTGTCCATAACACAGATCAACTTGCAATAACACGGACACGAAGAGGACGGAAAGACTAACTGTTTTTTTGATGTTCATGGCTGTACTCCTGTGGGTAAGACGGGGCGTTTTTTGATGTACGTGTCCGTGTTTAGCCCTACGTAGATACATGGGCGGTTGAGATTGCGGTAGATGTCTCTGGGGAGCACCGGATTGCCATCGAGTTGCAAGGCGCGGATGAACGGTTGGACATCTTGTTCCAAATGCTTCGTACTCAACCGAGGTGCGCCAATTGAGTAAAAAGGGGCATACATGTCAGCCGTCCCCGCCGCGATGGGACTGGTAATGAGGTAACCGTGAGCATCGTACATCGCTTGGTGACCATGTCCGTCGGAGGTCGGTTTGGAGCGCATCTCGTACTTCGCGTTATGATGCAGGAAGGTGTTTTTCGCTTCGGGAGCATGCCATTGTCCGCCAAACCAACCGGGTTCCGGGTCGATGGGGCCGGTGACCTCTCCCGTAGCGTTCGTCGCGAGGGCGATGCTGGCGAACGGGCGCGGCAGGGTTGCCGTCCAACTCATGTCGGCGTTTTGCGCATACCAGTTATCGAATTTCGTCTTTGTGTCAGACCTGTTGACGACCACCCAGAGCTTGTCGAAAACAACGTTTATTTTCGGGGTGGGCTTGTAGCGTAGTTTGACCAGGCTGATTTGGGGTTCTAACTCCTTGGGATTGTCGCCGAAGACCAGTTCGCCGTTGTTATTGACCGCCAGGTTGTCGGAGGTGAAGCTCAGGTCGTCTTTATGGGGCTGGTGGCTGTCGTGGAGCAGGGCGAAGAGGTCGACCTTTCCGCCTGCGCTCCAGACCACGCCGAGGCAGTGCTCGGTGGCGTCCGCGTCGCCATTGCCGGTCCCGAGGCGGGAGAGGTTGCGGGTGTTGACGGCGGAGTGGCTGAAGCCGATGGTCCAATACCCCGAACCCTCGCAGACGCAGCCGATCCCGCTGCAAAGGGAGAAGTGGCCGTGCTCCGGCGTGTGCCACGGCAGATTCTGTTCCGCGCCGCGGACCTCGCCTGCCGCCTCGCAGGGCCGGAAGGAGAAGATGACCCTGGCGTACAGGAACGGGTAGACCGCGTTCACCACGGGCTGGGTCACCGTGCACTGGACGCAGGGGTGCCGCGCCCAGAAGATCTGCAGCGCGGCTTCACGGGAAAGAAGCGGGGTGTCGCCCGTGACGCCGATCATCGCCATGCTGACCGGGTCGCAGCCGATCATGTCGTAATCGGGCCAGGAGCACAAGGAGCTTTCGCGCAGGCAGTACCAGCCGCCGTTGCCGAGGACGGTCACGCCGGCCGTCATGCGCAGGGGCTGGAGCACGGCGGACGGGGGCGGCGAGGTCAGGGCGTGGACCGCGCCGGAGGGCGGCGGCGAGAGCAGGAGGAGCCCGTCCACGCTGTCCGGGTTGCCGGGCGGGGGCGGCGGCGTCTGGCCGTCCGCGAAGACGACGGTGTTGGAGCGCGCCGGAAGGATCGACATCCCGCAGAGCCACGGGCCGTTGGTCGCGCCGGGAAGTCCCGCGAGCGTTCCGGGCAGGGGGTCGAGCGTGAGCGTGACCGGCCCGCCGTAGGCCGCCCGGAGGCGCACGCGGCCGGTCCCGGCCCGGACCGGGAAGGAGTTGGTGGTGCGCGCGTCGCCCACCGTGAGCCACGCGGGCCGGTCGGTGCGCGTCTCCAGCCAGAAGTCCGCGGCCCCCGACTCCGAAGAGTAGGGCGGGGTGTTGTAGACGAACCCCGCGTAGGCCCCGGCGAACCCTTCGCTGTTGGTGGCGGTCTGCGTCTGCCACGTCTGCGCGTCCCAGCCCAGCCACGCCAGCCACTGCTCGGGGGTGACCGTCGGCGCGACCCGGCAGGCGGCGTCCAGCCCCGCATCGCGCTTCTCGAGGTCCGACCAGCCGTCGCCCATGGTCGAGAACGCGCGCGGGTCGGAGCCGAACGCGAACTCCTCCAGGTCGGTCAGCCCGTCGCCGTCCCGGTCCAGCCCGGAGTCCGCGGCCGCCGGATCGCCGTACGTCCTCCGCTCCCAGGCGTCGGGGATGCCGTCCCCGTCGGAGTCCGCCGCGGGCAGCCCCGCGTCCTGATACCACTGGGGGAGGCCGGCCCGCCCCGGCGGGGCCGCGCCGAGGAGGGCGGTTATCGCGCAGCAGATCGGAAGGATGGTTTTCTTCATGCAGGCCTCGTTCACGTTACCTCAAGAGCAGCACCGAGCCCCACACGAGCCCGTAGGCGAGCCCGGCGTCGATCGCGGCCTGACGCTGCGCCGGCGAGGCGGGGTGCCGCGGGGCAAGGCCCCAGCGGATCGAGAGATAGTTGGCCACGCCCGCGCGGACATCCGCGTCCGGCGGCGTGTCGAACCCCACGATCTCCGCGATCTCCCCCCGCCAGCCGCGGTCCCAGACGGGGCGTCCGGCCGTTCCGCCGAAAAATATTTCCGGGAGGCTGGCCGGGCTCCCGAAGTCGACGGCGACAACCTGCCACCGCTGCGGGACGAACTGCCGGGTCAGCGCCAGCTCCGCCGCGTTCGGCTCCGTCTGGCGGCTGCCGTCGGAAACGAGCCGCAGGCGCGCCGGTTCCGGCGCGTCCGCGAGCGTGGCGAGGTCGGCGGCATCCCCGCGCGTCACGAGCATGAGGGTCTGGACCGTGACCTCCGCGGCGTTGGGGAAGCAGACGGGGGAAACGGGGTTCGTCACGTTGCCCGCGAACGAGAGCGCGTTGAGCTTGGGCGTGGCGGGCACGGCGGCGGGCAGGCTCCAGCCCGGCTCGCCGCCGAACGCGGCCGCGACCCCGGGGTCGGAGGCGGGCGTGGCCTGGAGCACGATGCGGGAGGGTCCGGACCGGACGCCGCGCGGCCCGTCGGGCGGCGGGGGCGGGGAAGGGGGCGGCGGGGGCGGCGGAGCGGCGCTGCCGCCTGCCTGCCGCGCGTTCCCCGGCAACGACGCGGCGGGGGCGTTGCTACTCGCGTTGCCCGGCTTCTGGGCAGTCACCGTGCAATACGCGCACAAAACGATTGCGGCGGCTTTCGCGGAAAGCGGCATGGCCCTCCAGTCCCGCCACGCGTTGCGGAACCATCTGCGCTCCAAGCCGAGCGCGACGATCCAGAGCGTCCAAAGGACGCAGACCGCGATGAGGCAGGAGAGGTATGCTTGCGAGATCATCGCTTATCCTCGGATACGGTCGGCGTAATCGCCGGTGCGGGTGTCGATGCGGATGATGTCCCCCTCATTGATGAACAGCGGCACGGGCAGAACATAGCCGCCCTCGACAGTGGCAGGTTTGGTGACCTTGCCCGCCGCGGTGTTGCCCTTGGCGCCGACGTCGCATTGGATCACCTTACGCTCGATCAGGTTCGGCAGTTCAACTTCGATGACTTCGTTGTTGAAGAACAGCGCCTCCACCGGCATATCGTCCATCAGGAAGAATTTGTTCCTCCCGAGCACCTCCTCGGAGATGAGCACCTCCTCAAAATCTTCGTTCAGAAACACATAGCGTCCGGCGTTCTCATACGAGAAGCGGAGGGGTTTCTGGAGCAGTTCGGGTTTCTCGAACTTGTCGTTGGAGCGGAAACTGCGGCTCATGGACGAGCCGGTCAGCATGTTCCGGAGTTTGCAGTTGTAGATCGCCTGCCCTTTGCCGGGCTTGCTGAACTCGAAATCGGTGATCAGATACGGCTGGCCCTCGATTTGGATTTTCAGGCCTTTGCGGAGGTCGGAAACGTCAAGCATAAGAGTCCCTTCGTTGAGTACAGGGAATACCTTACACATTGGGCGTCGGCCCGTCAAGATGGCACCCTGTCCGTTGAGGCCGAAACTTGCAAAACCGCTATTTCACGTCGGTGGCGGACGGGCCGCGCCAGTTCCGCAAAGCGTGTTCCGCAGGGACGAAAATGTTCCCCGTCAATAGAGCGGCGCAGGCAGGGCCGACTTTTTTCAGATACATGGCCTCGCTGCGTTGGCGCAGGCTGTCAAGCGCGGCGGACAGGGCCTGCCGTTGAGCTTCGTCCGGCTCTGGCGCCAGCAGGAAAAGCTGCAGCCGCGCACGGAAGACAAGGTTGTCCGCCGCCAGTATCCAGTCCCGCAACATCTCCTTGTCGCTGCCCGCCTGCGCCTCCAGTTTGCGCAACGCGCTGGCGGCATCCTGATACCCGGCCAGCAGAGCCGCCGCTTTTTCGCTTTCGCGCGCACGGTCTTTCTCTTTCGGTGACAGCTTCAACGCCTCCTTCATGACCGCGTCAGGCGCCGCCACGTGATTGACCTGGTTGTGGCCGACTTTTGCGGTCATGCTGAAAAGTACGGGTGTTGACAAAAGGCGCGCGGCGCGGAAAAACTCCTTGCTGTCGATCCCCAGCCAATCCCGTGCGAAAGCCTCCTCATAT
>JAPXSY010000125.1:0-5853 GCA_033812795.1 Kiritimatiellia bacterium
CAGGCTCGTGTCAGCCGTGCTGTCGGAGACCAGCGAGGAATGGGAGACAGGGAGAATCTATCTCAGCATGGAGGGCATGCCGGTATGACCCGCCTGACGAATTTACAGACAAAACCCTTGCGCTGCCTCCAAATCGGGATCGGAATCGCTATCGGAATCGATTGTTTAACCACGGAATACACGGAAAGGCATGGCTCGATTTTTTGGAACGCCAAGGTGAGTCCCTGATTTTCATGAAGTTTCATGTGTTTCATGGTTCGGGTTTTTCACCACGAAGGCATGAAGGTTTTTTGAGGTTGCGTCGATAGGGTTCATTAGTGTGCCCTTGGTTTATGGTAAAAAAAGCGCCTGCTTATGATGTGCCGGGGTTGCGTGCCGGCATCCGGATTTCGAGGTTGCTGTGCGAGTCGCCGAAACCGCTCGGTCTGGCCGAGTTGTGTCAGGCGTCGGGGCTCAGTAAGCACATGGTGTACCGATGTCTGCAAACGCTGCTTTCCGAAGGCATCCTTGTGGAGACGGGAGAGGGGCCCAAGTACGAGCCGTCGCTACTCTCGTTCCACTACAACTCGCTGCCCGTGGCCCGCATGTCGGTGACGCGCGCGGCAACGGAGCCGCTGTGCGCGTTGTGGGAAGAGTTGAACGAGTGCGTCTACCTCGGCGTGCTGCACGAAGACCGCGTCCTCTACCTGATCCATCACGAGGGGGGGCGCGAGATCCGTTCCGGTGGCGGACGCATGGGTGGCCGGTACTCCCTGCACGCGGACGGTGCAGGCAAAGTGCTGGCGGCCTACGCGGACGATGCGCTACGCGAGCGGCTGCTGAAGGAGGGGCTCGAAAAACTTACGGCGAACACGCGCACGACGCGCAAGGCGTTCTTGGACGACATGACCCGGGTGCGCAAACAGGAGTTTGCCGTTGAAAACGAGGAGTACATCAAGGGCGTGATGTGCTTCGGCGCGCCGGTGTTCAATTACGCGGGCGAGGTGGCCGGCGCGATCTGCAGTTCCGTGCTGACCATTCACTACGCCCTCAGAGAGTTGGAGACAACGATCGGTCCGAAAGTCTTGGCGTGCGCGCGGCGGATCTCCGCGACGATGGGTTGGACGGGAGGGAGTAGTTAGAAGTCAGTAGTGAAGAGCGGGTATCGAAAACAGGAGGTGAAGGATGCGGCAGACCATGAAATCCGTGTGTTGGGGTGTTGTGATCGGGTTAGCGGCGGCCTACACGTGCGAGGCGGAGGAGGGACCGGCCATTCTTGCGCCGGCCTACGTCGCTACGCGGACAACGCATATGCATATGGCCTCAAGTCAGTTCTGTCTTCCCTATTATATGATCGACAACTCGGGCATGACCGGCGCGGGTCGCGAGGCGACCCATATTTATAAAGATGCGGCCAAGCTCTTCTGGCACTCGCTGCCGGGCTCCGTCCATGCGGAACAATGGCTGGTGGCGACCAAACGTTCTCCGAATTCTGCAAGGTCGAACTGGATCAGGGTAGCGGTCTCGCGGCGCAGCCCCCGCAATTCTTAGATCTGTCAGTCAAAGGTGTGCGCTACGTCAGGTTTGAGGTGGACAGCAACTGGGGCGATCCCCATTTTGTTGGGCTCGCCGAGGTACGGTTCCTCTATGACCGCCACGCCGGTACCGTAATCTGGATGCATTGAGCGGCCTCCGGGCGTCGGGAGCCCAACCAACCCTAAGGTGTAGCTCTAGTTTTCCGCTGTTTATGTAAACTGCCGCTTTACATAAACCCGACAATATGGTTAAGTTCTGTCATGGATTCAACGCCTATCATTGAAAGGGATCTCTGGCCTGCCTTGAAGAACGAGCTGGGCAGTCGGGAGATTCTTGTCATCACCGGCCCTCGCCAAGTGGGGAAGACCACCACCTTGAAATGGCTGATCGGGCAGATTCCGGACAATACGCTCTATCTCGACCTGACCCTTGTCAGCGCCCAGCGTCTCTTCGAGTCCGAGGATTTCGATGGTGTCGCGAATGCTCTGCGCGGGTTTGGACTGGATCTTTCCCGCCGCGCTGTGGTCGCCGTCGACGAAATCCAGTACGTCAAGCAGTCCCCGCGGGTCATCAAATACCTGTACGACCGCTATGGCATCAAGTTCATTCTTTCGGGATCGAGCGCATTTTATCTTAAAAATCATTTTTCGGAGTCTCTTTCGGCCCGCAAGATTGTTTTCGAGCTTCTTCCGCTTTCTTTCCGGGAGTTCCTTGCGATCAAGGGAGCGCGGTTCATCCCTCCAACGGTGGACTTTGCCGCGCTGGAGGAGATCAAGTTCGACACCTTCGCCTACGAAGCGCTCACGGCGCTTTACGAGGAGTACATCGCCTATGGTGGGTTCCCGGCCGTGGCCCTGAGTGACACGGTTGAGCGCAAGCGACGGATGCTCGATGTCATTTACAGCTCTTACATCAACTTGGACGTCATGCAGCTCGCAGACTTCAAGTCCATCGCCGACCTCAAAAAACTCGTTGTCTTGCTTGCGGCCCGCGTCGGCTCGCGGCTGAACGTCGATGAGCTGTCGAAGATCATCGGCCTGTCGCGCCCGACGGTCATGAATTACATCGCTTTTCTTGAGCAGACCTACTTGATCCGCCTTTTGCCGACGTATGCGAAAAGTCCGTCTGTCCGTGAACGCATCCCCAAGAAGGTGTTTTTCGTTGATACCGGCATTGCCAACATCAATGCTGATTTGTCAGGCGGTGCGCAGTTTGAGAACACGCTCTGTCACCAGCTCCAGCCCTATGGCGCCGTCACATTCTCCAACCGAGGCGGCGAGATCGATTTCGTCCTTGCCCGTGACGGGCGCACCTTCGCGCTCGAAGCCAAGATGACTCCCGTGGAGCGGCATCTCGTCGATTTGCGAAAACGTGCCGCGCAAATCGAGCCTGACGGCTATGCCCTCATAGGGTGCCATCCTTCTGCAACGTTCGACAATTGCTTGTGGGGAGGGAGCCTTTAGTGACTTATCGGCTGATAAGGCCGAACAAAACAGGGGTGACGATGAGAACAAGAATGGCGATCATGACGCTGGTGCTGGGGAGTGTCTGGACGGGGGTTGCGGCGGTTGCCGCGCCGACGCCGGTCTGGGATTCCAGCCGACTGCAAACCGGGACCGTGGCGTCGGCGGGGCTCCGGGCCGTGACTGACCGGCCCCTGCTGCTTTCGGGACGGCATGCGTTGCACGTTGAGCCCGGTGTGCTGCCTGAAAAATTGACCGCTTTTTCGGTCACGGCTTGGGTCCGGCCCGAAGCGTTCGACACCTACAATGAGTTGTTCCGCATCGAATCCCACGAAGGGCGCGTCCTCTTTTCGTTTCAGGAAAAGGGGAAGGTGTTGTCTTTGGGGTTGCACGTCAACGGCGCCTACCGTGAATGCGACGCCCGGATCGTGCCGGAAAACCTGCTGGACGGCGGTTGGCATTTTGCGGCCGCGACATTCGACGGACGCGAGATGCGCGTCTTTCTCGATGGTGTGCTGATCGGTCAGTTGCCGCACGAGGGGGCCGCCCGCGTCGCGTACGCGGCGGGTTTCGTCGGCTCGCACAGCGGCAGCGGGGAGTTCTTCCAAGGCGGCTTGGATGACCTGCGTCTGTATACCGCAGCCTTGTCACCCGATGCGTTGACGGCGATCTTCCGGGCCGGGAGCGCACGGCTGACGGCGAACGCATTGACGGCTCTGTCGGACGAATGGAAGCCGCTGCTGCACGAACAGCCTACTTTTGCTGCGACGCTGAAGGAGGCACGGCGCGTGCTTGCCCGAAACGCGCGTCCCTGTCCGCCTGAAGTTCAAAACCTTTTTGCCATGACCCTGTCGGCCCGCTTCCCCGGCGAATGCGCCAGCTATGCCCGGCTCTACGGTGAGACGGCCGTGCGCTTTCTTTCCGTCACCGACTTCGCTCCGCTTAAACAGCGGCTGGCCGACCAGCTTGAACGCCTGACCGAATACATGCCGCTGACCGAGGGACAGTGGGCGCGTTGTCCAGAGGCCGAACGGAAACGGTGGCAGGAGTTGAAAACGTGGGCGGATGCGTTGAAATCCCGTTTGGCGGCTGAGGGTCCGGATGTCGGCGCGGTGCTTCTCGATGCGGTGACGGCCGACTGGCCGGAGGTGCCGGAGCGGCCGCATGTGGCCGAACGGGTCGCGCCCTATGTGCGACCCGATACGCCGCCTGTACGTACCTATACGGCGGACGAGGCGCGGCAGGCCATCGAGAACGACTGGCTGTTTCAAGTCAACGGCAAGCCCGACCTCGCGCGGGAGATTGCGCGGACGTGCGCTTTGGCGGCGCGGTTCTCTCTGCCGGGGTCTGGTTTGGAGAGTCTGGCCAAGGCTACGGCTCAACCCAACCTTTCGGCAGAGAAAACCAAGGAGATCTACTTCTCCATGCGCCGTATCCGCCGCAAGATGATGCTTGAAAATCCTGTCGTCAATTTCACCCAACTTCTGCTGGTGGATATGCCCTATCCGCAGGGGAGCGAGTGGCCGCACGAAACGCGCCACCGGCTCGGTTATATGGCCGTGCCCGGCGGTCAGTTGCTTGTGGTCGACGGGTTGTCGCTGACCGGCACCGTCCGTCGGCTGATGCCGCAGGCGCCGCTGCACGGCAGCTTCTGGCGACCGGATCTGTCGTTCGACGGGAAGCGTGTGCTCTTCTGCTTCAAGCCGCACAACGAAAAGGCGTTTCACATCTACGAATGCAATCTGGACGGCACCGGTCTGCGCCAGCTCACTTCCGGGATCTTCGACGACTTCGATCCCATCTACCTGCCCGACGGCCGTCACTATGTCTTCTCTTCTTCGCGTGGACACACCTACGTGCGCTGCATGCCGCCCACCAACGCCTACATACTGATGCGGGGCTCGTTCACTGACGGCGACCTTTACTTTATTTCGGCCAACAACGAACCCGACTATCTGCCCTCCATGATGCATGACGGCCGGATCATTTACACGCGCTGGGAGTACACCGACAAGCCGCTGTGGCGTTGCCAGAGTCTCTGGACCGTCAACCCCGACGGCACGCAGCCCAACACCTTCTGGGGCAACCAATCCGTCTGGCCGGACCTGCTGAAGGACGTGCGGGCGATCCCCGGCAGCCGCCGCGTGATGTTCACCGGCAGCGCCCACCATAACTGGTTCGCGGGCAGTATCGGCATCATCGACCCGGACAAGGGCTTGAACTTTCCGCATGGGCTGACCAAAGTGACCGCCGAACTGCACTGGCCCGAGTGCGGCAACGGCCCGACCGATCCCATTGAGTCGCCCGACTATCTGGCCTACGGCAAGTTCGACTCGTATCAGAACCCTTATCCGCTGAGCGAGCGGGACTTCCTGGTCTCGGCGCGCCGCAACGGTAAGTTCGCCCTTTACCTGATGGACACGGACGGCAACCGCGAGCTGGTCTACGAAGGCGCCAACCATATTTTCCACGCCCAGCCGATCCGGCCGCGCCCGGTGCCGCCCGTTCTTCCTGACCGCGTCAAGTGGCCGACAAGAGCCGAACGCCTCAATCCGGCGGGCGGTACGATCTACAGCGCGAACGTCTACCACGGTGCGCCGGAGGTGCTTCGGGGCAAGGCGAAGTTCATGCGGATCATGCACATCGAGCAGAAGACCTACACCTACTGGAACAGACGGCCTGCGCTCTCCACGGGGCCGGTGGTTTCGCTGGTGCAGTCGGACGGTGTCAAGCGTGTGCTCGGCATTCTGCCCATTCATCCGGACGGCTCCTGCTGGTTCACCGTGCCGAGCGGTGTGGCGTTGCATTTCCAACTGCTGGACGAACAGCACCGGGCGCTCCAGACGATGCGCAGTTTCGCCAATGTCATGCCGGG
>JAPXSY010000126.1:0-5851 GCA_033812795.1 Kiritimatiellia bacterium
CCCTGCCTGCTGCGCAGGCGGTCGAACCCGGGGGTTCTCATCCCCCCCCCTCCTGATTCGAGGGCAAGGGGAATTGGCGGAGAGGGGGGGATTCGAACCCCCGGTACCGGTTTCATCCGATACGGCGGTTTAGCAAACCACTGCCTTCAGCCACTCGGCCACCTCTCCAGAACACGTATGGTTTGAAAACGGGAGTCATCATACGAAAAGAAGACCAACCGGTTCAAGCGTAAACCGCAAAACCGTTGATCAAAGGTTTTTCATGACACCCCATTCTCCTTCGTGCCCTTCGCTTCGTGTGAGAAACAACTTGTTTTTTATTGGCCTTCCCGGTCGATATGGCACGAATGCGCCACATCCTGTCCAATCACTCCGAGTTGCGCCTCCAACTCAGCCAGCTCCGAAACCCAGAAGGCGCGCGTACCCCAATCCGGATGGTTCTGCCGGAACGAGGCGTCATGGGCCTGCCGCGCACACCAGGCCAGATAATAAATCATGCGCATCGCGCGTAGGGGCTCGATCAACCGCACGGTACGTCGGTCAAACGCGCGGAAGGTCTCATATCCCTCAATCATCTGCGCCCATTCGACCGCGCACTCCGCTGCCCGGCCCGGCAACAGCATCCATAAGTCCTGTACGGGCGTACCGTTCATCATATCGTCAAAATCGATCAGAAACAAGCCGGTCTCGGGCCTCTCCAGCACATTGGTGTGCTGGCAGTCCCCATGAAGCCGGATGACCTCACCCCCGAGTTCTTCAAACTGCGGCACGATCCGTTCGAACAGAGCTGCGGCAAAGGCTTCCAAACGCCCGGCTTCACGCGCCTCCAGAAACCCGCTGTCCAGCAGGTACGCGAGATCCTCTGTTGTGGTGGATAACGGATGCAGCGTCAGCCGGTCTGGCGCGGGCGCCCGGGCGCCAACCCGATGGACACGCGCCAGCAGGGCACCAAGACGCCCCCAGAGCGCGTCGGCTGGCTCCGCTGGCTCGATCGGCCTCCCGCCCCGCCGCGGATACAGGGCGAACGCGATACCGTCCGCATCCCCCACCGTTCCCTTGTTGTCGGCGAGAGGCAACGGCGCGATCACGGGAATCTCGTCGGCGGCACAGGCCAACACCAAGTCGTGCTCCGCAATGATCGCCGCACGTGTCCAGCGGCCGGGACGGTAGAATTTGGCGACCACCGTTTCCCCGGTCTCCAATTCGACCGTGTACACGCGGTTGATGTAACTCGGCAAGGGACGCAACAGCCCGGTGCAACGACAGCGCAAACCGCACTCCACCGCCTCCAGCACACGTTCCGGCGAGAGCGCGCTGAACACCGCAACAGCCGTATTCATCGCGTCCCTCCCTTTCCGTCGGGAACGCCGGGCTCGGAGATCAACCCCTCCTTCAGACGCCGTTTCAGGCCCATGCCCTCCAGTACGCGGCCAGCGTCCAGATAGAGGTCCGCAAGCCCATAGGCGTACTCTGAATGCCGCCAGCGCGTCACCACGCAGGCGCGCTCGGCCAAACGGATGGCCCGCGCGAAATCTTTTTCGGGTCGCGCGGCGAGGGCGAGCCCCCGGGCGAAACGGAACAGCAATTCCGGATTGTCGGGTTCCTGCCGCAACGCCGCCTCATATTGCCGGTCCGCCTCCGCATACTCGCCCACAGCGGAACAGGCCTGCGCGAAAGCCAGACGGTAAGAAATCTGCGTGGGTGCCGCAGCCACCGCACGCGCGAAATGGAGGTATGCGGACTCCGCCTCACCGGTGGCCCGCAGACAGTAGGCCATGCCATAATGAGCGCGCGCCAGCCCTGTCTGAAGCGAAAGCAGGTTCTCGTAACACTTCAACGCGCCTTTGAAATCGCCGATCGCGATCCGTCGGCGCCCCTCGAGATCCAGCGATTCGCCGAAGGGAGTCAACAAGACGCCGCCAGGATGAAGGCGCGCCGCCTCGCGTGCCGCCTGCAGAGCGGCCTCGCCCCGACCCTGTTCGCGCAAGAGGAATGCGGAAGCCGCCAATCGGTGCGCCTCCCGGCAGACACCGGCCTTGTCCAGCAGGGCCGCGCGCGTGGCGTCATCGAGTGCGCCCGGCCGCAGCCAGTCGAGATCCGCGGGCCGTAAGTCATCCAGCGACGCGGCGCGCAACCGATCCGCCGCCCCTGACGAAAACGCCGTCCGCGGCGCGCGCCAGATCCCAGCCTTAACCGAAGAACCCGACGCGCGTTCCAGCCAAGCCGCCCATGCAGGACCGTTGCCAACCCGGCACGCCAGAATCTCAGGCAGACTCCGGATCCCCGCCCGTGCGCAATCGCGCATGACCTCACGCCGCTCGAACCGCTCGAGCATGCGTTCCGCACGCACCTCGAACGGCCGCGTGGCTCCGATTAACAGCCAGTCGTCGGAACCGGTCTGCCACACCTGCACCTCGCTGAACACCGCGGTGAAACGCCGGGCCACCGAAACGAACCGCCCCATCGGCAAGGCCCGCGCATCCAGATGCAACGCCACGATCCCGTCGTCCGAGAGGGCCGCGCGGCAACGCTTGAACAGTTTCGCGTCCACCGAGCCGCGAGTCCCGCGCAACCACAACGGTTCGCCGGCCAGAAAAATGAGATCATACCCCGCCCGCCGTGTCAGCCGGACCCTGCGCTTCACTTGCCGCACATCAACCGCATCCCCGCCCGTAACAAGCCGGTCCGCAGCCAGAGCCAGTTCCACGACCGCCCGATCGGACCCCGCCACCGCCACATTGGTGACACCCGCACGGAAAACGAATGGCAGATACAGCCCCGCTTCCGGACCCAGCACCACCACTTTGGCACTGGCGGGATGCAGCAGCGCAGGCAGAAGCCCGGTCAGTGTGCGCGCCGTGTGGAAACGGTTACCGAACAGCACCGGCCGACCGTCGAGGGTCAGCACGGTTTCGTAATCGTCGTCTCGAAACAAAGCTACGGTATGATGGCGCGTCCGGTGCGCGAACACCGGCGTGCCGCGCGCGAAACCGCTGTCCCGGTGCACCAGACGCGCGAACAGACCCTCCGCCAGCACTCCCGGCCCTGTAGCGGGCCGCACTGCCGCCAACAGCACTGCCACCGCCGCGAACGGTAACGCGGCACTCAATCCCCGGCCGTGCACGAGGAACGAGGCCAGAGCACCGCACCACAACGCGCCCAGACGCAACAACGTTTCCGTATCGACGGCGGATGCCAGCACTGTCCGGCCAAACCCAAAGCCGAACACCGCAGGCAACAGACCGAGCAGCAGGCACAGCGTCAGCTCCTGTCCGGCGCCCGTGCGCTCTGTCCGGACAGCCGCCAACGCAAAGCGGGCGGCCACACCGGCCAGCACCGCCGGAACGAAAAACAGCACGAGGGCCGTCTTGCCGACTGCCAACAGGTAGTCGCCGAACGTGCGCGACAAGTCACCCACCAGACGCTGCCATCCCGCGGACATCGCGGGCAAGATCGCGAGCAGCGTCACCAACGCGACCGCGCACATCAACAACGTGCCGCTCATCCATCTTGCGGCGTGCCGCACCCGACGCGCCGGACGGGCAGCGGCGAGAACCCCTGTCGTCAAGCCGACAACCCCTACGGCGGCACAGGCGGCCAACGCAGGCGCAGTGCGGCCCGCAAAGGTATCCAGCACCCGCAACCCCTCGGCCAGCCACACGCCAGCCATGACACTGCCGCCCGCGCTCACGCAGGCCAACCGCACTCCCTCATCCTTCAGAAGCCGCCTCATGTAACCTCTTTCCCGCTTCCCTCCGGCACGGCCATGCCATCGCACTCCGCCATGCGGATCCGGTGATACGGCAACGCGATCCCTTCCTGATCGAACCGTTCTTTGATATCCCGCAACAGGGATGTCCGCGTGGTCCGCAGTTCGCTCCGTTCGGTCCAGACCGCCACCAGAAACTCCATCGACGAGTCGCCGAACCCCTGCAAGACGATCATCGGTTCAGGCTCGTTGAAGCACAACGGATTCGCGATCACCACCTCACGGAAGAGCCGCATGACCCGCGCCGCATCCTCCCGGCACGAAACGTGGATCGTGAGATCCAGCCGACGGATCGGATAATGGGTGTGATTGATGAGCTTGGACTTGGCCAGCATCTCATTGGGGATACGCACCATACGGTTATCGAACGTACGGATGTAGGAGGAGAGCAGTTCCACGCTATGGACAAAGCCGAACGAGCCGTCCACCTCAATCCAGTCCCCCACCTTGAACGGCCGCTCCAACAGAAGGAACAGGCCGCTGATCAGATTCGAAAGACTGGTTTGGGAGGCGAAGCCAATGGCGACACCCGCAACGCCCGCGGCACCCAGCACCGCCGAAACATCCACACCCGCGCCGCGGACCAGCGAGAGCGTAAACAACACCACAAGCACATATTTGACCGTTTTCGAAATCACGCGCGCGGTATCGGGCCCCACTTTTCGGGAGAGCGCGTTATACAGCAGACGTGCCAGAAACGAGGCGAACCAGAGACTGAAGATCAACCAGGCGCAGATGCCGAGGAACGGGAGCACATACTCCCCCAGCACGGCATTGATTTTCGTCATGTTCATGCCCTTCCCTCCCTTTTTCGACTCAGAACGGCTGGCGGAAAATCGCGTTGGCGATCACTCTGGCACTCAGGCCGGAGGCCGGGGCTTCGCGGGGACCTGAGACCCAACGAGCCTGCTGCGCGACAGCCGGGACCGTGCGACCGAAGGTCACGGACGCAGGAAGAGACCGGCCCGCGAACCCCATGCGGCACTCGTTCGTCCACAACCGCCCGTCTTGGGTCTGATAGACACTCATGTGGCGCACACTCAATAAAAGTTGGCCGAACACCAGCGGCTCCGAGGTCATGTTGTCAAGAGTCAGCGGACAGATCACGCGGCCCTGGATATCGGTCAGTTCCGCAAGCTCCTGACGCGCGCGGGTGGTCAGGGCATAACAGATTTCCCCCTCCTCCGAAGGATGACCAAACCACGTTTTGGAAAGAATTTGGGAAGGGAACTCGCACAGCGTTACGGGTGAAATCTCACCGGCCCGCACCTGCACCCACACGGGAATGGTGACGTAAAACAGGCCGCTGTGTTTCGGCGCAATCTCGATATGCGCCTCGGACTGGCTGACCACCGACCGGTCAGGCAGAATCGGCGTCAGATGCAGCTTCGGCGCGGCCTCCGGGGTGATGAAGCGCATCCATTCGGTCTGTTCCGGCACAGCCGGAACCTCACGCAGCGACTCGAAGGCACTGTCGGTCGTATGCCGCGACGCGACCAGCCAGCCCTGCCGTATGCGCCGCACAGTCAGGCGCAGGCATCCGACCGAGGCGGTGTAATCGCGCCCCTCTTCGCAGATATGATTCCCCCACAGACTATTCATGCGGAAAGTATAGCAGGTTCCGTGCGAGCGGCCAATGTCAGTGATCATTAATAACCGGGAACCTCAATGTGACAAGTGAAGTTCCCGGTTGTTTTCCGAAACAGCGGTTGACGCCG
Organism: Kiritimatiellia bacterium; assembly: GCA_033812795.1. Lineage (GTDB taxonomy): Bacteria > Verrucomicrobiota > Kiritimatiellia > RFP12 > UBA1067 > JAPXSY01. The sequence goes on from JAPXSY010000126.1 coordinate 5,488, forward strand.
ATGTATAAACGGCGTATGCTTGAACCATCTCAGGAAACGGTTGTCCCCCGTCCCGCATCCAGGCGGTGACGGAAACCGGGAAAAGACGGGGAAACGCCGTCTGCGGTTTTGCGGACGAACGCTGGCTGAGAGACGACAGCCACAGACAGTTTGATTTTGCGCTTACGCGCATTAACGCTTCAGAGAAGAAACCGCCAGTTTTTATAGCGAAGCGAGATGCCCGGGGGTGCGCCGCCTGGCGCGCCTCCAGTCTCGTGTTTCGCTATGGGCGCCTGGCGGTGCCTTCTCTGAGGCACGGGCTGGAGTCCGCGCCCTTTTTGATGGGGCGCGGGTTCCAGCATGATGCGGCGCGGGCGGCGGGGGG
>JAPXSY010000127.1:0-5769 GCA_033812795.1 Kiritimatiellia bacterium
TGCCGCGCCTGCCGCGGCATTGCCGCGTCCAGCGATGCACAGGCTGCCGCAGTTGACGACATCCCCGGCGGCGACCTCAGCGACGCACACCACCACCGCCACCACTACCGTCGGCGTGGCGGCGTGTCTGACTGAAGCGGAGATCGAACCGCTGCGCCGGGCCTTCAAGCCGCCGCGTTTCGATGCGGACCCGTCCCTGCCGCGTGAACGCCAGACGCTGCTCTCCAACCGTCTGCTGATCAGCCCGGTTGAACGGGTCCTGCCCCGGGCCGCCTCGGGTGCGCAGTCTCCCACCCCGCGCGACACCACGCCCTTTCTGGTGCTTTTCAACACGCCGGTAACCGAGGCCTCACGCGCGCTCTTGATCGAGGCAGGGGCGATCCCGCGCGGCTTTTTCCCGAACAACGCGCTGTTGGCTGAGCTGACCCCTGCTATACTGGCCGCGCTTGCGGCCATGCCCAGCGTGCAGGCGGCCGAGGAGTTCGTGCCCGGTGACAAAATCCAACCCTTTCTCGCCTCGCTCCTCGCTTCGCATCCAGCGGAGACCCGGGTACGGATGACGGTGCAGACCTTGGCGCCTGAGGATGCCGAGAGCGTGGCGGCTGCCGTGACTGCGGCGGGCGGTGAGGTCGAGGGGTTCACCGCCAACACCCGCTGGGGCCTGGTGCAGGCGATCCTGCCGCTTGGCGCGGTGCGGACGCTGGCGACCCGGGGCGAGGTGCAGTGGATCGAGGAGCGGCCGCAACCCAAGTTGTTCAACGACTTCGCCGCGCGTGGTACGCACCTCAACACCACGAACGTTTGGATCGACTGGGGTCTGACTGGCCGGGGCCAGATCGCGGGGCACGCGGACACCGGACTCGACACGGCTGTGGAGGAGACGCTGCATCCGGATTTCCGCGGCCGCGTGGTGGCGCTTTTCGCCCGCGGCCGACCGGGTGATGCCTCGGACTTGGACGGACACGGCACACACACCGCAGGCTCGCTGTGCGGGGACGGTACGGCTAGCGGCGGACAATACCGTGGCATGGCGTGGGAGGCGGGGCTCGCGCATCAGTCGGTGGCCAACGCTTCGGGTGCGCTCACAGGTCTGCCGTACGACCTGTACGAACTTTTCGAGGAAACCTATGCCTGCGGTGCACGCGTGCACTCCGACAGTTGGGGTTCGGACACCTACGGCACCTACACCTCCGACTCGCGCTCTACCGACCTCTTTGCGTGGGATCACCCTGACCATCTCGCGGTCTTCGCGGCGGGTAACGCCGGTCGTGACAGTGATCGCAACGGTGTGGTGGACCCGGGTTCGGTGGGCTCGCCTGCCACGGCCAAGAACGCGCTGGCCGTGGGTGCCACGGAGAACGACCGCTTGCCGGGCACCGGCGGGTATTCGGCCTACACTTGGGGCGCGGCCTGGCCAAACCGCTACCCGGTCGAGCCGATCGCCGGAGATTACCTCTCCTACAGCGCCACGCTGAATCCGCGTTATCTGCAGGGTATGGCCGCCTTCTCCAGCCGCGGACCCACGCTCGATGGCCGTGTCAAACCCGACGTGGTTGCGCCCGGTACGGATGTGCTCTCCACCCAATCCGCGGTCGGCGATCCGGTCTGGCGCGCCTTCGGCGCAAACCCGCGTTACTGTTTCGGCGGCGGCACCAGCATGTCCGCCCCGCTGATTGCGGGCACGGCTCTGTTGCTGCGGCAGTACGCCACGGAACGCGCCGGGATCACCAACCCCTCGGCCGCGCTGATCCGCGCCATGATGGCCGGCGGCGCGCGTTCGCTCACGCCGGGCCAGTACGGCACCACGCTCTTCCGCGAAATCCCGGCGATTTCGCCCAATTCGGTGGAGGGATGGGGCCAGCCGGATATCAGGGATACGGTTCACCCGCGGCGTCGCATGGTGCGGCTCTACGACGGCATCCACCCCGGTGCGGGGCAGACCAACCTTTTTCTCATCCCGGTCAGCGTGAGCCACACGCCGCTGGATCTGGTGCTGGCGTGGACCGATTATCCGGCCACGGCGGGCGCGGGCGTGACGCGCGTCAATGATCTCGATCTGCTGGTGACCGCGCCCAACGGAACCGTGCTTTATCCTAACGGTGGCACGGAGCGGGACGGGGTCAACACGATCGAACGGCTGCACCTCCCGGTCGCGATGCCGGGAACCTATATTGTGCGGGTGATCGGGACCGACGTGCCTTTCCCCGGCGGCAGCGCAGCGCTTTACGTGCGCGGGGGGTTCGACGATCCGCCGCTGATCGTCCATGCCCCGGTCGGAGACCGTATCGCGGACGGCACGGATCTCACGGTGCGGTTCCGGGTGCAGGCCGTGTCTCCCTTCGCGTCCGGCGAGGTCTTCGTGAACTGGGTATCCGGAGACGCTACGGGTCCGACCGGTGTCTGGCAGCGGGCAATCGCGGAGTTCGAGGGCATGGACGGGAGTGGATTTCTGGCGCGGATCCCCGCACAGCCCGCTGGGGGTTACGTGCATTACACGCTGCGGGTGGTCACCAAAAAACACGATGTGCGGCTCCCTGCTGCGGAGGGTTCAACCTTCTCCTTCTATGTTGGCCGACCGGTGACCCTGCGGGTGTCGGGCGTACCGGAGGCGTACGGCAGTGTGACGCCGCCCTACGGTACCAACACCGTCATCTCCGAGATCGCGTTTGTGGCCTCCGCACCCGAAAGCGTGACGCTCGGCAAGGGGCGGCGTATGGCCTGTTCCGGCTGGACCGGCGAGGGCGATGTGCCGGCGGTGGGCGCCTCCAACCGCGTGAGTCTGAGCCTGAGCGGACCGAGCGCCTTAGTCTGGCAGTGGCGCGGCGAGGTCGCGCTCACCAACCGCTACCGACTCGCCGACGTGAACGCGATATTCGGCGAGACCGTCCGCTGGGTTCCAGAAGGCGCGTCGGCCGAGACCGAGACCGCGCTGGAACTCGGCTTCGTGGGTAACGTGCCCTACGCTTTCTGCGGGTGGCGCGTAGATGGCACGCGCTGGCCGGACGCGGATTCGACGTCGCCCAACCCTGCGACCGGTATCGCGATGTATGCCCCGCGGCTGGCCGAGGGGGATTACCTGCCTTTCTGGTTGGATAGTGACGACAACGTGTTGAGCGACTGGTGGGAGCTCCGCTATTTCGGCAGTGCGACAGGCGGCCGGGATAACCAGGATGATCCGGACAACGACGGGTGGACCAACCTCGGCGAGTTTCTCGACAACACGGACCCGCGCGATGCGGCGAGCCAGCCGACTCCGCCTGCGATCACGGTTTTCGCACTCGCGCCGCTGCAGCGCGACCGTCCGCCATGGGGCGTGCGGGCCGAGATCACCGACAATCTGACCGTGGAGGAGACCCTGCTCTTCTGGCGCGAGTCCGGGGACGCGGCATGGCGGCAGAGCGACATGTCCTGGATCGAAGGGAATCTGTACGGGGCGGAGATCGACCCGCCCGCGCACGGGCTGAAGACGGTTGAATATTATGTGGCGGCCGCGGATCTGGTTGGCTGGTACGATTCCTCGTTCCGTTCCACCAGCGCGGTGTATTCGGTCACCGGCGCCTACGGGGAGCCCTGGATGACGGTCACGCCGCATGCCTTCGGTCTGTTCGAATTGAGCGGCGATGCCACGAATCTCGCGGTCACGGTAGCCAATCTCGCGGGACCGGATCTGCTCTGGACCGCCAGCGTGGCTACAGCTTCCGCGCCGTTCGCCGCGCGGGACGAAGACTGGGTTCCGGGCGGCATGGCCGGAGCGTGGTGTCTCACCACCAACCGGACGTGGGACGGCGACGAAGTGTGGTATTGCGGCAATCCCGCAACGCGTCGATATGCCGACAGTTGCCATGCCTGGCTTGACACGCCCGTTTTCACGGTTGGTCAGGGCGGCGGTGCGCTCTTCCGCCAGTGGCTCCGGACCGAATGGGATAGCGGTGCCTATTTTTGGGACGGCGCCGTGGTCCGCGTCTCCACGAATCTGGGGGCGAGCTTTGAGATCATCACGCCGGAGGGCGGGTATCCCGGCCGGATTATGGAGAACCCTGCTTCCCCCTTTGCGGCGCACCAGCCTTGTCTGGCGGGTACGGGTGGCTGGGAGACGGTGACCTTGGATCTGGCCGCCTTCGCGGGACGCCAAGTCATCGTGCGCCTCGAGTTCGGTTCCGACGCCTACGTCACAGACGAGGGGTGGTATGTGGCCGGGTTCCGGGTCTTCTCCCTTGCCGAATCCGCGCCCGCATGGCTCGATCCGCAGGGCACTTGGGGGGGTACGGTTCCGGCGGGCAGCGAAGAAAGCTTCGGCGTGCGGCTCGATTCTGCGCCGCTCGCGCCGGGAGACGAAGTGGCGGCATGTTTGCGCGTAACCGGAAACGATCCGGTCGGTGGCCGGGTGCTCCCCGTCACTGTGCGGCGCGGCCACCGGCTTTCGGTGACAGCCGAGGGGCCGGGCAGCGTTACGACCGATCGGTTTTTCCTCTTCCGCAGGCTGGGCGCAACCGTCATATTGCAGGCGCACCCCAACGCCTACCTCGACACCCTGACACGGACCGGCTTCCCGGTGGAACATTTCGACTACCGGACGCGCGTCCAGACCGTGTTTCTGGGGCAGGTTGAAACGGACCAGACGGTCAGCGGCCATTTCACGCAGGGCCTATGGACCCTGACGGTGGTCGACCCCTACCGTGTCGGTTCTCCGGCGAACGGGACCTACAGCCTGACCAACAACACGCTCGTCGAGGCCTCGGCCCTCACGCCGCTGTTGCTTTCCGATTCGATTCGCCGGACTTGCGAGGGTTGGTTCCTCTCAGGACATACGCCCGGCACCGGTACAACGGCGAACCTCACCTTTGCCATCACCAATCACGCCACGCTGATCTGGCGGTGGATGCTGCATTACCGCGTCCAGACCGGAGTCGAGGGCGGCGGCGGGCGGATCGAACCGGCGGAGGCCTGGGTCCCGCAGTACGAACGGATCGAACTGACCGCCCTTCCGGACACGGGATATCGTTTCGATAACTGGCTGGCCGTGCCGGGCAATGCTACGGTCACAAGCAACCGCATCCATTTCACGGTGTTGGCGCCACAGTTCGTCCGAGCCTCCTTCCTTGCCGAGACGACTCGCACGGGTGTACCCCATCTGTGGCTGGCCGCGTTTGGTTTGGGCAACGATTGGGAGGCCGCCGCCTTGGAGGATGTGGACGGCGACGGCATGCCCGCTTGGGCCGAGTGGCTGGCGGACACCGATCCGACCGACGCCCGCTCATATCTGGCGCTTACGGGACTCGCGCTCGAAAACGACTTGGGCCGGATCCGTTGGATCGGCGGTCACGCGCGTACCCAAGTGCTCGAGTTCGCGACGAGTCCGGCTGGCCCCTGGCGTCCGGTCGCCACCAACCTTCCCCCTACCCCGATCACCAACACCGTGATGCTGCCCATAACCGGAGACGCGGGTTTCTACCGTCTCCGCATTCCGTAAGTGGTTGCCTCATTAGGATTCGAACCTAAACAAACAGATCCAGAGTCTGCTGTGCTACCGTTACACCATGAGGCAAAACGCCTTTTCATTGCAAAAAGGAGTAAATAAGATAGCCAAAGGCATGGCATAAAGGCAATCCTGTTTTTCGCTTTGCCGTAATCGGTTTGTGACAGGGGCGTGCGAAGATCATGCGTTCCCGGTGAAAAGGGGAGCAGAGAGTCGGGAGCGCGGGCGTCCCCGCCCGCAACAACGTGTCTTGCGTTTTCTGGTTTTATCCACAGACTTGCACAGATTGCGCA
>JAPXSY010000128.1:0-5648 GCA_033812795.1 Kiritimatiellia bacterium
TTACGGGGTTGACTCTTTTCACCCCCCCCCGCATAATAGGTGCCAATCATGGGAACCGGAATGTTTCCGGTTTAGCCTATGGGATGCTAGTGGTTCCGAATGGAGTCAATCTGCCTGACAAATCCGATAAGACCGGGCATCCCTCTCACAGAAGGACGGGGCGCAGAAAAAGGAACAGCCATGAAAAGAAAACTCGGCTTGGCGTTGGCGTTCGGGTGCGCGGCGGTCCGCGGCTTCGCCGCCACCTATTATGTTGCGACCAACGGGAACGACAGCGCGGACGGCACGTCCGAGGCGCCGCTGCTGACGATCCAAGCGGCGGTCGACAAGACGGTGAACGGCGACACGGTGCAGATCACGGCGGGCGCGTATCCGCTCGCCGCGGCCGTGTCGGTGACAAAGGCGATCACGGTGCGGGGCGAGGCGGACGACCGCCGGGCGGTCGTGGTGGACGGCGGCGGCGCGGTGCGCTGTTTCGTGTTCGGCAACGACAACGCCTGGCTGCACGACCTGACCGTCACCAACGGCTATACGGCAGGCAGCACCGACGGCGGCGGCATCTACCTCTCGGGCGGAGGAAACGTCTCGAACTGCGTGGTCACGGCTTGCTACGCGGGGTACCGCGGCGGCGGTATCGCCTGCCAATGGCGCAACACGCCGGCCCGGATCGTGGACTGTGAACTCTACAGCAACGCGGCGGGCGGCGAGGGCGGCGGCGGCGTGCTGCTCAACTGTTGCGGTATCCTGACCGGCAGTTTTGTCCACAACAACTCCGCGCCCTCCAGCGGCGGCGTCTGCGTCTGGCGGAACGGCACCACCATCAGCGGGTTGGTCATCGGCTGCGTCATCAGCAACAACACCGCCACCACCGCAACCGGCGGCGGGCTGGGGGATTTCTGCGAGCTCGTCGCGGACACGCTGTTCGTCAGCAACACGGCCGCGACGTACGGCGGTGCCGTCTCCTTTGACCGCTCTACGCACACCAACGCGCTGGTGAACTGCACCTTTCTCGGCAACCGCGCGAACCACTCCGGCGGCGCGGTGGATGTGAGTTTCGGCGGCCTGGTGTGCTCAAACGGCGTGTTCGAGGGAAATGAGGCGGTCCAGTACGGCGGCTGCCTGCGCGTGGGAGATGCGGGCGCCTCCTGTGTGCTGGACGGGTGCGCGCTGAGCAACAACGTGGCCACCCTGTATGACGGCGGCTGTCTGTACGGCTATAACTATGACGTGAAGGACTCCGTGTTTCTGAACAACCGGGGGCGCCACGGAGGGGCGGTGAATCTGCCGTGGCTCACGACAGGCGTAAGCCGATTCGAAGCGTGTTCGTTCTTTGGCAATATCGGGAACGGCAACGGAGGGGCGATCTACCGTTCGGGCGATACCAGCAGCGTGTTCACGGTGAAGAGCTGTACTTTCGGCGGCAACGCCGCAACCAATGGTTCGGGCGGCGCACTCTATGCGTCCTATTCGACGCTGGAGGATTGTGTTTTCACCAACAATGCGGCGTCGGGTGGGGGCGGCGCGGTCTATAGCAGTTATTCTACGATCGAGGAGTGCGCGTTCACCAACAATGCGGCTTCGGGTGGGGGCGGCGCGCTTTACGGGATCAACCTGCTGCTCCGGGACTCGGATTTCTACGCGAACCGCACGGTATCGGGTAGCGGCGGCGCGCTGAACATGCCCTGGGCGGATACGGGGACCTCGCGGATCACGCGCTGCGCCTTCTCCCTGAATCAGGGTGTGACCGGCGGGGGGATCACCCGCAGCAATACCGCACTCGATGACTTTCTGATGGAGCAGTGCATCTTCACGGAAAATGCCGCAACCAACGGCAACGGCGGGGCCTTATACGGTTCGTTTTCGCGGGTTGACGGCTGCGATTTTGTCGGCAACGCAAGCACAGCGGACGGCGGCGCCGTCTACTCCAACTTCGCCAACCGCACGAACGAGTACACCTCCTGCGTGTTCAGCAACAACTTCGGGCGGAACACCGGCGGCGCGATCTCGTTCTTGGCCGGGTTCCTCGGAGTCAGCAACTGCCTCTTTGAGGCGAACGTTAACGGGACCAACGGCTGGTGCGGCGGCGCGATCGCGAACGTCAACGACAAGAAAGGGTCGTTCCTCTTCACGCATTCGCGCTTCTTCCATAACCGGGCGCGGTATGACGGCGGCGCGTTCCGCGGGACAGAAAAGGACCCTGACGGTCCGACGAGTGAGATCCGCAACTGCCTGATGGTCGGCAACAGCAGCAACAACGGGGGTGTGGCTGTACTGTTCTCCAACACGGTCATATCGGCCTGCACCGTGGTCAGCAATTTCGTCAGCGACGCAAATCATCCGGGCGGCGTCTCGATCCGGCACACATCGGGCCTGATCAACTGTGTGATCTATGACAACTTCAACACCAACAACGGCGTGTATGCGGCGAATGACATCAATGCCGTGCAGTTGGAGGCGACCAACAACATCGCCCATTGCTGTTACGCGCGTCTCACCGGTCCCGCAAACAGCAGCACCGCGCGCGAGACGCCGCCGCAGGCGCACAACATCGTGTCGGCTCCGCTTTTTGACGACACGGGCCTCTTCAGTCTCCGCCCCGGTTCGCCTTGTTTCAACGCGGGCACCAACGAGGCGTGGATGGCGGAGGCGTTCGATTTGGCCGGGACGCGGCGCCTCTGCGGGCCGCAGGTGGATATCGGGGCCTACGAGCGCTATTACCCGATGGGGACGCTGATCCGGTTCGAGTAGAAGCGGTTTGATCTTTGCCCGTCCATGTGCGCGCCGGAACGTCGCGCGCCGCCTTTGCCGGTATCGCGTTCAGCCGCCACGGGTAGGGACGCCTCCCCGAGGCGTCCGCGTGTCCAGAGCCGAAGGGCGGACAGTTCGGGGAACCGTCCCTCCCTTGTAAGGACAAAAAGGGATGAAGAAATGATGACGACACGGTACACCGGAAAAATGGCCGCCGCGATATTGGCGGGGGTTCTGGTCTGCACAACGGCGTTTGCCGACATGGCGCACAAAAGCGTCACGTGGGAGGCCTTCAACAAGGCGGGACCGGAACTGAAGCAGATCGGCCGTCTGGCTGTTCGGCACGCCAAGGACATCGCCGCGTCACCTTGGTCGGTCGGCTGCGAGACGCTGGACCGGGATTACGGTGACTTCAACCAGTACAAGCAGTACGTGGGCGAGCTCGGTGTCAAGCACGCGCGGCTGCAGAGCGGCTGGGCCAAGACCGAGAAGCGGAAGGGCGTCTACGACTTCGCCTGGCTGGACACCATCGTTTACGGCCTGAAAGAGCAGGGCGTCGAGCCCTGGATCTGCCTGTGCTACGGCAACCCGCTGTACAAGTCGCAGACCGATCTCGGCGCCGGCATCTTCACTGCCGAGGAAACGATGGCCGGCTGGCGCGATTACGTGGAGGCGGTCGTCACGCATTACAAGGACGCGGTGACCGAGTGGGAGATCTGGAACGAGCCCAGCCATAAGGCCGATCCCGCCGCTTACGCCAACCTGATGATCACCGCCTCCAAGGCGATCCGCAAGGCGCAGCCCAACGCCACGGTCATGGGCTTTACCGTGCACGGCGCTTTCTCGGGCGGCGGCCTGAAATTCCCGCGTGCGGTGTTCGACGCGCTCAAGGGAAAGGGTGAACTCGGGTGCGTCGATTACGTGACGTACCACCCGTACACGCCGAACCCCGACGCGGTCTATGTGAAGCTCAACGAGCTACAGGAGCTGCTCAAGGCCTACAATCCCCGGCTCACGCTCTATCAGGGCGAGAGCGGTTGTCCCTCCATCTTGGAATGGGGCCATGCGATGAACAATCTTCCGTGGACCGAGTACAGCCAGGCCAAGTGGGACTTGCGGCGCATGGCGGGCGACTGGGCGCGCGGTATCCGCACCTCGATCTTCACGATGGCGGATCTGAACTACGGTTTCATGCTGCAGTCGTTCGGCCTGCTGCGCGCCGACCTGAACCATCGGATCATCTATAAGCGCCCCGCCTTTTACGCCGTTCAGCACATGACCGCCTTTTTCGACAACACAGTTCAGCCGACCGGCCTGCTGGCGTACGAGACCGACCTCAAGCGGACGCTGGAGGTTGCCGGCTTCAAGAAAGCCGGCACGCCCGCCGTGTTGCTTTGGTGCAACGATCAGGTGCCGGGCGACGCGCTGACATTCGATTCCGCCACACTGAGGATCAAGGGCGTCATGTTCAAGGACCCCGTGTATGTGGAGATGATCACCGGAAAGGTGTACGAACTGGCGGTGGGGCCGTGGTCGGTCGACGCAGGTGACACGTCCTTTAAATCGTTACCGGTCTGGGACAGTCCGATCCTGCTCGCCGAACGCGGCCAAGTGCCGCTGCGCTAAAACGCATGGCGGAAATTAGGAAAGGGGGAGAAATAATGCGAGTCAGGAAAATCACGCGGCGGGGGTTCCTTTCCGGCGGCGCGGGCGCCGCGATGGTTTGCGGGCGGACGTTTGCGGGGGAGGCGGCAGGGCTGGCGGAACTGGGCCGGGCCGTGGGTTGGGACCCGGATGCGCCCGGCAGTTTCTTTTTTCTCCAGGCCACGGATCTGCACGCGAGCGAGATCACGTCCGGAGCCTTGAAAATGCCGGACAAGTTCGGGGGCCGCAACTTCGCGGATGACATGAACGCGCTGCGCCCCCGGCCGGCGTTCGTTGCGCTGACCGGCGATCTGATCGCCGCGACCACGCGCAACCCCGCCACCTGGCCGCAGGCCGAAGCCGGGTTCCGGCGCGTGCGGGATCTGATCGTCTCGCGCCTCACCGTGCCCTGCCACATGATCATCGGCAACAACGACTGCTCGCCCGAGGCCTATCACGCGGTCTGGCCCGACCGTCCGGTCTACTGGTCGTTCGCCAGGCAGGGCGTGCATTTCGTCGGCCTGCACGGCTACAACACCTGGAAGCCGGAGAACACCAACCACGCCGGCATTCTGCTGGATGACGCGCAGCTCGCCTGGCTGAAGCGCGATCTCGCCGCCGCGGCCGGGGCGAGATCCCTGGTGCTCTTCACGCATGAAGCGCTCAAGGATCCGGACTGTCACCGCATCCGGAAACAGCTTGCCCCGCTCCTGGCCGCGTTTCCCGGCGAGATCTGGAACATCGCGGGGCACAACCACGGCAATGCCGAGTGCGGGATCCGCCTCGGCGGCAAACCCGTGCGCGTGGTGGAGACCACCACGCCCGTCGGGGCCTGGACCCCGGACAAGGGCGCGTACCGGCTGGTCTTCGTGTCGGACGGACGTGTCGTGGGCTCGGGGTTGCGCTGGCTGACCAAGGAGGGCGCGCCGCTGCGGTTCGAGGCCCTGGCGCCGGACCGCAAAGTCGGGGAGCGGCCCCTGATCGAGACCACGCTGGCCGAAGGCGCGCACCGCGTCTTCATGGTCGGCGAGGAGGAACTGCCGCTGCGTCTCGACACGGCGGGGGTGACGGACCGCGTTTCGAATTTCCAGTTCCGGAAAGGGGCGGCCCTGACCTACCGCGTACCGTTGGCGCTGCGGGGGAAGGATGCCGCGCGCCTGCGCCTCGCCTGCGGAGCCAAGGTGAGCGTAACGTTTTCGGCTGACGGCACAGTCTGGCACCCGGCTTCGAAACAAGCGCACGCCGCAGGAGTCGTC
>JAPXSY010000129.1:0-5318 GCA_033812795.1 Kiritimatiellia bacterium
GTGGATTATGCGTTTCAGGCTCTGGACGATCTGCCCGCAGGGTTCACGGTGCCGGCCGGGCGGACCAAGCCGTGGGGCACGGCGCACGCGATCCGTTCGGCGCGGCAGGTGGTCGAGGCACCGTTTGCCGCGATCAATGCGGATGACTTCTATGGTCAGGATGCGTTCGCGCGGCTGGGGGCGTTTCTCTCCGCATCGCGGCCCGCCCCAAAACCACGCTTCGCTATGGTCGGTTATCGTTTGGATCAGACGCTCTCGGAACATGGCGGCGTGGCGCGCGGCATCTGCCGCGTGACGCCGGAGGGAATGCTGGCGGGAGTCACGGAGATGACGCGTTTGACGCGTGTGGCGGACGGCGTCGAAAATCAGGAGGATCCCGCGCGTCCGGTCCGGCTGAACGGTACGGAGCGGGTGTCGATGAACCTGTGGGGCTTCACGCCCGCTTTGTTCGCGGCGTTGGAAGAACGTTTCCCCGCTTGGCTGGCGGCGCATGCGGCGGATCCGAAAGCCGAATGGTACATTCCGTTTGTGGTGGACGGGATGATCCGCGAGGGTGCGGCGGAGGTCGAGGTGCTGCCGACGGAAAGCGCCTGGTTCGGGGTGACCTATCGGGAGGATAGGCCTGCGGTGATGGCTGCGGTGCAGGCACGGGTCCGCGATGGCGTGTATCCCGATAAACTCTGGTAACACGGAGGCGCACATGACCGGGAAAGGGCGCCAACTCGCCGGTCTGCTCGCGGAGTGGCTCTATCCGCGGGTCTGCCCCAACTCGTCCTGCGGCAAGCCGTCGGACCGACCCGGCCGGTCGTTGTGCTGGGAGTGTTTCCGCACCGTCGAGCTTTACCGGGAGAGCCTGTGCGAAAGGTGCGGCGCCCATGCGGAAGGACGTGTGGGCCATGCGTTCGAATGCGGCGTATGCCGGGAGGTGCGGCCGCATTTCGACCGCGCGCGCTCGGCCGGACGCTTCCGCGGCACCTTACGGGAGATGATCCACGGCTTCAAATACGGAAAGGCCCTTTGGCTGTGCCAGGACCTCACGGATTTTTTGGCCGGATGCCTGACAGCGCATTTCGATCCCGTTGCCGTGGATGTGGTGGTGCCGGTGCCGCTGCATCCGGTTCGCGAGCGCGAGCGCTCCTACAATCAGGCGGCGCTGCTGGCGCGGGCCTTGGCGGAGCGGATCGGACGCCGCTACGATGACCGCGCGTTGCGACGCATGCGCCATACGGAGACGCAGACGCATCTGGACGCGGTCCGTCGGCGCCTCAACATGCGGGGCGCGTTTGAGGTGGTCCGGCCGGCATGGGTGACGCAGCGCTGTGTGCTGCTGGTCGATGATGTCATGACCACCGGTGCCACGTTGGACGCCTGTGCGCATGCACTAAAAAGGGCCGGTGCGCGCACGGTGTGGGCTCTGACCGTGGCACGGGGATGAGAATTTTGGGTTGCCGGTTACGGGAAGCTGTCGGAAACCCTGGCTTATCTCAACGCAGAAGTTCAGCTTGGCGCATCGCGGAACGGCAACGTCACGCGGAAAACGCTGCCCGCGCCGGGTCGGCTTTCCAGGGTGACCGTGCCGCCATGCGCCGAAATGATGATCTGGACGATGTTCAGGCCGAGCCCCAGCCCCTTTTCGGTTTCACGCGCCTGTTTGCCGCGGAACAGGCGTTGCCAGACGAGGGTCTGTTCGGCTTCGGAGATGCCGATGCCCGTGTCGCGGACACACACGCGCACGGCGTCGGGGCCTGTTTCCAGCGTGAGGTCCACGCGGCCGCCGTTCGGGGTATATTTCAAGGCGTTGTCCATGAGGTTGGCGAAGGCGCGGGCGAGACGGTTCCGGTCCCCGTCGAACAGCACATCGCGGTCGCAGGCATTGACGTACGAGAGGGTCAGGCGTTTCTCCTCCGCAAGCAACGAGTAGAGATCGACGATTTCGCCGAGGAGTTGGTTGAGGCGGAAGGGCTGGCGGTTGAGCCGGACGAACCCGCTCTCCATTTCGCGCGCGTCCATCAGGTTCTGGAGCTGAAGCTGGAGGCGGTCACAATCCTCGATGATGTCCGCGAGCGTCTCGGTCAGTTCGGCGGGAAGGTGTTCGCGGTGCAGCGCCAGCTCCGATGCGCCGCGGATACGCGCGAGCGGCGTGCGGAAGTCATGCGCCACGTTCTCCATGGTCTCGCGCATGGCCCGGATGAGGTTGGCGTATTTCCCGGTCATGATCGTGAAAAGCTGCCCTAGCGTGTCGAGTTCCGCGATCAGGCTTCGGACCGGCGGCGCACCGGTCTCAAAGGCCTGCGAACGGATGATGTCGGACATCGATTTTGTGATGCGGTGGATGGGGCGCAGGGTGATCAGCATCATGAAGATGCCCGAGGCGATCGAGAAGAAGGTGGAGAGGGCCGCATAGATCAGGAGGATGCGCACCAGCATGCTTTTCTGGTCCACCTCCAGAAACGAACCCTTGCCCACCTGAAGCACACGGCCGTCCGGGAGATGGGTGGTCTGGATCTGGACATGCCGTTTCAAGGGCCGGATGTAGTATTCGCTCAATCCCTCGCGGGGCAGATTTTCGTCGCCTTCCGCGAAGGCACGCCAATCCGGAAGGTCGATCTTCTTCGGCCAGGTGATGGTGTATTCAACCAGCCCGCGGCGGTTGATCACGCGCACGATGAAGATGGTGGAGGGCGGATACCGTCCCATGGTCACCTGTTCGGCCAGCAGGTTGCCGTCGGTGTTCTGGGTGAGGAGTTCGACGAGTTCCTCGCTTTCGGCCAGGACATCCTCGCGGTCAAAGCCGCGGGCGGAGACGGTGATGACCCGGGTGATCAGGAAAAAGATCACGCCGGTACAGAGGGCATAGACGATCAGGTAGCCCATGCCGAGATACATCGCGAAGGAACGGAGGCGGTTATTCCGTCGTGCGGAAAACATAGCCGATCCCCCTCATGGTCTGGATCCGCTTTACGCTGAACCCGGCATCCAGTTTCGTGCGCAGCCGGCAGACCAGAACATCCACAACGTTGGTTTGCGGGTCAAAGCTGTAATCCCAGATCCGTTCGAGGATCACCGTCTTGTTGAGGGGGCGGTTGGCGTTACGCATCAGCAGTTCAAGGAGGGCGAACTCGCGCGGCTGCAGTTCGATCTTGCGATTCTCGCGCACGACGGTGCGCCGTAACAGATCGAGAGTCACCCCGCCGAGACTGAGCGAAGTGGCGTCTTTACCGGATTGCGCCGGGCTTTGCATGCGCCGGGTGATCGCGTGCAGGCGCGCGATCAGCTCCGAAAACGAAAAAGGTTTGGTCATATAATCGTCGGCACCGATTTCCAGACCGGTCACGCGGTCCTCCACGGCGCTTTTGGCGCTGAGCACCAATACCGGGGTCGGGTCGCCTTTGTGGCGCATTTGCCGGAGCAAATCGATTCCGTTCCGTTCCGGCAGCATGATGTCGAGCACGACCGCGTCATATTGCGTACGCTGCCAGAGACGCAGCCCCTCGGTACCGGTCGAGGCCATGTCCACGGTATGGCCTTCCTGACTCAATCCCCGGCCGATGAAGGACTGGATCTTGTCGTCGTCTTCGATCACCAGTATTCGCATGGGTCAGACTTTCCGCGCCGTGCGGCGCGAAAGGGGGTTACAGTGCACGGTGGCGGGCCAGCGGCCCGCTTTCCGCGTCAGAATCGAGATAGATGAAGTGCGCTTGGAGCACCGCGAGGATAATGAAGAGCGGCAGCAGCAGCTCCAGCCCCTCCTCCAGAGCGGTGGTCAGCGCATGCTGGCGATCCGTAAGGTGGATGCCGAAATCCTTGCGCAGCACCGAACTCATCCGGTCGAAAATCTGGATCAGGATCAGCGTGCCGCCGAAGAATCCGATCGTCCAGCACACCGGGTGCATCCGGAAGAGGCCTCGGAGCAGCCGCGGCAGAAAATAGAGCAGCGTGCCGCCGCACAGCGCGATGACCAGCACGAAGCAGAGCGCGACCAGAATCCGGTCCGGGAGCGGGTTGCGGGCGTTCAGCAAAAACTTCATCTTAAACGGTGTGCCGCGCGTGGCGCCGGGGAGCCCTGAAGGTGTGACGAGGAGCCTGTGCCAGTCGAGCTGGCGGCAGATGGCGAAGAAAGTCAACAGCGAAAAATTCGTCAGCCAGAAGGCGCGCCAGCGTCCGGGCCGCATTGGCGGCACCAGCCAGAAAAAGGCGATCTGGAGCCAGAACAGCGCGATCGTCGCGGCCTCCACCGGCGAGGCCCCATCCTGATCGAAGTGATTCGCGATCCAGTCGGGCGTGGCGGTCAAACCGATCACCGAAAGCACGACAACACCCGCGATCCAGAGCAACGGCGCGGCCATCCAAGCGGTGGGCCGTTTCAGAAAAGGTGTCGAAGAGCAAGCGTTCATAACAGAACTATACACCATGCCGCGGTTTCGGACAAGACCCGGACCATTGCGGCGACCGGGCCGCATGGGGTTCGAGGGGCGGAACCGTGCGGAAAAGGGATTGTGAAGCCGACCGGCTTCCTTTATCATAAGGAACGGTTTTTTCAGCGGTTTTCAGCGGAAAGGCAGCGTGTGGCAAACGTGGGGAAAAGGAAGGGCGGTGAAAAAGCGGTCTGGCGTGTTCGCAACGAGCAGGGCGAACAGTTCGGCCCTGTGGATTTCCAGACGCTTCAGACGTGGGCTGCGGACGGCCGTTTGGCACCCACCAGCGAGATCTCCGAAAACGGGACGGTGTGGCAGCGCGTGACGACCCGGGCGGAACTGGGGATGGACTGGGTGGCGGAGGTTACGCCGGGAGCCTTTTACGGACCCATTCACGGACAGGCCATGCGGGATCTGGTCCAAGAGGGGTCGTTGTCGGGTGAGACGGCTTTTTTCACGCGTCAGCCTCTCGATGCGGCGGACCGGGCCCGTCTTGAGGAGGAGGCGCGCGCCGCGTTGACCCGGGAGCGGGATGCGGAACGGGAACGCGCGCGCGGTCTGGAGGAGCAGGCCGCACGGTTGCGGGCGGAAAGAAAGGCGTGGGAAATCGAAGGAGAGTCGTTGCGTCAGCGCCTCACCCAAGCCGGGGAGGAGGTCAAGGCACTGCGGGACCGGGAGGCTGCGGCGGTTGCGGCGGCTGCGGATCAGGCGCAACGTTTTGAGGAAGAACGCGGTCAACTGCGGGAAGCGGTGAAGTGCGCGGAACGCAGTCTGGCGGAACAGGCGACGCGGATCGCCTCGCTGGAAGGGGAGCTGGCTGACGCGCGGCGCGAGGCGGACCAGAACGAAAACGTGCACCGGCGCGTGCAGGCGATGGAAGAAGAGGCGGCTGGCCTGCGGCGG
>JAPXSY010000130.1:0-5317 GCA_033812795.1 Kiritimatiellia bacterium
GATAGCGATAGCGATACCGATACCGACCCCGACCCCGATTTGGATGAAACCCAGAAACCAGAAACCCTGAAACCAGAAACCCTGAAACCAAAGAGCGTTGCTTTCAACGCTCTTTTTAGGTTCACGCATCCCCGAGGCGTCCGCTCAAGGTAGGGACCGGCGGCGGTTTGCGGAAACGGCCAGCAGGTGCGGTCAACGTCAATGCTGCCATGCAAAAGAAATGGATCATTTTCCGGCTCCTTTCGCGGAACGCACGCCCGCGTCCCCACCGAAGACACATCCGTGGTGCCGCACGCGACAAAGTGGCATTTGCAGTCCACTCGGCAATCTATCCTGATTTGCTTATTTAAGGATCAGCCTGAACCCAACATCGCGTTCGACAAGCAGGAATATGCCGCCGTTTTCAGCCAACAAGCGAACCGTCGTTTGAGGGATTCCAACCGGACCGACTTCCCAATCCGCCAGTTTTGTCGGCGCGTCGCCATCGTAGGTGATGGGTAACGCCACCGTTTTGCCCAGCAGACTCTCCGGCATCGGCGCGTCCTCCGAATATCCCAGATCCATGGATAGCGTCACGTCGGAACCGGATGCCAAACGCAGTTCGGCTTCGGACGCCACCTTCACGGGCAACAGGCCCGAACGCGTGCAGCCGTTCGCGACGGTGACAACGCCTTCGCGGATGTCCAGCGTCCCGTCGAAATCCCAGGTCACGGGATCATCGACTAACGGCTCGGGCGTCGTGCCCGTTGCAGCGTCCAGCGTCTCGTGCGGCACGAACGCAAGCGTGCCGGCACCGGTCTTCACGACGCCGCCCGTTCCGCTGATCTTCGCCGCCATCCGGTAGGTTTGTTTGTCGGCTGGCGGCAGCGTGAGGCCTTTTCCGGTTGTCTCGATGGACACCTTGGACGCGTAGCGGAAACAGAAGTCCATATCCCCGCAGGCATCCCATGTGCCGTCGTCGAACACGAACGCAAACGCGGCATTGCAGTTGTGGGTGAAAAGATTGGCATACAATGTCGAACCGTTCTGGAACGTGAACGAACCGCGACCGCCGTCCTTCACGTTGAGCCGAGTCGGCGTATAAACGCCGTTGTTGCGCGTCGCGGCGAGAATGGATCCATCGTCCCATGTCGCACGGACAGGATAGCGGACCTCCACGCCGACGCCCAACCGAGCCAAGACCTCCGAACCTTCTTCAAAAAGATGCTCACCCCAGCCCTTGTGTGCGGACGAGAGTAACAGAATGTATTCGGTTTCGAGCGTCGACGCGCCGGACACATGGATCCGGCAGTAGACGTCATCCTCGGGTGCGCCGGTCATTCCGGATGCATTGCTTCCCGAAAAGATCGAATTCCCGTAGAACCACGCGCCGTTGCGCAGGTTGAGCGAGGCGGTCTTTGTCCCGCCGGTTACGTTGACGCCATAACCCAGCGCGCAATGCGAATCCGAGTTATAAAGTTTGGCATGGTCGAGGGTAAAGATCGGGTCCGCCACGGTGGCTGTGTTCTGGCCGATGCGCCAATCGACGTTGTGGAGCCAGAAGATGGTGTCTTCGGGCTTCCCGGCTGTTCCCTTGAGCACCAGTTCGCCTTCGATAACGTTGATGCCGGAGAACCCCGTGAGATCATCTGGAACGGACCCGTTCTCTTTGTAGACGATTTCGTTCACGGAGAACGACCGTGCGGAATAGCCGTCATCTCGTGCGAGATGAACCGTTCCTGTCCCGTAGGCGAGCGTGAGTCGTCCGCGGCCGCGTTTGACGAGGTTACCGGAAGCGCACGAGAAGGCGGAAACCGTGAGGTCTTCATCCACGCGCATCACAGCCGACGTCTTCGCTCCAGCATCGAGTTCAAACGTCTGCGGCAGCGTCGCGTCCGCGACGTCGTTTGAGATGGCGAAGACACCCTTTTTAAGCGTCACCTTGTTTGCACCGCCGTTCCGCATGCCAAGCGTCGCGATCGATTCCGCCACAACGGCGCCGCCGTCGATGCGAATCGCGCCACGCAGGGAATTGTTCTCATTAGCGAGAGCGAGGATGCCTTCGCCTGTCTTATTGATCGCGCCTCCCGTGATGGGTCCTGCTATGCGGACGCGCGAGCCCTCGGCAAGCGCAAACGGCAATTCGAAGGTCGGCAAAAGGCCGACACCGATTTCATGCAAACCCGCTTCGGCGGACACTTCCGCATAACCCGAATCGGTGAAGCCGATGCCGCCTGCGCCGCCGATCGACGTTCCCGCGTTCGTGAAGCATAGGGCACCGATTGTGACCGGCGTATCGAGTGTTACCGCCGCCGGAGCCGTATCGGAGGAGAACACGGCCACAGCGTGGGAACCCGGGCTCATGGCGGACCAGTTTTCGTTGGTCTCCCAAGCCGTGCCGGGGCCTTGCCACGTCGTTGTGTCGGCAAGCGGTTCAGCTGTTTCGACCTTGAGCCCGAAGATCTGATTGCCTGACTCGTCCTCCGTTACCGAGAAGGAATACGTCTTGCCCTTGCCATGTCCTGCGGCAATGAGCATCTGTTCCCAGGCCGTCTTCGTCGCCGCATCGACCGGAACGCCCTGAGAAACCGTGAGAAACACGTAGTCCGCCGGCTCTGGCGGGGATGTGAATTCAAGCGCCGCATTCAGGAACGAGACCGGGCCGTCGACCGTGAAGTGATCGCCAGGATCAAGCCGCAGCGTGCCGCCACTCGTCGCGTCACCGAGGACAAGCCCTTTTAATGTTGCGCCCGTCGACGTGCCTGCGAAGGAGACCATCGCGTTGTTCGTGACCACGAGCTTCGTCGTAATGGGAAGCTCGTCCGCGAAGTGGACGAGCCCGCCCGCGCAGACCGTGATGCCGTTCGTAAGCGCACCGTTTGAGCACGTTAAATTCGCGTCCACCAGATTCTTCACGAATGTCTTCTTGCCGGGCCCGCACAAGATCAGGCGACCTTCGCCTTCCGCCCCATCGAGATCGGCCCAGGGTGCGCAGAGCGTGATGTCAAAGTCCGTGCGGATGACCAGACCGGTCGTGCCGACCTTCGCCTCGTCGAGAAAGACCATGAACGCATTTTGAGCGGAAAGAGCCTCAAGCGTACCGCCATCGCCATGCAGAATCGCGAGACCGCCTGCATCCGGTTTACGCACCGTCGCGCCGTTCCACCCATAGACGCGTTTCGCCTTGAGTATGCCGCCGTTGAGTTCGACGATCGCCGCACGGTTGCCGCCGTCCGCCACCACGAGGTTCTCGAGCGTCGTGAGCGAGCCGCCGGTCAAACGGAAATACTGGGGCCGATGCGCCTCGGGGAATCCGGGCCAGTTTCCAACCGTCAAACTATCCTTAACGGTGACATCGCCGCCAGACTGGAACCAGTCGCAGAGACCAAAGTAACCAATGCTCACCGCTGTGTTGAACGCATGGACCCCGCCCGTGACATTCACAGTCAGCCGTCCAACGTTCTTGCTCCCGAACGTCGGCTTCTCCAGCCATGTCGTCCGTCCGCCAATCAGATTGAACGTGGTTCCGTCCCCGCGGTCGAGGTGATTGAAGACGGCTTTGTCGGTGATCGGTCCAAAGGTGATGTCGGCATTGCCGCCGATCGTGAGTGCCGAGTTTGGCGAGCCGTCCTTGCCGAGGACGAATTCCTTGCCGCGGATCGTGTTCGTGCCGTTGGTGATGATGACGTGCGCGCCATCGTTACCGTAACAGCCGATGTAGAGGACCGAATCATCGGTGAAATCGAAGTGTGCGGACGAAAGGTCCCAAGTTGTCAGATCCCCATCCGGACGCGAATGTCCGATGAAAAGCTTGCCCTCATTGCGGATTGTGAAATTATGGGTTCCGTATAAGTTCTGGGCCATCCGGAAGATGCCGGTCGGAGCAATGCGTAATGTGCCGTTGGAAACATTCAGAAACGCACCGCCGTTCACCGGCCGAGTCTGATTTTTCATGGTGAAGTCAAAATCATTCGTGACGAGAAGTGTGCCTCCATCGAAAAGATTCACGTTCAGCGTCGCCCCTTCAACATTGCCGAAGTAAGTTTGATCCTGCTTGCTGAGGATCAACCGCGAATGGGCTCCGATGTTGATGTCGAACAGGCTGCCTGTGAACGAACACTGTTTGAAAGTCCCGGCTGCGGCGAGCGTTGAACCGTTGACAACATCCACGCGCCAGCGGCTGCCACCGGTCACATTGCCTAAAAAGAGCTGGTTCGCTGTCACCACACCGCCGTTGGTGATCACAAACTCCTTGCAGAGTGTGTTGTTCCCGTTGAGTGCCAGCAACCCGTCGACTTCGAGCAAGCCGCCGTCGACGACAATGTAACCTTTTTGGGGTGCGCTCATCGCCAGATCTGCGGTGGAGAACCGGTTCGTCGCGCCCGGTCCGATACGATAGACGAGTTCATTGCCGCCGACATTGTTGCCGAGCTGCAGCCACGACTTGACCGTCGACACACCGTCCATTGGCCGTCTAAAATCCATGAGGCCCCCGCGGACGTCGATGGTTGTCCGTTTGGGTTCGGATGTGGTCCATGCCTCCAACAACAGATTCTCGAACCGCAATACGGCGTCAGCAGTATCGTCGTAGCCCTGCATGTTGAAGATGTGCCCGCCGTATTCCGTCGAATCGATGCGAAACGGCTGGTTTCCCTGGATAGCGCTCGCGCGCGGTGCCATGATGAAACAATTGCCGCGGCCGTCTAGCGTTACCTTGCCGACGTCGGCGGATGGCACGCGCACCCAGAACGGGAAACTTGCCGTCGCCCCAGGGAGGGTGACTGCGTAAGGCCCGCTTTGGACATATAACTTGCCGATCCCTGTTCCCGGGACAGGCGCTGAGCCCCCTTCCCAACTGGCATCATCGAGCAGGGACCCAGAAACGGGTTGTCCGTTGGACGAGGCCCATTTGACATCCGTCAACGCTGCCGAGGAGCTGGCCCATACGATCGTGATTACCAAAAAAGCGATTTGCCTGAACATGGTTTTCCCTTTCTTGTGTGGCGTGATCACCTGCCATCTATCTGACGTCATGGCTATCAGCGTCATTCCTGCTCGTCATTTCGTATTCGTCCTGCGTTTCGATGCACAACACGCGGCCCCATTTCCGATACCGGACCGTCAATCATTGTATTCTGGCATACCATACCAATATGGAGGGAGCGGTTCCAGCCGAAAAGTCACGCTATATGTGCCATGAAACCAATGCGGGTGCCGCCTTGCGCGAAACAACCGAGCAGCGCTTTTCCTCTCATGGTTGCGAGCCACTGCGTGGCCGCAACAAGAGAGGGTGACCCGCGACCCGCGACTGGCGGCCAGCCCTGCCCCCCAAAACCTT
>JAPXSY010000131.1:0-5075 GCA_033812795.1 Kiritimatiellia bacterium
TTGCGAGCCACTGCGTGGCCGCAACAAGAGAGGTTGACCCGCGACCCGCGACTTGCGGCCAGCCCTGCCCCCCAAAACCTTCGCTCCCTTGGTGCCTTCGCATGAAAAAAGCGTTCACCTCAGCCCGGCCAGCGCCAATTCGTAATCCCCAGCGCGATTTGATACAGCCCGAAACCGGCCAGTGCGAACCCCGAGACGCCGGACAGAAGCCGGTTCAACCGCTCGTCCCTTCTCCCGGCGCATGCGCACAGCAGGATGATCCCCGCCATACTCGCCACCATCGCGCCGTAAAACCCCGCCAGAAAACCGATCCCGTTGACAGGCGTTTCGCGCCACCCTGACAACAGCAGCGGCCCGCCTACTAACCCCCAATACACATAGGGGGATGGGTTTAGCAGGTTCAGGAGCACGGCACGGAACACGCCTTTCCGATCAGAACGGTCTGACGGCGCAACCGTCTCAGGGTGTCGCCAGAAACGCAACGCCCCCGCCGCAAGATAGAGGATGAAGAAACCGCCAGCGAACCGCAACAGTTGTATCCACCACGGCGGGACGCGGCTCAGCACGATCAGTACCAGCACGATGATCGGGCCATCGCTCAGCAGCGGTGCCAGCACGGCAGGCAACGCCCGCCTCCAGCCCCGACTCAACGCCAAAGAAACCAGATAGGCCAGAAACGGGCCGGGCTGCACCGCAGCCGCAAAACCGTAAACCGCGCCTTGTACAAGGTATAGAGACATAAGCTTCCTTCTTCCTTGGTAAGTGTATGACTGTTATGACGCTGAAACAAGCGGGTATTTGTCTGCACAAAGGACAGAACACCGTGAGGGGGGCTGCGGTCGGAAAGCGGCTACGCGCCCAATGATTCTTGTGCGGCGGTTCCTTGTCAGTGTCCGGCGCGGTGTGGTATAAGGAAAGGCCTTTCTGCTGTGTGCGGAGCGGAACGGAAGAGCGGTATGGCTCGATGGGGGAGTGGGGCGCGGCAGAGGACGGAAGGGGGAGGAACGGGATGCGGATCGGAATCGTGTGGGGAATGGTGATCGGATGGGGGACGGTTCTCGCGGCGGAGCCTTGTCTGGAATACGTATATCCCGCAGGCGTGTGTGCGGATTCGGCGTGCGAGGTCGAAATCGGCGGGACGCATCTGGGGAATGTGACGCAAGCGGTGATCAGCGGTGAAGGGGTCAAGGCGTTTTTTCTGGGTCCGGTTCGGACGGTGACCCGGAACCAAAAGGGGCGCGAGGTGCCCGTCGTCCTGCCGGACCGGTATCGGTTCCGCGTGGTCGCCGATCCCGAGGCCGCGCCGGGTATCCGCGCGTTGCGTGTGGCCACGGCGCATCACCTCAGCGAGCCCGTGCGGTTTGAGGTGGGCACGATGTCCGAGTCGAGCGAACCAGCGACCCTTCGCACCGAAACGGGCGAGGTCGTGCTGTCCAATCTGCCGGCCTGTCTGAACGGCCGATGCCACGGCCGGGGTGCGGACGTGTACCGCTTTCGCGCTGCCCCAGGGAGCGCGGTGGTCGCGTTTGTGGAGTCGCGGACCGTGTCGGCCAACGGTTTTGTGCCCGCCCTCACATTCACGGACGCCGCGGGAAAACCGTGCGCAAACATGAAGGCGTATGACGGGGAGGATGCGCCGGTGCTCGTGCTCGAAGTGCGGGAGGAGGGCGAGTACAGATTGCTGGTGGCGGCGGGATCGGATGCGGAAGGCGGGGACGGGTGCGTGTACCGGATCAAACTCGGCGCGCTGCCGCTGGTCACGGGGTTGACGCCTGACAGGGCACGGGAGGGCGAGAGTCTGAATGTGCGTTTGGCCGGACATAATCTCGCGCGGAGCCGCCTGCGTCTTTTCACAGGCGGCAAGGACAGCGCGCGGTGCCTGGCGACGCTCACCGAGGGCGCGTTGGCCCTGCCTTCGTTGCGTTTCGATCTGGCCAACGAAGCGCAGGCTCCGGGATTCGAGGCGACCCTGACTCCGGCATCGCTGAACATTCCGCCTGACGGCAGCGCGCTGGTACGGGTGGAGGTGCGGCGTCGGAACGGATTCGAGGGTGCGGTGCGCGTGGAACTCGATTTTCCGCCGCTCAGTATCGCGAGCCAAGGCGGACTGATTCCCGCCGGGGAGAGTTTCTGCCTGATGACCGTTTCCACCGACGGCGCCCGGTATCCGCGCACGGTCTTCAGTCTGCCCCTCACCGCCACGGCGGAGATCAACGGGCAGCCGGTCAAGCGGCCTGTCGTGCCGGTGCGGCAACGTGAGGGGAATACGGCCGCGCGGCCGCAATCTTTTGACGAGTCGGCAGCCAGGGTCAATCCTACCCTGTATGCGCTGCACCTGAACGTCGCGCCCCGCAAACCGCTTTCCCTCTCGACGGGGAAGCCGATGGAACTGATGATGATCAGCTCCACATTGGCGGCGCGCCTGGGGAACGGATGCAAGACCGTGGTGGTCTGGCCTGAGCGGGGGATCACGGTTCAGGACGTGCAGCGGACGAACCGTCAGGAACGCGCGCGGGTGATGCTTCGCACAGATCCGTCCGTGCTGCAGGCTGGCGCCTCTGGATATCTCATCCTCGGTTGTGTGGAAAAAAAGGCGCCGAAAGGCCCCGTGATGGCGGTGACGCAGTCTGTTCCCTTCACCGTGAAGTAGGGGGGCGCTGGCAGACGGGGCAGAAATGCGTGCCACGCTGTCCCACAACGCTTCGCGCGATCGGACGGCCGCAGCGCGGGCACGGCAGGCCGTCACGCCGGAAGACCCGCAGATCGTCGGCGTTGCGTCCGCGGCGTCCCGCCACACTGTAAAAATTCGTCTCGCCCCCGCCGAGCGTGGTGCCGCCCTTCGTGATGGCGCGCCGCAGGATCGTGCGGATGGCCCGGCACAACCGCTGGATCTCGGTTTCCGTCAGCGAGTCGGCGCGGCGTTCCGGATGGATCCCGGCGTGCCACAGGGATTCGTCCGCGTAGATATTGCCGAGCCCGGCCACAACGGTCTGGTTCAGGAGCAACGGCTTGATTTTGCCCCGTTTGCCGGCAAGGCGCGCGCGCAGCACGGCTGTCGTGAAGGCCGGCTCCAGCGGTTCCGGTCCGAGCGTTGCAAAGGGGTCCGTGTCTGCACCGCACAACCGGAGGCGCCCAAACTTGCGGGTGTCATTGAATACGAGTCGGCGGGAGTCTTCCAGAAGCAGAAGCGCGTGGTCATGGCGGCCGGGCCGTTCCTCCGCACCAAGGAAACGCAGTTTCCCGGTCATGCGCAGGTGGATCAGCAGGCGGTCGCCCGTGTCGAGCGTGAATACGATGTACTTGGCGCGGCGTGTCACGCTGGTGACGGTCCGGCCCCGCAGTGCGCGGGCGAGCGACGCGGGCGACCGGCCGGCCGCGATCCGCGGCCAGCGGAACCGCACTTCGCGGATCACGGCACCGACCATTCCTTGGGCACGGAGTTCGCGGACAACGGTTTCGACTTCAGGAAGTTCTGGCATAGGCGCTCCCGTATTGGGGGGGGTTATCCCGGTACGTGAGGAATCGATTATTTTGACGTTTCCACGCGACGCGGCAGAAAGGCTTCGATGACGTGTTGATTGGCTCTGGCTTTTCCGTGACGCCGGGAAATCAGCTCCATTTTCGCGAGCGCGTTAAGATCCCGCTGCACCATCCGCTCGCCCGCTGTAGCGTATTCGCGCGCAAGCTTCGGTGTGAGCAAGGGAATGTCCGTCACGTCAACCCAGCCGCTTCGATCGGTGAGGGCGAAGACGAGATCCCGGCGACGCTTCTGCGCGGGGGAGTTCTTCGCATCCCTGAAACGGTCATACACATAGTTTTCCCACGCCACCCGCATCTGCTGTTCGCGGATGCGCCCGATTTGTTCGCGGATGCCATCAAGGAAGCCCCGCACCGCATAGCGGATAAAGGGCAGGAGATCTCCGCCGGACGCGCTTGCCCTTGCCAGCTCTCGGTAATAGCCGACGCGCGTCAAGTTGTAATGGTCGCTCAGCAGATGGGCGGCGGGAAGCGGGATTCCGTTGGCGAAGAGGATATGAAATTCGAGCAAGCGCGCCGTCCGCCCATTGCCGTCTCCGAAGGGGTGGATCCATGCCAGATAGACGTGCGCCACAATGGCCTTGATGAGTGCGAACGGAATACGGAACTCCTCTTCTGCTGGCGAGAAATCATCACTGTTGAGCCATGTGCAGAGCTTTTCCAACAGGAACTCGCAATCCTCCGCAGGCGCGCCGCGGTAGACATTGCCGACCAACACCGAGTGCGGCCGCAGTTTTCCCGGCACGGTTCCTTCCGAAAGCTCCAGCCCTTTGAGCACATCGCGGTTGTACTGCTCAATCAACGTACGGCAGAGTTTCCGGTCCCCACCCTCCACCCTTGTCAGTTCCCGTGCCTCACGATTACAAACATCAAGGATGTTCTGCACCTCCTGCTGGAGGTACTGCTGGGATTTCGGCAAATCCAGTTTGCCGTCAACCAATCGCCGCACCTGTGTTTCGCTCAGGGTGTTGCCCTCGATAGCAGTGGTGGCCAGCACACCCTTAGCCAGATAGACACGGTGCAGATCAGCCGCAACGTCCGGTCGCAACGGCACCCCGGTTAAGTGCTGAACCTTAGACGAGACCTCCCCCAGCAAGAGCCAGAGACGATAGTCTTCAGGCGGGAGGCGGAGTGAAAACGTCAGCCACGGGTGGGTTGTTTCATACTTCATGGTGGTCATCATAACCAATTGCCCTGCAGGCCGTCAACGCTACTTTGGGCTTGAATTGACCTTTTCAGAAAAACTTTTGGTGTCGCAATTTAACGACCCTTTCCGGGTTCTTTGGCGCCACCTTCGCAACCAGCAAGGACTTTTCGTAAAAACGGGGTTGATGCACCCACATACTTGCCCCCGGCCTGATTTCATGAAGCTTCTGTGTTTCATCGACCCCGACTGGACTGCCATGCGTGCGGTCACTTGGCAAAGTAAATGCGACCAAAACTGGGTCTTTATGACGCACGGTCGCATTCAGTTGCTCCGAATATGCATTTAGTTGTTCCGAAAACGGCGCGGAACGCGCTCCGCGCAGCGCGGCGGC
>JAPXSY010000132.1:0-5008 GCA_033812795.1 Kiritimatiellia bacterium
TTCGATGCAGTCATCCTTGTTTCCCCCTTCGGGTTCGATCAACGCATCGACATGGCCATCGGCATAGGCCACATGCGCCACGTACCGTTTGCCGACTTTGTGGTTGAATCCGATCATCTCCGGTGACCCGGGATTCGCATAGTTTTTGATCTCCGCCTGCAGCACGCTGTCGGCACCCTCCCCCGAAGAGACAATCGACCTCGCGGGAAGTTCCGCGAAGAGCAACCGGCTGGCCGCATTGCCGCTTGAGGAGAGACTTTCCAGCCAGCACCGGACATCGGCGGTTTCCGGGGGGGCTTTATGCTCGTAACCGAAATAGGCGTTCATCACATAAGAGCGGTGGATTTTCTCGAGACCGGTTCGTGCGGCGGCTTTCTTGTGCGTGTCGCAAAGGAAAGTGGAGACGTCTTTGCCCACAAACGTCCATAAACTGCCGTTCGTGAGCGAGTAGTACGCATTGTTCCCGTGAAAACACGAGATCTCCATGTCCTGGATATCTTTGTTCGGCCAACTTCCGGATCCGACCCAGCCTACCCAGCCGCGGTGCTCGTAGTATTTCGGGACGTAACGGTTGCCATCCCGGCTGGGGTAACGCACCTGGAACGACCCTGCCCAAGGCATGTGTTTGGTCTCCACGGCATAACTCAGGGAAGCCTGCGCGAGATTGCGCAGGTTGGTCTTGCACCGAATCGCCTGTCCCATGGACCGTGCCCGGCCCACCTGTGTCGTCAGGGCAGCGGCCAGAATGCCCAGAATGGAAATCACCACCAGCAGCTCGATGAGCGTGAATCCGGTTTTTCGCACAAAAAGCATAACCCTCCTGTGTCTTTTTTTATCAGTTTGATATTGTCGCTGTTATCGCCTCAAGTGGCAAGGCCTATTCTCACTCTTTTTTGACTTGCGAATCATCGGAAAATACGGTGAAATAAATCGCAATGTTTTCGTAAAGCAGGATTTAAGAAGGATAAAAGCGAAATGCGTTGGTCGCGTGCGTTGCTCAATACCCTGCGGGATGATCCGCAGGAGGCTGAAATCAACAGTCATAAACTTATGGTCCGCGCCGGCCTGATCCGGAAGGTTGCGGGAGGGTTGTATACGTTTTTGCCTCTCGGACTGCGGGCATTGCACAAGGTGACCCGGATCATTCGGGAAGAGATGGATCGGGCCGGCGCTCAGGAGATCCTGATGCCCGCGCTGCAGCCGGCCGAGCTTTGGGAGCGTTCGGGAAGGCTCGCCGCCATGGGACCGGGGATGTTCCGTCTGAAAGACCGTGCGGAGCGTCTGATGACGCTTGGCCCCACGCATGAGGAGGTGGTCACCAGTCTGTTGGCGGGTGAAGTCAGTTCCTACCGTCAACTGCCGTGCACGGTTTATCAGGTCCAGACCAAATTCCGTGATGAGATCCGGCCGCGCTTCGGTCTGATGCGCGCCAAGGAGTTCATCATGAAGGATGCGTACAGTTTCGACACCTCCATGGAGGCGGCGGACCGTTCTTATCAGGCGATGTACGATGCGTATACCCGGATATTCCAGCGCTGCGGCCTGCGGGTCAAGCCGGTGGAGGCGGATACGGGGGATATTGGCGGAAGCTGGTCGCATGAGTTCATGGTTCTGGCCGACTCGGGGGAGGACGGCATTGTGGATTGTGCCGCCTGCGGATATGCCGCCAATCAGGAGCGGGCTGAAAGGATGGGCAAGCCTGCGGCGGAAGCGGCCTGTCCCCCCTTGTCTGAGGTGCCCACCCCCGGAGTGCGCACGATCGAGGACCTGACCGCCTTTTTTGACTGTGCGCCGGACCGGTTCATCAAAACGTTGATCTATCTGGCGGACGGCAAGCCCGTCGCCGCATTGGTCCCGGGTGACCGCGATGTGAATGAGCATAAGTTGAAACGGCTGCTCAACGCCAGCAAGATCGAACTGGCGGATGAGGAAACGATCTTCCGTGTCACCGGTGCGCCGGTCGGATTCGCCGGGCCGGCGGGGCTTTCGATTCCGGTGTATGCGGATCAGTCGCTGGAGGGTGCGGAAGACCGTGTCACCGGTGCGAACCGCGCCGACACGCATTACCGGCAGGTTTCCCTCGCACGGGACGCGCGTGTGACCGCATATGGGGACCTGACGGTTGTCGGTTCCGGGGATCTCTGCCCGCGGTGCGGCAAACCCCTGCAACTCCGGCGGGGTATTGAGGTCGGCCACGTCTTCAAACTCGGGACCAAGTATTCCGAGTCGTTCGATGCCGTCTATCTCAACGAAAAAGGCCAGAGCGAGCAGATGGTCATGGGGTGTTATGGAATCGGCGTGACCCGGACGCTGCAGGCGGTCATTGAACAGAGCCATGATGCCGACGGCATTATCTGGCCTGTATCCGTGGCGCCTTTTGCGGTAAGTCTGCTGTTGCTCGATCCCCGTGACGAGCGGGTTTACGATGTGGTCGCTCAACTGGAGGCGGAACTGGAGGCTTGCGGCATTGATGTTTTCGTGGATGACCGGGAGGAGCGCCCGGGGGTTAAATTCAAGGATGCCGATCTAATCGGTTGCCCGGTGCGCGTGGTGGCGGGCGCGAAAGGCCTCGCGAAAGGCGGGGTGGAAATCAAGTTGCGCACAGGTAAGGAGAGCGAGATCGTTCCGGTCGAGCAGGCTGCGGCGGCGATCGCCGACCGCGTAAAGGCGTTGACATCCGCACTCAGTGCGAAAGCGGACGAGCCTGCCGCCTGCGAAGCGGGGAATGGGTGAGGGTAGAATGGAACGGTTACGTCCAGGGGGAAGGGGAGGGATGCCGTGAAGCCGTCAAAGCATGATAAAGCGCCGGAAAGGGTGGCGTTGAAAAAACGCGATCTCGTCAACCGGATCGCCAAAGATACCGGACTGACGCAACTGCAGGTTCTGGATATCGTCCAGAGAACGCTGGATGGTATCGTCGACGCGCTGGAAGCCGGTCAGCATGTTGAGTTCCGCGAGTTCGGCGTGTTTTCGGTGGTTAAACGGAAAGCGCGGATCGGGCGTAATCCGAATCAACCCGCCGACGTGGTCACGATTCCGGTCCGGTATGCCGTGAAATTCAAACCCGGCAAACGCATGCGAGACATGCTTGCGGATAAAGTGTAGTGGGCTGCCGCACGCTTTTAGGTTTCCCGTCATGAATGTACCCGCTTCGTTTTCCTTTGATCCGCCGCGCGGCATGCGCGATTTTTATCCGGAAGACATGTTTTGGCGCAACCGGATCTTTGACGCCTGGCGCCAGGCGGCGCTTGCGTTCGGGTTTCAGCCCTATGACGCGTGTGTGGTGGAAAGCCTCGATCTGCTGCAGCGGAAAAGCGGGGAGGAGGTCTCGGAGCAGATTTACCATTTTGAGGACAAGAGCGGCCGAAGACTGGCCTTGCGTCCGGAGATGACGCCCACCCTTGCCCGCCTGATTGCCGCACGGCAGGGGCAACTCGTGTTCCCGGTCAAGTGGTTCACGGTGGCCCAATGTTTCCGGTATGAACGGATGACCCGCGGTCGGAAACGTGAACATTACCAGTGGAATCTGGATGTCGTCGGGGAAGGTCAGGTCTCGGCTGAGGTTGAGGTGTTGGCCGCGGCCGCAGAGGGGTTGCGCCGCATGGGACTGCCGGAGCAGGCTTACCGGATTCATGTCAGCAACCGTGCCCTGCTCGCGGAGTTGCTGGCAGTATCCGGGATTGCGCCTGAACACCATGCCGCAGTCTTCCTCGCGCTGGATAAGCGCGGTAAAATTTCGGATGATGAGATCGCCGGGTTGCTTCGGGCCGAAGGGTTGAAAGACCCTGCGGTGGAACAGACCTTCGCTTTGCTCGGCATTCAAACGCTCGATCAGGCAGCGGAGCGGGTCGGTCCCGATTCGGCCGCGGTCGCCGCGTTGCGTGAATTGTTCGCGCTGGCCGGGGTCTACGGCATCGCGGATCGTTTGATGTTCGATATTGCCGTGATCCGCGGGCTCGCCTATTACACGGGGATCGTGTTCGAGGCGTTCGATTCGGCGCGCAAATTCCGTGCGATCTTTGGCGGCGGACGGTATGACAATCTGCTGACTACCATCGGGGGTGCGCCCACGCCCGCCGTGGGATTGGGTTTCGGGGATGTGGTGATCGCGGAGGTGCTCAAGGACCTACTCAGCGAGACGGCGGCAACGGAAAAGAATGGGGTGATCATCGGATACATGTTCCCTGAACAGCGTGAATCCGCGATGCGTTTGGCCCGGAGCCTACGCGAGGCGGGTGAGAGGGTGGACCTCCACCTCGCACGCCAGAAACCGAAAACGTTTTTCGCCAAAGCCGGTGCGGGCTCTGCGGCGGACGCGATTTTCATCGGTCCCGATGATGTGGCGCGCGGCACAGTCCGGCGCAAGCATCTCGCTACGCGCGAGGAAACAGTCATTCCGCTGCCGGAGGCGTGAACGGCATGCGCCCGGCGGTGTCCACGGGAACCGACCCGACCGGGTTGGGTTGCCGGGACGGAAGCGGTTTCGAGACGCGCCGCGCAGGTCACGCGAAAAGCGAGCGGACAAAATCACCGTTGCGTTTGCCGTCGGCCACACCGTCCTTGGAGGGGCTTGAGGTCTCCAGTACGATCCATCCTGAATACCGGATCTCCCGGATCGCAGCCGTGACCGCCTCAAAATAGGGGCGGTCCTCATCCAGATACCGCGGGCCGTTTTTGTAGTGGATCTGCGTAATACGCCCTTTTAGAAGCCGGATTTCGGCGGGCGAGTCGTATTTCATGCTTTTTCCGGTATTGTACACATCATAATAAAGGCTGACCGCCTCATGCCCGATCGTGTCCAGCATTCGAAGGTTCTGCTCGGCGCTCAACAGGTTTTCGATGGAGAGTGTGACTCCGGCGTCGTGCGCCCGCGGCGCCGCATCCCGGATTCGTCGGCAAGCGGAGGCGAATTCCGGCTCCTTGATTTTTCGATCGGCTTGGAGGTCGCCTTTGCCGAAAAACGCCACCAGGATATTCGGCACGCCCAGATCCTGCGCCGCCTCAATAC
>JAPXSY010000133.1:0-4957 GCA_033812795.1 Kiritimatiellia bacterium
ACCGCCGCGTGTGGCTGACAACGTTGTGCCGTGAATTACGAAAGGAAAACCACTTGAACCGGAGGGCAGTGCAAGGGTTTTGTCTGTAAATTCGTGAAGGCGGGTCATGCGGGCATCCCCTCCGTGCTGAGATAGATTTTCCCGGTCTCCCAGTCCTCGCTGATCTCCGACAGGACTGCGGAGACGAGTCTGAGCAACGAAGCCTCGTTGGGAAAGAGTCCCGCGACGCGTGTCCTGCGCCGGATCTGGCGGTTGAGGTTCTCGGCCATGTTGCTGGTTCGCAGCCTGCGGCGCATGGGCTCGGGAAGGCGGAAGACGGCGAGGCCCTCGGGGATGTTCTCCTCCATCCACGCGGCGAGTTTTGACTGGGTCCTCGAGTCCTTTTCCGCCGCGGCGTCGAGCAGGCGCCTCGCCTCGCCGAGGGAGGGCGCGTTGAAGATGGCGCGGAGGTCCGCCGCCACTTGGCCCTTGAGGTCCGACTTCGTGACGTAGGCCTGCGCGTTGCGCTGCAGGTGGCACTGGCAGCGCTGCCACGCGACGCCGGGAAGGGTGGCGGCAAGGGCCGCCTTGAGGCCCTCGTGGCTGTCGCTGACGACGAACGCCACGCCCGACATGCCCCGGTCTTTCAGGCTTTGGATGAACGCGCGCCAGTGGATCTCGGCCTCGCTGACCGCCGCGCTCACCCCGAGCACGGTCCTGCGGCCGTCGGCCAGCACGCCCGTCGCGACCAGAACCGCGCAGGAGACCACCGCGCCGTCCATGCGCACCTTCTCGTAAAGGGCGTCCAGGACAAGGGCCCGCACGCATCCGATGGCCCTGTTGCGCCACCTCTCCAGTTCAGCGTCGAGCAGGGCCGCGGCCCTCGACACCTGCTCCGACGAGACCTCCAACCCGCACATCTCCTCCAGCACCTGCCGCACCTTGCGCGTCGAGACGCCCTGCACGTACATCTCGGCCACGGCCAACGCCAGGGCCCGCTCGTGCCGCTGCCCCCGCTCCAGCAGCGAGGGGTAGAACGGCGTCTCCGTCCCGCGCGCCTGCGGCACCCGCAGCGACAGCTCGCCGACACGCGTCTTCAGCGTTCTGGGCTTGAACCCGTTCGCGTGGCCGCCTCGCTCCGCCGTCCGCTCGTAGGGCTGCGCGCCGAGCGCCTTCTCCCGCTCGATCAGCATGGCGAAGTTCAGGACCGCGGAGAGCACCTCCCCGATCCCGTCGAAGCCCCGCTCAAATACCGGTTGCAAAACCGCCTCCATGGCGGTACCTTTCTCCCCGTGGGTCATGGCTTATTCGTCCTTTCTTTGTGTTTCTCAACACCTAAGGATAGCCATGGCCCGCCTTTCTTCAAGCCCGTAGATCCCGGAAGGGAACCGCAGGCCCATTTTTTGAATTTACAGACAAAAGGTTACACCCCCGGATTCTTAGACATGCAGTTATTTTCCTTTCATGAAGTCGCACTAGCCTGAGTAGGGCACGGCGATGGTATCGAGAAGCTGTTTGCGGCGGTACCAGTCGGGCATACAACGGGTGAGCAGACGGTAAAAGGCTTTGGAGTGGTTGTGGTGCTTGAGGTGGCAGAGCTCGTGCATGATGACGTATTCTATGCAGTGTGCCGGGGTCTGAACAAGTGCGACGTTGAGCGTGATGTGGCCAGCGGCTGTGCAACTCCCCCAGCGTGTGCGCATGCGGCGGATCACGAGCCGGGGCTCGGGGATGCCGTGGCGGGCACCGACTTGAAGCCATTTGGCCAGGTACCGGTGGAAGATCTCCGCGGCGCGTTCGCGGTACCAAGCGTCGAGGCGCTTGCGGACTTCTTGCGTGTTGCTCGGGGCAGAGACGCCGACGTGGAGGAAGCGGCCATGCAGCTTGGTGGGCAAGGCGTCGTTGACTTCGACGCGCAGGCGGTATTGGCGGCCCAGGAAGTTGAAGGTTTCGCCGCTGATGCATCTGTGCGGGGTCGGCAGCGGATGGAACCGGCGCATGGCGTCCAGTTGGCGGGCGATCCAAGGGGCCTTGGATTGAACGGCGGCGGTGATGTCGGCCTCCGAACATCCGGAGGGGGCATAGGCGCGGACCTCCAGCGCGGGCGTCACGACGATGCGCAAACGCTTGCGAGGGGAAAGGTGCAGCCGGTATGGGATGTCCCGCCGGCCGTACTGGAGGACTCTATCTGTTGTCGGCTGGTTCATTGGCGCGGGCAATCTCGATGCACTGGTCGATGAGCTTGTCTTGGATTTCAAGCGGAAATTCGATGCCGGTCTCCTGCATGGCTTCAAAGAAGATGTCGTCGATTTCACCGCGCATGCGGTTGATGGCGTCGTCGTTGTGAATCCAATCGCGGATCTTGTGCCGCTGAATGCGCTCGACGATGGTCAGCGCGATCTTGGCGGCTGGATTGGTGTCGCCCGCGGCGTACTTCGCAACGTCTTCGCGAACGCAGCCGTAGAAACGGCGGGCCATGTCCTTGGTGACGAGTTCGGCCGGCACCGAATCGTCGGTATGGGTGGAGACCTTCTTGTGGGCGTCTTCCAACTTTGGCAGGGCCTCGATGGCCTGCAATCGCCCCTGATAGACCTGTGTGAGAATCTCTTGGATCATCACGGAGAACTTCTGGTAGAAGGCCGGGTCTTTTTCCATCTCCTTTTCGATGATGCGCTGCGTGGCGGACGCGATGCGGTCGGCCTTGGCGTCGGCGCTGGCGGCGGGATCGTCGAGCAGTTTCTGGCGCTCGGCGTCGTCGAACAGGACTGTGGGGTCACAGAGCTGCTTGACCTCGCCGGCACCGATGTGCGTGTCGAGAAGCTTCTTGATCTTGGGCTCGAATTCCGAGAAATCGACGCGTTCCTGAAAGCGGAGCGAGACGGCCGCGCGCAGGTTCTGGAAGAACTTCAGGTCGCGCTTGTAGCGGGCAATCGTCTTCTCAGGCGTGTTCGCCAGAAACGTGGTCGAGGCCAGCGCGAAGGAGAGGTTGCGCGCGAACGCGCCGAACCGGTCATAAAAGCGATTGCGACGCTCCTCGTCGCGGAGGTGCTGCTCGTAGACTTCGGGGTCGGTCGAACTTTTCACCTCGTCGAAGAGTTCCCACAGATCGGAATGGAGTTGAGGCAGTTTCTTCGACTCGTCCTCGATGTAGGAAATGGTGTTGTCGAGGTCCTCTTGATCGAAGGCGGCGAGATTCGTATAGAAGTCGATGGCTTCGTCCAACTCCTTGATGACGCCGGAGTAGTCGAGGATCAGGCCGTACTGCTTGCCGGGGAAGAGCCGATTGACGCGCGCGATGGCCTGCAGAAGCGTGTGGTCCTTGAGGCGGCGGCAGAGGTAGAGAACCAAGTTGACCGAAGTAATCAAAAAACGAACAACCCGA
Organism: Kiritimatiellia bacterium; assembly: GCA_033812795.1. Lineage (GTDB taxonomy): Bacteria > Verrucomicrobiota > Kiritimatiellia > RFP12 > UBA1067 > JAPXSY01. Next base: position 3,362 of record JAPXSY010000133.1, read on the forward strand.
TTAGACACATGAGGGGCACTAAATGAAGACTATCGACTACACCCAACTTTTGAGAATCGCAGGTACCTTCGAGGGCATCATATCGGCTGCGACCTCCCGCGCTCACAACATTGACGACGTTCAAAACGCGGAACGCTGGGCACACGCGGCCGTTATTTTCGGCTTGGCTGCGGGCGGCACCCGAGCCGATGCGGTAGCGATGCGCCGTCTAGTCACGGCTGGCCTTTTGGAATCGGCAGGCCAGACGCAGGGCCGGGCATACAAGTTGACCGTTCGGGGCTGGTTCACCGCTTCAAGCTGGTTAGGATGCACCCCCGAGGCCTTGCGCGTCCTGTTGCAAAGGGTGTCAACCTTACAAGCCAAGAGCCGTGTCACTTTACCGGCCGACCCTAAAACGCGCCTTTGCATGATGTGGGGGTTAGTGCCGTGCTGCGGTCAATGGCTCTCCGGTTTGAAGACGGCGGCAGCGGTAGAGCAATTCAAAACCGAGGTTTGCGAAGTCGAGGGCCGACTTGTGCCGCTGTTGGCTTTGGGCTGGGTGAATCGGTATGTCAGCACAAGCGGCGCTTTTTGGGCGCTTACGATCACAGATGCGGGCAAGGCTGCGTTGAACGATTGGCCGACTTTCGAGACGCCGCGAGACATTCCGAGCGCGGATAGTGACTCCGTTTTTGAGGCGTGGCAACAAGGTTACGAAAAGGGTAAAGCGCTTGTCAGAACGACCCCGCCCGATATCGTGAAAAATGTTGTTGCGCGGCTGACACCGGCGACGGCATGGATGTAATTCAATCTCCGTCTGCCTTGTGGCGGGCGGGAGCTTCACAAACACACAAGCCGGGAAACCGGCAGAAGGAAAAATGACCATGAACGCATACAAAACAACGAACGGGGTTTATGTTGAACCCACCGCAAGCGACCGCCAAAAGGATGAGGCCAAGGCTGCGAATAAAAAGAACGATGCCCGCGTTGCTCTTCTTGAGGCCGAAGCCAAACGCGAGCGCGAGCGGGCTGCTGCTGCGGTGCCGACACAGGACGCACGCTTCCAAACCATCACGCTTGGAGTTACACGCCTTGCGGCGCGGGCTAAACGTGTGGGCGAAAAAGTGAAGGCTGAAAAACTCACCGCACTTGCAGACCAGATGGCCGGGGCGCTTGAGACCTTTCGCACGGCAAAGAAAGCCGTGGCTGAACCTTGCGCCGAGCCGCTGAAGGATGCGATCACTGCGGCGGCAACAGAACTGAAGAAGGCACTCCCGAAAAGTTTTCCTGCGCTAACTGATGCCGAGGAATTCGCAGGCCGATACTTGCCGCTAACTACTGCGCGTACTGAACAGATCCGGGCGAATGACCGGCGGTATAACGCTGGCCAAGCGGTTTGCGCGGCGGCATCGGCGTTCTGGGACTTGGCCGAAAAGGCGGCGCGGGCTGCTAGCGGTTCTGTTTGCGATACCGCAATCCGCGAGTTGGAGGCGGCCGGTTCGCTGTAACCCTAACCACACACACCCGGCTGGCACACGCGGCCGGGTTGTCTCTTAACACGGGGTCACGCATGAGCCATTATTCACGATGGGAAAAATCCGTAGCGTTGCATGAGGC
>JAPXSY010000134.1:0-4932 GCA_033812795.1 Kiritimatiellia bacterium
GCTCGCCTATATTCCGAACTGCCTTCAGAATGACTTGTGAAGATCGGCGCAGTGATCGAGAACAACTTGACGTATAGCATGGCCTGGCCGGGTAATAACCCTTGCTATTTTTGACGTATATTACCCTGTCGGATGAGAAGCGAAACAGAATGAAGATCATTGCTGGAGCATGGTTAGTCGCATACGCCTTTGCTTGGTGGGCGACGTTCTGGTTGCCCACAAGAAAGACGATCTTCTCGACTCTCGCCTTCATTCCGGCTGCCGTGTGCGCATTCGGAATACTGGGTGGCTGATTGAATCAAGTTGACGCTAAATGTGTGAAGTGCTAGGTTTCTGGCCAGTGATATGAAAGCGACACCCGAGAAACCCTATCCGCACGACTTCGAGGAGTTCATCGATTGGTTCCACGACGAGCCCTCCTGCATGGAGTACCTTGAGTGGGTTCGTTGGCCCGGCGGTTTCGTCTGTCCCAGATGCGCAGGCAAGACCGCCTGGAAAACAAGTCGCGGCCTGTGGCATTGCCAGGATTGCGGGCGGCAGACTTCTCCGACCTCCGGAACGGTTTTCGCCGATGGCCGAAAGCCGCTGCGCCTGTGGTTTCATGTCATGTGGCTGATGATGGCGCAAAAGACCGGGATCAGCGCCAAGAACTTCCAGGACACATTCGGATTCGGAAGCTATCAAACCACATGGGGATGGCTGCATAAGCTCAGAAGCGTGATGGTCGTTCCCGGGCGTGGTCTGCTCTCCGGCGAGGTCGAGGTGGATGAAACCTACGTGGGCGGGCAGAAACATGGAGCGAGGGGTCGTGGCGCGGAAGGAAAGACTCCCGTGCTTGTTGCCGTTGAAATCCGCGAAGGGAAACTCGGCAGATGTCGGTTCCGCGCTTGCGAGGACGTCAAGGCGGACACGGTCATGGCTTTTCTGGCCGACTGCGTGGCGTCTGGCGCTCTGCTCCGCACCGACGGCCTCAACTCCTATCTCGGCGCGCAGGAAGCGGGATTCGATCATCGTCCAACCGTGGTGTCGAAGGCCCCTGCCGACGACGACGCAATGAGCCATGTCCACCTGGTGGTCTCGTTGCTGAAACGATGGCTTGCCGGAACGCACCAGGGAGCGACCACGCCAAACCATCTCCAGGAATATCTGGACGAGTTCGCCTTCCGATTCAACCGGAGGCTTTCAACGCATCGGGGCAAGCTGTTTCATCGGCTCATGCAACAAGCCGTGACGGCCAGGCCGAAGGGGATCAAGCAATTGTATGTGCCGAAACACTAGATGTAGCGGTCGCTGGAGTCAATCAGCCACCCAGTTTCGGAATTCCGATGCTAGTGTCAGACGCAATCCGGGGAACTCCTCACGGTTTTCTTATTTTCTGGTCGGTCACACCATTTGTCGTCGTGCTTACCGAGCTGATTTGCATTTGGAAGAAGAAAAGGAATCGAACCAGGTTCCCGAGCGTACCGGTTGCCGCCGTCCGCTCAGAACCGACGCCCCCCTCCCACCCCCGTCCCGCCAGCCGCTTCCACCGCAGGCGCTGCTTCTCCCAGTCCGGCTCGGCGGCGATGGGCGACGTGGCGCTCCCCAAGGTGCCGTGAACGAGGGTGGCGCAGATGACGGACATAAAGGGTGGACGCTGATTCTGGCGCATTTTTCTTGTTTAATGCGGTTCTTGGCGCGTTTATCTCGTGACTGGCGCAGTTTTCACGAATAATCGGGGCATGATTTGCTGGCGCGTTATTCTTGACTTTCCGAAGTTCTGGCATATTATTCACGTTTGATTTTCGTTTTTCACGGAGGTGTCATGACGGAGCACGATTTACAGTCCACGAGAATGCGTCCGGCTGGATACCGAGCGCTGATCGCCAGATTCCATCTGGAGGTGATCCCAAACTGGCATCAGTCCTTCGTGGCCACGGGAAATACCCGCCGAACCGACACGGCAGCGGGCGTGACTCAGGAGATCTACCCGGCCAGATACTGGCCTGGAGATTCGCTCGGAGACCATCTGGAGTTCGCACTCAAGTACGACGGGGCGAACCTGGCCATCCTCGCCAGCGTGTTCAAAGCGGCTCCCGTGGAGGAGATCCGACAATACGTCGCCTCCGCGCCGAGAGGCAAGTACGCCCGTCGCGTGTGGTTTCTCTACGAGATGCTCACCGGCTCGTCGCTCCCTCTGGAGGACTTGAAGACCGGCGGATACATCGACCTGATCGAACCTGCCGAGTGCTACACGGTGGCCAGACCACGCCCGGTGCGCCGTCAGCGGATCAACGACAACCTGCTGGGGGACGCGCGATTCTGCCCGATGATCCGACGCACCGAGACGTTGCGGGCATATGAACAGGCCGACCTGCCCGCGCGATGCCGGAAGATCGTGTCGGGCTATCCACCTCAGTTGCTGAAGCGAGCCCTGAGCTACCTCTACACCAAGGAGACCAAGTCGTCCTTCGAGATCGAGCGCATCAAGCCCAATTCGACGCGAACGGAGCGGTTCATCGCGCTCCTTCAAGTCGCCGAAAAGGAGGACTTCTGCGACAAGATCCGTCTGCTCGACCTGCAGAACCGCATCGTCGATTCGCGTTTCCGGGACACGGGATATCGAACCGAACAGAACTACGTGGGGGAGACCGTCGGGCCGCAGAAGGAGAAGGTTCATTTCGTCAGTCCGAAACCCGAAGACCTGGAAAGAATGATGGAAGGACTGGTCGCCGCCCACAAGCGGATGGAAACAGGCGACGTGCCCGCCGTGATCCACGCCGCCGCCGTGGCGTACGGCCTTGTCTTCCTGCATCCTTTCGAGGACGGGAACGGTCGCATCCACCGATTCCTGATCCACAACATCCTGGCCCGGCGCGGGTTCACCCCCTCAGGGCTCATCTTCCCCGTGTCCGCGGCCATGCTGAAGAACCCCGGCGACTACGACGGATCGCTGGAGTCGTTCTCCCGCCCGCTGATGACGCTCGTGGAGTATGCGATGGACGAGCAAGGGCGGATGAGCGTGCAGGGCGACACGGCCCGCTGGTATCGGTTCATCGACATGACGCCGCAGGCGGAAGCCCTGTTCAGGTTTGTCGAGCAGACCATCGCCGCCGAACTGATTGACGAACTGGCATTCCTGGCGAACTACGACCGGACCAAGAAGGCCATCCAGGAGATCGTCGACATGCCTGATCGCAAGATCGATCTCTTCGTCCAGGCGTGCCTGCAGAACAACGGCCGGCTCTCCGCGCGCAAACGCGCCAGCCACTTCGACGTTCTGTCGGACGAGGAAGTGGCGCAAATGGAGAATGCCGTCCGCTCCGCCTACAGCATGGCCACCGAAACGTCAATTCGCTGACGCGCGGACACGAAACCACGATGTTGTGCATGAAAATGACGGAGAAGACCAAACTACAGTGGTGTGTGCCAATGACGTATCAGGCAGAGGAAGCGAGACGAGAGCCCAGGTGGATGCTCGAAACCTCGAGTGCCAGGTGATTGTGGCAAAGGACGAAGGGATCCGTCTGAAAGACCTGTTGCCTCGGCATTGGCTGGATGAGAAGAAAATCGGAAGAAAATGACCATCGAACCCGCTCGTTGAGCGTTTACGCCCGATCATGCGATGCGGACAGTCTTCTGAGCGTCTCAAGGTCGCCTTCGACAAGCGCGGCAGGTGCAGGGCAGATTCAATCCCAGACGCGAGACTGGAGAGTTTCCCGGAGGATCAGCTTCAACCCCCGGCGTCCGGCAGTCGTCTTCAAGTACCCCTCGCGGCGCTCGGCGTCCTCTTTCGAGAAAAAGTACTCGCAGAAAATCAAGCGGAACGGACGGCGCGGAGCGGTGGCCTTCGATTCGCCATGGAAGTGCTCGGTCAGGCGGCGTTGGAGATCGGTGGTGAAGCCGATGTAGAATCCGTTGTCATGCATGGACAGCAGGACATAGACGCAGTATTGAAGCTTCGACGGCATGCGGACAAGGATACCAACAGCGCGCGGCGAGAAGCAACCCTTGATTCTGAAATAGAGAAACAAGGCCAATGGGCAGTGCAGCAGATGCCCTGCATCGCTGCACCGCCATATAGCGATGCGAAGCATCTGCTATATGGCTCCGGTGGCTGGGGTCGAACCAGCGACCAAAGGATTAACAGTCCTCTGCGCTACCACTGCGCTACACCGGAACAAAGAGAGCCTTTCCCGCAACGGAAAAGTGGAAGGAAATCTATCACACTCCGCGGTTCCGTGTCAATCCCCAAAAAGGTCAAGGCGACGGGACTGTTTCACATCCGATTTTGAGCGTTTTGATGTCATGCCCCGGCGACTGACCGATTTCTCTCCAGATTTCTCGCCATTGGACAGAAAGCCCCCGGTGGTGTACACTACGAGGTCATCCGCTCGCGTACGCCGATGGACGACGCCGCGCAGGCGGTCAACAAGGACGCCTCAATGAAAATCAAGCTGTCGTTCGCCGCCGCGCTCGCCATGGCCGGCCTGATGCTCGTCTCCTGCTCGCGCGAGTCCGCGCGCACCGCCTTCGTCGTCGGTCTCGACGATTCGTTCCCGCCGATGGGATTCCGGAACGCGGACAACGAGATCGTCGGCTACGACGTGGATCTCGCCCGCGAAGTCTGCCGCCGCCGGGGCTGGGAGCTGAAGCTCCAGCCGATCGACTGGAACGCCAAGGAGATGGAGCTCAACACGCGCAAGATCGACTGCATCTGGAACGGCTTCACCATCACCGCCGAGCGGCAGAAGGCGATGTGCTTCACGCCGCCGTATCTGAAGAACGCGCAGGTCGTCGTGGTCCGCCAGGATTCCGCCGCGCAGAAGCTCGCCGACCTGGCCGGAAAGAAAGTCGGCACGCAGGCGGGCTCGGCCGGCGTGGGCGCGATCGACGAAGCGGCGGCGTTCAAGGCCTCGCTCGCCGAGGTGGTCGAATACAAGGACTACCTCA
>JAPXSY010000135.1:0-4709 GCA_033812795.1 Kiritimatiellia bacterium
TCCCTACCACGCGGGCGGGGACGCCCGCTTCTCCCGTCAGACCTTATGTCGCCCCGCGACGGGCGACCTGAGGTGTCGGAAACGCGGGCGTCCCTGTCGATCGTCGCGGGTCGAATGTCGCGGGTCGCGGGTCGACGATCCCGATCCCGATAGCGATAGCGATAGCGATCCCGATCCCGATTTGGATGAAACCCTGAAACCATGAAACTTCATGAAAATCAGGGACTCCCCTTGGCGTTCACCAAAAACCCGAGCGATGCCCCAAAAATCTGCGTAATCTGTGTAAATCTGTGGATAAAAACCCGAGCAGTGCCATCCCGTGTGTTCGTGGTTAAACAATCGATCCCGATAGCGATAGCGATCCCGACCCCGATTTGGATGAAACCATGAAACCAGAAACCATGAAACCAGAAACCCTGAAACCCTGAAACCATGAAACCATGAAACCAAAGAGAGTTGAAGGTTCAACCGCTCAACGTGCATTCCGCCGCTTGTTTCGACGCCGGTTTTTTGGCATACTTCGTTAATTCTGTTATGACGATTCGGTTTGCAACCGGTGAATGACTAAAAACCATGTTTTTTCAAAAAGCTTACCCGATCGTGCGCGAACGCAAAGATCATTGCCTCTCCCGCGCGAATATTGCCCCCGAAGCTCTTAAAGTCCTCTACCGCCTGATCCGTGCGGGATACACCGCCTATCTGGTGGGCGGCAGTGTGCGCGACCTCCTGATGGGAAGACAACCCAAGGATTTTGACATCAGCACGAATGCGCGTCCGAACGAAATCCGGCGGCTCTTCCGCAACTGTTTCCTGATCGGACGCCGTTTCCGTTTGGCCCATATCGTTTTCGGCCATAAAATTATCGAAACCTCCACCTTCCGGCGCCAGCCGGACTCGAACGACGGGGACGGGGGCTCGGGCATCTACCAGACGGAAGACAACACCTTCGGCTCGCCAGAGGAAGATGCCAAGCGCCGCGATTTCACCGTGAACGGTTTGTTCTACGACCCCCAGTCCTTTTCCGTGATCGATTACGTCGGGGGGATCCGGGACCTTGAAAAACGGGTGCTGCGCAGTATCGGCGACCCGGATATCCGGTTCCGCGAGGATCCGGTCCGCATGATGCGCGCCGTCAAGTTCGCCGCGCGCCTGGATTTCTCGCTGGACCGCGCCTGCCGCAAAGCCATACTCAAACACCATGCGGACATTCTCAACGCCTCGGTCCCCCGCTTGTGCGAGGAGGTGTTCCGGCTCTTCACCTACGGCACCTCGCGCACCGCATTCCGTCTCTGCTGGGAATACAAACTGTTGGGCGATCTGATGCCGGAACTCGATGCCTTCATCTCCCGGAACGGCGGCGCCAACGCATCGCTGTGGAATGTGCTCGCCGCGCTGGATGCCGATCCGCAGAGCGCGGATCTGACCAACGGCGTCCGGGTAGCCTGCCTGTATTACCCGCTCTTCCGGGCGGGCCTCGAGCAGGAGGAAGCGCGGTACCCCCGCAAACGGGCCAATCGTCAGCATGTGGCGCGTCGGATCCTGCAACCGCTCGCGCACCGCCTGCATATCCCCAAAGCGACCCTCTATTCGGCCATCACGCTCTTGGACGCCGGACGCCGTTTTGCGGAACCCCCGCAAAAAGGACGCTCCCTGCGTTTTCTCCACCACCCCGCCTTTCCGGAGGCGCTCGCGTTCTACCGCATCATCTCGGCCGCCGAAAAGACCGACCGTTCCCGGCTGGACGCCTGGCAGGCCCTCTACGATGCGGAAGTCGCGCAGCGCAAAGCGAACGGATCCCGCGATGCGGAGAGCGATCCTCCTGCGCGCGCGCGGCGACGGCGCCGTCGCAAGCCCCGTACCGATCGTGCCGCCACCGCGCCGACGCAACCATCCCGTCACCCCGTGACCGTCACGGAGGTGCCGTCAGCAAAGGCGGACACGCGTACCGACAGTTAGCCAGCAAAACGAAAGAGATCATTTTTTAGCCAAGATTACGGATTAACACGATTTGCATGATGTACCCCGCTTAATCCAAATCCTGTTAATCCTGTAATTCTGGCTAGACAACCCGACATGCCCATCCGTCTCCAGCACCGCATTGAATACGCCGCCCTGCGGGCGGCGGAGACGATCCTGAACGCGCTGCCCTATCGGGTCGCGCTGGGCACGGCTTGGCTCGCGGCCTTCTTTCTCTTCACCGTCCTCCGGTTCCGCCGACAGGAAACCTTCCGCCGCATCCGCGAGGTGTTCGGCGGGGACTATCCTTCCCGCGCGGTCCGGCACATCGCCTGGCGATCCCTCCGCAACATGACGTTCAATGTCGTGGAACTGATGCGCGCGCCCGCAGTGGACCGCGCGTGGATCGACCGCCACCTGCCGACCTTCGCGACGTACGTCCCGGAAGTTCAGGAACAGATCCGGCAATACGGCGGCGCGGTCATCACGGTACCGCACATGGGCAACTGGGATCTGGCGGGATGGGCCTGCCACCACTACGGCATCAGCATGTTCAGCATCGCCGGAAAGCAGAAAAACCCGTTGGTCAACGCATGGATCAACCGGCGCCGGGAGTGCGGCATGACGATCCTCGAACGCGGCGGCGGCACACTGCGCCAGATCCGGACCTTGCTGCGTGAGGGCAGCGTGTTGGCGATCCTGCCGGATGTCCGCGTCTACACGCCTGATCTCGAAGTCGCCTTTCTCGGCGGCAAGGCGAATGTGGGACGCGGCATGGCGCGTTTCGCCATGGCCGCAGGAGTCCCGGTGATCCCCGCCATCCTACGGCGCGAAGGTTGGACCCGCCACGGGTTCGATCTGCTGCCCTCCATTCTGCCAGACCCTTCGCGGGAACGCGAGGCCGAGGCACGCCGCATCACGGAAACCGTTCTTGCCCACGTCGACGCCGCCATCCGGCGGACACCCGACCAGTGGTTTTGGTATAACAAACGCTGGGTGCTCGCCCCGGTCGGCAAACCGTCCCGACCGCAGGCCGCGACATCCGGAACCGAAAGGGAAAACCCATGATCCGCGTCAATGAGCACTACGCCAAACTCCAATCCTCCTACCTTTTTTCCGAGATCGCCAAGCGCGTCAAAGCGTATCAGGCCGAGCATCCGGACAAGCGGATCCTGCGCCTCGGCATCGGCGACGTGACCGAACCGCTGCCCCCCGCCTGTGTGGCAGCCCTGCATCAGGCCGCGGACGAGATGGCGTCGCGCTCCTCGTTCCGGGGATACGGACCGGAACAGGGATACGACTTCCTGCGCGAGGCGATCGCCCGCAACGATTTTCAGGCGCGCGGCGCGGAGATCACCCCACAGGAGATCTTTGTGAGCGACGGGGCGAAGTGCGACACCGCCAACATCCAAGAGCTTTTCACGGACAAGCTGACCCTCGCGATCCCCGACCCGGTCTACCCGGTCTATGTGGACACCAACGTCATGGCGGGACGCACCGGCAAATGCGTCAAGGGCCGCTATAAAGGGCTGGTATATCTGGACAGCACAGAATCGAACGGCTTTGTCCCTGACCTGCCCGAGCAGCCGGTGGACCTCATCTACCTCTGTTTCCCGAACAATCCGACCGGCGCGACCGCCACCCGCGAACAACTCGCGGCCTGGGTGCGCTATGCCCGCGAAAACCGGGCGTTGATTCTGTTCGATGCCGCCTACGAGGCGTTTATCCGCGACCCGGCCCTGCCCCACAGTATTTACGAGATCGAGGGCGCGCGGGACGTGGCCATCGAATTCCGCAGTTTTTCCAAAACCGCAGGCTTTACCGGCACGCGCTGCGCGTATACGGTGGTGCCGACGTCAACGATGGCCTACACCAAAAAAGGCGAGCCCGTCGCGCTGAACCCGATGTGGAACCGGCGTCACACCACCAAATTCAACGGCGTGGCCTATCCGGTGCAACGTGCCGCCGAGGCGGTTTACTCTGCCGAGGGCCAAGCGCAAACCCGCGCGCTGACCGATTTCTATCTCGGCAACGCCGCGCGGATCCGCGCCGCCTTTACCGAGCTCGGATACTCTCTGACCGGCGGCGAGAACAGTCCGTATATCTGGGTCAACGTCGGCAAGGACTCCTGGAAGTTTTTCGACAAACTGCTGAAGCGCGCGCAAGTGGTGACCACGCCCGGTGCGGGTTTCGGCCGCTGCGGCCAGGGATACATCCGCATCAGCGCCTTCAACAGCCGTGAAAATGTGGAAGAGGCGATGATGCGGCTGCGCAAGGTGCTGAAGTGACCCGGGGAATGGGTGGCGCCGGGTGTTTCCAGCCGCATTGGCCACGACCTCGTCCGAACGGGTTTCCACAAACTCCCGAAGGTCTCGTAACCCAGCCTCACGGCTTCGGCGTTTCCGGCGTGGCGGCTTGGGGCGGGCTGCCCGCCCCCTTTCCGAGGATCTCCACGCTGTCCGTGACGCGGATCACCGACTCGGTCGCATCCGGAACCGGTGCGGCGGCCGTACTTTCGCGCGCTTTTTTTGCCTTCAGCTTTTCCAGCAGATCGCGAAGTTTCGCTTCCGTATCGTCGTCGTCATCCGAACCTTCCGCCGTCTTTTCCGCGTCCTGCTTCGCGCGCTTCAGCACATCCTCCGCATCTTTCCTCGCGCGCTCCCGCAACTGCTCCTCGCGGGCATCCAGCAGCCTTTCGTATTCTTTCTCAGCCTTATGATTGGCGTCTTCCGTGGCCCAGCGCTGCTTGGTGC
>JAPXSY010000136.1:0-4623 GCA_033812795.1 Kiritimatiellia bacterium
GGGGCGGTCTGCCCGGCTCCTCCGCGAAGGCGGTCTTCCGTCTCGCTTTATCAGCAAATCGCTGAGTGAAGGTGATGAGGGAATGCGCGGGTGCGCGGGTTGTTTTTTTCTGGCGGCAAAACGCTAGAGATTTTGTAGACATTTCAGGATAGCCCGAACGGCCCGGAGGGGGTGCGGCAAGGTGAGTTCCCCGCCATCCACCGCACATCACCACCCCTCCGGGCCTTCTTTTTTCTCTGTGGCGGAAGTTCTGGCAACGAGGCGTCGCATCATCGCCTGAAAGCGAAAAAGGCACCCGGCGCTGACCGGATGCCTCAAGTTGCTGTTCAGCGTGGACTTTCTACCTCTCCGACCTCCAGTCGCGCAGCGCGGCAATGACCGACCCCGTGAAGTCCAGCCCCTCGCGGTCGCACCAGTGGCCGAGGTCGGCGATCAGGTCGCGCGTCGCATCCTCGTAAGGCTGCGGCACCGTGTCCAGAGCTGCGGCGTAGGCTGTGACGGCCTCCGCAGCGTCATTAGCACGCTGTTCGTTGGTACGCCCGCCCTCGTCACGGTATTCTCGGAAGTGAGGCTTTGCCGGTTGCAGGATCTCTGCCCGGTCGAACGCCGAATTGAGCGCCCGGTCGAACAGGTCTAGGCCGTTCAGCTCCTGGTAGGCGTTGATCCGGTCGATGGTGTCGCACCGCAGGCGGCGCGGCTGTGAGGCTCCCGCAGTATGTCCAGGCCAGCGCGAGAGCGCGAGTGCCACGGCTGCGGGGTTCTTGGGTTTGTCGGTTCTGTCGGTCTTGTTTTTCATGGTGTCCATTTCGTCAGTTCATTTGTCGATCACGAGCATGGCGACACTCGCCGCCGTTCCCTCTTCCCTGAAACTCTTTTCAGGCAGCACCTCCCAAACATCGGCGATTGGCCTGAGCTTTTCGTTCTGGCGCGTTCCGTTGTAGCACAGCGCCACCAGACGCCCGCCCGGCCTCACCATCTCTAGCGCGTGCTCGATGTGCTTCACGTCGCGGCCCTGTTTGAACGGCGGATTCATAATAACCGCATCGAACCTGCCGCCCAAGTCGTCGGCGGTGGTATCCAGAAAATCGCGGTGTCGTACGATGCCGGCACGCTTTAACATCTTCTCGAACGCTCGCACGCACTCCCCGGAGTCCTCCACCATCTGCCAAGCCTGGCGCATGGCGTCCGCTTCTACGGAGAACGGTTCCCACAGCCTGCCGAGTCCGACGGAGGGCTCGAGAATCCGCGCTCCTGTCCTGTCCCCTATCCGCTCGCGGATCAGGTCGGCCATGCGGGCGGCGATCACGCGCGGCGTCTGGAACAGGTTGAAGCCGGTCACGGACTGAGGGGCCGTTCCGAGTTCGTGGCGGCGGGCGAGCTGGAGGAAGCGCGGGGCCTCTTTCCGCATGATCTCGCCCGCCGCGTCGTTCTCTGCGCGGAGTTGTAAAAGTCTGTCCAATCCGTTCATGTCAGCGAGCCCCTTTCTTACGCCGTCAGCTCTGCCGCCTCGGTATCCCACACTTCGGCGGGAAGCTCCTTCTGCGGCTTGTCCGTGAGCACGACCACCCGGCGCGGCCCGTTGTCCGTGTCGCTGCTCGCGGTTCGGATTTTGCAGACGCCCGGTCCGGTCTCGATGTTACGGCCAGAACCGATGCGGGCGAAACAAACCTGATTTCCGGTCGGGCGCAGGCCTCCGCCTCTCAAGATTTCGCGCGTTTCCAACCGGCTATAGGTTCCCTTGGACAGCTTTGAGTATTCATCCTGCGTCATGCGGCAGACTGTGGACGGTTTGTATTCCGTGTAGATTTTGCCGTAACGCTTCATCTGCGAGGCGTCGTTTTTCTCTTTCCGTTCGGCGTTCCAAAGCGATTGTATCCGCTCGGCGTCCGCATCGGTCGGGTTGAGCAGCGCGGGGCCTTTCGGCGTCGCGGCGCTCTTCGCCTTCTTCTCGGTCTTCCGCCTGGCGGTGTAGTCGGCCATTTCCTCATCGGTCGGCGTGCGGTACACGCCGGGGGGTAGTCGCTCGGTTTCGATGGTCATCAGCGCGTAATCGGTTCCCGGCTCGTTGCGGACTTGGTATGTCCAGTCAGTCACGCGGGCGACCTTGACCTTCACCGAAGTCACCCGCCCGGTAGCCGGTGACTTGTTGACTTGGTAAATTTGGTGTTGTCCGATCCAGCCGCCGGGGATCATTTCGACATGTGCCGCGCGCCCGCCCTGCGCCTCTAGCATCTGGTTTTCATACGCCAGCCGCAGCGCGTAATGGTCGGCCCAGCGTTTGCCGTAGGTGTCCGGGTGCGATGCGCGGGACAGATAGTGTTCGGCGTACTCTTTTGGCGTCAGACGGCGGAACGGCCCGCCGCCGTAGGTGTCATTTGTCAGAAAATCATAGGCAGAGAACCCGGAAAAGTATGGTCCATGCACCCGCACGCCGTTGGCGTCGATCTCTCCGCCGTCCGGGTGCCGGAGGTGCAGACGGTAGCCGCCGCTGTTGGCCAGAATATAGGCGAGCCGCTGCGCCTGGTTCGCTTTTTCGGCGTCAAAGTGTCCGCCATCGTCCAGCGGGATGAGCTGGTCGGCCCCTTCCATTCCGGCCACCTTCTGCCAGCCCTCGTAATACTTCCGGTGTGTCTCACGCTCGGCGTCGTTCTTCCGCTGCTCGGCCTCGATGGTTTTGATACGCCCCATGCGCACGCCGGGCGCAGAGACGTGCAGCGCGTGGGCGATAACCCCGGCTGTCCGACGCTGCCAGTATTCCGCTTTCTCCCACAGGTTCACGGCCCGCGTAGCCTGTAGGTCATGCCGCGCCGCACGACGCTCGGCCAGCGCCGCGCTTTGGTAGCCGTGCGCGGAAGGCCCAGCGTCGTACAGGTCCGCGCGCCCGGTGGCCTCGTCGTGCCGCTTGTCGCGGTACTCAGAAAACCGCTCGGCGCGGTCTGCGGCCCGTTCGGCAGGCCCCTTGTCCTCGTCCTCGATACCGTCGGGAGAGTATTCCAGCGCCGTATCTTCTCGGCTCGGCGTCCAGACCGCCGCGAAGTCTCCGCCGCCTGTCTCGCGCTGTTTGTGCAGGGCCGTCCAGCCCTCGGAACGTAAACGCTCGTATTCGTCGCGGGGCACGCGTCCGACATACAGGCGCAGCTTGTCGTCCTCGGGGCAATAGGTCGCGTAGCTCATTCTGCGCCCCCTTCCGCCTTCGCGATTGCCGCGCGTAAGGTGTTCCACGCTTCGCGTTCTTCCGGGTCGGACTGGTTAGAGTAGAGATCGTCCCATATCTGCAAGACGGCCTTTGCGGCGTCCAGCAGCTCAGGCGCCGCAGCTATCAGGCGGGCGTTGGCGATTCGCTCCTCGTGGTCCGTCTTGTAAACGACCTCGGCGATGACCTGATCTTTCGTCTCAACCTTGACTGGAGAGGTGTCTGTTTTCCCGTGCTCGTACCAGCTCCATTGCCCTTGTGTGTGTTTCGCGTTCATTCCGTTGCCCTCCTGCCCGGTTTTCCCGCCGGGCGCGGGGTGCGCACGCCCTACGGGCGCGCTGGTTGTGTTAGCCTCTTAAAAAGGCTTTGAACCAATTTTTGCAGGTTTGTTTGAAGACCTGCAAGTCATCGCCGATGTAGGAGATCGTATCTCCTGTTAATTGCCCGTCACGGCAAATCTGGTTGCCAAGTGTTCCGGGGCAAGATCCGTCACCGCTTAAATCGGCGAAGATGTACGCGGTACCAGGTCGGGAAAAGGTCACTTTCCCCATTTTCCTGCTGTTTATCGTGAGTTTCATTTCATCCTCCATTCCCGCGATACGCACGGGCGCGGGGGTTGGTTGTGGGTTCGGGCTAGGCGTCAGTGACTCTCGGTCCAGATGTGTTCGATGCTGCTGTGGTCGATGTAGTAGCAGGGCTTGCCGTTGTACCGGCTCCGGTAGAAACGCACGGCCCAGTCGTCTTTGAGGTGCAGGCCGATTTCGTTGCCTGTGACATATCCCATGTCTCTCTCCCATTCGGGGAGGTCTTGGCAGTGACGCCGTAGTGTGGCGAGTGTCACGGGTCTTGCCTGTTCGGTCATGGCGTCGATGAGTTCGGCGGTGCTGCTTACGCAGGAGGTTTCGTAGTGGTAGTTTTTCATTTTCCCTCGTTTCTGCCCGGTTCCGCTAGGCGCATGTCATTAGCTTGCCCGCCCGCCTCTGGCGACCGTCGCCCCGGCGCACTCGACTCGCCACCAGCCGTCGCCATGATACTCTGCGCAACGGCGTTTCGCGGCGCGGATCGCCGCACGGTCAGAGACGTGGCTGCTGCTGGTCACATGACCGCACTCGTTGCCGGTCTCGCCCACAGTGATCTTATAGGGCTGCCACATATTCTTCATTTCGCTCTCCATACTGCCATCCTTGCGATATTGCGGGTCAAATATGTGTCTGAATTTCACCACACCTTTGAAAACATCGCCCGCTTGGTAACAGCCAAGATAAGCATTTTGCAAATCAATACGCTGGCACAGATGGCAGACAAAGGCATCTATGTTTTGCGTTTCAAAACAGTGTTCGCCTTGACGGATGATAAATCCGCCCTCTTCATTTCTTGAAATCACAATGTCTTGCATTTGAGTTTCCTTTTTTCTCGCGTGCCCCATTGCC
>JAPXSY010000137.1:0-4474 GCA_033812795.1 Kiritimatiellia bacterium
GGACGAGCGTCTGCTCGTCCGGGCGGCGTTTCACGCCGCCGCCTTTGAACGCCGAACGCCCAACGCCGGACTCAGAACGTCGAAGTGAAAAAACTCCTAAATCCTTGCCTATAAATTGCCAGGATTACAGGATTTTCAGGATTGGACAACATCATGTTAATCATGGATATATGCGCCCGCGCAGCGGGAAATCATGTCCTATAAATTGCCAGGATTACAGGATTTTCAGGATTGAACAACATCATGTTAATCATGGATATATGCGCCCGCGCAGCGGGAAATCATGTCCTATAAATTGCCAGAATGACAGGATTTTCAGGATTGAACAACATCATGTTAATCATGTCCTAAACGTATTCCAAGGTTTTTTCGCGGCTGAGCCGCGCGGCGGGCTAACTCCTAACTTCTTGCCTATAAACTGACAGGATTACAGGATTTTCAGGATTGAACAACATCATGTTAATCATGGATTTCTTCCCGCCGAAGCGAAGCTGTCAGGAATCATGTCCTAAACTTGTTCCAAGGTTTTTTCGCGGCGGAGCCGCGCGGCGGGCTAAATCCTAAATCCTAACTCCTAACTCCTAAATAAATCCTACATCCGCGCACAGCGCGGAAGACGCCCGCGCTCCCGACTGCGCATTGATGACGCAGAGACGAAGAGATTTTTTACGGGATGGCGTCGTGACCTCAAGTCTGACGAAAAAACTTGCGGCGGCAAGCGGGTTTCCGCGCGACGCTCGTCCCTCTCGGTGCTCCTGTTTTTCATTATTCGCTATTCACGATTCCCCCTCTTTTGTTACAGTGTGCCTGTCTTATGACAATGCAGCCGGTTGTGCGCTTGTGCACAGGCCGTGCTTGCGTAACCATAACGAGGGGGATGAATGATGAAGGTGTCACGTCGCTGTTTTCTGTCTGGTGCCGGCTCGGTGCTGGCCATGCCCATGATGGTCCCGTCGGGATGTGTGTCTGCCTGCAAGAGCCGCAGGCCGTTGCCGTCGGAGCGGGTCCATGTCGGCATGCTGGGCTACGGAACCATGGCGCAGGACAACATCGGGAACTTTCTGCACAACGACCGCGCGCAGGTGATTTCAGTCTGCGATCCGGTTTCCGAAGGGCCGTTGTATGGATACAGAGCCGAACGCATGGGCGGGTACGTGCCGGGGCAGCGCAAGGTGAATGCGTTTTATGCGGAAAAGAACAAGCAGCCCGGTTATGCCGGATGTCAGACTTTTGTGGATTTCCGCGAAATGCTCGACGCTCCTGACCTGGACGTGGTTTGCATCAGTACGCCCGATCACTGGCATGCGTTGCATACCATCTGGGCGGCGAAGCGGGGTAAGCATATCTACGGCCAGAAGCCGCTCTTTTTGACGATACAGGAGGGGCGCGCCATGGTGCGGGCGGTCGAGCGCAGCGGCATCACGTTCCAGACCGGTGCCCAGTCGCGTTCGAACGACTACTTCCGCATGGCGTGCGAACTGGTGCGCAACAACCGGATCGGCCGCTTGCAGCGCGTCGAGGTCGGGTTGAACAAAGGCCACTCCAAGTTCGGCAAGACACCGGAGCAGTTGAGCGAAACGCCGCTCGCCACGCCGCCGCCCTATGTCGATTTCGACCTGTGGCTGGGACCTGCGCCGGCAAGAAAATTCACGCCCAAAATCCACCATCCGATGCAGTGGCGCTACAATTTGGAGTATTCGTGCGGCATGCTGACGGACTTCGCCGCGCATCAGCTTGATATCATGCAGTGGGCGCTGGGCAAGGATGGCATCGAACCGGTCGCGATCGAAAACATCAAGGGGCGTTTGCCGCCATCCACCGACCTCTACAACACGCTGGCGGAACCGTTCTCATTTGAGATTGTTTACGGAGACGGTACCCGCGTCTTTGTCTCGTCGGAATATACCTACGGTTGCCGTTTCTATGGCGAGAACGGCAAGCAGATTTACGTGACCAACGGCAAGATCGAAACCAATCCGCCCGAGCTGGTCCGAGAGAAGATCGGGGAAAACGAAGTCCGGTTGATCCGTAGCGGACAACAGGAGAAGAACTTCATCGAAGCGGTGTACAGCGGCGCGACGCCGATTTCGCCGGTCCAGGCGGGTTTCTCGGCGTTGGTGCCTGCCGTGCTGGCGCACATCGGCATGCGGACCGAAAGGGCTTCACTCAAATGGCTGGCCGCGAAAACGCGCTTCGAGAATGCTCCCGATGCGGACAAACTCCTCGCGCCGCACATGCGCGCCCCGTGGAAGTTGGATGTGTGACGGGCCGCGTGACGCGGGGCCGGGGCGCGCTTAACGGATGCGCTCCGGCCGCGCGTAGTCCGGATAGCGCGTGGGGTCGTCGCCGCTCCGGATGTACCGCCACCGGCGGTAGTTGAGACACCAGAAGGAGGGGTGTCGGCGGATCACCCGCTCGAACGCGGCGGCGATCCGCTGGGTGAGGGTTGCGGCATCGAGGCCGGGTTCGGGCAGGAACAACTCTCCCGGCTCGATGCGGTAGCGGCCGTCATGCAGCGGACGGGACCAGGCGAAGAGCACCGGACGGTTCAGCTTGAGCGCCAGGGCGGCGGGCGTCAGGGAGATGCCCGCCGGGACGCCGAAAAACGAGATCCAGGCACCGCCCTCCCAAAGATGGGTGTGCTGGTCAATCAGCAATCCGATCGATTTGCCCTTGCGCAGCGCTTGGATCAGCGGA
Organism: Kiritimatiellia bacterium; assembly: GCA_033812795.1. GTDB lineage: Bacteria > Verrucomicrobiota > Kiritimatiellia > RFP12 > UBA1067 > JAPXSY01. Next base: position 2,698 of record JAPXSY010000137.1, read on the forward strand.
CGGATCGCGCCTTCCGCGGGTACGATCTCCTGGCCGATGGTCGAGCGCAGGCGGATCAGTTGGGCGGTCATCTCGGGAGAGCCGATCTCTTTGGCGACCGACATCATCGGGACGCCATGCGCCACACAGGCTTGGGAGAGGATCTCCCAGTTGCCGAAGTGGGCACTCACCGTGATGGCGGGGTGCGCCGCGCGTAGAGTCTCCAGTACGGACGGAACGAACGCGACCTGATCCAACACACGGGTGCGCGTGTCACGGGAGAGCCAGAAGACATTCACCAACACCCGGGCCATGTTGCGGTAAGCGTGGCGGATGATCACGCGTTCGCGGTATGGTGTCATGCGGGGTCCGAACATGAGCGCCAAATTCGCTCGGGCGATCGTCTTGCCGCGGTAATCGAACAGCAAACCGATGTCTGCAATCCAGCGGGAGAGCCCGAGCAGCCGGCGCAACGAAAGGCTTGGGATCACGGCCAACGCCACCCATACGGCGCACCACTCCAGCGGCCGCCGCATACGTCGGTAAAGCGTACGTGTTTTCTTTGCCATAGATAATTTTAGCATAGCAAGCCGGGGCAGTACGGGAAAGGCAAAAAAACGGTCTTGCCGTGTTGTAATGATTTGTTTTCGCATGGAGAAACTTTTCCGCGCACGATCCGGTTTCCCGGGGATGCGGCCTTGCCCGGAGGCGGCACGGTTTCGGCGGTCCGGCTCCGCGCTGATGGCGCGTGGCTGTGGACGTCCCGCCGTACCGGCAGGGAGCGTCTGCGGCTCGCGGGGACGCTCGCTCTTCAGGGCGTGGCGTCAAGTAGGGAAACAGGGATGCGCCCGAATCGGCGTCAAGGTCGGAATCAGTCTTGCATACCTACCCGGAGGTATGTATAGTGTACGCCTATTTCGCGAAGGGGAGGGGTGCGCATGGCGCGGAAAACCAAAGCGGAAGCAGAAAAAACACGGCAGTGTATTCTTAAGGCCGCGCTCAGGCTGTTTGTCGAAAAAGGCTATGACCGCACAACCTTTGAGGATGTGGCGCGGCATATCGGTCTGACAAAGGGTGCGGTCTATTGGCATTTTAAGAGCAAGCCTGACTTGCTCGCCGAGCTTGTTGTGCTCATGACGGAACGGCACACGACCCAGTTGACGCACACGATACCGCATCCAGCGTCTTTGGATACACCGGAGGCGTTGACCGAAAATTTCGTTCTACGCGCCCGCCTGATTGTCAGTTCGCCAGCCAGCCGACGTTTTTTCCTCATGACGCGTCGGCTGGACTGGGCATCGCCTAAACTTACCCCAGTGCGCCAGCGGATACGTCGGCTGGCGGACACGCCCCATGTTGTTATCTGTTCGGCGTTGAAAGACATGCAGCGCACGGGCGCCATCCGTGCGGACGCGGATCTTGCGGCGGTGTCGTCGGTGCTGATGATGATTTGGCTGGGGTTATTGGAACAGGAGATTTCGAATGGCTTGGGAACCGACCTCGATGGTGCGCTTCGGTTTGGTTTCCAAGCGATTTTGAATGGCGTTACGCATTGATTTTGAAAGAAAGGTACCCGTATCATGAGTGAAAATCTAGAACAACAAAAGGTTACTAAACGTGAACACCCGATAGCCAAAGTTATGGGTTGGTTACTGACGGCTGCCTGTCTGCTGTGGTTGGGATGGATGGCGCGTGCCTTGGCGCCACAAAAGGCGGCTGAGGCATCTATGCCGTCGGCAGCCATGATGGGCGGAGCGGGGGGGGGCGCCGCCGGTCGAGGTTCAAGCGGTTACGGAGG
>JAPXSY010000138.1:0-4429 GCA_033812795.1 Kiritimatiellia bacterium
CGAACGAAGAAGTGATTGATTTTCTGAGTAACCTCTCGGTGCTCGAAATCTCGAAACTGGTCAAGGCGCTGGAAGAGAAGTGGGGCGTGACCGCTGCCGCGCCGGTGGCCGTTGCTGCGGCACCTGCTGCGGCCGCCGCTCCGGTGGAAGAGAAGACCGAGTTTGATGTGGTGCTGGTTGAGGCCGGCGCGAACAAGATCAGCGTGATCAAAGAGGTGCGCGCCATCACGGGCCTTGGGTTGAAGGACGCCAAGGACTTGGTCGAGGCCGCCCCGAAACCGGTCAAGGAGGGTGTGGCCAAGGAAGAGGCCGCCAAGCTGAAGGAACAGCTTGAGAAGGCCGGCGCCAAGGTCGAGGTGAAGTAACCGCTTCGTCGCCACCGCTTAACGAACGGGGCCGTCCGCATGATGACCCGGACGGTCCCGTTTCCCGGCGACCGGCCTCTGCGCCGCGAACCGGGGAATGCCCGTACCGTCATCAAACCGCAACGTTGTTTGAATTGAGAAGAAACGCACCTGAATCTGCCTGAATCGCGTGCAGCGCAACCGAAGTGTGAATCAGTTAATCAAGTGGCTGCTTACCACACTTCCATTCATAACCGGTTGCCATCCGTCACCGGCAGGCATCTCAGCGGGCGGGCGGATTTTCCGCCGTGCGGACCTCGATCCGGCGACGCGCTTATTCATATCCAACCTTCGAGGTAGGCAATGGTTGACCGTAAAGTCTTTGGCAAGCTGAAACCCGTCATGCAGCCGCCGGATCTGATCGCAATTCAGACCGGGCCGTATCAGGACTTCCTGCAACGGGATGTCGCGCCTCTCAAACGCGAGAACAAGGGGCTTCAGGCCATTTTCCATGAGGTGTTCCCGATCGACAGTTTCGACGGGCGGTACACGCTTGATTTCGTCAAATACGACTTGGGTGAGCCGAAGATGGATGCGCTCACGGCTTTGGTCGAGGGCAACACCTACGCCGCGCCGCTGCACGCGACCTTCCGTCTCAAGGACGGCGACGAGATTCGCGAAGAGGATGTCTACATGGGCGAGATCCCGCTCATGACGCGCGATGGCGCATTCGTCATCAATGGTGCCGAGCGTGTGATCGTCTCGCAGTTGCACCGTTCTCCCGGGATCTGCTCCGAACGTACGCAGCATCCCAATGGGCAGACCCTCTATTCCGTGCGGATCATCCCCGACCGCGGCTCCTGGATCGAGATCCAGTTCGATTCGAGTGACCTGATGTGGGTCTATATGGACCGCCGCCGCCGCCGCCGCAAGTTTTTCGTGACCACCTTCCTCCGTACCCTCGGCTACGGGACGGACGAGGATATCCTGAAACTTTTCTACACCTTTACGAGCCTGCCGGTGAACAAGGAGTTCACGGATGAGGAGCTCGAAGTGCTGGTCATGAAGGATGACCTGATCGATGTCGAATCCCAGGCCGTGCTGGCAAGGCGTTACGACCCGATCACCCCGGCGCTGCTCGAACAGATCGGGAAGGCGGGTTTCAGCAAAATCGAGGTGGTCGATGTCTCGTTCGACGGCGGCGTGCTGATCAAGACGTTGCGCGAGGATGCCAAGGCGAACATCTATTCCGAAGAGGACGCCCTCAAGGACATCTACAAGCGGCTGCGCCCCGGCGATCCGGCCACGGCGTCCAACGCCAAAGCCCTGCTCAAGCGCCTCTTTTTCGAGCCCCGCCGGTATGACCTCGGCAAGGTCGGGCGGCACAAGATCAACCAGCGCCTCGGGCTGTCCGGCAAGGTTCCCGACACCTTGCGCACACTGGATGAGAGCGGCGTGGACGTGGTTGAGGCGGTCCGGCTCCTGCTGAAGATCTACACCGGGGAAGAAACGGTGGATGATATCGACCATCTGGGCAGCCGCCGCGTCCGTACGGCCGGCGAGTTGCTGGAAAACCAGTGCCGCGTGGGTCTGGCCCGCACAGAGCGGCTGATCCGCGAGCGCATGACGCTCTTCGATCCCGCCAGCGGGGTGCTGGCGCCGGCCCGTCTGGTGAACAGCAAATCGCTCTCGGCCGTGGTTCAGGATTTCTTCGGACGCAGCCAGTTGAGCCAGTTCATGGACCAGACCAATCCGTTGAGCGGCCTGGCCCACAAGCGCCGCCTCTCGGCCCTCGGCCCGGGGGGTCTCAGCCGCGAGCGCGCCGGGTTCGATGTCCGCGACGTGCACGCGTCCCACTATGGGCGCATCTGCCCGATCGAGACGCCGGAAGGGCCGAACATCGGTCTGATCTCTTCGCTGTGCATCTACTCGAAGATCAACGAGTACGGGTTTATCGAGAGCCCTTATCGCGTGGTCCGTAACGGCAAGGTCACGAAGGAGGTGCAGTACCTCTCCGCGGACAAGGAAGAGGAGTTCGTTATCGCGCAGGCCAATTCGGAGTTGAAGTCCGATGGCTCGTTTGTGTCGCAGCGTTTGACGTGCCGCTACAAGACGGAGTTTGTGGTGGTGGACCGCTCCAGCGTGCAGTACATGGATGTGTCGCCCATGCAGGTGATTTCGATCGCCGCGGGCCTGATTCCCTTTCTGGAGCATGATGACGCGAACCGTGCGCTGATGGGTGCCAACATGATGCGTCAGGCCGTGCCGCTGTTGCAGTCGGAAAGCCCCTTTGTGGCCACCGGCCTCGAGGCGCGCGCGGCTTCGGATTCGTGCGTGACGGTGTTGGCAACGGAAGACGGTGTGGTGGCATACGCCTCGGCCACGGAGATCATCGTGACGCCGGACGGCAAGATGCCGCCCAAAACCAAGAAGGGCGAAGCCATCAAAGAGGCGGGCCGTTATTCGCTGCAAAAGTTCCGCCGCTGCAACGCCGGAACCTGCTTCAACCAGAAGCCGGTCGTCGAGGTCGGGCAGAAAATCCGGAAAGGCGATGTCTTGGCCGATGGTCCCGCGACGTATGGCGGCGAACTGGCCTTGGGCAAGAATCTTCTGGTGGCCTTCATGCCGTGGACCGGTTACAACTTTGAAGACGCCATCTTGGTGAGCGAGCGGATCGTCCGCGAGGATATCTTCACCTCGATCCATATCCAGGAGTTCGAGGTGGGCGCGCGCGATACCAAACTCGGCCCTGAGGAGATCACCCGCGACATCCCGAATGTGGGGGAGGAGGCGCTCAAGAACCTCGGTCCCGATGGGGTGGTGCGAATCGGTGCGGAGGTGCGGCCCGGGGATATCCTCGTCGGCAAAATCACGCCCAAGAGCGAAACCGAGCTGGCGCCGGAAGAGCGCCTGCTGCGCGCGATTTTCGGCGAAAAGGCGGCGGATGTGCGTGACACGTCCCTGACCGTCCCGAGCGGGGTCTACGGCATCGTGATGGATGTCAAGGTCACCTCGCAGCAGGATGCGCACCGCCCCTTCCTCTCGTTGACGGCGTCGTCGGAAGAGAAGAGGGAGGTCCGCGATATCGAGGAAGAGCGCAAAAAGAAGCAGGCCGCGCTGGAGGAGGAGCTGACCACCGCGCTGAGCAACATCCTGTTGGGCGAGAAAATCCCGCTGGACGTGCTGGATGTCGAGAACGGCGAGATCATCATTCCCGCCAACCGCAAAATCACCAAAACCCTGCTCGCGCGGCTCGCCAAGGCGCATGACCATATCCAGATCGAGAACAGCCCGGTCCAGCAGAAGATCGAAGAGATCATCAACGGGTTCCGCCCGAAATTCGCGGATCTGGCCGAACAGAGCAGCAACGATTTCGGGGCTGAACTGGACGGCATCATCGATGAGGGCGGGGTGATCAAGCAGGTGCGCGTGTACATCGCCGAGAAAAAGAACCTCTCGGTGGGTGACAAGCTCGCCGGCCGCCACGGGAACAAAGGCGTTGTCGCCAAGATCTTGCCGGATTGCGACATGCCCTTCCTGCCGGACGGCACACCGGTCGATATCGTGCTCAATCCGCTCGGCGTGCCTTCGCGCATGAACCTCGGCCAGTTGTTCGAGACCTATCTCGGCGTGGCCTGCAAAGTTCTGGGCTTCCATGCATCGAGCCCGGTTTTTGACGGCGTGAGCGAAGAGGAGATCGATGCGTTGCTGCGCCAGGCCCGCAAGGTGCAGGAGAGCGAGATCGGCGGATCGGCCTGGATCTGCGAGGATGGCAAGACGGTCCTGTATGACGGCCGCACGGGCGAGCCGTTCGATCAGCGCGTGGTGGTGGGGCATATCTACATGCTGAAACTGCACCATCTGGTTACCGACAAGATCCACGCGCGCGCCACCGGGCCGTACTCGCTGGTGACGCAGCAGCCGTTGGGCGGCAAAGCCCAGTACGGCGGTCAGCGTATGGGCGAAATGGAGGTCTGGGCGCTCGAGGCCTACGGCGTGGCGTACGCGTTGCAGGAACTGTTGACCGTCAAATCCGACGACGTCAGCGGGCGCACACGCATTTACGAGGCGATCGTGAAAGGACA
>JAPXSY010000139.1:0-4375 GCA_033812795.1 Kiritimatiellia bacterium
CGGCATGCGGCGAGAAGGCGGAATACACGACCGTGCTTCAAGACGACGGGCGGGTCTGGGCTGAATACGGTGTGACCACCCGGATCACCGACGTGCCGGCGGTCTGTTATGACGACGACCGCGTCCGCCCGATCATCCGGATCCGTTCCTCGGCGTTGGACGGCATGGCCTACGAGTTGGTCTCGGAGATCGAGCGTCTCGGGGGGGAGCGCGAGGAGACCACGTACACGCTGGTCACCGAACGCGGTTGGGCACGCGTGTACCTCACGACTTTCCGGGTGGGGGAGGTGGCGCGCGTCACCTGGTCCTTGCGCCATGCCGGGGTTGAGATCGGGCGGGGGTGCCTGCGTTTTCTTCGCGAACCGGTTGCGGTGTTGCCGGATGTGGTTTCGGGTGGGTTGTTGAAAGTCGGACCGGATTTCGTGGTGCTGGTGGCCTCCCGCACGGCCCGTGACACGGAACCGCTGTCCGTGCCGCAGATCGGGACCAACGGGGTGGCTGTGCTGGACGGGTTCCTCTATGGGGGAACGCAGAACGTCGAATGCCGAACGCTGAACGCCGAACCGGGGAACGAGAAACCAGAAATCCGCTTCCGGGTGGTGGATATGCAGGCCGTGGAGCAAAGTGAGACGGCTACGGGGATGACGTTGCTACAGCCCTTCACCGTGCTCCGCTCGGTTTTGCCTGCGGACACGGTGGTGGTCGCGCCTTCGCTGCTGGCCATCAGCCGGGAGGGTGGAACGGAAGGGTTCGAGCGACGCCTCGCGGCGATGACCGGTCTGCTTTCGGGGCCGGCATGCGGTTCGCCCCGCGTGCTGCTGACCGTGCCGCCGGCGTTTGACGTGTTGCCCGGGTGCGGTTGCGTGCCGGGCGGGAAACCCTGCGAGCATGCGGCCGCGGCGCGGAGCTATGCTGAGAGTGTGATGAGGGTTGCCGATGCGTATGGGGTGGAGACCGTGGATCTGTTTACAGCCGCAAAAACGGCTGAGGGCGCGGTGCCGTTGGTTTGCAAGGGGGAATTGACCCCGGAGGGGCGCGCGCTGTTTGAGATGCTGCTGGAGAAAAAAGGGGTATCGCTGAGGTAGGTGAGGCTCTCCGGTTTTCGCGTCTGTGTGCATTCCCCCATGCAAGTCAGGGTTGTGGGGTTCTTTAAAAATGCGCTACTCAACGGGGGCCCGTTCTGATAGAATCGTAACCATGAAATTGAAGAAATCGTCTATCGAGGCGGTTGAAGAGACCAAGCCCGCGACGGGGGGTGCGTTCATTGCCGCGCGTCACCGCAATCCGGTGGCGGAGGTTGCCGCGCGTCAGGCAGCCGGACAGGAGATGTTCGGCAGCGTGTGCGCGATCCTCGCGACCGTTGTGCTGCTGATCATCACCGCGCTGCTGTACGTCAACTGGAACGCGATCAAATCCGCCTGAGGCCGGATCGGAGGCCGGGTTGATCAATCGGATGCGCAGAGGAGTCTGGCGTCTGAGGGGTTTCGCGCGATCAGCGCCTGCGGCAATCGGCCTGGTGGCCGTGTGCCTTGGTGTCTTTCTCATCCAGCAGACAGCGGCGCGGGTTGATTTTGTCGCGGTATACGGATACCGGTACGGGTACGATCAGGCGTTGCTGCACTGTTTCGGATTGAGCTGGCCCCTGTTGCGCGAGGGGTTTGTCTGGCAGCTTGTGACCTACATGTTCCTGCACGCCTCATGGCAACACCTTGCAATGAATATGCTGACGGTGTTGCTGCTCGGCTCCGGGCTTGAAGCCGAGATCGGCAGGCGGCGTTTCAAATGGATTTTCCTGACCGGCGGACTGTTGGGTGGGCTCGGGTGGTTGATGGTGACGGCGCTGACCCCCCTGTTGCCGTCTGCTGAGGCGCTGACGCAATGGCTGCCGCGAACCGCGGCCGCGTGGCTTCAGGCGGGCGCGTCATCCGGGCAAACGCTGGACGTAGCCCTGTGCATCGGTGCCTCGGGCGGAGTGTTTGCGCTCATCGGCGCGTACAGCGCCCTGTTCCCACGGCGTGAAGTATATGTGCTGTTGCTCTTTTTCCCGTTGCGGCTGAAGGCGCGGACCCTGGCGTGGTTTTTAGGTGCCGTCACTGTGGCGGAGGCGGTTTTCGTGCAGTCCCGCGTGGCCTACGCCGCACACCTGGCGGGCGGGATCGCCGGGTATCTCTGCGGATGCGCGCTGCGCACGGAGGCGGGGGATTGGAGAGGAGGGGTGCCGTATGGAGGGTGACGGTGTGATGGGTGACCCGAGGGCTGTCGCAGTGGTGCGCGCGGCTCTGGAGGAGGATATTGACACCGGTGATGCCACGACCCGGGCGCTGGTCGACCCGCAGATCGAGGCGACCGCCGTGCTGCTCACGCGCGAGCCATGCCGCGTGGCCGGGGTTGGTGTGGGACAGACGGCCTTTCTTTGCGTGGATGCGTCGCTGCGGATCGAGACGCTTCGACCCGACGGGCATGCCGCGGCCGCAGGGGATGTGCTGATGACCCTACGCGGCCGGGCCGCCTCCATTCTGACCGCAGAGCGGACCGCGCTGAATTTCATGCAGCGTCTGTGCGGCATCGCCACGCTGACCGCCCGATTCGTCGAGGCGGTAAAACCGTACGGCACGCTGATCCTTGATACGCGTAAAACCACACCCAACCTGCGGTTGTTCGAAAAGTACGCGGTTACCTGCGGCGGCGGCGTCAACCACCGCTTCGGCCTGTACGACCGGGTGCTGATCAAAGACAACCACCGGCGGCTATGGCTGGGGGGCGATCCGGACCGGTTGGATTTGGCGGTGGCGGCTGCGCGGAAAGCTTATCCCGCACTCGCGGTGGAGGTGGAAGTCGAGAGTGAGGCCGAGTGTGTCAGCGCGTTGCGGGGAAAACCCGAATGGATTATGCTCGATAACATGGATTGCGGCCTGATGCGCACATGCGTGGCCCTGTGCCGCGGCAAGGCGAAGACCGAGGCCTCGGGCGGGATCACGCTGGATCGTGCGCGCGAGGTGGCGGCGACGGGGGTCGACGCGATCTCGCTCGGGTGCCTGACGCATTCGGCGCCTGCTGTGGATCTGTCACTGGAATGGAGTTGGGACTGAGTCGTGCGATTGCTCGTCATGGATGTCGGGAACACCTCGACAGGCATCGGTCTGTATGACCGGGGTGTGATCTCGCGTGTCACGCATGTGCGGGGTGGGATTGTGAAGCGCCCTGCGGCGTGTGCCGCGGCAGTGCGCAAGGCGATCCGCGGCGGGATTCACGGCGCGGTTCTCGGATCCGTTGTGCCGCGGGCCAATGCGGCGTGGCGTCGACTCGTACGCAACGAAACGGGTTGCGCGCCGCTGGTGGTCCGGGCCGGGATACCGATGGAAGTGACGATCGATTATCCCGCTCCGGAAACGATCGGCGCGGACCGGCTGGCGGGTGCGTGCGGCGGCGTGCGGCGTTACGGCGCGCCGCTGATCGTCGCGGATTTCGGCACGGCGCTGACCTTTGATGTGGTGACCCCGGACCGGCGTTATGTGGGAGGCGTGATCACCCCGGGGCTGCCGCTGATGACCGACTATCTGTACGAGCGCACGGCGTTGTTGCCGCGCGTCAATTTGGAGGGGCCCTGTCCGGGGATCGGGCGCAGCACGCTGCAGGCGATGCGAGTCGGTGCGCAGATCGGCTACCGTGGCATCGTGCGCGAGATCGTGGGTCACTTGCGGCAAACGATGGCGTGTGACTTCAAACTGGTCGCCACGGGCGGGTATGCCGGATGGGCGTTGCAGGAGAGCGGGATGGAGTTCGTCCTTGATCCGCAACTGACGCTGTTCGGTCTGGGCTGCATCGGCGAGAGCAACGGTCCGGGTGGTTGAAAGTCCAATGGCATCGCATAGGTATGGCGGGACGTCTCGGACCGCCGAAAAGAACGCGCTTGTGTTCTTTTTGTGAGGCTGATTTGGGGCGCGGGCTCCGCCCGCACGGGAAGGGTATCGCGGGTTTTACTGGAGACGTTGGGAAACAGGAGCGGACATGAAGCCGACATTGGTGATTCTGGCGGCGGGTATGGGCAGCCGGTACGGCGGGTTGAAGCAGGTCGAGCCGGTGGGGCCGTCCGGCGAAACGATCATGGACTATTCGGTGTTCGATGCCGTGCGCGCCGGATTCAACCGCGTGGTGTTCGTGATCCGGCGGGATTTCGAGAAGGCCTTCCGCGAGACCATTGGCGCGAAATACGCCGGGGCGGTCGAGGTGGATTATGCGTTTCAGGCTTTGGACGATCTGCCCGCAGGGTTCACGGTGCCGGCCGGGCGGACCAAGCCGTGGGGCACGGCGCACGCGATCCGTTCGGCGCGGCAGGTGGTCGAGGCACCGTTTGCCGCGATCAATGCGGATGACT
>JAPXSY010000140.1:0-4314 GCA_033812795.1 Kiritimatiellia bacterium
GCAGGTCGCCAGCGCAGATAAAGGCGCCCATGAAACTCGTCTCCTCCAGTCCCATGTGCCAGAAATCACCCATCACCGTCGCGCCCGGCCCGATGTCCGCGGCCATACGCGCGCCATCCGCCACCTGCCGCAGGAACGGCGTCTCGTTGCGGCGCAACGGCTCCAGCACGATCGACGTGCCATGCTTGTGCGCATGTTCCGCCAGACGCTTGCCGGTGTTCTCGACAAAATCCTTGCGCAACTCCTTGGCGGTCAACCATCCCGGCTCGCTCAACTTGCCGCGCGCCGGGCAGATGATCAAGCCCACCGACTTCATTTTGCCGAGCGCCTCGATGACCGGCAGAAACTTCTGCACTTCGGCTTCACGCTTCTCCGGTTCCGCATACGCAAAATTGCTCGGGCCGCACGCCGTGGCGATGAACAGCTTGCGCCCTTTCATCGCTTCAATCATCGCGTCACAGTTCTTGATCGGCCAGTCGCCCGACGGAATCTCGACCGCGGCAAAGCCGTTGGCTTCCAGAAAATCCAGCTTCTGCGCGATCTCGGATCCCGGAATCGCGCCCCATTGCAGAGCCAGGTTAAGTTGCGCGGGTTTTTTGGGCGGTGTCAGTTTCGGCATTGCGCTCGCGGGGCAACAGGCGTCCGCGGCAGCGGCATGCGACGTCACACATACGGAACCCGCTCCGACCAGCGCCGAAGTCGTCAAGAATTCGCGTCGTTTCATACGTTTCTCTCCCCTGATTCCCGGTTCGCACCCTCTTGCCCGGGAAACATGTTGATACAATTAGGGTATTGGGTATAGAATTATCATGGACGGCTGTTCCGCGTCAAGAAGCCGATTACATAAAGTCGTAATCAACATGAAAAAGGTCGATACGAAAATCACCTTTCTGCTTGTGGGAACGATTCCGAAATGCTATGATCAACCCCCTTTTTGTTAAGGAGAAACGGTCATGTCTAGAGTATGTGAGATTTGCGGCAAGGGACCGATGGCGGGGAATTCGATCATTCGGCACGGTTTGGCCAAATACAAAGGCGGGATCGGTCTGCACACGACCGGTATCTCCAAGCGCCGGTTTCTGCCGAACCTCCACATGGTCCGCGTCAAATCCGAAAACGGTACCGTGGGACGAAAAAAGGTTTGCGCCGCCTGCATCAAGCAGGGTAAGATTGTCAAACCTTGAGGCCATGTGCCGCGCGTAGGGGTTGCGGCGAGGGTTTCGTGAACACAACGGAATTATCCGAAAGGGGGCGTTATGCAAGAGAATCCTGCGGATCCGAACGTGCCTGATGCGAACGCGGATGTGCTGAATAACCCGAATCCGGAAAACGCGCTTGCCCAAAACGAGGAGGCGGACGACGAGATCCGTGCAACGGATATCGTGTTCGACTGCCCCCGTTGCGGACACAACCTCGCTATCGATTACCGTGGCGCGGGCTTGCAGATCAAGTGCGTGGAGTGCGGCGAACCCACACTCGTCCCGATCCCGGACGGAATGAAGATCGATGATCTCGACCTTTCGCCCGGGGAGTTGCTCACGCAGCTCTTCCAGACTCGGCGTATGCTGCTCAAAAGTGAGCAGCAAATTTCTGAGTTGGAGGAGACGCTCAACAGCATGAAGCTGCGCCGTACGGAGTTGGAAAAAGCCCGTATGAACACGCTCCGCTGGTGCGCGGAAGTGGTCAATCTCTGCCAGAGTGCGCTGAAGTCCCAAAACGAGACCGCTCTCACCCTGAACCGGGTGATCGCTCTGATCGGCGAAGAGCAACAACGCTGAGGCGTCACGAGCCCCTGATTGTCGGCAGCAGTAGCCCGGCCGGGGGTGCGCTCACCCTCTGCGACTTGCGACGGGGATGCTCCCGATTCGACTGATCCGCCGTTGCGGGCGGGGCCCTCCGCATTCCCGGCTTTCAGCCCGTCTTTGATTTCATGTCGAACCATTGGCGCGCGGTATACGCCGCGATGGTGAAGGCACTGACGACATTCAGGGAGTTTTTGCGGCCGCACAACGGGATGCGCACCACCTCATCGCACAGCTTGATCACATCGGCGTCCAACCCGAAACGCTCATTGCCCAGCACCAGCGCGCACGGGAAGGCCCATTCCGCCCGTTCCAGAGGTTTCGCGTCCGCCACGGTCTCCAACGCCACGCACCGCACTCCGTTGGCTTTCAATCCCGCCAACGCCGCGCGCACGTCCCCGCCGTCACGCCAGCGCACCAGTTTCTCGGCTCCGAGTGCGGCACGCGCCGTCTGCGGCCGGTCCGGCGCGGGGGTGTACCCGCAGAGCACGACCTCCGCAACCCCGAAACACTCGGCCGTGCGGAAGATCCCGCCGACATTAAAGGCCGAGCGCAACGAATCCGTGACCACGGTCAGCGGCATCAGCGGCGCGGCGGGTTCGGACTCCGGAGTGAGGTCACGGTCCAGAATCTCGATGTCGGTGACGCGGATGCGGGCAACTTCACGTTCCACCGGCACGAGCGCGCACCAGAACTGCGCCCGTGTCATGTCGGGCGTAAGCAGCCGGGCCAGCGCACTCAGACGGGGTTGCTCGTGCCGTGCGGCCAGCCACGCGCGGCAGGCCTCCAGACTGCGGCGGCGCACCGGAGCGTCCGGCCACACCGTATCCAGCGCCAGCAGTCGCTCGCGCGCCTCACGCCATAACTGTTCGTCCGTTTGTTTCACCGTAACAGGCCTCCGCGCCCCGCCCGCAGGCGGAAACAAGACAGTATGACACAACCCGGACGTTTTTCGCTATGGTAAAGCCGCCCCGTTTTTGGCACACTCATTTGAAAACAAGCCGAATTATGGCAGAACTCGGAGGAAAGATGAAACAGCGGATGATGATGGCGGCGGCAAGCTTGACGGCCTCCGCCGTGTTGGCGGGGTTGTATGGGGACACACCGGACGCGCGGCACGCGTGGGCTGTGCATGATCGAAACCGGCCCAATCCGGTCAAGATCACGGCGGAGCCGGGGATGCCGCCCTCGGATGCGACTGTGCTGTTTGACGGCTCTTCGCTGGAAGCGTGGGAGAGCACCAAGGGCGAGCCCACGAAGTGGCGCCTGGTGGACGGAGTCTTGGAGTCAGTGAAAGGCGCCGGGACCATTCGCACCAAACAGAGCTTCGGTGACTGCCAACTGCATCTGGAGTGGGCCGCGCCGACTCGTGTCGAGGGCATGGGTCAGGGCCGTGGCAACAGCGGGGTCTTTCTCATGAGTAGCTATGAGATTCAGATTCTGGACTCGTACGAGACGTACACGCTACCGGACGGCAGCAACAAGAATCCCAACTATGCCGACGGGCAGGCGGCCTCGGTCTATGCCGAGAACCCGCCGCTGGTGAACGCCTGCCGCGAACCGGGCGCGTGGCAGACCTATGACATCATTTTCCACCAGCCGATCTGGGAGGGCGACAAACTGAAGTATCCCGGTTCGCTGACCGTGTTGCACAACGGCGTGTTGGTGCAGGACCATTGGGAGATGGAGGGCCTGACCACGCACTGCCGGCGCCGGCCGCTCGCGCCGCACGCGACGAAACTGCCGTTGCAGTTGCAGGATCACGGCAACCCCGTGCGCTTCCGTAACATCTGGATCCGCGAGATCCCGTCGCGTTACGCCAACACCACCCACGGCGGCCCGGCCGCAAATGAGGCGGACGTGATGGCTCTGCGCAAAGAGACGGCTGCCAAGCTCTTCGCCCAGATTCTTCCGGAGAACCCCCGCAAGGCAGAGGCCCTGCACCAGATTCTGGAGGTGATCTCCTACGAGAAGGCTGAACCGTACACCGCGCTCGCCAAGAAGCTGTGCGACGCCTATCTGAACGAACTGGCGGGTTGCGGGGCGCAACAACTGGAAAGCCGCAAAGGCGAGATCATCGGTCTGCGCAACGCTTGCAATGTCTTGATCCGCAACAAGATATACGACGAGAGATGCCCGTTACACGCCACGCTCCAGAAGATCATCACTGAACAAGGGTTCGAAAAAAAGAAGAAGTGAGAAGAGAAGCAAGAAGGAATACGTACCCTATACCCCCTTTCCGTCTTGTGTTATGCTTCCGGTCATGCAACGCAAAAAGGGTTTGATTGCGTGCGGCTTGGTTGGGAGCGCGCTGTTTCTGGGGGTTTTTATCCTGCGGGGGTTCCACAGCCGCCGTACGACGCCTGACGCGCCGCCCCGGACGGATGCCGCGCCTGCCGCGGCATTGCCGCGTCCAGCGATGCACAGGCTGCCGCAGTTGACGACATCCCCGGCGGCGACCTCAGCGACGCACACCACCACCGCCACCACTACCGTCGGCGTGGCGGCGTGT
>JAPXSY010000141.1:0-4220 GCA_033812795.1 Kiritimatiellia bacterium
CTTCGCCGATGCGGTAATAATCTTCAAGCCGGATGTCGGGGTTCGGCGACACCGCCACATCGAGGGGCTTGCCGTCGCGGTAGAGGTCGGTGACCGTGTGGCACGGCTTCTTCGGGCGATACCCGAACGCCGCCTGCGGCGCGAAGTCGTCAAATCCCTTTGCCTTGAGATCAATGACCTTGACCTTGCCTTTCGAGCCCTCAGGAAGCTGCGAGAGTTTCTCGGGGTCCTTCAGTTCGGCCGTCCCCGAAAACTCCAGGCCGCCGGTGAAAACCGGCTTCTCGCCCGGATACGCGCGATAGACGATCGGACTCCACTTGAAGTGCGCGGAGTCGTTTTTGGTGAATTCGATCGTGTTGGTGACAACATAGATGCCGCTGCGGAAAAAGACGACTCCGCCGCCGCGGGGAAGGTGTCTGCGTCCGCTCAAGGTCAGTTTGCGCAGGCGGTCGCGCGCTCCTTCCATCGTGCGGAGGGGCTTCTCAAGTGTGCCCTCCGCATCGTCATCGCCGTCCGGTGCGACATAGAGATAAGTGCTGGGAGCAGTCCGGTCCGGATACGGATAACGATCCGTGAGCCCAGGATGATCGGGGTTGAAAAACTCCTCCGCCCACGCATAGGGGGCAGCCTTCTTCCAACTATCGGTGAGACGCTGTTCCATATCTTGGTACGGTTCCTTTGGACAGCCGTGTCCGACACCCGGGCCAAGGACGATGCGGCGGTCGACGGTCGGCTTCAGCGCGTTGTAGGCCGCGTAGACGCAGTGCGGTGGGCAGAGCAGGTCAATGTAGCCGACCGCGAAGCGTACCGGACACTTGATGCGCGGCGCGAAGTGGGCGCCGTCGAAATACGGCGCGACCTCACGGGCGATTTTTTTCGCGGCGTCGTTTGTCTGCATGTTGATCGGATTCGGCCATCCGGGCTGGTGCTTGTCCTCGTCCTCGGCGGTGAGTCCCGTGAGCGCTGGCTCGGAGATCGTTGCCGCCGTGAGGTTCGTGTTAAGCGAGGCGAGGAAGATACCGAACGCGCCGCCCTGACTCTGTCCGCGGTAGGCGACATCCTTTTTGTCGATGTACGGTTGCGAGCAGAGCCAGTTGACCATACGGTTCGCGCCGAGAATCGCGCCGTAGTAGAACGTGTTCGTGCGGCTCTGGCCGAAGCCCGCCGCCCAACTCTGAGACTTCTCGCGGAGTCCGCCTTTCTGTTCCCAGCGACGGTGCATGTCGTGATAGCGCTCGTAGTGGATCTTCCAATCGCGCCCCGTTTCCCAGCCAGGCTCGAAGTCGAAGACGTTTATCGTAAGCGTGATCGCCTCGCCTCGCTGTTTCTGGGCGGGGAACCAGTAGACGCCCACACCCGCCCCCGGCACGTTGATCTTCACCGGGTACCGCTTTGGCTCTGCGGCAAACGCGCCGTTCGGTACGGTCAAAAAACCCCAAACGCTGCGCTCGCCGAACACCTTCGCGCACATTCGAAAGCAGGTGTGCGTTTCTGTGGAGGCCTTTTCATCCTTCACGGCCGTGACGCCGTCAGGAACCTCCTTCTCAAGCCGCACGATTTCGCCATCCCAGAACGCGTCGAAGTCCTTCGGCCGTACCGCACCGCTCGTGATCGCACGCGGATCGACCGCGACGGCGGCATATTCCCACGTCTCCTTTCCGGACGGCGACCGATAGAGCACACGGCAACGCATGAAACCCGGCTTACCGAGAGGATCCGCCCTTACGGTCACGGGTTTCGCAAGCTTCACCTCGTCCGTGATCTTCTCGCGAAAAAGACCGCGCCCTCCGTAGTTGTCGAGGATGACTTCCAGCACGCCATTCGTGAACGGCGCTCCGTCCGCAGACGTAGCCTTCACGACAAACTCGACCTTCTCATCCGCGCCGTAGAGAAACTCCGGACGATCCGCGTAAATGCTGATCTTGGCCTCCGGTTCCCCGGTCTTCTGCTCTGCGGCAAACACCGCCCCCACGGCCAGCACCGCTGCCGCATAAACGCACATCTTCATTCGATTTCCTTTTCCATTAGCCGACCGTTCCCCCATCTTCGCGAGATGATGTTGATGAGGCTCGGAAGGGCTAGACGGTTTGAAACGTTTAGCGGATGCTCAGGATGAAACGAAGGATCGGGCAGTATTCGTAGCAGCCGATGTCGACGGAAGAACCACTTATACGGGGCCGTCCTGCGAGATCGGGGATTTTTCCCGCAAACATCCAAGGCTCGTTGTCGCCTTTATCCACACACACCGAATCCCTGCGAAGTTGGAGATTGCCACTGGCAATGTCGACGAATCCGGGATCCTGATCTTTGCCGAGGCATCCATTATCCGTGAACTTGCCGTTGCTGATGAAACAGTTGTGGAAATACGGCTGCTTATCCGCGCTGCCGTTCACATCCCGGTACTGCGTCCCGCTGTTGGTGTCGTTCATGTACATGATGCAGTTAGCGACGCAGTTTGATTGGGTGCAGCTCGTGTTGACCGCAGCCCAGATGCCGCCGTAGATGTAGTTGGAGACAATGGTACAGCCCGAGATCCACGTGTTCGTCCAACCGAGCTGGATCATGCCGCAGGCTGCGCCGCCGGAAGTGACGGAATAGTTCTTGTGGAAAAGCGAATTCCGGACCCAACCGTTCGTCATGCTGTCGTTCATCGTTCCCTTCTCGCAGTGGAAGCCGGATCCGGACGACGCAGCGGTGTTCCCGACAAACTGACAGCGGTCCACCTCGAAATAGGTCGGCGCGCGCAAATTGACCGACCAGCCGCCCGTAATGTGGCTCGTGTAGCCGACATTGTTCGAGAAGGTCGTGTCATAACAGCGGAAATCACCGAAGGGCGCCATGATGCCCATGGTGGTTCCGTAGACGACGTTTCCTTCGAAATGGCAACCCGATACGAAATTCGTGAAGGCCTCGTCTAAATATTCCTTGGCGACCAGGCGTTTGCCGTAGAGATAAACAATCGCGTTGCAGCCGCTGGCGTTGGAATTGGTCGCGATGTTGCCGAAGAAGTCACAGTCATAGAGCGAGGCCGTGGCGGCTATCGCCGCACCCACAGCCGCCCGGTTGTTCACGAACCGGCAACGCCGGCAGACTGCGCGGGCCATCGCCTCGTTCCAAGCGTCATTGGTGCGCCCGATCGCGCCGCCCTCGCCGCTGGACACCCCCGCCTGATTGTCCTCGAAGTCGCAATCTTCGACATTCGCCTGGACAAACCCGTAGAGCTGAATACCGCCGCCGGTCGCATTGGCCGAGTTGGTATTGCCCTTAAAGTGGCAGTTCCGGATGTTGAAGGGCGGCTCAATGCGTTCCGCTCCGCGTCGTCCGATCGTGATCGCGCTGCCGCCCGACGACGCGGTGTTGTTTGTGAAGCCACAGCCGACGATCTCGATGCCGATCGTCTTGTTCGTGGCGGAGTCGTAGCAGTGAATGGCGCCGCCGTTACTGAGCGAAGCATTCGCCGTGAAGCTGCAGTTGGAGACGAGCGTATTGTAAAAACCCGCGAAAATCGCCCCGCCCTTCACGCTGGACACGGTTGTGCGATTGTCGACAAACGTGCAGCCGACAATAAAGTTGGTGTTGTTCGCGCCGCTCTGGCTGTAGATGGCGCCGCCGCCGTTCGCAGACGAAGAGTTGCCGATGAAAAGCGTGTCCTTGATCCGCATACCCGTGGTGGTGTGGAATCCTCCGCCATAGCCCGTTGCACTGTTGTTGGAGACGATGCAATTCTCAACGAGCGCCGCAGCGGAAAAATATCCCGCGGCACCGCCCAGACCGACCCACCCGGTATAGGTGTTGTTGGCGAACGTGCAACGCCGGAAGCATGCGCCAGCAGCCGAGCAATTGACTCCCACACCATAACCGCCTCCGGAAATGTTCCCGTCGATGTCACGGATGACGCTGTCGACGACAAGGATAGGCCCTGCTCCGGTCATCGTCATTCCAGGTTTGGTACCCGAGCCGGAGCGGATCACGCAGTTGGAAACGATCAGTTCCCCGTAGCCGTTATAGTTGATGATCTCCATGGCCGAACAGTTGACGAAGTTGGAGATCGTGAGATTACAGACGCTTGCGCCGGTCTGAACCTTGAGAGCCGTACCCGCGCCCTCGAAGTCCAAGACCACGTCATCGCGTGTCGCGCCCTTGCCGATCAGCCGCGCGTAGTAGTCGATGGCCGCGAGCGAGGCGCTGCCGACCTTATAGGTTCCCGGTAGGAGGTAGAC
>JAPXSY010000142.1:0-4180 GCA_033812795.1 Kiritimatiellia bacterium
TCGCTATCGGGATCGGGATCGATTGTTTCACCACAGAACACAACCGCCTCACAGTCTCACCGCCTTTGAGGTTGCGGGCTTCGCCCGCATCTCAATACGTCAGCCCTGCGATGCTGGCGCGGACGGACCGGAAAGCGGTGCCGCCCGTTGGCAGGGCGGTTTCCCCGCAAACCGCCGCCGGTCCATACTGCTCCTTTTAGGGTTGATCCTGTAATCCTGTCAATTTATCGGCAAGGTTATTCGAACCTGCCGGATCTGCCGTTACGATCGGTGGGGTCGAACTCATGCCTCTGCGCGCATCATCAACTTCCCGCCGGGAAGCTCATGTGCTGCATGAACAGTTCGGAGAAGCGCGGGTCGGCGGCGAGTTCCACATGGGTGGCGCGGTTGCGTAACTGTTGCGCCCGGTCCAGCTCGGCTTGTGCGAGCAGTGCGCGTTTCGCGCCGCTCAGCGAAGCGTTCCCGACAAACCGGACGGCGAGTTCGTGCACTGGCGGCAACAGGCCGATGCGCAGCGCATGCTCGCGCCGGATGTAATTGCCGAACCCGCCAGCCAGCAGCAGGGCGTCGAGATCGCGCGGCGTGAGGTTCGCGCGGGCCAGCAGCACCTCGATGCCGGTGCGGATCGCGCCTGCCGCGAGTTGCAGTTCACGGATATCTTTCTGTGTCAGCATCACAAGCGGTTCACCACAGGCATCCCGGGCCAGCACACAGGCCCAGGCGTCTTCGAAGGGGATGAGGCGGTCGTGCAGCGCGCGGCAGGTCTCTTGCGGTGCGGCGGCAGGAGGGGCCAGCAGGCCCGTCTCATCGATCAAACCGGCTTGCAGCAAGACCGACACCACATCCACCAGCGCCGAGCCGCAGAGCCCGCACGGGGCCGCGTCGTTGATCACGTGACAACGCAGGTCACCGTCCTGCATCCAGATCTGGTCGATCGCGCCGGGGATGGCGCGCATGCCCTGACGGATCCGCGCGCCTTCGAAAGCCGGACCGGCTGCGGAAGAGGCCACCAGCAACGCGTTTCCCGTGAAGAGCGCGATCTCCCCGTTGGTTCCGATGTCCACCAGCAGGGCCGGATGCGTGAGCGTGTCGAAGCGGGATGCCAATAGGCCGGCCACCGTATCACCGCCGACGAACCCGCCGATTTGCGGAAAGACGGTGAGCATGGCATTGGCCGCGACCTTGAGTCCGAGACGGGCCGCACCCGTGGTCTGCGCATCGGTGAAGGCCGCCGTAAACGGTGCCTCGCCGAGCGGGGAGGGATCGATTCCCAGCAGCAACTGCTGCATGGCGGTATTGCCCGCGACCGTCACCCGCCGGACGGTCCCAGACGTTTCACCGCAGGCGTCGCACAACGCGTCGAGGATTTCGTTCAGGGTTTCGATTGCGGCGGTTTGGAGTTGCGTCAGGGTGGAGGGATCCTGGCGGACCGCGTGGATCCGGCTGATCACATCATCACCCATCCGGACTTGGCGGTTCATCACCGCATGCGACGCGCGTTCGAGACCGGTGTGCAGATCGAACAGGGTGCCGGCCACGGTGGTGGTGCCGAGATCGAATGCCACGCCCATGTCACCGAGTCGGTGCGGGTCTCGGCGGATCGACACCGGCGCACCATTCACGAGAATGGTGTCCAGCCGGGCGAGCAGCGAGGTTCCGGGAACCTCCACCTCCAGCGGGCCGGTCACGCGCGTCACGCAGGCGAGTCGCCACCCGGCCTCAAGTTGTTCTGCGGTCAGGTGTTGCGACGAGCCGCCCGCCGAAACCTCCCCGGCGCGGATCCGCATCCGGCATTTGCCGCAGGTTCCGCTGCCGCCGCATGGGGTGTCGATCAGCAGTCCCGCCTGAACGGCTGCCTGAAGCAGGGAGGTGCCGCATGGGACACGCACGGTTTTGCCGGTCGGCAGAAACGTGACGGGAAGAGTCATCACGACTGGAGTCAGGAGTTGTTTTCGCCTTCGCGGTACTTGCTGCGGCAAGCCGCGCAATAGAAGAACGGCTTGTCCCAGGTTGTCTCTTCCTCGCATCCGCAGGTGTCGCACACGCGTATCTGTTTACGGTGTTCGCTGCGGCAATTGGAGCAGAAGAAGTCCGGTCCCGCCCATGTGGTGCGTTCCTCGCATCCGCAGTTCTTGCAGGCGCGCGTCTGCTCTTCCCGCACGAGCCGGATATCCTGCGCGTGCTCGTCGAGGAAAATCGGAGGCAGATCCTGAATACCGGAAGTGGTCAGCAGCATGGCACTGGTGAGGAACTTGCCGTCGATGTTGTTCATGCCGACGACCTGAACCCGCTTGCCCATGGCGCGCACACGTTTCAGCAACGGAATGTAGTCCGCGTCGCCGCCGACCAGCGTGGCCACGTCATATGCGCCGGGCACGGCCGCGAAATAGAGCATCGAGGAGGCCAGCGCCACGTTGACCCATTTGTCATCCGGCCGGGCCTGCGGCTCACGGCGGAAATCGATCTCGAGGATCTCCGTGTCATACGCGCACTGTAAGGCCAGAAAATCGTAGAAGGCCTTTTGTTTGGAGGGGTTGTAACCCTGTTTGTTCACCGGGATGGTGCCGAAATAGTTGGTACGGACGACATCGACTTCGGCATCCAGAACGTCGGCGATCTCATGCGCGATGATATCCGGAATCCGTTTGTAATCAATCTCGAATCCGCTTTCTTCCCCCAATGACTCGAAGAGCACCTGCCGACTGTGATACAGCCAACTGCCATCGACAAAGAGCATTGTTTTCACCGACATGCGTAATTACCTTTCTTGAGTTCGCTATGTTCCCCGCACACCTTGCGTTTTCGGCGTGCGCGATCAGGACAGGCACAGAATGCCAAAACCCGGCGCGGGTGTCTATTCCGAAACTTTTACTTTGATGACAATTTTTCGTACCGGCGCGGCATGCCCGTCCTGCCTGCAGGGCAGGTGCGCATCGTTCGGGTAGAAGATGGCAAACATACCTTGAGAGAGTCGCACGAGAGAGGTGGAACCGGTATAGAGGCCGTAATCCCCGGCTTCGTCAAACGGCTGGCAGGGGGTGAGCCCGGCCAGCGGGGCATAGGCGACGCACTCGCTGCCGGACACGACATACTGGATGTCGAGGTAGCGGCGGTGCGCTTCCGGTTTGCCCTCTGCGGGCGGTTGGGTTTCATATGTCTGTATCAGGGCGTAAAGCGCGTCGTCGCCAGCCAGGTCGATACGGCCGCAGGCCAGCGCGTCGAGATCGGGACGCCGCAGAAACGCGAAGGCGGAGGGAAAAAGCGGGTGCAAGGTTTCGTACCGGAAACTCGAATCCAGCGTGTCAAGGATCATGGTGTCTCCTGATGTATGGCAGACGACGGCAGGCAGGAACCGCCCCCTTCCGTCAGGTAACGGATGAGTCCCGGCAGGGCCGCCCGAATGTGGTCGCGGCAGGCGCGGTACGCGTCGGGGGAGCCCAGAAACGGATCATCCAAATCACAATACGCGGGGGCTGCGGAATCAAACGCGCGCAACAGCGCAAGTTTGTCCCGGGCTTCGGGGAAGCGGGCTGTGAGTTGGCGCGCGTGCGCGCCAGTCATCACCACGATCATCCTCGCGTCGGCCACGAGTTTTCCGGTGACCGGCTGGCTCCGGTGGTCTGCGAAATCGACGCAGCCCGCCATTTCGGCGAGCACGACACGCGCCGGAGCCGACATCGGCTTGCCCTCTTCCGCGGCCAGTCCTGCGGAAGCCGCGCGCCAAGACGAATCCGGCGGTACGGCGGCACGGAACAACGCCTCTGCCATGGGACTGCGGCAGGTGTTGCCGGTGCAGACAAAGAGGACGAGCCCGCCGTGCGGGCCGCGCCGCAAAGGATCGCGCGGGGAAGGGGAGCGCGCCGTATTCAACGCCCAACGTTCCCCCTTTAAGTTATGGACGTGCGGAGACATTACGAAGTCGCCCTATTCAGCGGGGAGCAGCACATGCCAGCGCAGGTTACCGAGGTTTTTTGTCCGGATCGGCAACGTGCCGACAACCATGCCGTGCGGCGCGTCCGGCGCGGTCACGCCCGCAGGCGTGACCGGCGGCGCTTTCACGGCTGGCGGAAACCGCGCGTCACGCGCGGAATGCGGCGCGGCAGCGGGTTTCTCTGCGGCGGGTTTTGCCGCGGTAACCGCCGAAGCTGGTGCGGGTGCGGACGGGGCTGCGGGTACGGGG
>JAPXSY010000143.1:0-4095 GCA_033812795.1 Kiritimatiellia bacterium
CTCCGGGAACTCAAACCCCTCAGCCAGCAACTGCTCCGTGACCTCGCCAACTAATCCGTGCCGCATGAGCCTGCTCAAAAAATTCGCCGCTTATCTTGAATATCTCGCCATCCGCTTTCTGGGCATGTTCTACGGCTTGGTCCCCGCATCGCGGGCCTATGATCTGGGTGCGCGCCTGACTGCCCTCGCCTACCCGCTGTTTGCCGCACGCCGACGCACGGCTGTCGAGAACATCCTGAAGGCGCATATCACCGACGACCCGGACGAAGCCGACCGGATTGCGCGTCAGGCCTTCGGCCATCTTGCGGGCCACCTGTGCGAGTCCCTCAAGGCCGGAAACGTCATTTCGGACGAGACCTGGCGCGACCACATCACGCTCGACGGCCCCGCCGAATCGTTCGCCCTCCTGCTGGAATCGCCCGGCGTGCCGATTCTCATCCTCACGGGCCACCTCGGCGCCTGGGAGTCGGCTGTCCCCATCCTCTCCCGTGCCCGCCCGATGATCGCCGTGGCCCGCACCCTAAACAACCCGTTCGTCGAACGTTTCCTCAAGCGGCACCACTTCCGCGGGCAGATCACCATCATCCCCAAAAAAAAGGGGTTCTCGCCGGATGTGTTGCGCGCGTGGAAAAATCAAGGGGCTGCCATGACACTCGTGATGGACCAGCACGCGGGCCCCAAGCAGGGCGTGACGGTTGACTTTCTGGGCCGTCCCGCCTCCACCCACACCTCACCCGCGCGCCTCCATCTCCAAACCGGTGCGCCAATCCTGGTCGGCGGATTCATGCGCGAGGGGCCCTTCCGCTACCGGATGGTCACCGGGCTCCCGATCCGCTTTCAGCCCACCGAGAACCGGGAGGCGGATGTCCGCGCACTTACCGCAGAGATCAATGCGCGACTGGGCGAAGTGATCCGGCGCTACCCGGAACAATACCTCTGGGCACACAAACGCTGGCGCGTGTGAGCGCCGCAGACAAGCGGATATCGAAATCGGGGCCGGGATCGAACCCCTTGCGAGGGAATCGCAAAAAGAACTGACGTTAGCCACACGATGTGCGAGGAGGGGGACACGCAACCTCCGTGCACAACTCGACGGTCACCGGCCCGTCATTCAACAGACGCACTTTCATCTCCGCGCCGAACACACCCGTTCCAACGCGGTCCGCGCCCAGAGTCAGGCGGAGTTGCCGCACCAATTCGCGGTACAGCGGCTCGGCCTGCTCCGGCCGCGCGGCCTCCGTGAAACTCGGGCGATTGCCTTTGCGCGTGTCGGCATACAACGTGAACTGCGAGACCACGATCACCGCACCGCCCGTCTCCGAGACAGACCGGTTCATCAGGCCCTGCTCATCCTCAAAGATGCGCAGCGCCGCAATCTTGCGTGCCAGCCACGCGACCTCCTTGAGCGTGTCGCCATGCGTTACCCCAAGCAGCACCAGCAGGCCGCGGCCGATTTCGGCCACGCGCCGACCGTCGACTTCCACCGATGCCTCAGAGACTCTCTGAATCAGCGCTTTCATCGTTACGGGTAAGCATACACCGTTCCTGCGCACGCTTCAACACATCCGCGCATAGGCTGACTTGCAAGATCAAATGAACGATTTTAGGCTGCGAGTTTATTGATCTGCTCCTGTTGGGCCTCTGCGGCGGTCTTGCCCCCGAGGGATTCCCTCGGGAGGTTGTTCATCCAGTCCTCGATGGCCTGGATCTGTCTTCGAGAGAAGTCGCCGATGTCCGATCCTTTGGGGATGAAGCGGCGGATGATGCGGTTGGCGTTCTCGTTGGACCCCCTTTCGAAGGCGCTGTAGGCGTGGGCGAAGTACAGGTTTGTTCTGGACGTGCCGCGGCGGAGCGCCGAGCGCTCGATGGACGTGGAGTCGAGGAACTCGCAGCCGTTGTCGCAGGGGAGGCTTTTCATGGTCGCGAAGATGTTGTCGTGCCTTCGCTCAAGGCGGTCGAGCGCGCGGATGACGCTTTTCTGCGTCCTGTCGGGAAGCCTTGTGATGATCTGGCGGCGCGTCATGCGCTCGGTCAGGACGAGCAGGCAGAAGGGGGACCCGCCCGCGCAGCCGACGACCGTGTCGATCTCCCAGTGGCCGTATTCGAGCCGGCCCTCCGCCTCCGGAGGCCGGTCCGCGATGGACTTGCCCGCCCTGTTCGTGTAGGCCATGCGCTTTCCGCATGTCGCCGCCTTCCCCTTCCCTTCCCTCTTGTACGGCAACGACTTGCGCGTGATCCCGAGCAGGCCGGAGGCGACGGCGTAGTAGAGGCTTCTGACACAGGGGACGCCCCCGAGGCCTTCCCTGACCATGACCGCCCGCGCCGCGTAGGGCGAGAGGTGCTCCCCGACGACCAGCGCCTCGAAGCGGGCCGCGATCTGGTTCGTGAGTCTCATCCGCGGGCCCTTGTCCTGGCCGCGGGCGTTCGCGTCCTGCTGCCCGGCCTCTGCCGAGTAGGCGTTGAACCAGCGTTCCTGCGAGTCCTTGTTGGCGACCCCGCCGCGCGCGTACTCCCTGCGCACGGTGGCCCGCGACTTGCCCATCAGCCGTCCGAGTTCGGCGAAGTTGACCTTCTTGCCGTGCGGCCACTTCACCCGGATCAGCGCGTCCATCCTCACGCGCTGCTCGTAAGTGAAGTGTTTGCCGCCGCGCCCTTTTCTGCTACTGTCTTCCTGCCCCATCTGCGATGTCTCCTTTCATGGTTAGTTAGTGCCTGCGATGATAGCCTGACGCCGCACCTGGGGCACTTCTTTTTCCGGCCGGCCGCCCCCTAGGGGGCGCGGCGTCAGCCCCCCCGGAAAGCCCTTGTCGGGCTCTCCGGGTCCCGGGGCTTCCCCGCCACTGCAGCGACCTTCCCCACTTTTCGAGAAGCGTGCATTTCACTAGCATCCCATAGGGGGTAGAAAACAGGCACACCGCCCCCTTTCCCCCATTGATTCATTGGGCTTTTTTGTGGTTTCAAAGGCGGTTCCGGAAATGCGTTTGCCGGCGGGTTCGGCGGGAATGCCTGAAATCAGGGGTTTTTTGAGAGGTGCTATCCCACAGGCACGTTCGAGAAACGCTCAAACCCTTGGAAATAGAGCTGTTTTTCGACAATTACAGGACGCTTGGGGCCGCCTGCTGTCCCATACTTCCGCAGGGCGTCGAGCAGGTCGATCTTCATCCAGACTGCGGTCCTCACGGTTCCGGCCAGCCGCGAAAAGCTCAGTCCCCACTTCGAGACGTGCTTCAGGAAGCGCAGCAGCAGGTGCGCCAGCAACCCGGTCCAGACCTGCCACTTGACGGCTTTCTCGTTGTAGCCGACGAAGTCGGCGAGCTGGAGCGTCTGCTTGAGTTCCTTGAAGAAGATTTCGATGGCCCAGCGGGCGCGGTAGAGTTCAGCGATGGTGCGCGGGCTCCACACGAAGTTGTTGGTGATGAAGGTCATCTCCATATCCTTGCCGTCCACCTCGACGACGGCGGTGACGCGGCGCAGGGTTTCGGGGTACTTCTCGCCGGACCCCTTGCGCGACATGCGCACGGTCTGGTCCGAGAGGATGCGGGGGTTCTTGTGCCGCCTCTCCTCCAGCACCTCGAAGACCATGCTCTTCTTCTCGCGCAGGACGAAGAAGACGCCGCGCCGCGCGAGGCCGAACAGGAAGGCGAGGTCGACGTAGGCCCTGTCCGCCAGCAGCACGTCGCCGTCCTTCAGCCCCGCGCACAGCGCGTCCGCCCGCTTCGAGTCGTGGTGCGCGGCGTCCTCGACGACCGCGAACGTCGGCAGCCTGTTGCCCACGTTGAGGCTCATGTGGGTTTTGGCCGCGGCCTTCTTCCTGCGGTGCCGCGCCCAGTCGATCGAGTCGAGCGAGAGCTTCAGCGTGGTCGAGTCGATGGCGAAGATGTCGCGCTTCAGACGGAAGATGAAGCCGCTGTGCTTCGCGTACCGCGTGAAGGACGGGCAGATCGACTGCAGGTGCGCGAACACGGCCCAATAGAGCTTTTCGGCGATGGCGGGGTCGCGGGTGCGGTTGGCGTTCGAGAAGGTGTTGCGCTTCGGCGCGGTGGCGCCCCGGATGCGGTTCAGTTCCGGCTCGTGCAGCCGCGCCGCGTCGCAGAT
>JAPXSY010000144.1:0-4045 GCA_033812795.1 Kiritimatiellia bacterium
ATTTTGTTGCCGGACGTGACGATGTGACGGCGGATGACATAAGGCTGGCAATCGCGAGGGAGTTCGCTGACGGGCCGCGAGAGCGTGACGCGCTTCTCGCGCAGTACAGAGAGCGGGCGGAAGCCGCGTACAGACGGCTGAGGGAGATGTTAAAGAAATGATTAACCAATCGAATTGGAACGAGGCATAACATGGGGATCAAAATCGAGACGCTTCCGCCTGCGCTGCGAGCCCAGGTCGAGCGCAAGCTGCGGGAAGAGGACACGCGCAGGAACGCGCCCAGAATCGCCCAGGACGCGCCGGAGCGCGGGACGGGCAAAGAGACAGGCGGCAGGGCGGCAGGCGGCACGGCGGCGAAAAAACGGCGCAGGGAGCCGAACAAGACGGAGGCACGGTACGCAGCCGAAATGCTGCGCGGTCTGGACGCCAGATATGAGGCCGTCACATTCCGCCTGTCAAACGGGCACCGATATACACCGGACTGGGTGGTGTTCGATTCGGCTGGCAGACTGCTATCTTGCCATGAGGTCAAGGGATCGTACCGGTTCCACTCGCACGGACGCGCCCGCCTCGCGTTCGATCAGGCGGCGGTTGAGTTTCCGGGGATAACATGGTTCTGGGCGACGCTGACCAGCAGGGGCTGGGAACGGAGGGAATCATGATTGCCAATAGCCTACACTCTCTTGTTGGCCTTTCCGGGTTCCGAGTGATCGTGGCAGATCCGCCCTGGTCATATCGTAACGCTGGCGTGGAAGGAAGCGCCGCCGGAGAGTACCCGACCATGACCACGGATGACATTTGCGCCATGCCGGTTTCCGGCGTGGCACACGACGACGCCGTGCTGCTGCTGTGGGCAACCTGGCCGTGCCTGACTGACGCCATGCGCGTCATTGATGCGTGGGGGTTCAAGTACGTGACGGGGATGCCTTGGATCAAAGTCGTGAAGTGCCAACAAGACCTTTGGGGCGAGTGGGACATCCGCAGTCAGTGGGGCATCGGGTTCTGGGTGCATGGCGTGAGCGAACCGATCCTCGTGTGCAAACGAGGTAACGCCAAGCCGCCAGAGCAGCGGTTTGTGGGGTTGATCGCGCCGAACATCAGGCACAGCCGAAAGCCGGACAACCTGCACGAGTACGCCGAAGCCCTGCCGGGGCCACGGCTTGAACTGTTCGCCCGCCGCGACCGCCCCGGCTGGACGGTGTGGGGGAATGAGGTAGAGGCCAACAATGGATGATGTGCCACCACCTTTGCACTGCTGTAGCACACGCACGCGAGTTGAGTTTGCAGGCAAAAACAGGCGCAGTCAAGTTTTTTCCAAGAAAATGAGCCAAAACACCGGCCGCCAGGTGCGGAGCGACGAGGAGAAAAACAATGGACAATGAGACACAAGACAACGGATCGGAAAGCGGATCGCCGTCAACTGAGCGGCTTGGTTCGGCAAACGACCGCTCTCATGGTACGCGCCGTGGGGGTTTTTTGCTTTGAAGATTGCAGTTGACAATGCAAAGCGATTAGAATAAAGTATACGCAATGAACACGGCAGCACAAGAGATCGATTCGCCGCTAAAGAGTTTCGGGAGTTTGCTTGTTACAACAGGTTTGATGTGTGCCCAGTCTTAAAACGTATGCAAGATGCGTGCCGACCCGCCCACGGTTAGGTTCTTCCCGCACGGCTGACCCCGAGACCCCGGCGGGCGGAGTGGCGCAAAAAAAGTGAGTAACGAAAAACGACGCTACGGCCCGCGTGTTGCGTTGCGTACTGTTTGGGGGTGCCAGGTAGGCTCGGGGGCCTGCGACGCAACAGGAGCGAAATTTGGCGTGGTTCCGGCGATTGTGGCATGAGGATGCCAGCGCGGTTGTCAAACCGGCGGGAACGGCGTATCATATGGAACAAAGGAGACAAACAATGACGAAAGCGAAGAAGGAAACCGTGGCGTCCAACAAGCGAGACGTTGCGGACATATGCGGCATCCCGGTCTACTGCCGGTATGACGAGGCGGTGGACATCGAGAAAGTGACCGGGCACCCTCGCAACCCGAACAAGCACGGCGACGAGCAGATTGCGTTGCTTGCCAAGATCATCAAAAATTCCGGGTGGCGCAATCCCATCTGTGTCAGCAACCGTAGCGGGTTCGTGATCAAGGGCCACGGGCGGCTGATGGCTGCGCGTGTACTCGGCGTGACGCATGTTCCGGTCGAATATCAGGACTACGCGACCGAGGCGGAAGAATATCAGGACATGATCGCCGACAACCGGATCGCGGAGCTTGCCGAGCGTGACATGTCGATAATTAAAGACCTGCTGGAGGAACTGGACACGGGCGCGAACGACATGGATTTGACGGGCTATGCCGAGGCAGAAATTGAACGGCTTATGACGGCGGCGGCGGACGTGCCGGACGATTCGGCCGAAGATATAGTTGGCGTATCAGATCCGCGCATTGTGGTTCGCCTTTCGTTTAATCCTGCCGTTTGGCTAGGAGCGCGAGCCGATATTCTGGAGATTGCAAAAAAACTTGAGGCAAAATACGAATGTACGGTTAAGGTGGACGAATGACTGTAGGGTATCTCACATTCGGGCGCGATGATCTATGCTACGGCCTTGAGGTTGTGAAGCGCGAAATAGAGGCGTCTGGGCATAAGTGCTACCGCGTAACACCAAAAACGGCGCGATGTTGTGACGTGCTGATTTTTTCTGTATTCTGGTGGGAGCACATATTCGTATTGGCCGATTGGTTGCGTAAAGCAGGGATAGATAAGAAACAATCGAACAGGCCGAGACTTATTGCAGGAGGATTCTGCACGTTTAACCCAGTACCTATACTGCAATATGTTGACGCCGTTGTTGTTGGTGATGGGGAAGATATTACGCTGACGGCGGTCAATGGAGACTACTCAGGGAAATCTGTTTTATGCGAAGGAAAGCAAGTCGTAGAATGGAATAATTCTCCGACATTAAAGCCGATATGCCATGAAACAAACAACATTACGCGTATAGAGTTGTCGCGCGGTTGCCGTTGCCGGTGCAGATTTTGCGCGGTGGCGCATCTGAAACCATATCGCGAGGCCTCAATTGAAGATATTGAAGCTTGTCTGAGATCGACAAAGCAAAAGCGTGTATCGCTGTTCGCTCCAGAACCGACCATGCACAGCAGAGACGATGATATCACAATGCTTTGCCGCAGACTTGGGAAGGTCAGACAGGATTCAGACGTTAGACTAGACCGCCTTTCACACCGTTCAGATTCTGTTCCGCGTGTTGGGATAGAGGGCCTGTCAGAGCGTCTTCGTAAATCAGTCAACAAGGGGTACAGCAACGAAAAAATAATAGAGGAAGTCCGCGAGGCAATCAAAGCGGGACGCAAGGGGATTTTCATGTACATGATTCTTGACCTGCCCGGAGAATGTGAAGATGACTGGCTAGAGTTTCGTGAGCTTCTGACGCGCATAGGAGAAATACCGGGTGCCGACAAGTTTTTGCTGAAACCATCCCCTTCTGTTTTCATGCCGACTCCACATACACCAATGTCTGGTGATGAAATACACTGGGAGCGCGAATACGGTAATAAATGGGAATCTTTTTTCGGGCGCGGAGAAGACAGGGATTGGAAAGTTTTAATGGCCGAGCGTAGCCGAGTGTTCTCTCCACACATGCGGCTGTTGTCGATGATGGCAACAAGGGGTGGTGAAGAGTTCCGTAAGGTTGAATCCACGCTTTCAAAACACGGATATATCGCTATATCAGCAGGGCGTCCAGTTGTCAGGGGCAAGCAGATGATGGAGCAAGTTTTCGACAAACACGGGTTGTTTGAACTATACTGCGGCAAGCGGGAAAATGGGCCGTGGAACATTGTTAAAATGTTATGACCGACACATCAACAGACCGCATCATAATCCTTGCGCAATCCGGCGTGACCGTCCGGCAGGCGGAGGCGACGCTCGGTAGGCAGATGTTGCCAGCCGAGCGTTTAGCTTGGGATCGTGCGCAGGTCAAGCGGCGGTTGGAAAAGGCGGCAAAGAAGGCGCGCGGCCCGCAATCAGGCGC
>JAPXSY010000145.1:0-3978 GCA_033812795.1 Kiritimatiellia bacterium
GCCGGAAGTTCCGAGGGGCGCGCGATGACGGTGATCGGTTCGCCGGTCTTCCAGTCCTTCGGATAGTATCCTTTGAACGTGTCGTGAACGTACCCCGCCCTCCGCGCCGCCTCGTCCACCATGCGTTGCGCGGTTGCCATGTCTCCACGCTCGACTGCGGCCAGGTACTCGGCGTCCTGCTCCGGAGTAACGGGGCGGAAGCGGATGTCGTTGGCGATCCCGTAATCGGAAAACCCACCAGTAAGCGGTTCCGTTCGCATTGCCGTTCCGTTGCGCCATGCCTCAATGGTCAGACTCGTTTTGACAATCGGCTTGCTTGGGTCGCCGTCATAATGCACACCTTCTGGGACATCCATTGAAGGGGACACCCATGCCAACACGGGCTTGCCAGTCTTTTTCGCAGCCGCCACCCTCCGGTGGCCGTCGATGACACGGAGCACACCATTGTCGGTTTCCACAACCTCGATAGGCGGAGCCTCCAACCCCTGTCTATTCCAGTCGGCATAACGGTCGGCGTCCCATCCGCGCCCTTCCTCGTTACGTTCAACCATGTCCTCGGCGAGCGATAGAGTGCTGGGGTCTAGCCATCGCAATTGGTCGATGTCCCTACCCCTGACCCCGTTTAGGCTTGAAACGCGCCACATGCCCACACGCAATTCCGGCAACTCCCGGATTGGCTTAGTGCGGCTTGACTCGCCGGGTTTATACGCTCCGCGAATGGCGTTCCAATAGTCACTGTCCTTCAGTAATTCATCCTCGGCTGGAGGCTCTTGCGACGGGGTGGTTTTTGCTGGCGGGATAACACGGAAGCGGATGTCGGGGTTATCCGGGTCGAACGTGCCGCGGTTGCCGATGGCGGATTTGATCTGATCGGGGCGGAAGGCGATAAGGACTTGCGTTGGATATTCGCTGTTCGGAGAGGCGTGGTCGATTACGTTGTTGACGATCAACCCGTCATGCTTTCCGCTTACTGCGCGAGCGATAGCATCGGGCATGACCTTCATAAACCTAGCACCCTTCCCGTCAATGACAAGAGGGTTTTGCAGCGCCATATAGACCGGCATCACGTTGGCCCCGTCGCCGGTTTCGCGCCGGCCGGTGCGCTTAACGTCCGCGAACGCGGCCGTTACCTTGGCGTATGCCGCCTCGTATGCGGCCCCGTAATCTCCGGGGTTCTCATTCTTGATCTTCTGCACTTCGCGGTACGCATCCGCGATTGCCCTGTTTAGCTTGTTGATCGCGTAGTCGCTTGCTATCGCGGGGTCGGACGCTGCAAAGATCGCGGGCGCGCCGTAGCCAACGCCATCCGCCCCGGAATACCCGAGGTCGAACACATTAAAGTCGCCAGTCGTCCCGTGATACACCACCAACGGCTTCCCGTCCGCATCGACGACCTTGCTGTCCCGGAACCACCGCTTGAACTCCGGCGTCTCGGTTTGCTTGCGGAAGCGGATGTCCGGCGACGCATCGTTGAATCGCTCGGACAGCGGGATCACGCGGCCCGCGTAGTCGCGGGTCACGGGGTCGGCGAGTTTCAGATTTTTAGAGTCGAAAACAACTAAAGACGGAAATACACCGCGTTCGCTGTCATAATCTGGGAGCACAACAGCATCGTATCCTTCGATTTCAGCGGTTGCCTGCAAGTCCATCCAGCGCTCGCTTGACCAGTCACCTTCATAATCGAACATCCGACCGCTCTGAAGAATGTCAAACGCAGACACCTCTTCGCCAGTCTGTCGATCAATCCATTCATCGAAAGACTCGGCCCATTTTGCAACCCAACGCATTGTGCTAAGGTTGTCTTTTGTGAGGTCAAGAACTTTTGGTGCGCGAACATAGAACCTTCGTGAAGCGTTGCTTAGCCTGCCGCCTTTGTTCGCGTACACGTCGGCGATCTCGCGGACTTGGGTTGTGAATATGCCAACTTCACGACGTTCCTTTGGGTCGTAGACAACAATATCATCAGGCATCGAATCTCCGCGAAACGTCTCGCGGTCATACCCCGCCCTCCGCGCCGCCTCGTCCACCATCCGCTGCGCCGTCTCCATGTCGCCGCGCTCGACCGCCGCCAGATACGCCGCGTCGTCTACCTCGGAAACCGCCGCCCGCCCCGGCCGAGGCGCGAAGGGCGCGTCGTCGTCGGTGTTGATGTCGTCGCTGTCCTCGTTGAACCGCTCTGACAGCGGGATCACGCGGCCCGCGTCGTCGCGGGTGATGGCGTCGGTGGGTCCAACCATCTCAAGGTGCTTCCCCTCGCGCACCTCAAATGGAGAATACTCGCGCAATGGCTCGGAACCAACAGGAAGAATGTACTCATTCTCTGTTATCAGACGAGCGCCACTCCTGCTGTACACGCGAATAATACCATCGCCCGTTTTCCCCGGTCGAGGAGCGCCAATCGCCTGCATTCCCTCCGCAAAGTGTGCGGCCATGACGGCAAGGTCTGTCGCGTAGGCGGAACTTAAGGATGGGTGGACTACACCACTTAGAAGATAGTGGGACGAGAAAGCCCTCTTCGCCGCCTCGTCCACCATCTTCTGCGCCGTCTCGGTGTCTCCCGCCTCGACCGCGGCCAGGTAAGCGGCGTCCTGCTCCGGAGTAACGGCGGGCCTGCGGAACCTAATATCCGCCGTGTCCTCTTCTGCCCAGCGGCGTGGCGTGATTAGCTCGCCAGAATCATCAAGAGCAAGCGGATCGGCGGACTTGATCTGCGAGGGCGAGAAGACGACAAACTGCGTGGCACGATTACCGTCGTAGTCTCGCACATTCTCGACGATCATGCCGTCGTTGCCTGACTTAATGGCTCGCCGCTCAAGCTCGTCAAAGTTGGCTGCGTCGAAACGGCTATATCCATACTCGGCGTCGTAATCAATGCGAAGGGGATTCCCTATCTTTAGGCGAGACGGGTATACTTGTCCAGTTTGACGGGCAAAGAACTGTGCGGTCTTCTCATTGTCCGAGAAGTAAAAACGGCCTGATCCAAAGTCACGCGAGAACGATGTGATCCCCTTAGCCCCACCATGCCACACCGGCCCTACGTTGTACCCCGCCGCCTTGAGCACGTCGCCCCGCAACTTCTCAAGCGCGGCGTATTCCTTCGGATTGCCCTTGATCCACTCGTCAAGCGCAGCCTGCCGCTCTGCCCGTGTGCCCTTGGGCAATTTGAGCGTGGATGTCAGGCTGGCAAACTCGCGTTCCACGTCAGGCGTCACGGCGCGACGGAACCGCGTCCCCTCGTATGCCTCGTCAGGATCGGCGTCGTCGGCATCCTGCTGCTCCACAATCTTGTCGATCTGGTCAACCACCGTAGTCTGATCACCGATATTCTCCCTCAGTTCGGCCAGCGCCTTGCGGTCAATCTCATCCATCACGGCACGCTCGAAGGCAGTGCGTCTCGCCCCGCTGTCCACCGCGTCGATGACCCCCACAAGCTCGGCGGGCACGGTCACATCCTTCGTGATCTGACGCCCCTGCTTGTCCAGCCCGTAGTCGCCAGCCGTGGCCTTGAGGCCCTTCTTGCGCTCCTTGGTGGCCCTGATCGTCACAGTTCCCTTGCCGGAGTCCTCCGACACAATGCGCCCGGTGTATGACACGCCGTCCTCGTTGTAGACGGTAGTCGCCATCGCGCCGCGCGGGAAGCGGGCTGGTGCGGCGGCTGGCGCGGGCTTTGCGATTTGAACTTCGTGTGCTGGTATTCTTGCTGGGACATCGGCAATTACTGTGTCAGCCTCGCCCTTCTTCCCGCCTTTGGGCGCGGGTGGCGTGTCGCCCTTGAAAACATACCGGTCGCCTTCGCGGACGTATCCCTGCTGCCGAAGCGCGGTGCTGTTCCACTTTGACGGGCGAGATATGCCGCCAAAACCAGCGACGGGCACCAATTCCGCGTTGATTGGCTTTTTGTCGGCAACAGCGCGACCCACAACGCTTTCGGTGCTGTTGACCGTTGCGTCTCCCGTTGACGGTTGCTGCCTGCTCCAG
>JAPXSY010000146.1:0-3924 GCA_033812795.1 Kiritimatiellia bacterium
TCCTGCACGCGGAAGCGGGGCGGGAGGCGGGCGCGTCCGCCGGTTCCGCGCCCTCCCGCGCCAGCGCATGCCTTGATGCGAGGATGACTCCCGCGGACGCGCACGCCGCCGCGACAAAAAACACAAGGCTCTTTTTTCTGCTGTTGTTATTTGTTCCGCCGCTCTCCATTGCCGTCCCCTTCCCTCACGTAAAAGGCGCGGACCCCGCTCCGTGCCTCCTACGAGGGACCGCTAAGACCCTTGGCAAAGCCCGGAGACGAGGCCGCGCCCGATCGGGCGCGTCCCCGTGCATCTCGCTTTGCCGTATGAAAATTAGCGGTTTGTTTCGTAGGAAGCGTTCTGCGCGAAAGCGCAAAATCAAATCAGTCTATGGGGTTCGGTTCTTTTCGCATTCTCCGGTCTTCGTTTCATGTGGCCGTCCCGTCCTCACCAAGGACAGGCAACGCCGCACTCCAGCGTCGGGAACACTTTATACCTGTCGGCGGATGGAACGCAAGGGTGATTTTCAGCCCGCTTACGCTGGATGTCGAGGTGAAAACAAAAACCAGACCAAACGGAAAAACCCATTTAACATCAATTTAACCTTGTCGAGGAGGATTCCCGTTTCGTACAATTTTGCTCGAACAGTGGTACATTGTGTAAGGTGCACGATTACCGACTGTTTTTATCGTTTGAGGTAACATAATGAACAAACTGTGCGGAATTCTTGTGTTGAGTGGTTCAATGTTGGCGTTAACAGGCTGCCTTACGGCACCCTTTACACCGCCAATGGGAGCGGTAACCTCTATTGATGCCCCATTGTCGATCGATCATAACCGTTCGACAGTGACATCGAAAAAAGGTGAAGCTTCCGCGATATGCATTCTCGGTCTGGTTTCGATCGGAGATGCTAGCACACAGACTGCCGCACGAAATGGTGGCCTGAAAACCGTGCATTATCTCGATTACAAATACTTGAATATCTTGGGGCTTTATCAATCGACTATCGTGATGGCTTACGGCGAATAAGAGGAGATCACAATGAGCGTACAACGCCGGATAAGCGTATGGCTCCCTTGTGTGGCCTTAACGCTTTTATTATCGGGTTGCGCGAATGTGAAAGCACCGTTCAGGTTGCCTCGGGGCGTGATTGTGACGAGTGTCAAAGCACCGCTCCAGATCAATCTCCCAGAACACGGGGCCACAATCGTTACCGAGTCGGGTTCAGCTTCCAGTATGTATTTTCATGACCCTATTTTAACGGGCATGAATTTCGCGTGGGATGAATGCTCAATCGAAGAAGCCGCCAGAAACGGAAATATTCGCAACGTGCATTACGCGGATTATTCCTGGTTCTGCGTCCTCGGCATCTTCGGCAAGACTACGGTCACAGTGTATGGGGAACGGTAACAAATCAAACGCGCATAGGGATTGACATCCCTCAAAGCAACTTATAGCCGGACGGAATAATCCGCCCGGCTTTTTCATACCGTTTACGGCGTAGCGGCGGATGTGTTACACTTCCCTTGTCTGATCCTGAATCCGTTGAATGTGATAAAAAGTCGTGCTCAACCACCTGTCAGTCAAAAATCTCGCGATCGTTGAAGAGGCTGCCGTCACCTTCGGCCCCGGCCTCAACATCATCACCGGCGAAACCGGCGCGGGCAAATCCGTGCTCATGGGTGCGCTCGATCTGGTCTTGGGGGGACGCGCCGACAAGTCGGCCATCCGCGAAGGCGCGGCGGAAGCCTGGGTAGAGGCGGGGTTCGCGCTTGCCGATACGCGTGAGGTGGATGCGCTTTTGGAGTCGGCGGGGCTGCCGCCCTGTGAAGAGGGCGCGCTGCTCGTGCGCCGTTCGGTTTCTGCTTCAGGTGCCGGACGCTGTCTTGTGAACGATTCGCCCGCCACCGCCCAGACGCTCCGCAGGCTGGGGAATCTGCTGGTGGACATCCACGGCCCTCATGACCACCAGTCGCTGTTGGACTCCGCCTTTCAACGGGATGTGTTGGATGCGTACGGGCACTGTGTGCCGCAACGCGAAGCCTGTGCCGAGGTCTGGCAAACCCTTCAGACGTTGGAGGCGCGTCTCGACGAACTGCAACGCGACGCTCCGAACATCGAGGCGGAAACCGAAAGACTGCGATTCATCGCGGAAGAGATCACCCACGCCCAGCTCACGGAGGCGGACGAAGAGGACCTGGTTTCGCGACACGCCCAAGCCGCGCATGCCGAACAGATTCTCGCACTCGGAAACGCCGTGGTGGAAGGCCTCACCGATGGCGAACCAGCCGTGTTCAGCGGACTGGTCGCGGTTCAGACGCAGCTGACGGAACTGGCGCGGCTTCTGCCGGAAGCGGCCGACTGGCTCGCCGAAGCGCGGAATGCGGCCGTGCAGATTCAGGAACTCGGCCGGGCCGTGACGGATTGTTTGAGCCGGATCGAGGCTGATCCGGAAAGGTTGAGCCATCTTGAAGAGCGTATGGCACTGGTGCAGCGGCTGAAACGCAAGTACGGTTCTTCAGTGAGCGAGGTCTTGGCCACTCTGGAAAAGAGCGAAGCGCGGTTGCAGGATCTCGCCACCCGCACCGAACAGGCCGATGCGCTCCGCAAGGAGATCGCGGACGCAACCCAAACCCTGACGAGGCGGGCCGCCGCACTTTCGACCGTCCGCGCGCGCGCGGCCGGCGCACTCGCCCGCTCGATCACGCAAGAACTGCACGACCTGGGTTTCCTGAAATCAGGGTTCGACGTAGAACTGAGTCCCTGCCCGCCGGGACCGAACGGCGCGGACACGGTTTCCTTCGGGTTCGCGCCGAACCCGGGCGAGCCGATGCGGCCCCTCAAAGCCATCGCCTCCAGCGGCGAGATCGCGCGGGTCATGCTCGCGGTGAAAGCGGTGCTCGCGTTGCACGACCGGATCCCCGTGCTGGTGTTTGACGAGATTGATGCCAACATCGGTGGCGAGATAGGCAGAGTGGTGGGGCAAAAAATGCGCCGCGTGGCAGAAACCCATCAGGTGATCTCCATCACCCATCTGCCGCAATCTGCCGTTTATGGGCATCGTCACGTGGTGGTGACAAAAGAGGTGGTCCGGGGCCGAACCCGGATGCGCATCACGACTCTGGACGATGCCGGCCGCGTGGATGAGATCGCGCGCATGCTGGGCGGCAAGGGATTGACCAGCGTGATCGAGAGCCATGCGCGCGAGTTGCTCGCGTCGGCGAGTATCCAGACCACAACCCCGGCAAAAGGAGTCTCATGAATTCGTGTCGCCCCGCCCCCCGTATGGAAAACCGCGACGCCGCACCCGCGGCGCAAGAGCCTGCCTACCCCGGGGAGTTCCACTTCCGGATTCTCACGGAAACCGCGACGCATGCTGAAACCGCGCTGGCCGCGCGGATCGCCGCCTACCGGGTCACCTCGCCGCTCGCTGTCTCGCGGGACTCGTCAACGGGACGTTACCGCGCATTCTGCGTTTCGGTGAGGCTCGAAGACCGGGAAGAACACTTGCGTCTGGACGCGGAGATCAAACAGGTGCCCGGCGTGCGCCTGGTGCTGTAGGGAGGCCCCACGGAAGAGACATGGCTGAAGTCACACTGAACAAGGTCTGCAAGCGATACGATGACGGCGGATTGGCCGTAGACCGGTTCACGCTCACCATCCGCGACGGTGAGTTTCTGGTGCTCGTGGGGCCGTCGGGATGCGGCAAGTCCACCACCCTGCGGATGATTGCGGGTCTGGAGGAGATCACGTCCGGAACGATCCACATCGGTGACCGCTGCGTGAACGCCGTGCCGCCCAAGGACCGTGACGTGGCTATGGTGTTTCAGAACTACGCGCTCTATCCGCACATGACCGTTTTCGAAAACATGGCATTCGGCCTGCGGTTGCGCAAGTTCCCGCGTGCCGAGATCACGGCGCGCGTACAGGAGGCAGCCGGCATTC
>JAPXSY010000147.1:0-3877 GCA_033812795.1 Kiritimatiellia bacterium
GATCCGTTTGACGACCGTTTCACGATAACTCTTTGTGAGTGCCATAGTTCACCTGCCTTTCAAGTAGTTGGCACGGCAAGGCGTCTTCGCGACGTACGCCGGGGCGCGGAAGGCGCTTTCTGGATAGCCCCGCCCGCCATGAGTGCGGCGACACCGCGAACGTCCATGCCCGTCTCGAAGAGCGCCCGTAGGGCCAAGTCGATGCTGACGGAGGGGTCGCCCTTCTCAATGAACGAAAAGCGGCTCTGGCTGGTTCCCAGCGCCTTGGCCATGCTGGCCTGCGAGAGCCCGAGCGCAAGCCGCCGCTCGCGGACGGCGCGGGTGAGAGCGACCTTGGTTTCAACATAGGCCGCTTCCGCGTCGGTGAGCCCGAGCAGTTCCTGCGCGCTTCCCTCAACCCATCCTTTGCCGATCTCTTTCATTTCGAGTCCCTCCTGTGGTAGTCGCGCAACCGCCGTGCGCACCGGGTCAGAATCGTTTGCGGCGTCGTCCGCGTCGTCTTCTTGAACACGTCCAATACGACGACCGCCTCGGGCGTGACCGCGTAGACAAGCCGCCATTCGCCGCCCGCGTCGGTCACGCGCAACTCGTGGCAACCCGCGCCGATGTCGGGCATGGGCCGTGACTGCGGCATGGATAGCGACTCGCCGTCCTGTGTCAACCGCAGCAAGAAGCCCAATTCCTTCCGCGCGGCCGTGGTCATGGGCGGGGTCTTCACCTCGCCGTGTAGCCATCGAAGCGGTTTCATGAGAGTCATGTTATCCCATTTCTGATATAACGTCAAGCGTTACCGTAGCGTGGCGACGGTTGTTTCAGCATCGCGGCCAGTTGCGCCCGTTGCTCGCCAGTGAGCGCTTGAAGCTGTGCCGCTAACGTCGCCACCGGGTCGGTCTTGGCTTCCGGCAACTCGGCGGCGGTCTCGGTCAGCGACGCGGGAAGCGCGGCCCGCAGTTCGTTTCTGGCGTCCGTGCCCCTCGGCTTGAAGTAGTGCCGCATGACCGTTTCAACCGTATGGTGCCCGGTAAGGGCTTTCAGCTTGTCCACGCCGACGCCGGCATTCAACGCCAGTGTGACAAACGTAGTCCGCAGCCCGTGAAAGTCATACTTGGAAGCGGCTTTCAGCCCGACCGCCCGCGCCGTCCGCGTCACGTCACGAATCGCGGCGTTCATGCCGGGTGCTTGCGAGTCGGCAAGGAAACGCACCTTTGCCAGCCGTTGCGCCTCATGCAGCAGCGTGGAAATGCCGCCCCGCGATATGCTCCGCTCCTGTTGAATCATACGGTAGGATTGCCCGCTGGCGTAACGGTTCAGAAGGTCAATCATCTTGGCTCGCTTGCCGGCGGTCATTTTCGCGGCCTGTACGGCTTTCAAGACCTCGGGGAGTGTCTTTGCAAGGGGGACAAGCTCCGGCGCGTCCTGCGTGGCTTCCTGCGGCTTTGCGAACGCCAGAGCGAACGCCCGCTTGATCCTGCGGGAAACGCCGCTCGGGTTTGTCCGCAATTCCCGCTCGGCTTCCGGGAACACGTAGGTCGCGCCCTCTCTCCGCTCGGCAAGCCGACCTTGCAGGACCGTCCGCAGTCTCGGCATGATCGGCAGGTAAAGCTCGGCTCGGGTCTTGGAGGTGGTCAGCTTCAACACCTCGCCCCGCAGGTCTACGCTTGACCACTTCAACCGGCACACGTCCCCGCGCCGCAACCCGGTTGAAAGCCCGGTCACGATCAAATCAAAGGCGGTCGGATCTTCGGAAGCCGCTTTCAGCAGCGCGTCAACCTCGGCAGGGTTCAGCGGTTCCCGGTTAAACACCCGGTCTCCGTCGGTCGTTTCCACCGCGACGTTCTGAAAGGGGTTCGGTATCGCTTCCGGCAAGACCAGTTTCAGCGAGTGCCCGAGAGTCGCCTTGATCTTCCGAATGTTGGCGGCGGTTCGGGTGCGTCCCTCTTCGTTCGGTTGGTAAACCGCGTCTATGTACTCCCTCGCAACTGCGGGCGTGACTTCCAAAACCTTGGATAGCCCGCGCCCCTTTGCCCAGTCAACGAAATTCTGAACCGTCTTGACCTTCCACGCCTCATGTTGCTTTGACCGTTGCCGCCTGTGCGTCGCGCCCCTCACGGTGCCCGGCAGCACGTCAAGCGGCGGCTCTTCCCATTTCGTGTTGGTCTTGTTCTCCACCAGCTTTTGAATGTGATAGGCAGCGTCGGTCGCGTCGGCGGATTCCCGCAGGAAGTCGGTCAGCTCCTTTTCGGCGATTTCACGCGACGCCTCAAAAGCCGCGTCACCCTTCAACCGCATGCGCAGACCTTCCGGGGGGGTGCCCTTTACCTCGGTGTCCAGCCTCTTACAGTGGCGCTTCCCGTTCCGATCAACATAGCGCCCGTAGAAAGTCCGTACAAATTCGCCGTTCTTCAACCGCAGTTCAAGCCCCATAACCGACCCTCTTTCCAGTGCCTTGTTTCACTGTGCGCAAGTGTGCGAAAAAAAGCGGCGGATTGCAAGGCGAAAACCAAACTAATACC
Source organism: Kiritimatiellia bacterium (assembly GCA_033812795.1). Classification (GTDB taxonomy): domain Bacteria; phylum Verrucomicrobiota; class Kiritimatiellia; order RFP12; family UBA1067; genus JAPXSY01. Next base: position 2,514 of record JAPXSY010000147.1, read on the forward strand.
AAACTTGCCCAGCGTGACAACCAATATATGCCGTATTTGTTGGCTTTTTTGGGTTCGGCGTTCAGCTTTGGGAGCTGGATGTCGGGGGTTCAAATCCCTCCGCCCCGACCATTTTTTAGCCCCGGATCCCTCTGCGGACTTCGTGGCGCAGACCACGGAGTCCATCGCTTGGCCTCGGCGCAGGAACCTGATCTTCGAAAACCCCGCTATCGACAGGTCGTCGCGAAGCTCGTTGAACGTGAACGTCCCGCCCCCGGGTGTGTTGACCAGCATGTTGACCGCGAACAGCGCGCCGGCTTCCGGACGCGTGCGGGATGCATCCACAACGACGTCACGGATCAGAATCAGTCCGCCGGGCTCAAGCGCCGAGAACACCTTTGCGAACAGTCTCCGGTTTTGCGCCCTCGAGTTCTGGTGGACGATCGCGCTTACCCAGGCCAGGTCCGCGCCCTTCGGCAACGTGTTTTTCATAAAGTCACCCGGAAACAGCCTCACCCTGTCCGCAAGCCTTGCTTTCTTCATCAGCCGCTTAGCCATGGGTATGACCTCGGGCCGGTCCATAATGGTCGCGCAGGCTTCGGGGTAGAGCTGGAGGAAGGCCTGTGTCCACGTGCCCGAAGCGCCGCCCAGATCCAGAACATGCGTGAATTTGAGTTTGCCGAGGTCGGCGACAAGCGGCATTGCCAAGGGCCCGGATATCTCGTGCATGGCGCGGATGAATGAAGCCAAATCACCGTCGGCACCCAAAACGCTGGGGCGACGCCTGGCGGGTTTTCCGCTGAGCACAGCGGCACCCAATTGACTCCAGCCCCGCAGGCAGTTGCCGAGGTGGCGGACCATACCCAACATGCACCGAGACCCGCCCTCGGCCAAAATCTCCGCCACGGCCTTGGGTACGCTGTAGACGGGCTCGGCCCGAACGGCCTTATGCAGGAAACCGATGGCGGCGAGCGCGTCCAACAGGATGGTCACGGCCCTGACATCACCCTTGATCCGGCGGGCCAGCGTTGCCGCGGCCATAGGCCGGGCACTGAGGATCGTAAAGGCATCCAATTCCGCCGCCGCGATCACAATGCACGCGGGCTGAAATCCGCGCACCATGTCCAAAACCATATCCCTGTCCAGTTTCTTTCTCATGTTTTCCTCCCATTACACTCCAAACGGTAACATAGGCCCGGAGGCCGCTTCCGGCAGGGACGCATCCCCGAGGCGTCCGCGGACGGTTCGGGGAACCGTCCCGTCAACGGGCGGGGACGCCCACGCTCCCGACAGACCTTATGTCGACCCGCGACCCGCGACGAGCGACCTGCGGTGTCGGAAACGCGGGCGTCCCTGTCGATCGTCGCGGGTCGAATGTCGCGGGT
>JAPXSY010000148.1:0-3761 GCA_033812795.1 Kiritimatiellia bacterium
TGGTGCTGGTGGTCGGTTCCTCCCGCGCCGTCGCCATCGCGATCAAGGCGAACCAAGTCCGCGAACGCCGGACCACCCTGACCGCGCGCCTCAAGACATGAGGCCGCAACAGCCACCGCCGCCGCGTCACCGCGTCAGGCCCGAGGCGAACTCCAGGGCCAGCAGTGAGTACGAGGTGGCCAGCACCGGGTCATTCTCCCACCAGCGGTTGTTCTCGTTCACCCAAGAGCCGTCGGGGCGCTGCAGGGCGATCAGCTTGCGGACAAGATCCTCGCGCCAGTGGATTTCACCGGGCGCAGCGTGTTTCGGCAATGCGTCGAGCCCCGCGGCACTGAGCGCGCGGGAGATGATGTTGTAGTAGAAATACAACCCCTGCTGTCCTTGGCCGGGGTTCTCCTCCAGAGTCCAAAAGCGGGAACCGTACGCCACGACCGAGCGCACACGCGGATCCTGTTTGTCGAGTTGCGCGTGGATCAGCGAGAGCAGCCCCGCGTACGACATGCTGCCATACGCGCGCAGCATCACGCGGCCAGCGGCGTTGGTGGAAACCCCGCCCTTCGGATCCTGCGTATTGTAGGCGAATCCGCCTGCGGTCTCGCCTTCGGTGTTCTGCAACTGCAGGGCATATCGGAGGGCCGCGTCCCAGTTGATGTCCGCGCGTTTCTCGCCTGCGGGGCGGAACTCCTCGGCCCCCTCGGTACGCCGCATGGCATCAAGGGAGAAGTGGGTGTTGTTCAGATCGGAATACCGCCGTCCCGCATCTTTGTCGTATCCGAATCCGCCCGCATGCCAGTCGTCACCGATGTGCTGCGAAGACGCGATGTAGGTGCGGGCCTTCAAGACCGCAGGCATCACTTCGCGCCGCCCGGTGGCATACAGCGCCGCCGCACAGATGGAAGTGTTGTAATTGCCAAGGCCCCCGCCCCTCCGCCCCGGCGTGGGGGTATAGATGCCGCCGTCCGGCTGCTGTTTGGACAACAGATAGGCCACCGCGCGGTCGGCCTCTTCCCGGAACGCGCTCTCGCCAGAGCCGGCCCAGGCCCAGAGCGGAAGCGCGGTCAGGGCCGGCATCTTGTCATCCGACCAGAATCCGCCGGGCTTCTGCTGTGCCGCGAGCCAACCGAGCCCTTTACGGACCGACGCCTTCACCTCTGTCATCCGCTCCGGGCCGAGCGGTTGCGCTCCAACCCATGCCGCCAACCCCATGATCACCGCCAGACACAAGATTCCCCTTTTTCGCATGATCCGTTCCTTTCGCACCGCCCTCCCCCAAAAGTGCCGGGCCGGGCCGATTCCGTACAGTTGTTAATATATCAAACGCTGTCACGGCCTGTCAGGTTCATAACGTAAACGGCATCCTGCGGTGTCGGACGTTTTCTCCCCTTGTGTGCTGCCGGAGGCTGTAGTATCGTTGACCCCGATCTTTTATCCACCTCCGGTGCACGCGAACGCGTGTCCGGCAACATGAGGCCTTTGCAATGAAAAGAGGATGGCTCGGGGCGGGCGCGGTATGGGCCGCGCTGATGGGGATTGGCTATGCGGAACCCAACCGTGCGCCGGTTCCGCTGTGGGATCTGGCTGTCTCGCCGTTCGCCGCGACAACCGGACGGATCGAGCGCGTGGAGGGGCGGGTACGGATGGATGGCGCGAGCGCGTTCGCCATTCCCAACCGCGCCATTCCGGATCCCTCCTGTTTCACCATCGAGATGGCGATCCGGTTCAACGCGCTGGAGGAACCGAGCGCCCTGTGCCTTCTGGATCAGCGCGTTTCGGACACCGGTTTCGCTCTGGAAGCGTTGAAATGGGGGCGCGTGGGCAGCCCGCTAACCACCACGGTCAACGGTATCGCCTATGCGCGCAACAGCTTCCGCGCTTCCAGCAATCAGGTGTGGCGGCTGGTTTTCGCGGTGCGCAACGGCGCGGTGGCTGTCTATCAGAACAACGCGCCCGGACCACAATATCTGCTGCGCGTCACGCCGAACCTCGCGCCCGTGTGGGTGGGCCGTACGCCGCTCCGGAAGGACCGGACGCGTATCGCGGACTATGAAATCCTCTCGTTGAAGGTATACGGTCCGGACCTGAAGTATTATCTGCCCGGCGAGTCGGCGGATACGATGAAGAACGGCTATGTCGGCGGTCAGGGCTGGCTCGTCCGCCTGCCGGTCAAGACCGACACGCCGCTGCCGCGTATCCTCTACTATGGGGATTCGATCTCCGTAGGGTATGGCGACCGCTTCACCGCGCTCCTGAAAGATAAGGCCGCATGCTATCATTGGTGCCATTTCGTCGGCGGGGTCCGTTCCTTCCCGACTGCCGCGTTCGAGGCCGCGGCGTCGGTCGCGCCGTTCGACATCATTGTGTTCAACAACGGGCTGCACTCGTTGCAGTGGACGCCGGACAAGGTAACCGACGAACAGATCCGGGAAGTGGTGCGCAACATGATCCGGGCGTTCCGCAAAGGAGCGCCGAAAGCCAAGCTGGTTTGGGCCGCGACCACACCGCACACCGCCAAAGGACGTCCGGTCACTGAGCTGGGCGAGTTGAACCCCATTGTCCTCCGGATCAACACGCTGGCGGATCAGGTCGTGAAGGAAGAGAAGATCGAGCGGGTCGATCTCTATACCCTGCTGAAGGACCGGCTGGACCTCGCCGCAGGCGACCAGTACCACTGGTCCGGCGAAGCCTACCAGTTGATCGCCGAGGCACTGCGGAAAAAATGTGAAGAACTCTTGTGAGGGAAAAAGCGGACGGTTCCGTCAAAACAGGTGATGTGTTGAGAACGGTTGACGGTGCGTAATGGCGATAACGCCGGAAGGAGGGAGGCTTGCGCTTGAAAACAACTTGCTTCGGGTGCCGTGTCGCGTTGGTCTTCGCGCTGGGGACTCTCGGAAGGGTGTCCCCCCTATGGGCGCAAGAAGCGCGGAGGTTCGTCACCGATCCCGGTAATGGCGCGGTCTCGATGCGCCTCGGCGACCGGACCTGCTGGACTTACGTGCCGCAAAGCGACGAGGGGAAGCCGTATTTTCATCCGCTCACGATTCCGGGCACCGATGATGTGCTCACGAACTTCCGTCCCGCGGACCACGTCTGGCATCTCGGTTTCTGGTTCTCCTGGAAGGGGATCAACGGCAAGAACTTCTGGGAACCTGACCCCAAAGGAGGGACCACGCGCGTGGTCGCGCAAACCGTCACGCCCGCACCGGACCTGACCTTCCGCGCCGAGGCCACACTCGACTACGTGGCGGACGGCCGGACCCTGGTGCGTGAACAACGCGCCGTACGGGTGGAAACCGCGCCAAATGGCGACTACACGATCGAATGGGACAGCACCTTCTTCGCGCGGGAGGAGGGCGCGGTTTTCTCCTGCACGCCCGCAAAGCGCGATCAGAAGGGCGTGTGGGCCGCTGGCGGGTACGCGGGACTGATGTGGCGCTTCGCCGACAGTCCGGCTTTCACCTACACCTACACCCATGACGCGGGACGGACAAACGTCATGACCTGCGGCGAGTCGGCCGCGCGCATGGAAATTGTCGCGACCGCAGCCGCGTCCGGTGCCCGCGCCCGCATCACCTTCCGCGATCATCCCGAGAATCCGCGTTATCCCACGCCCTGGTTCGCGCGGCACAGTGCCGCGGCGTATCAAGGCCGCGGTTACTATGTCGTGGGGCCCTCCATGCTTTTCCATGAGCCGCTCAAGCTTGCCCCGAACACATCCGCGCGTTTCCGCTACACCGTTGCGGTTGAACGCCTCCGATAAGGGG
>JAPXSY010000149.1:0-3725 GCA_033812795.1 Kiritimatiellia bacterium
GCCCTGTATATCGCCTCTGGTACAGATGAAGCATACGTGCTCGAAGAGGCGCGGCTCTTGGGGCTGGACACTTTTATGTCCGGACGGATCTACGGCGCACAGGCCGACTACGCCTCTTTCTCCAAAGAGCAGGTCATCCAAAACATCCTTAAAGAGAACCGTGTGGAAGGCACCGATCTGGTGGCCTTCGGTGACGGATATGTTGAAATCGCAGACTGTAAAGCCGTCGGCGGTTTTGCCGTGGCGGTCGCGAGCGACGAGGCTAATCGCTCAGGGCGTTGCGACGCCTGGAAGCGCGAGCGCCTGATCGGTGCCGGCGCGGATATCGTCATCCCGGACTACCGGGAAAGCGCCGCGCTGCTCGATTACCTCTGGGGCGGTGAGGCATGAAGAGTCTCGTCGACACATTCGACGCAGCAAGGCTGCATGCGCTACTCACCCGCTTTGAAGGGCTGCGCGTAGCAGTGTTGGGTGATTTCTTTTTGGACCAATATTTTGAGATCGATCCCACATGTGTGGAGACTTCGGTGGAAACCGGTCGGCAGGCGCATCAGGTAACAGCCATCCGCCATGCGCCGGGCGCGGCGGGCACGGTGGCCAACAATCTGGCCGCGCTTGGCATAAGGCCAATCGCCGTGCTGGGCGTCACGGGAGACGACGGCAACGGCTGGGCGCTGCGACGCGACCTGACGGCATTAGGCTGTGATCTCACGCACCTGCTTACCGACGCCGCCTGCGTAACCCCGACTTATCTCAAAATCCGCGACCGCACACTTCCGGGGCTCGATGGGGAGCGGGATCGCTTCGACATCAAAAACCGCTCGCCCTTGCCCGACCGTGTCGGCGAAGCATTGCTCGCAGCGGTCGACCGGCTTCTGCCCACTCTCGACGCCCTGCTCGTGATGGATCAAGTTCCCGAAGAGGGGTGCGGCGTCATGTCGCTGGCTGTGATCGATGCCCTATCCGAACGCGCCAAGTGTCATCCGCAAACGCTGTTCTGGGCTGACTCACGACGTAGGATCCGCCGCTACCGCAACATCACGCTTAAAGCCAACCAGTTTGAAATTGCAGGCGTGACGGAGCCGTTGCCCGGCACCAGTGTGCCAGACGAGACGCTGGCGCGTGCGGCCGATGAGTTCGCAACCTTGGTCGGTGCGCCGGTCTTTGTCACGGCGGAAGCACGCGGCGTCCGCATCGCGGGGCCTCTCTCGGCCACCGTTCCGCCGGTTCGTGTGACGGGGCCGATCGACCCCACAGGCGCAGGCGACACCTTCTCAGCCGGTGCTGCAATGGCTCTGGCAGCCGGTGCCACGCATCCTGAAGCGGCCTTGATGGGCAATCTCGCCGCGTCGGTCACCATCCGTCAACTCGGCACGACAGGTACCGCTTCGCCGTCCGACCTCGCCGCCGCACTCGCGCTCTGGAGGGAACAGCAGTCATGAAACAACTCTTCGACCGGCGTTCCCTCGCCCCGCGTCCGCTCGCCGATCGCCGCAACAAAATTGATTTCGCACGTACTCAGATCGACCCCGAAACCTACGTGCCGCAACTTACGGACGATGCGCGCGAAACTGTTCGGCAACTCGCCTGCGAGATACGCGCCGCCCGTGACTGCGGTGCATCGGTCGTGATGGCGTTCGGTGCGCATTCCATCAAGAACGGACTTGCTCCGGTGTTGATCGGCCTCATGCAAGACGGCTGGATCACCCACTTCGCAACCAACGGCGCCGGCGTGATTCACGATTGGGAGTTCGCCTTCCAAGGGTTCTCCGGAGAAGACGTGCAGCGCTATGTCGCCGAAGGTCAGTTCGGTCTTTGGGAGGAAACCGGCCTGTATCTGAATCTAGCGCTTGCGGTCGGTGCCTACGAGGGACGCGGCTACGGCGAGGCGGTCGGTGCGTTTATCACAGATGAGGGTTTGACGATCCCTGCGCCCGGCGATCTGGATGCCGCGATCGCGGCAGGAGCCGCAGCGGATGCGGATGAAGTGACGCTGGCGCGTGCGGCGGCTGCGGCCGACCTGAAAGCGATCACACGCCACATTCCGGCTGATCCGGGGTTCCTGCATGTGCCGCACCCCTTCAGGACGTACAGTCTGCAAGCGGCGGCTTACCTGGCTGGTACGCCGTCGACGGCACATCCCATGTTCGGACATGACATCATCTACACGCACCCGCTGAATCGCGGCGCACCGATCGGGCGCACCGCCGACCGCGATTTTTTGAGCTTCGTGGACTCGGTCAGCAGACTCGAACAGGGCGTCTACCTGTCGGTCGGATCTGCGGTCATGTCGCCGATGATTTTTGAGAAGGCGTTGTCGATGTCGCGCAATGCGGCACGACAGCGGGATCAAGCGATTGAAAACTTTGCGATCCATGTGGTTGACCTCGCGCCCGCAACGTGGGACTGGGCGCACGACGGAGAACCGCCGCAGGATAACCCCGCCTACTATCTGCGCTTTTGCAAAACCTTCTCGCGTATGGGCGGACGTATGACTTACACCAGCGCGGACAACCGCGCATTTCTCGTAGCGCTCTATCACGAACTCGCATAACAGCAAGGAGACTCAAACCATGACGAAGGCTCTAGAGTCTTACGCGGCGGATGCCGCCGCCAAATTGATGTTGACCGATTTCAGCAAACTGGCAGAGATCGGCGACGTGTTGTTGCGTGCGAAGGCTGAAAACCGGACGATCTTTCTGATCGGCAACGGCGGCAGCGCCGCAACGGCTTCGCATGTGACCAATGATCTGGTCAAGGGGTGCAGGATCGGCGACACGCCGGGTTTCCGCGCGTTTTGTCTGAGCGACTCCAACGCGCTGGTGACCTGTCTGGCGAATGATTTTTGCTACGCCGATATCTACGCGATTCTGTTGCAGACTTACGCGCAGGCGGGTGATATCGTGATCGCGTTCAGCGGCAGCGGCAACTCGCCGAACATCCTCAACGGATTGACCGCAGCACGCGCGATGGGGCTTACCACCATCGGTTTCGGCGGACGCGACGGCGGCCAGATGAAGGCGCTCTGCGACCTCGTGCTCATCGCTCCCACCGACTCGATGGAACTACTGGAGGACTTGCACCTGATCTACTTCCACAACCTCGTGTGCGCGATGCGTCCCGCGCTCGCAGAGAATTTAGGAGTTAGGATTTAGGATTTAGGAGTTAGAAGTTAGCCTGCCGCGCGGCTTGCCGCGAAAAAACCTTGGAATACGTTTAGGACATGATTTCCGACAGATTCGCTTCGGCGGGGAGAAATCCATGACTAACATGATGTTGTTCAATCCTGAAAATCCTGTCATCCTGTCAATTTGTAGGCAAGGAGTTAGGAGTTAGCCTGCCGCGCGGCTTGCCGCGAAAAAACCTTGGAATACGTTTAGGACATGATTTCCGACAGATTCGCTTCGGCGGGGAGAAATCCATGACTAACATGATGTTGTTCAATCCTGAAAATCCTGTCATCCTGTCAATTTATAGGCAAGGAGTTAGGAGCTGGAAAGCATGTTGATCGGAGCGATAGACGGCGGCGGCACCAAGGTGCTCACCGCAGTGATGACAGAGACCGGTGCCATCGTGGCGCGGCGGCAGGACGCCGTGCCGACAGCCGATATCCCGGCCTATTTCAAAAGGTGCGCGGAGTTGCTCGAAGCCTGCGCACAAGAGGCCGGTGTGACTGTGCAGGCCTTGGACGGCGTGGGCATGAACATTCCCGGTATGGTGACGCC
>JAPXSY010000150.1:0-3702 GCA_033812795.1 Kiritimatiellia bacterium
AGAAGGCGACGCGGCGTGGGGCGGAGCGTCATGCCCGGCCGCGCCGGGCGGTGGGATGGTTCGCTGACAAGACGTCCCGCCCGCAGGCCGTCAGGCGTTGCGGTGTGGGGGTTTTGCAAGAGCCTCAGGAGTTAGAGTTTGGGCTCGGCAGCTATAAATCCCTGCCTATAACCTGCGAGTTGAACGTTGAGGGTTTTTTAACGCGGAACGTAGAACTCAGAACATCGAACTCCGAAATGGAAACTTCTTGCCTATAAACTGACAGGATTTCCCGCTGCGCGGGCGCATGTATCCAGGATTTTCAGGATTGAACAGCATCATGTTAATCATGTCCTAAACGTATTCCAAGGTTTTTTCGCGGCTGAGCCGCACGGCGGGCTAACTCCTAACTCCTTGCCTATAAATTGACAGGATTACAGGATTTTCAGGATTGAACAGCATCATGTTAATCATGGATATATGCGCCCGCGCAGCGGGAAATCATGTCCTATAAATTGCCAGGATGACAGGATTTTCAGGATTGAACAGCATCATGTTAATCATGGATATCTTCCCGCCGAAGCGAAGCTGTCGGAAATCATGTCCTAAACGTATTCCAAGGTTTTTTCGCGGCTGAGCCGCGCGGCGGGCTAAATCCTCCCTCTTTGCCTATAACCCACATCAACGTTATCCTCAGTTACATTCCCGTGCGAAGCGCGGGCGGCGGGCTAACTCCTAAATCCTAAATCCTAAATCCTAAATCCAAACTCCGCCTGCCCCTTCCCGGCAACGGTTTCATGCGCCGCGCCAGAGCAGGTATACCCAGTTGGCCGCCGCCAGAATAACGGCGGCCAACAGCAATAGCCTTCGTTCGCTCGCGGATGTCCGCAATGTCAGATGTCTGCCCCGGGCCAGCAACAGGCTGTGGACGGCACCGGCGGCCGTCCCCACCGTCAGCAGTGCGCTCACGAGCGGCTGCTGACGGAACGCGCCGGTCACATCACCGGTCGCTAGCGCCGCGAACGCGCGCGTGCCGCCGCAGGTCAGACAGGGCAGGCCGGTTAAACGGCGAAAGAGACAAAGCCGCACCCCGGCGGCGTCCAGCGCGACCACACCCAGCGCGATCAGAAGAGCGGCGCCCAGAAACGTCAGCCACCGCCGAAGATCCTCCGGACTCGCCTGCCGAAACTCGAACCGCATGCAGCCTCCTCCCCGCACTGCCATACCAGCGTATGTCGTCCCGACGTCACGTCGTCCACCACAAAGCGTCCGCCTTCCACCCGTGCCGCCACCTTCTTGCCGTTCACCCGGAGCCTCGCGCCTTCACACCACGGCAACTCGACGCGCGCGGTCGTGTTGACAGGGATCTCTACCGTTACGGCGTACTGTGTCCCCGGTTTTTGGCGCACGCCCACCCGCACGGTGCCCCGTACGGTCGGCACATAGCCTTCGATCGCCTCCAGCGAACCGACCTGCGGCCGGATCAGGATTTTTCCGAATCCGGGCTCGATCGGCCGGACGCCCATGACAAAGCGGGGGATGATGTTGGCAGGCACCGCTCCCCATGCGTGGTTCCAGTCCAGATTCGGCTTAACCATGATGTCCCAGGCCTCCATCGTGATGGTCGAGCCGGCCTTCATCATGTTGACCCAGCTACGCAGCTCGTCGCGCGTCATCAGGTGGATCGCGGTATCATCCTGATCGGCCTCGAAGAGCGCCTCGAGCAGATACTGCGCGCCATACACGCTGCACGCCATCCCGCGCGAGACAACAAAGCGTGTCACCCGTCCGCGTTCCGCCTCCGGGACCAAGCCGAACGCCAAGGGCAGCATGTTGGCGTGCAGCGAGGCGTGGGTGGCGCCTTCGCCATCCACGTAGCAGCCGCGCTCGGCATGGAAGAAGAGCGCGTTGAACGCCTTGACGGCCCGCTCGTGTTTCGCACGGTACGCCTCGGCATCCGCCGTCTTATCCAGCGCCGCGGCCATCTCCGCCATCTGACGCAGGTTCAGGCAGTAGAAGGCGTTGACCACGGCATTGACGGGTTTGAACACAAACCCGTCACGCTCGCCGACCGGCCAGTCCGTGATGTCACGCAGCCCGCTTTCCATCGGCGCGGAGGGGCCGCCGGTGACCAGTAACCCGTCCGAGGCGCGCGCGTTTTTCTCCAGCGTCTTTTCGGCTTTGAGGCGGTCATACATGCGCTCCAACGACTCTGTGTTGCCGGTGTACATCCAATCCGCCCACGCCATCATCACCGAGTGCTGCTTCCATTCCGTCGGCCATGTCGGATGCGCCATCAGATACTCGTGGCTGTAGCGCGCCAGTGTGAATTCGCGATCGGTGCAGTAGTGGCAGAGTTGGTTGATATAGGCATCGGCCTCATACGGGATGCGCTCGCGGTCACCGTCCACATACACGCCCGCAAAGGTCGTGGCCTTGATGCTGTACTTGCAGAAATCGAACACGCGGTCGAGCACGGCATCGCTCGAAACAAAACGCGCCGCCTCCATGTCGAACGGATAGAACACCGCAATCTGGCGGATCGTGTCGGGCGTCACCGTGTACGGGCACTCCTCGATCTCGACATAGCGGAACGGCATCACCACGCCGAACTCAGGCGGCAGCAAAATCGCCGCACCCTCTTTGCCGCCGCTCGTGTTGCGTTTGTCGGCGACCAACGGCACGCGGTAGACATTCGGACTGGTCAACGCCCCATTCACCTTCGCGTAACGGATCGTCCCGCCCGGTTTGGCGTCAACGCTGTCGCCCTTCAGCTTTTCGCCGAGATGCAGCGTGAAGGGGCCGCCCCGCCGCAGTTCGTGCGGCGGAACCAGCTCGACCCAACCGAAGGCCGCCCGTCCGAAATCGACCAGCACGCGCCCCTGCGCGTTGGTGACCACGCGGACCGGCTTCACCCACTCTTGCGCGAGCGGATACCGCAACGCCGAATCTCCACTCAATACGGGCGCGGTTTTGAAGGAGTACGTATGCGACCAAGGCCCTTCCTTGCCGCGGCCGTCCCACACGCGCACCCGCCAGCACACCTCAGCGTCGGTGGGCAGCGCCTTGCCCGCGTAGGCGATGTAAAGCGACTGCCCCGAGGCGACCTTGCCCGAGTCCCAGAGATCCGGTTGATCGGTTTTCAGAAACGCGGTTCCTGACGCCACCTGAATCTGGTAGGCGCTTTGGAAGTCGCCGGGGCGCACGTCCTGAAACCCCCAGGAAAAATCCGGCGTCGCGTCGGTCACGGCGACCAGCCCCGGCTTGGCCAACAGTTCGCACATCAGGTCAGCCGGGGTGAGCGCGGCGCTTTGCAGCGCCGCCGCCCCGCACCATCCGAAAAAACAGATCCAACGTCGCATCGCGTTTCCTTTCCGCTCACGGTGCCAGCAGCATGCCGGCCTTGAAACCCGCCACATTCGCATGGGGGTTTTCTAAATGAAGGGATGAACCCAACGTAACAGGTTTGGGGCTTTGCGGGCAATCGGAATCTGCGGGAGAGCAGGAATGCGTCCTGATCCGTGGTCCGTCAAATAGAAAAGACGCCGTAGGTTTTTTTGAGGCGGTGACGATCCGTCAAATACTGGACACCGAGGGCGTCCCGAGACGGGGGGCGCAAGGACGTTAAGGGTTGCCGGGGTCCGCGTATCCCGACGCGGCCGCCCTTTCGAGCGGCGTGGCGGGTTTGTCGTAACGCTTGGAGAAGCCGTGCGAGTCCGGCCT
>JAPXSY010000151.1:0-3701 GCA_033812795.1 Kiritimatiellia bacterium
CTTGTTCGGATTCATTGTTTTGTCCTGTGCAGCGTTTTTCGTGTCGACGTTCAGCGGCCCGCCGCCTTTCGGCCAGCGGGCGGGGACGCCCGCGCTCCCGACTCCCGTCTCCCGTCTCCCGTCTCCTGTCCTCCCTCCCTCAATCCATCACCACGCGCTGTTCCGGCCCGCCGCCTTTCGACCAGCGGGCGGGGATCCGGCGCGTTTTGCCGCCCTGCGTGACCGTCGCTTCGTACGTCCCGTAAAACCCTCGGAACCGCAGGCGCCCCTCCGCATCCGTCGTACCCTCGGCACGGCTGCGCCAGATGCGGTTGACCAGCTCGTCCAGCGCGCGGTAGGAGGGTTTGGGATTCAACGCGCTGTCCACCAGACCGGCCCGCGCCGTATTCTCCTTTTCGTGCGCCATGCTGTCGCCCAGATTCCAATAGGTGACCCCGGCCATGGCCGGCGCGCTGAACCAGAGGCGGTAGAGGTTGCGTATCACCGCGGCCTGCACCTCCTCGCCGTCCGGACCCTCCGGTGTCGGCACCGTGATCTCGGTGATGTACACCGGACGCCCGAACGCCGCAAACGCCTCGTACGTGTCGAGCAGGTCGGCGGGCCGGTAGCGTTCGCCAGCCAGATGGCGCTCCATCAGGCGGGGCTCGAACCAGATGTGGAACTGCAGCCCGATCGCGTCGAGGCGCAGCCCCTGATCGATCAACCCGCGGAGCTGTTGATGATAGGTGTTGCGCGCGGGCGGCAGGGCGTTGAAGCGGGTGAAATCGTTGATCATCAGCCGGTTCTCCGGCCCGAAGAGCGGCGCGGCCTCGCGCAGGGCCCAGGCCACATACGCCCGATCCTCTGAGTAGAGCGGGTAGGTCTTGGGGCAGCCGGCCGATTCGTTGGTCACCTCCCAGAACGTGATCTCCTTCGCGTAGCGTCCGGCGAGTTCGCGGAACCGCTTCCCGTAGAGGGCCTTCAGCGCCTCCGGGTCGCGGGGCAGCCAATCGGGGTTGTGCTCGTGCCACAGCATCGGGTGCGCCTTGAGCGTCAGACCGTATTTCCTGCCGAACGGGATGAAGCGGTCGACCGGCGGCCGACGCCAGATGTTCTCGCCCCCCTCGGCGTAGCGCAGCACGCCCTGCCGCGGCTCGGTCCCCTTCCAGTAAACGGGGACCGTGGCGAAGTTGCAGATCCGGGCGAACCGCTCCTCATAGAGCCGGTTGCGCTCGGGCGTCTCGAGCTGACCCAGCACAAACGCGTTGCACCCGAACAGGAACGCGTGCGCGGTCTGCCGCACCGTCACCGCGGCACCCGCGACCGGCCGCCCCGCAGCGTCGGTCACGCGCAGGGCGAGATCCCCCTTGCGGTTGCGCTCGATCCCCTCCTCGATCCGCCGCGTCAACTCCGGCGCCTCCCAGAGCGCGCGATAGGCTGCGGGCAGTTCCGCTTCCGCACCGGCCACGCACAGCGCGACCGCAATCAGCACCCGTCCTTGTTTTCTCATTCTCATCCTCGTCCTCATTCTTGTTCTTGATGCCATATCCTTTTTGTGCGATCCGCGCTCAGGCAGCGGGCCTGCCCTCATAATCGCGTCCGAAAAACAGCAGGCGGGCGGTCAGGATGATCACCCCGCCCAGCACGTACGCGAACGCGAGCGAGGCGAGCCCGAACGACAGCCCGAAGCGCGCCTTGAAAAATCCCAGCACGGTCGGCGAGAGCGAACCCGTCAAAAACGCGAAGGAGAGCATCAGCCCGGTCGCGGAGGCGCGGTACTGGGGCCGGATCACATCAAACAGCGAGGCGAAGAGGTTGGAGTCGTAGACCCCGCGGAACAGGCCGAAAAGGCCGAGCGCGGCGAAACACGCCCATTCGGATCCGCTCCGGGCCATCAGGAGGATGAACGGCGCGCCCAAGAGCAGCCCCACGGCGTTCGCCTCGAACCGGACCGTCCTGCGGCGCGCGGCCCAGCGGTCCGTCAGTTTCCCGCCGATCATCACGCCCACGAAGGCGCAGACAAAATGGTAAAAAACCGCCGAGAACCCGGCCTTCTCCGGCGAGAACCCGAAGGTCTCGATCAGGAACGTGGGCGTCCAGGTCTTGAACCCCACGTCCACATAGACCATGCAGCCGAAGGCCAAGGCCAGCGCGATGGCGGACCGCTTGCTCAGAATATGCGCCAGGGTCTCGCGCAGCGGCACACGCGCCGCGGCGGCATCGCGCGTTGGCGACGGCGTGTCCCGCATGAGGAACAGCACCACCCCGCTCCAGACGATCCCCGCCAGCCCGAACACCACAAAAGGCGCGCGCCAGCCTCCTGCCATTGTCCGGGCCAGATACCCCGAAAAATAGCCGCTGAACATGATGCCGAGGTACAGGGCTGTCTGATGGATGGAAAAGGCCGTGGCCCGGCTGTTCTCATGGAACTGCCCCAAGAGCGACGTGGCGGGCGGATAGTAGAGCGCCTCACCCCCGCCAAAGAGGATGCCGTAAAAGAGGATCATTCCCGGCATCCCGCCGCTGAACCCGGTGAGCAGCGTCCCCGCGCTGAACAGGATCAGACTGAACAGGATCTGTTTCTTGCGGCGCAGGATGTCGCCCAGAAATCCGGCGAGCGGCACGCAGACGCCGTAGACCGCGATGAACACCGTGGCGACCAATCCGGCCTGCACATCGCTCAGCCCCAACCCGCCCTGCGCGGTCGCGGCCCGGATCTGCGGCAACACGGTGCTGTAAATCTGCCGGTTCCCCTGATTCAGGAAAAAGACGACCCAGAGCAGGGCCACCAGCAGCCATTTGTAAGACGCGGGCGCAGTGTGTTCCGCATGATTCCGGGTTTCCGACATCTCTTCCCCCCTTGGTAGTGATCCGAGAGCATGGTACCGCATCACGCGCCGCCAAGCCAGATGCGTTTGCGCAAAAAACCGGCGTCAGGTGTCGGGAGCGCGGGCGTCCCCGCCCGCAATGGCGGATCAGTCAGATCAGGCGGATTCGTCGGATCAAGCGATGCCGCAGACTGGAGCACCTGTCGCCCCCCCCTCCTTCTACTGCGGGAAGGTGAAGCGGTAGAAGCGCGTGGGGAGGGTGGCAGCGTCGGGGTCGGTGAAATCAAAGGTGCCGCCGCTGGACATCGTGGTGTTGGTGAGGATGATCCAGTTCTGGGTGGCGAGGTCGTCGCAGGCCTCGATGCAGACGGGGATGCCCTCGTTACCGGTGAGGCTGAAGGCAAACGCGCCCGAGGCGTCGGTTTGCGGCGGGGCGGTCGTGTTGAAGGCGGCATTCCAGAGGGCGGTGGGACGTTCGGCAAAGGTGTCGCCCCATCCCGTGGCGCCGGGGAGGTAGTAGACCGTGGCGGGTGTGTCGTAGAAGACGTCGTTACCGACGTCTGTCGGGACGTTGCCTTTGAAAAGGACGGATGTGAGCAAGGGGCATTCGGAGAAGGCGCCCTCGCCGATGGCGGTGACGCTGGCGGGGATGGTGACGGCCGTGAGGAAGATGCTGAGCCTGAAGGCATCGGCACCGATGGCGGTGACGCCAGCGGGGATGGCGTAAGCGCCATGGAGACCGTTGGGATATTGAATCAGCGTAGTGCGGTTCTTGTTGAAGAGCACACCGTCCTTGCTGGCGTAGTTCGGGTTTCCCCCCGCGACGCCAATGCTCGTCAGGGAATCGCAATGCTCGAAAACCGAGGCGCCTATGGACGTGACGCCATTGTGGAT
>JAPXSY010000152.1:0-3607 GCA_033812795.1 Kiritimatiellia bacterium
CAATGGATATTAGAGAATTGATGGAACAGCGTGCAACCCTTGTTGCAGAGGCCAGGAAGCTGCTTGACGCCGCCGAGGGGGAGAAAAGGGAACTGAACGCCGAGGAGCGGACGCAGTATGACAGGATGTTCAACGACGCCCGCGCAATCGGCGACAAGATTCAGCGCGAGCAGGAGTTGAGGGAAGAGGAACGGCGCATGGCGACGGCAACGCGCCCGGAAGAGGGAAAACAGGAGAACGCCGAAGAGCGCAAGCTGAAAGCGTTCCGCAATTTCCTTGTCACGGGCAACGCCGCTGAATATCGCGCCCTTGCCAACGACACGGACGAGACGGGCGGATTCCTTCACGCGGCGGAGCAGTTTATCACCAGGCTTATCAAGGGGCTGGATAATCAGGTATTCGTGCGCAAGTACGCGACGATTCTCCCGCTCACCAGCTCCGACACTCTGGGCGCTCCCGTTCTGACCGCAGACCCCGCTGATCCGACGTGGACAACGGAAATAGCCGCTCCCTCTGAGGACAGCACCATGGCCTTCGGACGGCGCAGCCTGCAGCCCGAGCAGCTTTCCAAGCTCATCAAGATCAGCATGAAGCTGCTCCGCACTTCGGCGCTTCCGATTGAAAATCTTGTCGCGGACCGACTGGCGTACAAGTTCGCCATCGCGCAGGAGAACGGATTCCTCAACGGTTCCGGCGACGGGCAGCCTCTCGGTATTTTCACCGCAAGCAACGACGGAATCCCGACTACTCGCGACGTGAGCACCGGCAACAGCGAAACGGCGTTGACAGCGGACGGGCTTATCAATGCAAAGTTCGCTCTCAAGGCTCAGTACCGCAATGGATGCCGCTGGATTTTCCATCGCGACGCAGTGAAGATGATTTCCAAGCTCAAAGACGGCGAAGGCCAGTATCTTTGGAGACCGGGGATGCTCATGAACGAGCCTGACATGCTTCTCGGGCATCCCGTCGACGAGAGCGAGTATGTGCCGAACACGTTTACCACGAAGCTCTACGTCGGTGCTCTCTGCAACTGGAGCAACTACTGGATTGCCGAACTCCAGGGCGTCGAGCTTCAGCGGCTCGTCGAACTCTACGCGGGAACCAGCCAGATCGGATTCATCGGCAGAATGTACGCCGACGGCGCTCCCGTCCTCGCCGAGTCGTTCGTCCGCGTCAAGCTCGGATAGAAGGGGGTGCCTTGAGTGAACCTCTCTGAAAACTGCAAGGTGTTGATGGTCAAGGCCGGGCAGGCCGCCGGAACCGATGCCATCACCACCGACGTGGTGGACATGGCCGGATATCGTGAGGTCGTGTTTATCGGCTCCATCACAACGAAAAACGCAGCGAATTTTGTGAATCTCCAGGAGGACAGCGCCAGCAACGGCGCGACCCTGGCGGACCTCGCCGGAACGAAGGCGGCCAGTAACAAGACGTATTTCAAGCTCGGTCTGATCCGTCCGCGCAAGCGATATGTCGCCGCGAAAATCACGCGGGGGGTGAGCACCGCCACCGGCCCCGTATGGGCCATCCTCTTCAAGGCGCGGCAGGCACCGATCACCTCGGCGGCCACCGACCTGGACGAGGAAACGCACGTTTCGCCGGTCGCCGGGACAGTATAGAGAGAGGGGCTTTTGCCCCTCTTTTTTTATCTTGATAAGGAGATGAACGCATGAGCTACAGCGCGAAAGTGTACATGGAGCAGGGCGGTGAAAAACTCGTCAACGGCGGGGAAATCAGCGTTGTCGGCGGCAAGATTACCAAGGCCGGAACCCAGGCGTCCCATATCGCCGATGTTGCGGTAACCGCGACGCTGACGGGGGTTGACACCGGAACGGACATGACGGCGGCCCAGGCCGCCACGATAGTGACCGACCTCAACGCGGCAAAAACCGCCATCAACGCCATCCTCAAGGCTCTGGAGGACGTGGGAATCCTCAAGAGCAGCTAGGGGGGTGGCGGCATGAGACTGACACGGGTATCCGTCGCGGTCGTGACGGATGAATCCGGGGATGCCGTTTTTTACACTCCGGCGCTGAACGGCGTGGTCCGGTCCGTCCGGTACATCAAACCGACCAGCGGCGGGCTTGACGCAGGCTCGGACATCGACATCGTGACGGACAAGGGCGCGGTGGTGGTTTGGGACAAAGACAACCTTGCGGCGAGCACCGTTATTTATCCTATGGTGCAGGCGCAGAACAACACGGGCGCGGACGTGGCGGGCAGCTACGCGCCGATTCCCGTCTGCGACGAGCGGATCAAAATCACCGTTGCCAACGGCGGCAACGCCGGGGCCGGCACGTTTGAATTCATCATCGAGGGGGTGGCGTTGTGAGGGTGAAAATGCTTTCCCGCGCCGCCGGTCCCGACTGGAGAGCGGATGCGGGTGATGAAATCGACCTGCCTCTTTCAGTGGCGGCTGGGCTGGTATCTGGGGGATATGCGGAGGCATTGGAAAAAATACGTCCAGCGCTTCCGGTCGTCGAAACGGCAGCTATCGAACCTCCGGCGCATAAAGCGGTTAAGCCGCAGCCTCGGAAGCGGTAAGGGGGTGGTCCGATGGAGCTGAAAGTCATCACGCCGCCCGCAGCGGAGCCGCTGACGCTGGCTGAAACAAAGCTCCATCTGCGGGTTGACCACACTGCGGACGATACTCTCATCACCGCGCTCATAGCGACGGCTCGGGAGTGGGTGGAATCGTACACAGGAAAAAGCCTCGTTGAACAGACGCGGCAAATCACGCTTTCAAGCTGGCCTTATGCGCCGCTCCGTCTCCATGGGGGACCGGTGCAGGAGATCGAATCAGTTAAGTACACGGATAAGACGGGTGCTGAAAAAACAGTCGCGGCGACGGTGTATTACCTTACGCCTTCGGGTGAAATCGCGCTTGACTACGGGCAGACGTGGCCTTCGGAACAGCTCCGCGGACCGGACAGCATCGCAATTACCTATGTTACCGGGTATAAGCCTGTTGTAACTGAAACCGAGGTCCCTGTCGAGGACGGCGAAGAGGGCGAAACGGAGACGATCACTACCACGGATTACGGCGGGAATGTCCCGCGACAGTTCAAGCAGGCTATGCTGCTCTTGATCGGCACGTGGTACGAATTGCGCGAAGGGGTATTTGTCGGCAAATCCACGAGTATCAGCGGACGGGCGACGCCGGAGATACCCTTTGGAGTCAAGGAGATTCTTTATCCGCTCCGGGAGGTGGCGCTATGAACGCCGGGGATCTCCGGGACCGAATAGAGGTAGTGCGGAAAACAAGAACGACCGACGGCATGGGAGGGTGGAGTGAAACAGAATCCACCCTCCTGACCGTTTGGGCGCAAGTGCTGACGCCGCGCTCGAAAACTGGAGTTGTAGCGCAACAGGACGCGGAGATACGAACGCATGAAATAGCGATCCGGTACAGCGCACTCCCGGCAATCAACGACATCGTGAAATTCTTGAACGACCGGCTGGAAGTCAAAGGCGTGAGACACGACGCCAAAAGAAAATGGACATTCCTCGATTGCGTGCCGGAGGTGGAATAGATGATTACTATCCACGTCAACGGGACGGAAGAGGTTATTCGCGATTTAAGGCGGGCCGCCATCGACGTACAGGA
>JAPXSY010000153.1:0-3580 GCA_033812795.1 Kiritimatiellia bacterium
GAGAGGCGCGTCACCGCCGAGTCCGGGATCGCCACCCCGTTGGTCTCGATGCCGAGCGTGACGATGGCCGCCTCGCCCGCGAGGTCGTACAGCACATCCACCACGCGCGTGCCCGCGCGCTGCGCCATCCGCACGTTCGTCACCTGCGGCACGGCATACGCCGCGCCCGCGCCCATCGTCACGGCGGCCGCCACGGCCGCCGCTGTTTTCGTTATGCCTCTCATTTCGCTCTCCTCCTGTTGCGGCGGCCGTGTGGCCGCCTGATTTTGTGAAAGTTCTTGGACACTCGACGCTCGCCCCCCGACGCTCGGGGAAGGTTGCCGGTTGCCGATTGCTGATTGCCTCTTCCTTATAGTAGGTCCGAAGTCACTAGCATCCCATAGGGATGTTTGAAATTATTTCAAGGGTAACCTCGCTTCGCTCGGTGGCTTTCAGACAGGAAAGAACGCGAAGAACAGCCCTTGTTTCTTGTACGTTACCTTTTCACCTGCACCCACAGGCAGACCGAACGAATCCTTTCTTTCCTGCTGACCGGAACCATATTGCATTCACCGGCCAGTGTCAAGCGCAAAAATCAAATTATTTCCGATCAGATCGCCAGAGTCAGTTGCCTGTAAACCGGCGACAGAGAAACCGCCGGACAATACGTCGCCGGCGCCGTGCGCGCAGACAGGTTCCCGCCCCATTCGTAGACCACACCTTTCGTCTTGGTCCAGATGCGGATCAGCAGCATGTTCGCGGAGCCGCAGGCAGGGCAACGCATCCCGCCCTTGGCAAAACGCCCCTCCAGTTTCCGGCTGCCCGGCTGTCCGGGGCGTTGGCGGGCAAAGTACCGCGCCACCTGTCCGGCGCGGCGCACCAGAACCTGCAACGCATCGGCGACCAGGGCATGAATCTTCTTCCGCACCGGCCGGGCATAGATGCCGTAGTAACGCACCATCCGGAACCCCTTCGGCGGGAGATGCCGTATCATCCGCCCGATGAACTCGGACGCCGGGATTGTCTCATGCACTTCGCCCTTGCGATGATCCTCGTACCGGTACGTGACATTCTGTCCGTCGTAGTTCTCGATGCGCCGGATCGAGATCGGCGGGGCGCTCACGTACTTGCACAGGTAGATTACCAGCCGCTCCACCGGGCCTGACTCCGGCATGCAGCCGCAGTCAAACCCCGCCGGATACTTCGGAAACATCGAGCCCAGCCTGGCGTGCCAAGCGGCTTCATAGGCCGTGCCGCGCACCGCCTTCCTCAGAGCCGTGAGAACATGGTACTGCCACTTCTTGCGCAGTTTCTTCGTGTCGAAGAAGCTCACCTGCCGCCAGGCGTTGTCCTTGTCAATGCCGCCCTCGCTGACCACAAAGTGAAGGTGCGGATTGCTGTTGCCGGCCCGTCCGTGCAGTTGCAGCACCGCCATGATCCCCACGCGAATCTTTTTCGCGCGCCGCCATTCCCGAATCAGATCCTTGACCGCCTCCGCACCGGCATCCATGTACACTTTTAAAAACGCCTCTTCCGCCAAGACCAGGGGCCGCAGCATTTTGGGCACGGTCAGCACCACTTGCCGGTGGATCACGCCCTCAAAGAGAACTTTCTTCGCCTGATTCAACCACTCGTCCACCGCCGTCTTGAAACAGCGCAGACACAGCCGGCTCTTGCAGGTGAATCCGACCTTCTTTGTCGTTTGGCAGTCCCGGCACTGATACTCGTAGTAGCCTTCGCGAATATCGCCGCACGAGAGCATGCGTTCGACGTTTTCCTGCCAGTGTTCCGGGATCGCCCGACCATGTTCCCGCTCGTAACTGGCCGCGAAACCTGTCCAATGCTCCATAAATATTCGCTGCCACAGGTTGAGTTCCTCAAACGGCCGTTGTGTCATCCGCTGTCTCCTGTAACTCCTTGCTATAACTCCTTGCCAGAGAGCATACTATAGACCGTGTTCATTACAGTTTACAAGCAGAGAAATAAAGAACCGCGGATTTACGGACCGTGAGTTCCGAATCAGAAAGGAGATGGTCCACGGCTGTGAAGGAGCGAGGTGCTTCGAGGTTCTGCGGTTCAACTGGGTTATGGGTAACTATCAGCTAAAAAATATGTCTCTTTACACGATTATTTGCTTGACTGGCTTAACCAGCAGTCAGTTACAGGTTCCCATACATTCTTATGGGCGGAACAAATCCTACCGCACCGTGAATACCAATATTATACCCCCCCCTGTCGGATGCAACGATAAAAAACGGAAAAATAAAAGTTTTTCGGGGAGGGCGCGCCCCCCGTTCGGCACGCGCCTACTCGGCGTGGGTGCCGTCCTTGTCGTCGGGTGCCTTGTTCCCCTTGTCCAGGAACCACCCCGCAACGACCAACGCGACAACCGACAGCACCGACACGCCCACGATCACCAGAATCTTCGTACTCATTCAGTTCTCCGACTTTTCACGTTCAACTTCAAAGAGGCAATTGCAAAACCTTCGCGAAGATACGGGAGGGCCGCGCTTGTCGCGGCCGGGGTTTTGCAAGTGCCTCGAACGCCTTCGGGCTTGGGGTGAGCCGACTACGTGATGATCAACACCACTGCTCAAAAGGCGGCGTCGCGCCCTCACGTGAAAAATCCGAGCAGCGCTTTTACTCTCAATTTCTACTTGAGAGTTGAGCGTTCCCCGCTACCTCTCACCTCTCACCTCTTACCTCTTACCTATTACCTCTTACCTTCACCCGATGCGCCCGATCAGGCGCAGCAGTCCGTCAAGAATCGTGAGCGGGTGCGGCGGGCAGCCCGGAATGTACAGATCCACCGGCACCACCGAAGAAGCGCCGTTACAAACTTCCGGCCTGTCTGCAAACACGCCGCCGGAGATCGCGCAGGTGCCGACCGCAATGACGATGCGCGGATCGGACACTGCGTCGTACGTCTTCTTCAACGCCAGCGCCATGTTTTGCGAAACCGGCCCCGTTACCAGCAGGCCGTCGGCATGCCGCGGCGAGGCCACGAACTTGATGCCGAAGCGGCTCAGGTCCCAGCCGACTGTCGTCAGCACGTTGCTGTCGGCCTCGCAGGCGTTGCAACCGCCGGCGCTGACCTGACGCAGCTTCAACGAGCGTCCCAACAGCTTGCGCAGCGCCTCGTCCAACGCAGCACCTTTGGCCTCGATCTCATCACGTTCACGCGGCACCACGAGATCCGTGCGCTCACGCGCCGCGAGCTGGTAATTGTCGGAACAGGAGATGGCTTGGTGCGGACATGCCGCCGCGCATTCTGGACAAAAGAGGCACTTGCCCAGATCGATGGTTTTCGGCGTTGACGCGCTGAGCGCGCCGGTCGGGCATGCTGCCTCGCAGGCGTTGTTGCATCCCGCGACACACCGCGTCTTATGCACGACTGGCCGTCCGCGAAAGCGGTCCGGCATCGGCGGCGGCGCGGCTTTGGGATAGCGCATCGTCCTGTGCTTTTGCTGCAAACGAGCAACGATTTCTGGAATCATAACAGCGTCCTCGGCCTATAAGTCGTGTCCGCAATAGGACAGGTTGAAACTCTTGTTACAGATCGGGAAATCAGAGATTTCTTCATCGCGCAGCGCGTAGGCCA
>JAPXSY010000154.1:0-3361 GCA_033812795.1 Kiritimatiellia bacterium
CAGATCGCCCTGCACCCGCATCAGGAACACCTCCCGCTGCACCTCGGGCAACAACTTGACCGCGCGCATCACACACGCCTTCAAGTCCCCGCGCTCCACCCTCTCGACCGGTCCGGCTGTGGTGTCGGCCAACTGTTCGATCAGCGGCCGGTCCTCCTCATCCGAAACCACGTCCAGACTCACGACCGGTTTTCGCTTGCGTCGGAAATCGATCAGCAGATTCCGCGCGATCTTCCACATCCAGGCCCTGAAGGACACGTCATGGAACCGCGCCGCATGGCGGATGATCCGCACCCAAACCTCCTGATAGAGATCCTCGGCGTCGGCGCGATTCGCGGTCATGCCCAGCAGCCACGAAAACAGCGCCGACCGGTACCGCCCCACCAACCTGTCCAAGGCCGCCGCATCACCCTCGGCAAAGGCGCTCAACAAACTGGCGTCGCTTTCTACTGCGGTCCCGGTCTCCGGCTGCATGGGGTTTACAACAGAAGAAAACGGTGCCGCTACCGTTTTATTGGCATTGTCTTTCAAAAAAGACTCCTCTCGATCTCCAACAGACGGGCCTTCCGCGATAATCCCCCGCCGTATCCGATCAGCGTACCGTCGGCACCGATGATCCGGTGACAGGGAATCAGGATCGGAATCGGATTGGCGCCATTGGCCATCCCCACGGCACGCGCCGCTCCGGGACGGCCGATCGCCCGGGCGATCTGCCCATACGAGGCTGTAGTGCCATACGGAACCTCCAGCACCCGCTTCCAGACGCGGCGCATGAAGGGCGTGCCCTCCGGCGCCAACGGCAAATCGAAGCACCGTAACCGGCCTTCGAGATATGCGGTGACCTGGCGCAACGCCTCCCGCAACAAAGGACACTCGCCCGGTTCCGCGTCGGCTGGCGGCGTGTCTTCCTCAAAAAGCAGGCGGGTCACCGCTTTATGGGTTCCCACAACGCCGATCCGCCCGATTTGCGCGGTCCCGCGATAGCAGTACCGAACCATTTCCGGCTTTCCGCATGATCGTATGATGGCGGTCAAGAACCCCTCCTTCAGATCCCCTCCCGTTCTGCGCGCGTGCGGAGATATTTCTCGGTGCCGTACGGGAAATCAGATGGCATATAGTATAGCACACTCGGGTTGCAAAGGCTGTAGGCTTTCGCATAGCTCAGAAAAATCCAAGGGCAATCCTCCCGGATCAGCCTTTGCGCCGCAGCCCAATGACGGTTGCGGCCAGCCGCATCCTCCGCCGCGCAAGCCGCCTCGTACAGCCGGTCGAACTCGGGGTTGACGTAATTCGTCCGATTGGGGCCCGGCGACACATTCCGGCTGTAAAAAAGCTGAAGAAAATTTTCGGCATCGGGATAGTCCCCCACCCAGCCGATCCGGAACATCTGCGACCGGCGCTCCGACAACCGGCGCAAAAAAGCGGGCCAGTTGTGATATTGCGGCTTCAGGGCAATGCCCACCTGGGCCAGAAAGGAAACCATCAGTTCGGTGGACTCGCGGATATCCTGCGAGGTGCGGCCCAAATCGAGATTCAGCTCCAGGCGTCGCCCGGTCCGGGGATCCATGCCGTCGGGATACCCTGCCTCGCGCAACAGCGCTCGGGCCTTGTCCAAATCGTAGGCGTACGGAAACGGCGTCTCCAGCCTCCCTTCCGTGCCCGGCGGCACGGGCCCGTCGCACGGCACGGCCCGGTTATTGAAAAACCGCACCCACGCCGCGCGGTCGAATGCGCAGTTCAACGCCTGACGCAACGCGCGGTTTTTCCCCAGCACGGGATCTTCCATGTTGATCCCGACATAAGCCACCTCCAGCGTCGGCATGGCGAAGAGGGTCACACCGCGCCGCCGTAACGGCTCTGTCAAACCGCCTGCCGCATCCACCACCACGTCCCAGTTGTCGCGCGACACCTCACCTAAGAAATCCAGCTCGCCCGCCAAAAAACAGAGCCACTGCGTGGAAACGTCGTCAATGACCCGGTACTCCACACGGTCAAACGGCACCGTGCCGTCCGAAGCGTCGATGGCTGCGGCACCGCTGCGCCAGCCGCGCCACTCCGGATCACGCGTATAGCTCATCTGGTGATTGCGTTTCCAGTCTGTCAGCCGATACGGTCCGCTACCCACGGCCCGGCTACCGAAATCGGTGCCGTAGCAACGGACCGCCTCGTGCGGCACCACCGCAGTATAAGCCATCGCCAGATACCAGATGAACTGGTGCATCGGCCTCGTGAGTTCAATCCGCACGGTGCGCTCATCCACCGCCCGCAACCCGCTGACCGGCCGTCCGTAATCCGTGGCCGATCCCGTCTCGGAGGTCTCGGCAAAGGCGCGCATCCCCGCGATCACATCCTCCACCAGCCAGGAACCCGGCGAGGCGAGACGCCGGTCCGCGAGACGTTTGAGCGAAAACACCACATCCTCCGCCGTCACCGGGCGGCCGCGCGGCGGACCGGAGCCGTCCGGACCGAAACAGGGATCCGCCTGAAAACGCGCCTCAGGATGAAGCGTGAACACATACACGCACCCGTTGGATTGCACCTCCGGCAAATGCGTCGCCAACCCCGGAATGAGGCGGTACGGACGCGCGCGATAGTCGTACTCCAACAACGTCTCGTACACCAACTGCACCGCGCGCGCCGCATACAGCGATGAGGCCATGGCCGGATCCAGACTCGAGACCCGGTCCATCCCGCGCCGGAACACCGTTGGTCCCGCCTGCGCCAGCCCTGCCGCCAACAAGACCCCCGCCGCCACGTTCCCGATCCGTCCGCGCATACCTCCCGTCCGCCCCTTTCACCGAAAACCGGACACTCCCCGATCCCGGTGAACATGTATCTTACGGGACGCCCCACGGTTGTCAAGGAGATGCGGGCACGCGTTCCCCGCACACGTCCTCGTCCTCTTCCCCGTCCCCATTCCCGTGAACATGACCTGCGCCCCGCGGCATTCGACCTGTGACGTTTACGTTCTCTTGTAAGGACACCCCGATTCGACTGATCCGCGCGTTGCGGGAAAACCGCTTTGAGGATTGTAATCCCATGAGGGATCATGTAAAATTCCACATGATGTTTTTGGATGTGGAATACCGCTGTTTCAGGGACGATCCGCAGAGGCGTCCCGCAGCGGATGATTGTCTTGTTTCGCAAAACCAAATAAGGAATACCTATGTCAGACCGTACACGTGAACTGAATCTCTGGACCTCGGAAAAAAAGTGCCGCAAATTGGTCGAGAACCTTGCCCGCCGTCACTTCACCGCCGTATATTGCGCCTGCGCCCGTGAGGCCGCAGAGTATATTCTGAAGCAGAGCGCAGACGCGCACACCGTCGGATTCGGCGGATCACTCTCCGTGGCTGACCTC
>JAPXSY010000155.1:0-3340 GCA_033812795.1 Kiritimatiellia bacterium
ACTTGAAGGGCTCATCGAGCACCAGCAGCTTCCGGGTCTTGTCGCTCGCCGTCAGAACGAGCAGGGCCACGCGCAGGGCGAAGGCCAGCACGTCCCACACCCCGCCGCCCGTGCTCGCCAGCGGGTCGAGAGGCTCGCCGTCCCGATAGAGCAAGGTATCCACGACCGTCTTCCCGGCGCACTCCCGAAACTCCAGCTTGAACTCGTAGGGGTTGTCGGGGTAGACGCTGTTCAGGCTCTCCGTGACCACCCCCGCCACCACCCCGGCGAAACGCATCTGCGCGGCCTGGGCGGCGTTAGTGACGGCGGCAGCCGCCTCCTCGGCGGTCTTGCGCATGGCGTGATAGCCTTCAAGCAGCGCCTGATTGCTCTCCACCTCCCGGCGGGAGTCGATGAAGGTCTGCCGGATCGTACCGGCCCGCTCGCGCATCTGTTGGATTGAGATCATTTCGGGGTCTCCTTTGAATACTCCAAGGACAGCACCTCTTGCGCCATGCGTTTCGCCGCAATCTCGCAGTAGCGTTCTTCCAATTCAATCAGCGTTGCCTTGCGTCCGAGATCTTTCGCGGCGCGTCCTGTTGTTCCAGACCCGGCGAACGGGTCGAGGATCGTCTGCACGTCCCCGGCAAGGCCAATGCACCAGAGCATGAGCGCGAGCGGCTTTTCTGTTGGGTGTCCATGCCGCTTCATTGCGCCACCGCTAACATGCGAAAACATCTTTGCCGGTATGTCTAGCGTCGTCCATGCGATTTCCATGTCTGCTTGCGTCGGCACGGCGTTAAGTTTGCGCCATGCAAGCACACCTCGACACGGCGGAAGCGGAAAGTAGTTGCCCCCCCACACAATCGACTTTTCGGACACACTCAGAAATGGGGTCAGGTCTGGTATTTCCATGTCCCAATCGTTGCCGTTCGCCAGGGTGTTCCAATGTCCTGTATTTTTTCCGCCCTTCATCAGCGCCCCGATCCCGTACGGCGGATCAGTCAGCAGCAAATCAAACCGGCCAAGCGTCGGCACCACCTCACGGCAGTCACCGTGGTAGATCGTCACCGCGTCGTCTTGATAGTAGGGGACGATCATGTATGACACTCCTCGCATTTTTTAACGCACTCGTTCAACAACACCTTGGTCTCACCGCTTGCCTCGCTCGCAGCCGCCCGCAGGGTGTTCATGAAGATGTCCGCGCTACCCTGGTTGCGGGCCTCGGCCAGCGCATTCACGAACTCCGCGCCTGCCACGGTCTTGCCCTTGTGCTTCGAGAGGGCGTAGGACTCGTCGATCAGGGGGGGCGTGAAGGGGATTTGGAACAACTCGACCCCCCCGTCAGGGTGAACGCGCCATGCCGCCGGCGGCTGATTGATCAGATCGGCGCTCATCTGGTGGAAGCAACCGGCGTTGTAGAGCCCTCCGAACCCGTCGGGGATCTGAAAACGCTTGTGATTATCTCCCGTGAAAACCATCTTGAACGCCAGGGCCTTCTGACGGAAAGCAAGAGCCGACACGGCCCCAACGTACTCGGCGTCTGTGTAGAACACCGGCACATGGGCAATGAGGATGTCGGCCCGACGGGTCGGCATCTCCTGACCCCACCCCATACCTACGACATTTAACCTGTCAATATATGTGGGGGTCTCGTCGAGCTCCACGATCAGCCCGGCCGCCACCAGCAGGTTAACGCCCGTGCGCACCATGCTCTCGTTGTGGTAGGTCATGTCATGCTGGCCGCGCGTGGCGTACAGCACCGCCCCCCGCTCCTTCAGGAAGGTGAAGAGGTCGTAGGTGGCGGCGAAGTCTGCGGAGCGGTGGAACACGTCCCCCGCCACGATGACGGGCTCCCCCGTGTCCAGCAGGCTCGCCAACTGGGGGCGCAGCACCTGCTTGGCGTAGTCGGTTTCCTTGCGCCATGCGGGCGTATCGACGCGCCAGTGAAGGTCAGAGATGACTAACATGTTTCGGCTCCATTCTGTATAGCGCCAACTCAAACTCCGCAAAAGAAATCCCTAAGCTCCTGCAGATTGCGTTGCGATTGTGCTCTTTCACCGTGACCATCCCTTTCCCTCTTTCGATTTTGGATAAGGTACTTGAGCAGCACCCAGTAACTTCTGATAAACTTTTTAATGTGTGTCCACATTCTTCGCGAATCTGGCGCAAAGTTTTGTTACTCTTGGCGCATTGTGTTATGAACAGCTCTGAACAAAACAGGATCATTGGCGAATACCCCAATGCTTCACATATGTGAGCGCTTTGGCATAGTGATAAAACATTCCATGGTGTAACCCTATGTTCGATCTGACATAATAGAGTTTCGCTCACCCCAGAGTCTCTGGCCAACTTCCTTAAATTCACCCCGCTATGCTTGCGAAGCGTACGCAAAAGGTTAATTTTCACAATGTAACCCCCGCTTTCTTCAGAAGCTCCTCCGCCTCGGCCACAGCGGCGTCATACTCCTTGTTCTTCTCGGCAAGCTGCCCCTCCACATCGGCCAGCATGGCCTTCAGCTCGGCGGAGGTCTCCACGCCGAACTCTTTTTTGATCCCCTCCGCCCACACCTGCTTGCGCGTGGTGAGAGTGGCGTTGTGGGTCTCAACCTCTTTCAGTTTCGCATCGATCTGTGCCAATGTCATCGGCATTTTATAGCTCCCTCTTGCATGTGGGGCAGATTTTGATCTGCGCCCGTTGTTTCTGTAACTCACTCGTATCCATCAAAACGCCTTGAGGCTCGTTCTGCAGAGCCGCCCGCATCGCCCGCGCCATCTTGTCGAGCATGGCGGCTTCGTCCGAGGCGGCGATAGCGCGGCGGGTCACGGGAACGACCGCCGACACATCCAAGAGCGTGCCTGTAGGCTCGGTCTGAATCGCGCGGTTCAGGGCTACGGCATGCGCATGCAATCCTTCAAGCTCAGACCGGCAGGCGCGTGCGGTGTCAGCCGCCCTCACCGAACCTGCCACATCGAACACCGTCCCGGTCGGCTCGTTTCGGATTGCCCCGCACAGGCGCATGGTCATCGTGGTCAGGGTGCCGCGCTCGGCCTCGCAGGCGTGGGCCGTGTCCGCTACGGTACGCACGGCTTCGACATCGACCACCTCTCCCTTGGGCTCATCGTCGAGCGCGTCAGAAAGCAGCCCCACGTTTCTCGTAAGCTCCTCCACATCATCCCCCGCCTTCGCCGCCGCTTCCAGCGCGTCGGCCAGAGGCAACTGCTCGGTCGCGGCCGCCAGCCGGGCCTGCGCCGATTCCAGCAGTATCTCCGACTTGCGGATATCCGCCTCGGCCGCGGCTTTCTTGGAGCGCACGAACTGGACGGCGGTGTCGATCACCCCGAGGCCGCAGGCGTCGGAA
>JAPXSY010000156.1:0-3095 GCA_033812795.1 Kiritimatiellia bacterium
GTTCGATGTTCTGAGTTCTACGTTCCGCGTTAAAAAACCCTCAACGTTCAACTCGCAGGTTATAGGCAGGGATTTATAGCTGCCGAGCCCAAACTCTAACTCCTAAATCCTAACTCCTAACTCCTAACTTCTCCTTGGATACGCTCAGTCCTCGTCGTCGTCCTTCCGGTTCTTCGCGGCTTCGGCAATGACCTTCTGCGCCACGTTGGAGGGCACGATATCGTAGCGGTCAAACTCCAGCGTGAAGGAACCCTGGCCTCCAGTGATGGAGCGCAACTCCGCCGCGTACTTGAACAGCTCCGCGAGCGGGGCTTCCGCAGTGATCACCTGTATCCCCTCCTCGACCTCCATGCCGAGCACGCGACCGCGCTTGTTGGGCATGTCGCCGCTGATCGCGCCCATGAAGGCCTCGGGGATCGTGATCTTCAGGCTCATGATCGGCTCAAGCAGCACGGGCTTGGCCTTGGTCATGGCATCACGGAAGGCGCGCATACCGGCGATCTTAAAGGCGATTTCCTTGGAGTCGACCGGGTGATAGGAGCCGTCGTAGACCTCAACGTTGACGTTCTGCACCAGGTAACCGGCGACCGCACCGGCCAGCTTCCCCTCCTCCACGCCCTTGAGTACGGCGGGGATGAAGTTGCCCGGGATCGAGCCGCCCACGGTCTTGTCCACAAACCATTCGCCCTCCTCGTCCTCGCGGCGCGGGAAGATGCGCAGGTAGACTTCGCCGAACTGTCCGGCACCGCCCGACTGCTTTTTGTGGCGGTAGTGGCCTTCGCCAGCGGCGGTGATGGACTCGCGGTAAGGCACCTTGGGAGTCGACAGATTAACATTCACGTTCGTCTGCGATTTCATCAAGGCGACCGCCACATCAAGATGCACGTCGCCGAGGCCCTTCAGCAGCGCCTGCTTGGTTTCGATCTGCTTTTCGTAATGCAGGGTGGGATCGCTGTCCAGCAGACGGTGGATCGCGGTCGAGAGTTTGTCCTCGTCGGCCTGGGTCTTGGCCTCGACCGCCATGAACATGACCGGCGGCGGCAGGTCGAGATCCGGCATGCGCACCGTCGATCCGGCGGCAGCGAGGGTGTTGCCGGTCTTGGTGTTTTTGAATTTGGGA
This sequence comes from Kiritimatiellia bacterium, assembly GCA_033812795.1. Classification (GTDB taxonomy): domain Bacteria; phylum Verrucomicrobiota; class Kiritimatiellia; order RFP12; family UBA1067; genus JAPXSY01. The sequence goes on from JAPXSY010000156.1 coordinate 1,121, forward strand.
ATCGCCACGATATCGCCGGGGCCGGCCTTGGTGACAGGCGTCTGCTTCTTACCAACCACATAGATCATGGAGGAGATGCTCTCCTTGGTGTCGGTGGAAGTGTTCTGCACGCTCGTACCGGTGGTGAGCGTACCGGAGATCACGCGGACGTAGCTGAGCTGGCCGAGAAACGGGTCAACCGCCGTACGCCAGACCTGCGCCACGGCGGGCGCGTCCGGGTCGGGAGCCAGCTCGTTGCCTTCGGTGTCGCGATAAACGCGGGTACCGGGGGCAGGCAGCAGACGGCAGATGCTGTCCAGCATCTCTGTGACACCGACATTTTTAAGCGGGTAGACCGAGTAGATCGGGTTGGTGCCGCCGGACTGGATACCGGTGACGAGCCCCTTGCGGATATCGACGGGATCCAGCGAACCCTGCTCGAAATACTTTTCCATGAGGGCCTCATCCGTTTCAGCGGCGGATTCAGCCAGGCTGTCGCGGATCTCTTGAAGCGGCGTCGGCAGGTCGCTGGCGTCAAGGAGATTGATCACCGCATCGGCACCGGCGGGCGCAGTCACGGGCACGCAGTTCACGCCGAACGTGTCGCGGATCGCGGCAACGGTCTTGGCGAAATCGGTGTTGTCCTTGTCGAGCCCGGTGATCACGAAAGCGACCGAAGCCAGACCGCCATCCTTGCAGTATTTCCATGCGCGGCGGGTGCCGACCTGCACCCCGGAGGCGGCGTCAACCGTGATCAGAGCGAAATCGGCGGCACGTATGGCGCCTTGGATTTGGCCGCAGAAATCCATGAATCCGGGCGAATCGATGAACACCATCTTGTACTCGGCGTCACCCAGTTTATGACTCGCGGTGAACGGACTCGAAAAAATCGTGATCTTGCGGTTTTTCTCCTCTTCCGTAGTATCCGAAACGCTGGAACCGTTGGTGACCAGACCCATCCGGTCATTCAGCCCCAGCTTGAAAGCCACAGCATCGGTGAGGGTCGTCTTTCCGCTTCCGCTATGCCCGAGAATCACAAAATTCCGGACGTTTGACACAGGTGTTTCACTCATGTAAAGCATTCCATTTTTTGCGGGCGGATCCGCTGCTGGTATCCGCCCCATGTTATCTCCGAATCCGAACCCCACCCTCGTGGCATTCTGGACAGAAGTGTTATAAAAGAGTATGGCAAAGAGACGACCCTGAGGCAATCCCAAAAGACCGTGCGCCGCGCACCGGTCGAAAATCAGGCACGGGAACAATCAGAAAACGGCGTGACACAGCCTCATCTCCCTGCCAATCCCTGGCGCCCCCCGTCGGTCAGGCGGTATTTTTGCAGGCGACTGTTGGGCTTGTCGGGGATGGTCATCTCAATCAGACCGTCAGCCAAGGCCGGTTTGAGGTAACGCTCACGGAAGGATTTGCGGTCAGAAAGCCCCAGGGCGGATTGCAGCGCCTCGCGCCCCATCTCGCCTTGGAGTGCCGCCAGCAGCTCGCCGACTTGGGGGGACTTGAGGGGGGGTTACGGCGATAGGTATATCGCGGGACGGAGCGATGACCCGTTTGCCTTCCAGAATCGCCGAGCAACGCGCCAATTCTCCAAGCGGCGCAACGCCCCGGATTACCGTGAAGCCACCCAAAGAATAGTGCAGAATGCCGGAGAGAATCATGGGGTACCTCCTTGTAGTAGTTGTTGCTCAAAACGTTCGCGTGCTTCGCGCCAGATGGTTTCGGCCTTAGTACGGAGGCGTCGCGATTCCTCACGTCGCCTGATGGCTTCAGTCGCGATTGATTGCTGCATGCTTAGTTCTGGAGCAGGGATTTTTAATAAACGGAAATGGTCTGGGGCAAGCCGACGCCTTCCAGACGGGCAGCGCAAGGGTTTTGTCTGTAAATTCGTCAGGCGGGTCATACCGGCATGCCCTCCATGCTGAGATAGATTCTCCCTGTCTCCCATTCCTCGCTGGTCTCCGACAGCACGGCTGACACGAGCCTG
>JAPXSY010000157.1:0-2989 GCA_033812795.1 Kiritimatiellia bacterium
GGTGCATATCCACCCCTTTCTGGACGGCAATGGCCGTACCTCGCGGTTGCTCTCCACCCTCTGCCTCTACAAGGCTGGATACGATTTCAAACGCCTGTTCAGCATCAGCGAATACTATGACCGCGATCGAACGACCTTCTACAAGTCGATCCAGAGCGTACGCGAAAATAATATGGACATGACCGTCTGGCTCGACTACTTCGTCACGGGACTAGAAACCCAGATGGTCGAAGTGCGCGAGCATAGCGAACAGGTCATCCGCCGCGACGTGCTGGTGAAAAAACATGGCCTGAACGAGCGCCAAGGCAAAGCGCTGGGACATCTCCTCCAGCATGGCACGTTAACCATTCAAGACTTCCAAGCGCTTTGCCCGACCGTCAACCGTCGCAGTCTGCAGCGGGATCTAAGGGAGATGCTGGATAAAAATTTGATCGCCGTTGAGGGGACGACCAATCAACGGATCTACCGGCTTTCTGAGCAACTTGTGACAAACTTGTGACAAAACTTGTGACAAGCGCAAGAAGAGAAAAGTAAGAGACATGACAAAGGCTCTTGCAACACCCCTTGCTTGCAGGCGTGGCACGGGCATCTTGCCCGTGTTTCATGGGCGGGACGCCCATGCCACGAGGGGTTTACAAGAGCCTCGACGAACGCGACAAAACCAAGTTATTGGGATCATGGAGGGCAGATGAAAACAATCGCAACCATTCTATTCGCGCTGGCCGCAGCCACGGCCTTCGCTGCGCCGATGTTCGAGGTCATGCCAGAGTTGGCTGGACAGGTCAATGCACAGACAACAAACAATGCGATCCCATGGTATGGCGCGGGAAAATACGACGCGATGGTAACAGCCCAACTGGACACCCTGATCCCCTTGGTTGGAACGAGGCAAGGTGACTATGACTATACCCTCTATCGAGCCCGGTTCCATAACGTGAAGGTTATCGAGGGAGAGTTACAGGAGAAGGAGTTGACGTTCTACCTTGAACGGCGGTTCCCAACCCCCGAATCAGGAATCAGGCTGAAAGAACTGTGGCCGTTCCAGAAGGGATGTGTTCGCGTCTTCAAAGTGAATAAGGCGGGTGGCAAGTTGCAGATTGTCTCAATGGAAATGGAGTTTTAGCGCGATGTACGCGGTGGGTGTGTGTCAGATTCGTGACGTGAAAATCAGATTGCGCTTGCGTGGCGCATGTGGATGCGTTATATTTTGTAGCGGTTTAACTACAAACAATCTAACGAAAGGACACCTATGGAACTTCCCCAGATATTCGCGGAAATCGCAGCCAGCATCCCGGCCAGGCGCGGCAGGCTCTTCGAGCAGTATTCGACCAGGACCGCCGCCGACGGGACGGTCCGGCGGACGGGGCCCTACTACGTGCTTACGCGGTCCGTCAACGGCAGGACCGTCTCGGAGCGCGTCAAGGCCGAGGACGCGCCCCGCGTGCGGGAGGAGATCGAGCGCGGGGCGAGGCTCGCGGCGCTCTTCGAGAAGATATGGGAGATGGCGGAGTGCGCGGCGCGGCAGGCCCGCGACCCTAAAAAAAAACAGGGCCGGACGGCACCCCGGCGCTAGGGCGCATTGAGGCGGCCGCCCTCGATCTCGTCGGCGCCGCCGTCAAGGCCGAGGCCGACGCGCGGAGCGGAGCGCGGGACCTGAGCGAGGTGGAGGGCGACCTGCGCTCGGCGGCGCTGTCCTTCGCGGCGAAGGCGCTCGGGGCGCTCATGTCCGGCCCGCTCCAGCAGGCCGCGGGCGTGGACGCCCCGGCCGGCCGGCGCGGATCCAGGACCGAGACGGTGCTCACCAGCGTGGGGGACGTGCCCTACACGCGGGCATACGTCCCCGGCGGCGACCGGCGCTTCCCGGCCGACGAGGAACTGGGGCTGGTCCGCCGGTGCACGCCGTCCGCCGCGAAGCTCCTCTGCCACGAGGCCGCCCGCAGCCAGTCCTACCTGCAGGCCTCGGAGAGCCTCGCGCTGTCCGCCGGCATCGCCGTCTCCGCCAGCAGCATCCACCGGCTCGTGCGCGCCGTCGGCCCGGACATGGAGGCGTGGGCGCTCTCCCGCGCGCCGTCGCCCGCGGAGCCGGGGCGCGACGTCATCGTCTGCCTCCAGATGGACATGACCGGCGTGCGGATGCTGAAGCGGTACCTCAAGGGCGCCAGGGGCAGGGGCGGGGGGGATCCCAAGGGCCGCCAGATCAAGTGCGGGACGCTCTTCCTGATGGAGCGGGACGCCGAGGGCCGGTACCGGCGGATAAGCGGCAGCGCCGTGCACGTGATCTCCTTCTGCGACCCCGTGTCGTTCTCCGACGCGCTGGAAAAGGCGCGGCAGAAGCTCGCGGCCCCGCACGGGGCCACGCTGGTCGTCGTCGCGGACGGCGCGGAGTGGATCTGGAACATCGTCGCGGACCGCTTCAAGGAGGCGTTCAGCATCATCGACTTCTGGCACGCCGCCGACCGGCTCCACGACCTCTGCGAGTTCGCCCTGGGGAAGGGGGACGCGGCGCAGGCGCTCTTCAAGGAGTGGCGGAAAAAGATGAAGGTGTACGGGGTGGACTGCGTGATCCGCCACTTCGAGGGAATGGAGGGCTCCCGGAGGAAGCTCAAGGGCGTCGCCAAGCGCCTGGCGTACTTCAAGAGGTACCGCGGGCAGATGCAGTACCGCAGGTTCCGCCGCGAGGGATGGCCGATCGGTTCCGGCGCGGTCGAAGGCGCCTGCAAGTCGCTGATCAAGCAGCGCACGAACCTCTCGGGGCAGCGCTGGTCGCCCGACGGCGCGCTGGACGTGCTCTGGGCGCGGGCGCTGATCACTGACGGGCTCCACGACGAGTACTGGAAGGAAAAACGGAGCCGCGAGGGGAAGCGCAGAGAGCCCGTGTTCGCGGCGTGACAGCGGAAAAAGCGGAAACGATGTTACGAATCTGACACACACCCAGGACTTGATAGTCTGATTCGGTCTTTCAAAATGGCTCTGGAGTCACAAGACCACC
>JAPXSY010000158.1:0-2905 GCA_033812795.1 Kiritimatiellia bacterium
CGCGGGGATCACGTCCATGCGCCAACGCCACACCGGGCTCGCGGCCGCCGCCGCCATGATGCCCGCCAGACAAACCAGCACCGCCGCCGTCACAATGAACCGTTTCATATCGAACCCTCCTGGTGTTAAACACGCGTGATCCTCGCGGATCGCCCTCACGCGATTCTTATCGCACAAAGCAAGAGGAATAGCAATGGGTCGGTTTTGGTTCCGAACCGCGTTTTTCCGTCCGTTTTGGTTCGGCCAAGATTACAATGATGAAAGGTTGCCTTCGCGCATCACAGTGCGGAAGTTGGCACACGCTTTTCTTGCGCGACGTTCGGCAAACTCTCTCGCATGCCCCTTCACGCTTCGCCTTCCCTTTCTTGAGCTATAACGGGTTGTTCTCCAACTTAAACCGCCGACGAAGTTCTTCCATTCCTAGCGTAAGCAATCGGCGCTTATGAGGCGTCAGTCTGTCCACGAAATGCACATGCAGTTTCTTGCACGCAGTTCCCTTGTGACCCTTAGAAAGCTCGTGAACGTAATACGATTTGTTTGTCTTTCTACGATGTCTGCGACCCACCTTGCACCCACAGTTTGCGCAGTAAATCACCGGAGAACCAAGCCGCTCAGGTGACGGCGTGCCCGCCTTCTGTCCGTTCTGTTCTGTGCTCATGAGTTCTCCTGTTCAGCTTCGCGCCGCACCTGGCGGCCGGTGTTATGCCTCACAGTGCCAGCGTGAAGCGCCATTTTGAAACCCGTGGCTTTCTCACCACAACTGCATCTTGCGGCATGTTCCCGCGCCGCCCGTACTTCTTTCCTGTGCGTTCGTCATAGTAGTCACAGCGCGGGGTTTTTCGTTCGTCATCTGTGCGCCCGTCCTGTCGCCAGTTCGCCGCCTTGTAAATCGTGCCAGCGTGCCCGGCTGATGGATCAGCATAGCTCAGCAAGTGCTCAACTTCTTTGTGGTGCCGCTTTATGTACCGCACGCTTTGCCCAATCAGCCAAGTTTCCGCGTTCTTTGGTATCTCGTCCAGCAAGTACAATCGCGCCAGTTCCCACACCTTGCCGCCATAGCGTTTGTCGGCCTCTCGCGGCGGTGCCGAATAAACAATGCACCCTATCGGCTCACCGTGCCGCTCTGCCGCAAGGCAAAGCAAAACGATCGCAGGGCGCTTTGCCAAATAGTGCGCTCGAATAAAATCATCAACCTCCGTAATCGAACACTTCCGCACTGAACACGCCTTGCGCCAGCTTGAGTCAAAAACCGGCATAACAAGTCGGTCAAGCCGACGCTCATTACGCTGCGCTTCATTCACGCGGCTTACCTCCAGCGTTATCCCGATACTCAAGCGGCAACACCTCTTGCGCCATTCTCTTGGCGCTTATTTCGCAATAACGCTCTTCCCGTTCGATCAGCACGGCCTTGCGCCCGAGGTCTTTTGCCGCCCTTCCGGTTGTGCCGGAACCAGCGAACGGGTCAAGGATCGTCTGCACGTCCCCGGCAAGGCCGATGCACCAGAGCATGAGGGCGAGCGGCTTCTGCGTCGGGTGCCCCGTGTCGTGCGTTCCAACCTTGCCGCGATATTCCTTGGCTGGCCTGTCGAAATTCGTCCATGCAAGCTCCATGCTTGCCATCGTCTGCACCACATTGGTCTTGCTCCACGACAGCCAGCACCGCGACGGCGGGAGCGAAAAGTAGTTTCCTCCCCAAACGATTGACGGAAGCCCCAGCGCAAGCAGGAACCCCAAGTCAGGCGCTTCCGTGTCCCATTCGCGCATCTTGTCGTACTTCGCGGAGCATCCCCAAGTTCCGCCCTTCATCCTGTCGCCAAGGCCGTAAGGCGGGTCGGTCAGCAGCAGGTCAAAGCGCCCGAGCTGCGGCACGATCTCGCGGCAGTCCCCGTGGTAGATTGTCACCGCGTCATCTTGATAGTAGGGTTTCAACATTTCGGATCTCCAGCGGAAGATCGTCCCACGGAGGATCTTCACCAAATTGTACGGTCAAGTCTTCATTGCCAGTCATAAGTTCCTCCTTGTTGATAATTCGTTCGGCTGGCCGGTTCCAGTTCCCAGTCGTACATCCAGACCTGGTTCCGGTTGCCGTCGTTCCAGTAGACCACCCTGTAGAGCTCGCCGTTGCTGTCGAGCGAGAGCGCGTCAACCCTCCCGGCCATGCCGATGTCGCGCACCTTCACCGTGTCGCCGATGTCGTATTTGAATTGCACTGTTCTCACTTCAGATTCCCTCGCTCATAGTCCCAAACCCATCTGCGCGGTGCGCTGTTTCTGGAGTTCGATATATGCCGGGTTAAGCTCGATCAGAATCGAATTGCGCCCGAGTGCTTCGGCCACCTCCCCGGTTGTCCCGCTACCGCCGAACGGGTCGAGGACGGTGCCCCCGACCGGGCACCCGGCCAGAATCATAGGCGAGATCAACTTGGGCGGGAAGGTGGCAAAGTGCGCACCCTTGTAGGGCTGCGTCGTCACCGTCCACACGCTGCGCTTGTTGCGGGTCTCCTGACCCGATTTGTTGCAGGCGCGTCCGCCGTCATCGCGCCCCGGCAAATTGCCGATCACACGCGGGCCATCCGCCTCACGACTCAATCCTGTGCGCGGTTTTTTTGACGCGCGCCCTAACTGATGTTCTCCTGTTTTGCCCGTGTGAAACTCTGATCCTGCCGCCCCTTTCACGCATTCCTCCTGTATCGCCTTCTGGTCGAAGTAGTAACGCTCGCTCTTGGACAGCAGGAACACATATTCATGGGATTTGCAACACCTATCTTTCACGCTCTCGGGCATGGGGTTGGGCTTGTGCCAGATGATATCCTGCCGCAGATACCAGCCGTCCGCCTGCAACGCGAACGCCACGCGCCAAGGGATACCGATGAGGTCTTTGTGCTTGATTGCAGTTCCCTTGAACG
>JAPXSY010000159.1:0-2878 GCA_033812795.1 Kiritimatiellia bacterium
GGCTTTAAGGTTTACGGTTTACACACTGGTGATTACTGGAGCGATCTTGGCGATACATGCGGCTGTCCGCTATCACGGCAAAGAGTTTTTTACGAGAACAACTTGCTGGAATGGATACAGTTCACGGTTTTGCTGACCGTCTGTCTGTTGTTCGCCTGGGCATCATGCAATGCCTGTGGCATGCAGCACTTTTTGATTCTGATGTCGATGTTGGCGGCATTTGCCGCGACACGCGAACTGGACTCCCTGCTGAGCCGGTTCATGCCTGTTTTAAGCTGGAAGATCGGCGGGCTTTTTCTGCTCTACGGCATGTGGCAACTGATTGCACGGAGAAAAACCTTTGTGCCGCAAATCTTGTCTTTCGTTCAGACCCCGGCCTTCGTGGTTCTCTGGGCAGGGTTTATCATCGCGGTGCCCTTTGCGCAGTTGGTGGGACATCGTCCGTTTTTCCGTATGTTCATTGAAGAGGCGCAAGTGCGCGATATGAAACGGCTTTTCGAGGAGAGCAGCGAATTTATCGGCTACCTGATTCTGCTTTTCGGCACGATCGAGACCCTGATCCTGTTTGAGGTTTTCAAAATCGGATCCAAATCACGATCACGATCGGGATCGTCTGACGCGGATCCCTTGCCGCATCCTTCCGATATCCGGTATACTGCTGGCCATGACAACGGCACGGCAGGTGACGGACAACCTTTTTATTGTGGCGGGTAATGGCACCTATCCCGCCTGCGTCGCGACAGGTGCGCGTCGGGCCGGAATACGGCATATCACGATGTTGGCGCTGCGCGGCGCGACCTCGCGTGCCACTGCGGCCCTGGCCGATGAGATTGCCTGGTTCGGCGTCGGCGAGGTCCGGCGCATTTTCGACTGGATAGCGCGGCAGGGGTTCCCGCACGCGATCCTGGCCGGCGGGATCCCTCCCATCGCCCTCTTCCGTACGCGTTTCGACGATCTCGCCCGCGCCTGGCTGAATGAGTTGCCGGTCAAAAATGCCCACACCCTTTTCGGCCGCATCACCACTGAGATCGAGCGCCTCGGCATCCGCGTGCTCCCGGCCTCCTGCTACATGGACGACTTTCTGCCCGGCGCGGGCGTGTTCACCCGCCGCGGCCCGACCGAACGCGAGGCCCGCGATATCGATTTCGGCCACCGCGTGGCCTGCGGGATTGGGGGACACGATATCGGCCAGACCCTCGTGGTCAAGGATGGCATGATCCTCGCTGTCGAGGCGTTCGAGGGCACGGACGCGGCGATTTGCCGCGGCGGCAAACTGGGCGGGCCGGGTGCCGTGGTGGTCAAGGTCGCGAAAACAGGGCATGACATGCGTTTCGACATCCCGGTGATCGGTAAGCAAACCATCCGCGTGCTGCGCCGGGCGCGGATCTCGGCTCTGGCTTTTCAGGCCGGTCGCTTGGTGATGCTCGAACGCGACAAGGTCCTGGCTGCCGCGGACCGCCTGAACCTGACCGTGGTCGGCCTCGACAGCGGTCTGCCCACAGCCCCGATGCGTCCCTGAGAAAGGCTGTCCCGCATGAGTGATACTCCCCCCTTACGGATTCTGATCGGCGTCGGCGAGGTCAGCGGCGATATTCACGCTGCGGCCCTGATGCGCGCCCTGCGCGCGCGTCTGGGTCGTCCCATCGTTTTCCGCGGCTTTGGCGGTGACGCCATGCGGGCCGAGGGTGCCGAGTTGCTCTACCACACGGACCGCATCGCGTTCCTTGGCATCACGCCGGTGCTCCGGAACCTGCCCTTTCTGCTCGGCATGCTGCGCCGCATGAAACGCGAGATTCTCACGTGGCGCCCCGATCTCGTGCTCACGGTCGACTATCCCGGCATGAACCTGCGACTCGCCCGTTTCGCCCATGACCGCGGATTCCGGACCGCCCATTACATCTGCCCGCAAGTCTGGGCTTGGCGCCGAGGCCGTATTCCGAAGATCGCGCGTTCGCTCGACCTGCTGCTCTGCCTCTTCCCTTTCGAGCCGGAGCTGTTCTCGCCGACCGCACTCCGCGCCGTCTTCACGGGCCACCCGTTGGTGGACCGCGCCGCAGAGACGCGCGCCGCCCCGCCTGCAGTCCTACCGTGGGGGGAGGGCCACCGTATCGCGCTGCTGCCGGGCAGCCGATCAAGCGAAATCACGCGGATCCTGCCACGCATGCTGCGCGCCGCAGTCCAACTCGAAGCGCGGCTGCCTGGAGCGTGTTCCTTTGTCATCCCCGCACCCACGGCCCGCATGCGCCGCCTCGGCGAGGCCGTCGCCGCAACCATGCCGGAGTTGCCGCGCAATATCCGCTTTACGGACGGGCAGGCGCGTGACACGCTGCTGCAAGCGCACGCCGCAGCCGTGGCCTCGGGTACCGCCACGCTCGAGGCCTGCCTCATGCGTTGCCCCACCGTTCTGGTCTACGCCGCCAGCCGCATCACCTGCCTGCTCGCACGGCTATTCGTGAAAGGCGTGCGCCATCTCGGCCTCGCCAACATCGTCGCCGGACGGGAAGTGATGCCTGAACTGCTGCAGGATGCCTTCACGCCAGAACGCTTGGCCGACGCGCTTCTCCGCTATCTTACGGATGACGCCGCGCGCGCCCAAGTTCTCGCCGGATACGACGAGGCCAATGCCAAACTCGGGACGGGACAGGCCTCGGAACGCGCTGCTGAAGAGATCGCCCGGTTTTTTTGGGCGTGACGCGCCACGCGGACGCGGGTATCCTTCGGGTTTTTCAACCGTAAGGGTAAGGGTGGATGATGAACGAGACGGTGAACAGGTGCGAAGCGTTGTTGGCGCAGTGGCTGCGGGAGGCGTTCCGGAGCGCGTTCGGGGACGCACAGCAGGACTGGTCCACGCTTCGCGTGCAGCCCGCGACGGACACGC
>JAPXSY010000160.1:0-2797 GCA_033812795.1 Kiritimatiellia bacterium
CGCACATCCGCGCCCAGTTCGACCAGCGTCTCGATCAGCACGGCGGTCTCGACCGTCATGTGCAGGCTGCCCGTGATCCGAGCGCCCTTGAGAGGCTTTTGCGGGCCGTACTTGGCGCGCGTGGCCATGAGGCCCGGCATCTCTTTTTCAGCGATTTCGATGGCCCTGCGGCCCCAATCGGCCAAGCCGATGTCTTTGATTTTGTAGGTCATACTTTCTCGCACAATGATAAGTAAGAGGGCACAGCTGGATGAAACCATGAAACTTCACGAGAAACAAGGGTGCCCCCCTTGGTGTCCCGGCGGTTTCAGAAAACGTTCAACGCTCAAGCAAGTGCGCAAAATCTGCAGGCGCTGTCGGCTCTACCGATCCTGCCGGTCTGATGACGAGAGACAAGAGACGCGATGTCGATCCGACGCACGGCTTGTGTCTGGCATCCGTCTTGTGTTTCGCGCCTTTCGCGGTTAAAAAAACTCCTAAATCCTAAATGCTAACTCCGCACACAGCGCGGCTGTGCCTTTGTGTGAGATTACCTAATTCCGGCGGCGGAGCGAAGGGCGGCGACGCGGTCGGTCTTCTCCCACGGGAAACCATCGCGGCCAAAATGGCCGTAGTTGGAGGTCTTACGGTAGGACCAGCCCTTCGGTTTGATGAGGCCAAGGTCTTTAATCAGCATGCCGGGACGGAAGTCGAAGATCTCGTTCGCCATCAGGATCTTGGCGATTTTCTCATCGGCGATCCGACCGGTGCCGTACGTGCTGACATTGATGCTGAGCGGCTTGGCGACCCCGATCGCATAGGCGACCTGAATCTCGCATTTGGCGGCGAGACCGGCGGCCACGATGTTCTTCGCGGCATAGCGGCAATAGTAAGCGGCCGACCGGTCGACCTTCGAAGGGTCCTTTCCGGAAAAGGCGCCACCGCCGTGCGAACCAACACCGCCGTAGGTATCGACGATGATCTTGCGGCCGGTCACGCCGGAATCGCCGCAGGGACCGCCGATCACGAAACGGCCGGTGGGATTGATGTAGAACTTGGTCTTGTTGGTCAGCATGCCGGTGTCTTTGAGGAGATCACGCGCGGCTTCCTCCAGTTCCTTGCGGATGCGCGCAATCGGTACGTCACGCGTCTGATGCGAGATCACCACCGTAGTGATTTCCTTGGCCTCGCCATTCTCATGGAGCACGCTAACCTGCGCCTTGGAGTCAGGACACAGATACGCGATCTCGCCGTTTTTACGCAGTGTCGTGAAGAACTGCAACAGCGAATGCGAGAAGACGATCGGCGCCGGCATGAGTTGCCGCGTGGCGTTCGATGCGTAACCGAACATCATCCCCTGATCGCCCGCGCCCTGGTTCTCGGGCTTGATCTTGTTCACGCCGCGCGCGATGTCGACCGACTGTCCGTGCAGTGCGCAGACGTAGTTAAATGTATCGTAGCTGAAACCTTCCGCAGGATTGTCGTAGCCGACATCCTTCACCACATCCCGCGCGATTTTGCCGGGATTGATCCGGTCCCAATCCTTGCAGGTGATCTCGCCGAGATTGACGACGAGGTTGGGGCCGACCGCCGTCTCGCATGCCACATGCGCTGCGGAATCCTTTGCCAGACAGGCGTCCAGAATCGCGTCGGAAATCTGGTCGCACACTTTGTCAGGATGGCCCTCTGAAACTGATTCGGAGGTGTACACGTGACGCGTCATCATTTTGCTCATCGATGTTGTCCTTTTACGACAGGGTGCGTTCAAAAACGCCCCGGGAAATCTCTGTTCCGGACGGATTTAACAAAGACTCCGTCCCCGCAAAGTATGCAGAAAAGCCTTTCCGTAAACTTTGCAATCCACTATACACAAACGAATTATACATTCAGGAATCACCCGTGTCCGAATTTCATCCGTCACGGTTCTGCCTGGTGTTTACGGTACCACAGGAGTGACCAGCTTGCAAGCGCGTGGTCGCGACAATTCAAGCGTACGAACGCCGATAGGCATCGGTCAGGGAGATTGATTCGACAGGCGAGATCAGAAAACGCTCAAAGCCCGCCTCGTAGAGCATTGTCCGGCAGGCGTTGACGTCCCGCCCGCGGCGTCCCAACGTCTCTTTTTCCAAGTCGCGCGGATTTGCCCCGCTCTCGGCGCAGATCGCGTTCGCCCCGGCCGTGAGACCGAGCAGATTCGGCTCATGCACCGCGATGGTCTTCGTCTCCGGACAGGCCAGCGTCGCCAACGTGACCACAGCGGTCACCTGCGCAAGCCGGAGTTCCGAAATCTGGCCGCGAGGAGCCAGCGGCGCCGACGGCACATACACGCGCCGCATGACGGCATGCTGAAAACACCCGTACTCGACCCCGATGAAAATCTGGTCCGCCAGTTCCTCCGCGCTATGCTCCGGCCCGATGGGCTCGCAGCAGGTGTACCAATCCAGCCCCGCCTCCTTGATGATACGGATCGTCGCTTTGCGCTGCTCAGGGTCGAGCGCGGTATCGCTCCCTTCCCGGAGTCGACAGACGTGGTAAGCACCGCTCACACCTGCCGCCTTCAAGTCCCGTGCCTGCGCCGCGTCCAAATCCCCGATGTTGACAATAAGCTGGGTGCGCCGCGGGATCCGCTCCAGCGCCTTTTGTACGATACGTATCAACCGCTCGAAGTCGAACGTGTGCATGGTCATTAAAAAGAGGGCGTAAAGCTCCCCCGTGTTCGTAAAGTCGTCAATGCCACGCAGAATCTCCTCATCGCTCATCACGCTCGGCTCGAATGTCGTGTGCCCTTCGCCGAAAGCACAGAACTTGCATTTGCCTG
>JAPXSY010000161.1:0-2793 GCA_033812795.1 Kiritimatiellia bacterium
CCAGGCGCAGGTTGATGCGGCGCTGCAAGTCGGCGAGCCCGACCGCCTCGGGGTCCTTGCGCGTGATGTCGATGCAGGCACTGATCGCCTCCTGCGTCTTGCCGGCTTCGAAAAGCTGTTCGGCGGCCACCACTTCGGGTGCGTGCGGGACAGGCGGCTCCGGGGTCGGCTCCGGCGTCTTGGGGCTGGTGCACCCCGCGAGGAAAGCGAGCGTGGCGGCCATCATGAAACGCGGGGTTGTGTGGGCGGTGTTTTTCATAAGCGTGGTTGGTTTGTGGGTTCAGTGAAGGGTTATTTCGCGGTTTCGCCGGGATGGATCGTGCCCTCCCACCAAAGTGGGCCGACAAAAACGTTACCTGCGTAAGCCACGTTGAGCGTGATGTATTCTTTGGTTGCGCGGCGGGAGCGTTTAGCGCTGGAGTTTGCGTATCCGTATATGCGTTGATCACGCCAATGATGATAGCACCGGATGATCGGGATGCGCGAGGCACTATATGGCATGATTTTGCCGTCGATACGGTTCGAGTCGTCACCGTAAGTCATTTGATCCATTTTGTAGTCGCGCATACAGTAATTTGCGGGTAATTTCTCGCGAGATGGGACTTTCCAATTTTCAGGTGCGGGTGCGTTTGAAAATTCGTAGAGGTAACTACAGCATTCTATTGCAACATTTCGTTTTGAGTCACTGGTATTTTTTTTGTTATCCCAAAAACGGTTATCTTTATCAATTTCATTCTTGCCAATTTGCTCTGTGAGCGCATTAGGACGTGGTTCTTCACGTCCGCCGTTGTTGTCCGCCCGGCAGACGTACATGGCGCGGTCGTCGACATACTCGGGGTAGAGGTTGGAGAGCCAGTCCGGCGTGCGGTTGTCATGCTCGCCGCGGTAGATGGTCAGGGCCACGCCGAACTGCCGCAGGTTGGACTTGCAGTTGGCCTGGCGCGCCTGCTTGTAACCGGACTGCACCGAGACCACCAGGGCGGAGCTGAGGATGCCGAGGATGGCGATCACCACCAGAAGCTCGATCAGGGTGAAACCGGAGCGGTCTTGGCATGATGTCTGCGAAGAAACAGCACGGAAAGCAGACAGGCCCGTTCGGGTTGCGCTAGGAACCAATGGTGTGTTCACTCCGGTCATTCCTCTAGTTAATCGCAAATATCATGCCAAAGACGGGGTGAGCAGAGCAAGGAGGAAGCGCGGGATTTTGGACCGAAAGCGCGTGTGGCATCACGGATTTGGACGATCAAGGTTGAAACGTATGGATACTGAAGTATGCAGGAGTGTCGTTGGGATAGGGGTGTCGCTGCGTTGTGGGCAACGCAGGGAACGCTCAACGTTCGAGGAACGGACGCCTCGGGGATGCGTCCCTGCCAGAGTGCGAAGCATGGTAGGGCGGTTTCCCCGCAAACCGACGCAGGTCCATGCCGTGAGCTGCGGACGCCTCGGGGATGCGTCCCGACCACTTGCTTCGGTGTTCAGCGTTCGACGTTCGACATTCGGCGTTCCCGTCTCCCGTTCCCCGTCACCTTGGGTTACGGGCTCCGCCCGCGTTAGGTGTTTGGCATGGGTCTCCCGCGGTGTCGGCCTCTGCTTGGCGTCGGCGGTATTCGGGCAGCCGCCGGCCCGCGTGCTGAAGGCGGTGCCGGCGTGGCGTGTGGCGGAGGCGCCGTGCCGTCTGGTGGTGGAGAAGGGGCCGGGCGATTTCGCTCTGTTTCGGGTTCCCGCGCAACTGGACGGGAAGCCGGTGGCGGCAGTGCGCGCGTTTGCGGCGACCAACGAGGTGGCGGTGCGGGTGGTCTGGAGTGATGCCAGCGAGGTGACATTGCTGGCGAGCGTGGGCGCGTTGCGCCAGAAACAGCTGATCCGCATCTATCCGGTGCCCGGCGGGCAGGCAGTCGCACCGGTTGCGGCCGGTTTGACCGATCCCGCGCCGTTGACCGGGGTCGCGCGCAGGACGGCAGGGATGGATTTCCCCGCGTCGTTGGCGGATCTGCGGATGCTGGAGACGCGCTGCGACGGCAAGTCCGTGTTTTTTGCGGTCAGCGATTTCAGCAAGCTCGGAACGACGTTTAAAGAGTGGTTCCGGGGCGACTGGACGCGTAAAAGTCATCTGGTCGAATTACAGACTTGGTTGCGGGTGCCGGAGGACGGGCGTTATCAGTTCGGGCTGGCTGGCGTGGCGCCCGCCTGGCTGTCGGTGGACGGGGAGGAGATCATGGCCCATCCGGCGGGCCAGCCGTTCGATGCCTGGACAGTCGGGGAGGATGTGAACCTCCGGGCCGGGTTGCGGCGCGTGCGCATCCGCACGGTCTGCCGTCAGGAGATCGACACCGGTCTGGCTTGGAAGCGCGCGGGTGAAACGGGCATTGCCACCAATGTGGTGATGGTCACAGGCGGGGATTTGTGCGACGGCCGCTGGGAGTGGCGCAACCGCGCGCTCCATCCGTACGCCACGGCGCAAATCGGCCGTTCCTACCGGTTCAGGGGAACAGACGAGGTGTTTGTGCCCTACACATTGCGCGACGCCACGGCCTGCTGGGGAACCAATTATGTCGTCCGCTGGCAGGCGGGCACGATGCCGGAACAGGAGGGGGCCGCCGCAGGAACCTTGCCGGTGATTTTACGCAAAAGCGCGTTGCCGGCCCCGCTGACGTTGCGGGCCGTCTCGGCATGCGGCGAGAAGGCGGAATACACGACCGTGCTTCAAGACGACGGGCGGGTCTGGGCTGAATACGGTGTGACCACCCGGATCACCGACGTGCCGGCGGTCTGTTATGACGACGACCGCGTCCG
>JAPXSY010000162.1:0-2736 GCA_033812795.1 Kiritimatiellia bacterium
TTGGATCGCGACGGTGAAAAACGCTGGAAGAAAGGCGCTCCGCGCCAAACCTTGACGGGCGGTCGCGTGAACTGGGAAAAGCGGGATGAGGATTGGAAGGACCTGCTCGGTTTCCGCGGTCTGTATGACCTCGACGCACCGGTAGGCGACTGGAACCGGCTCGAAGTGATCGCGCGCGGCGACACGCTCCGGTACTTCTTTAACGGTCGTCTCGTGAATGAGGCCTTCGCGGTGAAACCCAGTGCCGGGCGTGTTTGCATTCAGACCGAAGGTGCCGAAATGATCGTGCGGCGGTTTGAACTCTGGCCGCTCGACACATTTAAAGAAGCGTGGAAACCGGTCGTGCAGGTGACCGACGCGATCGATTAACGGCGCGGTGTTGCATCCACGCCTCGGGCGCGTCACGGCGGCAGGCGTCGAAGTCGATATCCGCGGCACGGCCGATCCTGACGGCGACGTGCGGATCAACGGCGTGGCAGCCACGCGCGAGGGTGATGCTTTCAGCAGCACCGTTCTGCTGCGTACCGGTGAAAACATGGTGGATGTGCAGGCGCACAAGCCGGGAGCGGAGCCGACCGCACCTTGAGAAGGTCGTAGCCAAAAAAGCAAGTTGACCCCTTGACATGTACGGATGTCCGTAGTATGTTTGTCTCCACGAACTCTCAGAAAGAAGGGACCGAGAGACATGGCGATGACAGAAGCGTTGAGTATCAGTATCGAGGATTATTTGGAGGCGATCTTTTACCTTGTCCGGGAGAATACGGTTGCCCGGTCGAAGGATATCGCGGAACGCCTCAAGGTGAACCGGTCGTCTGTCACCGGGATGTTGCAAGCCTTGCGCGACCGCGGGCTGGTGAATTATGAGCGCTACGGTTTTGTCACGCTGACCGATGAGGGGAAGAAGGTCGCCAGCCGCGTCGTGCGGCGGCATGAGGCGTTGCGTGACTTCATGGTGCATGTGCTCTCGATCGACGAGGCGGAGGCTGATCAGGCGGCCTGCCATATGGAGCACGGCGTGTCGTCGCACATTGTGGAGCGCTTCACCGAGTTTGCGGATTTCGTCAAGACCTGCCCCAGGGCGGGCGCGAAGTGGGTGCGCGGTTTCGGGTACCGCTGCGAAGAGGCGGCGGTCGAGCCGCAGAACTGCGAGCGGTGCATTGAACTGTGCCTCGAAGATGTCAGGAAAAAACCAAAGAAAGGAACAGACGGCGAGATGAGTTTTCCACTCAGTGAGCTAAAGCCCGGCGAGAAGGCGCAGATCGAGAGGGTCGCTGGCGAGGGCGCTGTGAAACGGCGTATCCGCGACATGGGGGTGACCACAGGGAGCCTGGTCGAGGTGGTGCGCGTGGCTCCTCTTGGTGATCCCATCGACGTGAAGATCAAAGGTTACCATCTGTCGCTCCGCAAGGAGGAAGCGGCGGACATCAGCGTGAAAAGGGTCAAAGCGTGAGGTGCGCAACCATGAACCCGGCAATGTGGATGCCTTTGAGTCTGGTTCCGGAAGGACGCTCGGTGCGGCTGCGCCGCGTGCAGGCTGGTGAAGGTCTGGCCGCGCGGTTGACTGCGATGGGACTGCTGCCCGGGGCGCAGGTGCAGGTGTGCCATAACGATCATGATGGCCCGATGATTCTCGGGATCAACGGCAGTCGGCTGATGTTGGGGCGCGGGATGGCGGAGAAGGTGTCGGTAGAGGATGATGGGGAAACCCGGTCGTAATCCTATGGAAACCGGCACCTTCTCTTTTTTTGCAATAAAAGTTTGGTGAGACAAACATTTATTGCGTCGCCGCACTTTAAGGTGCGCGACGCGGGAAAGGAACTGAATGAAAAAACCGATCATGGTTGCACTGGCCGGCAATCCGAACTCCGGCAAGACAACGCTGTTCAATAATATCACGGGCTCCCGCCAGCACGTCGGGAACTATCCCGGCGTGACGGTCGAGAAGAAGGAGGGCACCTGCCGCCATGGAGAGCGGGAACTGAAGGTTGTGGACCTGCCGGGCACCTACAGCCTGACCGCCTACTCCGTCGAGGAGCTGGTGGCGCGCACCTTCATCATCAATGAGATGCCGGACGTGGTCATCGATGTGGTGGATGCCTCGAACCTCGAGCGCAACCTCTATCTCGGAGTCCAGCTCTTGGAACTCGGCGCTCCTGTGGTCTTTGCCTTCAACATGAGCGACCTGGCCAAGTCGCGGGGGCTGGAGTTCGATCTCGACGCGCTCTCTTCGCTGCTCGGGGCACCGATCGTCCCGACGGTCGGCAACAAGAACGTCGGCATGCGGGAGTTGCTGGATGCGGCGGTGCGCGTCGCCGATGCGGGCCATCCCATTGACGCGCCCAAAATCAACTACGGCGACGACATTGAACGTGCTATTGCCGCTGTCCGACAGCAGGTGCAGCACCACACCAACTTCGTCAACGACGCGGAAGCCCGCTGGGTGGCCGTGAAGCTCCTCGAAAACGACCCAGAGGTGGTCAAACGTTTTGCCGCGCCGGAGGGTAATCGGTTGACGACAGGGGTGTGCGAAGATCATGCGTTTCTGGTGAAAAGGGGAGCAGAGAGTCGGGAGCGCGGGCGTCCTCGCCCGCAACAACGTGTCTTGCAAAGGGCGGATGCGCCTACTTCCCTTGGGAACCAAACCGCGCACCGGGATCTCGATCAGCCTTTCACAGAGCGGGCGGGGACGCCCGCGCTCCCGGCTGCGCATACACAAAACACGCGATCGACTCGCAT
>JAPXSY010000163.1:0-2689 GCA_033812795.1 Kiritimatiellia bacterium
ATCCTGGGGCTGGAGAAGGTCCCAAGGGTTTGGCTGTTCGCCAATTAAAGCGGTACGCGAGCTGGGTTCAGAACGTCGTGAGACAGTTCGGTCCATATCCTCTGCGGGCGCAGGAGAATTGACGGGAGCATTCCCTAGTACGAGAGGACCGGGAATGACCGGCCCATGGTGTTCCGGCTGTCGCGCCAGCGGCACCGCCGGGTAGCCACGCCGGGAACGGATAAGCGCTGAAGGCATCTAAGCGCCAAGCCTCCCCGAAGACAAGTTCTCCCTCACGAAAGTGACTGAAGGCCGGTGGAAGACCACCACCTCGATAGGCCGGGCGTGCAAGCCCAGCGATGGGCTCAGCGGACCGGTACTAATCGGCCGTGAGGCTTGGCCGTTTCAACACTTCACAGGAAGCCGGACGACGGGGCCCCGCCCCGTCCGTTGCGCGGCGGCCCGACCCTCCCGGACTGTGCGTTGTCCTTTTTTCCGGGCCTGATGGCCCGGGCCGGGTTTTCCCGGTGGCCAGGGAGGGGAGGCAACACCCGTTCCCATCCCGAACACGGAAGTGAAGGGCCCCATCGCCGAGGGTACTGCAGGACGCGCCTGCGGGAGAGTAGGACGCCGCCGGGAGTTTTTTTCCGGGGGGCCGCGGATCGGGACGATCCGCGGCCCCCCCTTTTTTTTGTGATCGACTCGGAACTTTGGAAGATGAATGAATCTTCACAGCGCGGCCGTGCGATCAAGCACGGAACAACGCGCCGAGTTTCCGTCCCAGCAGGAGACTGCACCCCGCGATCGTCACGGTCAGGAAGAACATGGCCCACACGCCGAGCGCGGAGGCCAGATACCGGCCGATCCCGACCAGCTGGAAGAGTTCGAAGATGGTCTTGGTGATCGGATAAAAGGCCTTTTTCTGCGCCAGCATCAGACTGTCGGAGACCTCCAGCATGCTGAAGGCGAACGCCAGCAGCGTACCGGCGATCAGGTTCGCCGCAATCAGCGGAAGGGTGACGCGCCGCAACGTGCAACATGGTGTGGCACCGAGATTGGCCGCGGCCTCCTCCAACTCGACAGAGGTTTGCTGCAGGCCCGCCACTGCGGCCCGGACCATGAAGGGTAGGCGGCGCACCGCATAGGCGATCACCAGAAAAAGCGAAGGGTTGACGCGGATGTCCAGCAACGCGGCCACCTGCGGGAAGGCACGCACGCCCGGCGCGTTACACAGTGAGGAACTCAACGCGATAAACCCGAAGGCCATGACCAGACCCGGGACCGCGAGCGGCAACATGACCACGCTGTCCAGAAATCTCCGCGCGCGGATGCGCGACCGCACAATGACCCAGGCCGCGGTAACGCCCAGAACAAGGTTGACCAGAACCGCGAGGAGGGAGAAGAGCAGGCTGTTGCGGATCGCGGACAGCGTCATGTCATGACCGAGCGCCTCCGCGTAATGGGCGGCGGTGAAGGCTGTCGGGAGGGTTGTGCGGTACCAGGCACCCGGTACAGTGATGCTCGTGAGCACCACGCCCGCATGCGGCAGAAGCGCCAGCAGAATCACCAACACGAATGGCAGAGCCACCAGCGCAGCCTGAAGACCGCGGATCGGGCGCGGCTGATGCGCGAGGGTCGCACGCATCGGCGTGGTCAAGGCGTGTTCGCCGAATAGACGGCGGCTCAATCCGTAAAGCAGCACACTGCAGACGAGCACCACCGTGACCAGCGCAAAAGGAAAAGGGCTGGCGCTCATCTCCTTCAGTTCGTCGTATACCTGCACGGCCGCGCAACGCGAGACGTTCAGGATCAGCGGGGTGCCGAGTTCGGTGAAACAGGCGATGAAGACCAGCGTGCATCCGGCGAACAGTCCGGGCATGATCAGCGGCAGCGTGATGCGCCGGACGCGGGTGAGGAGCCCGGCGCCGAGATTCTGCGCCGCCTCATCCAAGGCCGGGTCTGTGTTCGCGAGGGCCACGGAGACGTTCAGGTAAATGATCGGATAGAACGCCAAAGCCTGAAGCAG
The DNA here is from genome assembly GCA_033812795.1 of Kiritimatiellia bacterium. Taxonomy (GTDB): domain Bacteria; phylum Verrucomicrobiota; class Kiritimatiellia; order RFP12; family UBA1067; genus JAPXSY01. Next base: position 2,006 of record JAPXSY010000163.1, read on the forward strand.
AATTACTCCGGCATAACGCGCCTGTCCGAACCAGTCGACCGGTCCGCACCCCAGCAGGGCGTTCAACGTGCCATACGGGCTGAAGAGTTGCATCAGTCCGATTGCCCCCACAAACGGTGGCAACACCATGGGGACCAGCAGAAGGGCGGAGAGCAACCGCTGGCCGCGGAACGAGAAGGTGTGCCCCAGCCAAGCGAGCGGGACGGCCAGCACACAGGCGAGCGCCGTGGCTCCGATCGCGATCCGCAGGCTGTTGAGCAGCCCCTCGGTGTAAATAGGGTTGGCGAAAACCCCGGTGATATACCGCAAGGTCCATGATCCCTCGAAACGGAAACCGCCCGCCACGACACGCGCCACAGGCCAGATCAGCAGTACGCTGAAGACGCCGGTCAGCAACACGGTCAGGAACCAGGCTGTGCGATCGCGGATCATGTATCCTCCACCGTTGAAGCAGGATCGGTTGCGCGTCGCACCTGTGCACGGCCGCAACCTCCCTACAGACGGATACAAAGCATGATACTGCGGGTACACGCGCGCGCAAGCGCGAAGTGTGAAAATGTCGTGTAGTTTTCAAAAGCGGAATTTGTGTAGCGAGCAAAAGCGGAAAATCCAGAGCGTGGGAAAATAGCAGGAGAGAAGATCATTCAATGAGGACGGTTGGAGAACAAGACGATTGGGAGCTTG
>JAPXSY010000164.1:0-2632 GCA_033812795.1 Kiritimatiellia bacterium
GCTCAAGGCCATAGCCAAGAAGGCGGGAGTGAACCCCGCCGCGTATTTTCAGGCGTTTGTTGACACATGGGACGAAGTGGGAAGTACCCACAAGAAGACGGTTTCAATGGCCAATCGGCTGTTGATGGGTGCCGCAAAGAGGGCGAAACGGAAATGAGACACCTCATGAGCAACGTGATCGCGATTGTCATGGCCGCGCTGATTCAGATTGAGTCTGGAGGCGATGCCCGCGCCGTCGGGGATGACGGGCGCAGCATCGGCATCCTGCAGATGCGCAAGATCGCGGTCAGAGAGGCAAACAGGATTGTCGGCGAGCGGCGCTGGACTTATACCGACCGCTGGAACCCTGACAAGTCCCGCGAGATGTGCCGGGTGACTCTGGAGCGGCACTATCGGCGCGGCGTCACGGACCCGATTAAATTGGCATGCCGTTGGCGCAACCCGAATGGCGATAGACCCCCGGTGTGGTATGTGAACAAGTGCAAACGTGAAATAACGAAGGCAAAGAAAGGCGGATCGGAACCATGCGCATCATCATCAAGGTGAAAGAAATCGGCGGGAAGATCGACATCGAGGCGAAGCTGGACACAGGCCGCCGGGACACGGCGCGGGAACGCGCGGCGGGCGAGGCACTGTTTCATCACCTCGGGGATCATTTGGCCGCCATGGAGCAGACGGCGGAGAAACCCGACCGCTGGGCGCGGGTCAAGGCGTTCTTCGGGGGAAAACGATAATGCCGACGTTCGGTACGGTTTGCGACGGCATCGGCTGTGGGCACTTGGCGTTTAACCAAGTAGGGTTTGAGTGCGCTTGGTCGTTCGAGATCGAGCCGTTTCCGTCCGCCGTGCTGGCGTACAGGTTCCCCGAGGTTACGAATCACGGGGACATGCTCAAGTGCGCCGGCATGGTCAAGGCTGGTGAGATCGAGGCGCCGGATGTTTTCATCGGCGGAACGCCTTGCCAGGCTTTCAGCGTGGCTGGCAAAAGGAAAGGGTTGAAGGATGCAAGAGGCAATCTGTCGCTCACGTTCTGCGGCATCGTGGACGCAGTTGACGATGTTCGGCGACGAGACGGCAAACAGCCGTGCGCTGTTCTCTGGGAAAATGTACCGGGGGTCTTGTCTGACACAGGGAACGCGTTCGGGTGCTTTCTTGGAGAGCTTTCCGGCGCGGGCTGTCAACTCGTCCCTCCAGGGGGAAGGTGGCGGAACGCTGGTTGTGTGTTTGGACCCAAAAGAACAGTCGCGTGGCGGGTGCTCGACTCCCAATTTTTCGGAGTGGCCCAACGACGCCGCCGTGTGTTCGTTGTGGCAAGTGCTGGAGACGGGTTCCGTCCCGAGGAAGTACTTTTTGAGCGTGAAGGCGTGCGCCGGGATTCTGCGCCGAGCAGAGAAGCGCGGCAAACGGCTCCCACCATCCCTGCACGCAGCACTGCAGGCGGTGGCCTCGGGACAGACTTCGACTGCGACGGAGGATTGCAAGTCGCCGGAACAATGAAGGCTTGCAAGGACTCGGGAGGCTGGTCGAACAGCGCAGACCATGCCGCAGCAGGTTACATGGTTCCAGTTGTAACCATCTGCGGCTGCCTGTCTGACGGTGCGCACAACGGCGGCGGGCTGAACGGTCAGGACGCCTACACGGGAAGGATTATACCCGTGCAGACCTACGACATGCGCGGAAACGGCGACGGTGAGACGGTCGGCACGCTCACAGGCGACCATGTCGGACGGCCTACGGACTACACGCCTGTTGTGTGCTGCTCGGCGGAGATCACAGGACCGCTGGTGTCGGGGCACTCGCCCAAGGGGCACGGATGCGCGGGGGTGAACGGTCAGGACGCCTACAGCGGGCAGCCTTCCGTTAATCTACAACCGTGTCTGCGGGCTGACGCGAACACGGGCGACGGGGCGCCGTGCGTGTCAACGGATATGCAGGTACGCCGGTTGACCCCGAAATGTTGCGAAAGACTCCAGGGACTTCCCGACGACTGGACGCTCATCCCTTGGCGCGGCAAATCCGCCGCCGACTGTCCGGACGGCCCGCGCTACAAGGGAATAGGCAACGGCCAGACCGTCAACGTAATGCGCTGGCTGGCGGAAAGAATCAAAAAGGCGATTGCGGTATGAAACCCACCCCCCCCTTCGTCATCTGGAACGAGGCGGTCGATATGACCGGCTACGGACGCAGGGCCTCGGCTTCGGACGGGGCGCACGCCCTCAAGAAGCTGCGGGGGGAGTTGGGGGCGAAGTTCGACTCCGCTTTCCGGCTGCGGATGATGACTGCGAGGGCGGAAACGTTGGAGCAGCTGCTGGAAGAGTGGGCGCAAGAGCGCGTAAGGTTGGGGGCGAAATAATGGTCAAGATTCTACAGGGCGATTGCCGCGAGGTGCTCAAGACGTTGCCGGATGGAAGCGTGAACTGCTGCGTCACGTCTCCCCCTTATTTCGGCCTGCGCGATTACAAAGTGGACGGACAGATCGGCCTCGAACAGACGCCGGACGCGTATGTGGCGGAGTTGGTCGCCGTCTTCCGCGAGGTGCGGCGTGTGCTGCGGGACGACGGGACGCTCTGGCTAAATCTCGGGGATTCGTATTCTGGAAGTGGTAAAGGTCCAGCTGGCAATCTTGGCAAGAT
>JAPXSY010000165.1:0-2588 GCA_033812795.1 Kiritimatiellia bacterium
GGAGTAAAGATGATTACACGCAATGGGGAGAGAGAGGTGGAACGGCGCGGGAACATGCGCGGCGGCACCGGCACCGTGCAGATCGAGCACTGGTTCCGACCAGAAGCGTTCGGGGCCAAGGTACGTCTCTGCGCACGTCTGGAAATCCCGCCGGGCGGCTCGATCGGCACACACCGGCACGAGGCAGAGGATGAGATTTACCTCGTGCTCTCCGGACAAGGGCTGATCTTGGAAAATGGCCGTCGTATCCCGGTTGCCGCAGGCGACGCCGTCCTCACCGGCAAGGGTGGCGAACACGGTGTGGAGAACCCCGGCGACGAGCCGCTGATCCTCGCCGCCATAATCCTGCTGTACGCCTGACCCCGTGGTGGGTTTCCCATGACTGTCCCGACACAGAACCATCCAGAGCAAGCAGCCGAAGAGAGCGTGACCGGTACCGTGGAGTCTATCGTCTACCGCAATGACGAGAACGGGTACACGGTCTGCCATGTCCGGCCGCATTCGCGCCTGCGCGGCCGCGACGAACTCGTGACGGTGGTCGGGAACTGCGCCGCGATTTGGGAGGGTGAGGAGCTGCACGCCGAAGGCGTGTGGGTCCGCCACAAATCCCATGGCCCACAGTTTCAGGCGCGCGTCATCACCTGTATCACGCCCACCTCGGTCGAAGGGTTGCGCCGCTATCTGGCGAGCGGCATGATCAAAGGGATCGGCCCCACCTTCGCCAAACGCATCGTGGATCGGTTCGGCGAGCAGACGCTGGATATCATCGACCGTGAATCCGGCCGCCTGCGCGAGGTGGAGGGCATCGGCGAAGGCCGGCGCAAGCTCATTAAGGAGTCGTGGACCGAACAGCGCGGTGTGCGCGAAATCATGATCTTCCTGCAATCCCACGGCATCGGCACGGCCAAGGCCTCCCGCATCTACCGGCAGTACGGCGCTGATTCCATCGCCGTCGTCAAGCGTAACCCGTACCGGCTTTGCGAGGATGTCTGGGGCATCGGGTTCAAAAGCGCGGACGCCATCGCACTCAGCGTGGGCATCCCGCACGACTCGGAGCTGCGTGCCTGCGCGGGCCTGATCCACACTCTGCGCACAGAGGCCGAAGATGGCGGGCACTGTTTCACGGTGGACGCTGACCTGCTGCTGCACGCCCAGACGATGCTGGACATCTCGGTGGAAATCCTGGCCAGAGCCCTGGAGCAGGAGTACGGGAAGGGCTCACTGGTAAAAGAGGAGAACCGCATCTATCTGCGCGACCTCTACCGGGCCGAAACACGGGTGGCCGCCAAACTGCGCCTGCTTCTCGATACGCCGCGGACCTTTAAACCGATCGACGCCGGCAAGGCGCTGGCGTGGGCGGAAGGCAAAATGAAGATCCGTCTCGCGCCGCTCCAGCGCGAGGCTTTGTGCAATGCCCTGAACACGAAGGTCTCGATCATCACCGGCGGTCCGGGTGTTGGCAAGACGACGATCATCCGCGCCCTCACCGAAATCTTCGGGGCGCGCAAACTTGATGTGCGCCTGGCCGCGCCGACCGGCCGTGCCGCCAAACGCATGTCCGAAGCCACCGGCCGCGAGGCCCAGACCCTCCACCGTTTGATGAAGTTCAACCCGAACCAGAACCGGTTCGAGTTCAACGACGAGAACCCCATGACGGGCGACTGCTTTATTCTGGACGAGACCTCGATGATCGACATCCGTCTGATGGATCACTTTTTGCAGGCCCTGCCCCATAGCGTCACGCTGATTCTGGTGGGCGATACCGACCAGTTGCCGAGCGTCGGCCCCGGCAACGTCCTGCACGATCTGATCGCCTCCGGCATGATCCCCTTCTGTCGGCTGGACACGATCTTCCGTCAGGACACCTCCGGGCTGATCGTGCGTAACGCGCACCGTGTCAACCGCGGCGAACCGTTTGAGACCCGCGTCGGCGAGAGCGACTTCTATTTTGTCGAAACCGGCGAACCGGATCGGATCATCGCGCGCACACTCGAACTCATGACGCAACGGATCCCCCGCAAGTTCGGATTCGATCCCCTGACCGAAGTGCAGGTCCTGACCCCCATGCGCAGGAATCTGCTCGGCACCGAAAACCTGAACGCGGTGATCCAGGCGGCGCTCAATCCCAACGGGCCGACCCTGACGCGCGGGTCTTCGGGCTTCCGGCGCGGCGACCGTGTGATGCAGATCCGCAACAATTATGACAAAGAGGTGTTCAACGGCGACATCGGCTTTGTCCGCGAGGTGGACACGGAGGATCGTTCGCTGAGCGTGCTGTTCGACGGGCGGCCTGTGGCCTATGCGCAAAGTGAACTCGACGAGTTGGTCCTCGCCTACGCCTGCTCGATCCACAAGTCGCAGGGCAGCGAGTACCCGGCGGTGATCGTTCTGATGCACACGCAGCACTACAAGCTGCTGCAACGCAACCTGCTCTACACCGCCATCACGCGCGGCAAAAGGCTGGTGCTGGTGGTCGGTTCCTCCCGCGCCGTCGCCATCGCGATCAAGGCGAACCAAGTCCGCGAACGCCGGACCACCCTGACCGCGCGCCTCAAGACATGAGGCCGCAACAGCCACCGCCGCCGCGT
>JAPXSY010000166.1:0-2505 GCA_033812795.1 Kiritimatiellia bacterium
GGAGAACCGCGCCCTGATGTACGCGGACGCGAGGCCCGTGAGCAGGCCGATGGCCCCGTAGCTGATCCCGATCCCGACATCCGGCATATCCATGGTTTTCTCCAAAAAGTGCCTGCCGCCGGACAGGGGACCGGCTTGCCGTGTGCGGGGGACAGGCGGCGCCCCGCGGTGAAGGAGTGTTCCGATGACGCCGCGGACTATAGGGCAAGGCTTCGCGGGCGCGTGCGCCCGCGTAGCAAATGACGCAAATGACGCAAAAAAAAAGCGGCGGAGGGGTCTCCTCCGCCGTCTCGATCTGTGTCATCCGCGTCATCCGCGGACCGGTTCAGGCATCCCGCTCGACGCGGCTGACGTATTCCTCGATGTCGCCGCGCGTGATCCTGAAGTTGGCGCGGCCGCGCCCGCCGTTGACGTCCGTGGCCGGCATCAGACCGGTCTCGATGTCGCGCCGGACCTTGGCCGCGCTGAGGCAGATGATCTCCGCCGCCTGCCCCGGCGTGAACAGCTCGCCGGGTGTCAGGCCCAGCCTGGCCCGCACCAGATCACCCCAGCTTGTCCTCATCCCTCCTCCTTTCCCTCTTCCCGTTCAGAGTTCAGCGTTCTGAGTTCGGCGTTGGCAGTACCGAAATCAAGCACGCCCTGCGCCATCCGCTTTGCCGCAATCTCGCAGTAGCGTTCCTCGCGCTCGATCAGCACGGCCTTGCGCCCCAGGTCCTTCGCGGCGCGGCCCGTCGTGCCGCTCCCGGCGAACGGGTCGAGGATCGTCACGGCGTCCGGCCCGACCTGTTGGATGCTCCAACTCATCACGCACAGCGGTTTCTGCGTCGGATGCCCGACGCGCTCCCGGTTCGTGGCGGAAATGCTGTGCTTGATCCACCGCGCCGGGACATCGCGGTTTGTCCACGCGAGTTCAAACGCGGTGAACGTCGGCGGGGCGTCCGGTTTGACCCACGCCAGCCACCCACGCGAAACCGGCAACCCAAACCGCTCTCCGCCCCACACGCACGCCAGCGGAGCAACGTCCAGAAGCCACGCGATGTCGGGCGTCTCTGCGTCCCATTCCCCAAGGACTACCCCACGGTTCGCGCTCCATTTGGTGTGCTTCTGGCCGAAGCCAATCCCATACGGCGGGTCGGTCAACAGCAGGTCGAACCGGCCCAGCTTCGGCACGATCTCCCGGCAGTCGCCGTGGTAGATCGTCACCGCGTCATCTTGAAAGTATGGTGTCATTTCGTGTCCTCCGAAGAACTGCCAACAACCGGGTCGAGGGTACGCGCAATAGCGCGACCCTCACCCGGAGCGTTATAGGTAAGCGGCAACACTTCCTGCGCCATTCTCTTGGCGCTTATTTCGCAATAGCGTTCTTCCCGTTCGATCAGCGTGCATTTGCGCCCGAGGTCTTTCGCGGCGCGGCCAGTCGTGCCGCTACCGGCGAAAGGGTCGAGGATCGTCTGCACGTCACCGGCAAGGCCGATGCACCACGTCATCAGTTCAATCGGCTTCTCGCACGGGTGTCCTTTGTTCATGCCCTTCGGGCATTTCGTGAACTCGCGCAACGCCGCGCTTCTCGATGTCCACGCCAATTCACCGTCCGAGAAGTCACCACCCATCAACTTGCGCCAGTACAGCCACCCCATTGTCGGGTGGAGCAGGTCGGCAAAGTAGTTCCCACCCCAAATGATCGCCACCGGCGCGGTATCCAGAATCAACCGGAACACCTCTGCATCCGGCCTTGCGTTGTCCCATCCCATGTTCGCGTGCTTTGCGTAGCCTGGTCGGCCTCGCGTGCGGCACGCTCCTCCGTGTTCCCCGATGCCATACGGCGGATCGGTCAACAGCAGGTCAAAGCGCCCGAGCTGCGGCACGATCTCGCGGCAGTCGCCGTGGTAGATCGTCACCGCGTCGTCTTGATAGTAAGGTTTCAGCATTTCACCCTCCAAAAGAATCACCGGCCAACCAAGCCTTTGAGGCGACGGGCTACCGCGCCTCATTGCCGGTGTTCGGCTTTCCCGTCTCCTTCCTCCCTCCTCCTTGATCCTTCACCCCTCCTCCTTCCCGCCAGTTCCCGCCGCCGCAGTCCACGCCGACCTGCGCGTACTTGCCGTCCGGGCCGCGCCGGTAGAACCGCACGTACTGGCGCGAGCCGATCACCTGGACCGCGCCGTCCAGCGCCTGCATCGCCACGTCCCAGTCTGGGTCGCCCTCGATGCTGATCGAGCGCAGCGAGAGGATCTTGGCGGCGGACAGGTGCCCGTCCTTGTCCGTCTCGAAGGCCTTCTCCACCAGCCGCGCGAGGTTCGAGTTGGCCCCGGCGGACCATTTCTCGATGCAGGCGAAGACCTTTTCGCGCGTGACGCGCACCGCCTCGGTGAAGGTGATCTCCTCGGCCCGCGCCCGCGTGACCCGCATGGATCCGTCGTAGCTGGTCAGCGTGACGTTGCCTTTCTTGCCGCCCAGCTCCGAACCGTACTCCTGCGCGCTCAGCTCGCAGAACGAGGCCACCTC